>NZ_DHYG01000054.1:10220-108470 GCF_002414005.1 Psychrobacter sp. UBA5136
CTGCTGATATCAATTTTTTTTGCTTGCTGTGCCTACGCAGACAGAGGCTACAAAAAATTGATATCAGCAATACCGTAGCGTTTTTAGGATATTTTGACTATAACTGTCTTTAATGTAGTTATTTTCAACATAACTATCCCCATAAAAAAACTGAGCTCAAGGCTCAGTTTTTTTATGAAGGGATCGATAAATTTAGCGTTTGATAAGCTTAGTTTAACGGCACACCGATACGTTTTGCCACTTCTTCATAGCCTTCAATCACATCACCCAATGATTGACGGAAACGGTCTTTATCGAGCTTTTTCTTGGTCGCCTTATCCCAAATGCGGCAGCCATCCGGTGAAAATTCATCACCTAAAACGATACGATCATGGAACACGCCAAACTCGAGTTTAAAATCTACCAGTATTAAATCACCGGCGTCAAACAGCTCTTTTAACACTTCGTTTACTTGGTGACTTAGCTCTTTCATTTTTGCCAACTGAGCCTCGGTTGCCCAATCAAGAGAAATAGAGATGGACTCGTTGACCATTGGATCACCAAGCGCATCATCTTTATAAAACAGCTCATAAGTAGGCGGCGTCAAAGCTTGGCCTTCTTCTAAACCAAGTCGACGCACCAAACTGCCAGCAGCAAAATTACGTACGACGCACTCAACCGGAATCATCTCCAAACGCTTGACCAGCACTTCATCATCTGACAATTGCTTTTCAAAATGGGTTTCGATACCAGCGTCAGCCAGCTTTTGCATCACAAAGGCGTTAAAGCGGTTATTCACCACGCCTTTACGAGCGAGCTGCTCGATACGCTTACCGTCGAGCGCTGAGGTATCATCGCGGAAGTGTAAAATCAGCAGATCGTTGTCTTCTGTTTCATAAACAGATTTGGCTTTGCCTTTATACAGCAGTTGTTGCTTTTGCATTACGGGAGTTCCTGTTCGTTCAAGCTTATGTGGTAAAAACGCGCAGTGACCGCTAAGTGTTTTATATTAAGCGCTTTATACTAGGTTAAAGAACAAACCTGCTTAACATCATAAAAAACCAGCGGTATAGGTAGGGATAAAAAAAGGTCTATTCTGAGGCTTGGGTTACCGCAACAGCGCGCTGCGGTTTTGGCAACCGATACTGCTTACCCGACTCGTTTTCTAACTTTAAGGTATTGGCACCTACATTAGGAGTAGGATAGAGCGGAACAAAGGGCGCTGTTTCTTGCGCAGCGGGCAGCTCTAGCGGCGCCAGTTTTTTGCTTTGTTGATACTCAAGGCTACCGTTATCGCGCTTACCAAACAGCTCTTTTGTCGCTTGACAGCCGCTCAATACGAACGTACTCCCCAAAACCACAGTCATTAGCATCGGGAATATTTTTACAGGGTTTGATGATACTGTCATCATATTATCTCTCTAAGTTAGCAATGATTGCTGATTTAGTACTTATTTAGCAAAACGTTCTTATTTTTACACTATCTGATAAACGGCGCTTTTTTATTGCGTAGGCAGGAAACTATGTCTGCACATAGCTGTTCTGCATAGCTATTTTGCATAGTTATTTCGTATAGCTATTTTATCCGCAGCTATTTGCCTATAACTACACTAAGTTTGCACGGATTAAGGCTTCATCAATCGTTGCATGGTGCTTTTCAGCCAACCATACCAATGGCAAGCGAATACCTTTGTCTATCATACCCATTTTATGCAGTGCATATTTGACAGGAATAGGACTTGATTCGATAAATAAATCGCGGTGTAAGTGCTTAACCACGTCATGGACTTTATGAGCGGCGTCAAAATCTCCGCGCAGCCCTGCGCTAAAGGTTTCACTCATGGCTTTTGGCGCAACGTTGGCTGTCACCGAAATATTGCCTTTTCCACCAAACTTCATAAGCTCAAGCGCGGTACCATCATCACCCGATAACACGACCATTCTGTCACCAACGGCTTTAATCAATTGCTCACCGCGGACGGCCGAACCAGTAGCGTCTTTAATAGCGACGATATTATCAATATCTGCAAGGCGCTCAACGGTTTCTTGAGCGATATCAACAACGGTGCGACCCGGCACGTTATAAAGCATCTGCGGTATTTTTACCGCTTCAGCGATGGTTTTATAGTGCTGAAACAAGCCTTCTTGCGGCGGCTTATTATAGTAAGGCGCAACCAACAGCGCACAGTCTGCACCCGCATCAGCGGCATCTTGGGTCAGCTTGATGGCTTCCATCGTATTGTTGGCGCCAGTACCAGCAATGACGGGTACGCGACCTTTGACATGCTGGACAAAATAGCGAATCACATCGCTGTGCTCTTGCATCGACAAGGTCGCTGATTCACCCGTGGTACCGACAGCGACGAGGCAATGTGTGCCCTGCTCAATCTGCCAATCTATGAGGTCTGCCAGACGTTTATAATCGACCGTGCCGTCAGGGTGCATGGGCGTTACCAAGGCGACCATTGAGCCTTGTAGTCGGGTTTTAATATCGTCGTATGCTGTGCTCATAACCGTGCCTGTATTATCCTAGCTTTTATTAAAGCTATCACATGATAAGTCGTTTGCAAGTGCCTCTATACGCTCTATAAAGCTTCACGTTAAATAAAACTAACGTCAGGGGCAATCTCTTGCGTGATGTTCATACTATTTATTTATATATGCAAATGTTATTAATGCTATGTTTATCTGCTGGCATTTAATCAGCTGATAACAATAAAAACGCCTGTTAGTGTAGCATATTTTGGCTTTATCGCTATCAATCAATTCATGCTTAAAGTCGCTATACCGCAAAAAACGGCTGTCTATTGCGCTGCTAAGCACTGCTTTATTGGTCTTAAAAATTGGTGTTAAAATCTAGCGCGAAAACTAAACAGTTAGTGTAGCGTAATTGTTTAGTAGCGATAAAACCTTTTTAAACATTTTAACCAATCGTCAACACATCAATAGTTGGACGATAAATACACGCATATCACCCTACACTCAAAACCGGCCAATGACTTTAGCAATCGCTACTCAATCCGCAAACCAATAATACCCGGGATACCTTGACGCAATATTTCAATCGTCACCACCCCTTTTTTGGGTAAAGAGGAGACGGCACTAGAAAAATCATTGACCGTTTTAATGGGTTTTTGATGCAGGTTGGTGATAACGTCGCCTGCCAGTATGCCCGAGCGCGCCGCAAGTCCCGTCGGTTCAATCGCTGTGACCAGTACGCCAGTCTTATTATCAGACGCCAGCTCTCTTTGCTCCTCCGGCGTTAAATTGCGCAGCGCCAGTCCTAGGCTAATGCCGTTGGTCTGCTGAGCACCGGTTTGCGACTGCATATCATTAGAGGCGTTACTGAGCTTACCGATGACCACAGATTGTTTGCCATCACGCTGAATCTGGACGCGAAAGATATCATTCGGCCGTGCCCGATTGATCAGATTTAATAAATCTGAGGCTTCCATGATTTGCACATCATTATATTTTAAAATAATGTCCCCCGATTTTAGGCCTGCTTTTTGGGCGGGAGAGTCTGGTGACACGCGCGTTAATAACGCGCCTTGCGGACGCGCTAAATTATAAGCTTCGGCTAAATTACGGTCGATATCTTGTGGAAAAATACCCAAATAGGCACGTGCAACCTCACCGTTATCTTTTAGCTGCTCATAAATATCCATTGCCGCATCAATCGGGATAGAAAATGACAGCCCCATATAGCCACCTGTGCCACTAAAAATACGCGAGTTGATGCCAATGACTTCGCCGCGCTGATTGAATAGTGGGCCACCAGAGTTACCAGGGTTTAATGCCACATCGGTTTGGATAAAGGGCACGCTGGTTTCACGGGAAAAATTACGTGATTTGGCGCTAACAATACCCGCTGAAGCCGAATAATCAAAACCAAAGGGCGAACCAATTGCCAATACTGGCTCCCCTACTTTTAGCGCGTTGGAATCGCCAATTGGCAGCGCTGGGAACTGACGACCCGTCACTTTTAGCACCGCCACATCCGAGCGCTCATCACTACCAACGAGCTTTGCATCAAGCTCTGTTCTGTCGTTGAGTGTCACAGTAATTTTATCTGCACCAGCTACCACATGGTGATTGGTCAGCATATAACCATCAGAGGTAACAAAAAAGGCGGTGCCATAAGCATGCTCAATCGCAGGCGTCGCTGCTTGGTCAGGAATACGCAAGCGATCGCCAAAAAATTGACGCAACAGCTCAGCGGTTTGCGCTTTGGCAAGCTCGGCCTCGCTGACGGTTTTGGTCACGTTTACCCGCGCCACCGCTGGGGTGACTTGCTGAACCAAGCCGGAAAAATCGGCGGTGGTAACGGCCGCTTGCGCATTTGGCACGGTCGCTATATTGATACCAGCGACCATGCTTGTTGCAATGGCAAGTGCCAACGCGCTCTGTTGTAACCAGCGCGTCACATTATGCGTATTTGATACTTTAGACATATTGATAGGCATATTATCCTCCATATGATAAGTCTTTATAGCTGTTATAAACTGTTTGTTATCAACAGTTTAAATAGGACCATTGTTAATAATTTTGGCATATTTCATCAGTTTTGGTGAATGCTTTGCGCTGACCATAGCTCAGCTTGCTCATGAATGAAAATTTAAAAAACCTGACTTTATACTGTTAGGCTAAATAATGTTAGGTTATAAATTTTACGGCATGCTTGTGTCCTGTACTTTTATCATGAGCATTTTATCAATGCACGCTTGCAAAAAAGTCTGCCTGTTAGTTTACCGTCCATTTTGGACTTATGGTATAAAACTTTATCTTTTCGTATTTAAAAAAAGCGAGGTAATTTGCATTTGCTGTTGAAATGTCGTCATTAAAAAACCATCACTATCGTCACGGCTAGGTTATCAATAATAATAAGCTAGCAATACTAAAAAATAACGCAAGGCCGCCTTATTAACAACATGCTGGCAATGTCAGCTTTGTCAAGCTTTTTGTTTAGCTAATAAAGCGGCGCAAAGCCACCCTTAAAATACATAAAATAAAACCATGTTATGATAACAAGCCAAATAATTTATACAACAAACAAAAGTTATCTTCTGTGGCCTGTTATTTTGACGGGTTGGCGATCATCAGCTTATTTTTCATCTTTTGCTTTTTTAGATTAAGTTTAGTGATCTGAAAAAGCTTTTGTCTTTACTGCGATATCGTATAGATAGCATATCTCATTCGTACTTTGATTCATTTTTTGCATGATGCTGTGCTGCATGTTTTGATGAACGCTGCGATTGATGCTTTTATTAATAAGCGCTAGATTTAGCGCTGAGCGGTGACGGATATTTGCAACAACTCATTTAGGCGACTTTTGCTGCGGCTTATGCTAGCAGTGTGTGTTGCGCGCCTGAATAGATATAAAATATGACAAGATTATAAAAGGATTAATTTATGGATACCGCCCTATTGTTATCCGGCGTGGTTGGGCTTGGCATTGCCGCCCAATGGTTGGCTTGGTATTTAAAGCAACCGTCCATTTTGTTTTTATTACTGATTGGTATTATCGTTGGCCCGATATTAGGCGCTTTTGATCCTGATTTGGTACTTGGCGAGCTGATGTTCCCTTTTATCTCGCTTGGCGTGGCGATTATTTTATTTGAAGGCTCGCTGACTTTAGAGTTTGATGAGATTAAACAGCACGGCTCTGTGGTACAGATGCTGGTGTCGGTCGGTGTGCTTATCACTATCGTCATTGTGGCGCTATCGACTTACCTTTTGTTTGATGTTGACCCTTTGATTGCTTTGCTGTTCGGTGCCTTGGTCTGCGTCACTGGCCCAACGGTCATTATGCCATTACTGCGCAGCGTGCGCCCCAATAAAACCATTTCGAATATTTTGAAATGGGAGGGCATCATCATCGATCCTATCGGCGCGATTGCGGTGGTACTGGTTTATGAATATATTATCTCAGGCGGCGAAGCCAGTAGTATTTTGCTGTTTGCCAAGATTGTAGTGTTGGCAGTAGCGTTAGGGTTAGCTGGCGCATGGCTATTGGCGTTTTTGATGCGGCGCCATATGATTCCTGAATTTTTACGCAATGTTTTTACCCTTGCTTTTGTGCTGCTGCTGTTTTCTATCTCCAACCACTTAGAACACGAATCTGGTCTATTAACCGTCACCGTCCTTGGGGTGGCGCTGGCTAACTGGCCAAAATTCCCGCGCGAGACGATTTTAGAGTTTAATGAATCATTGACCATTTTATTGGTGTCGGTATTATTTATTATTCTTGCGGCCCGTGTTGAGCTTGCAAGCTTGCTTAGCGTAGGTTTTGCAGGCTTGGTATTGCTAGCGATCGTAATGTTTATCGCGCGTCCTTTGTCTGTTTGGGCGTCGTCTATCGGCTCGAATCTAAAAACCAACGAAAAGCTGATGATTAGCTGGATTGGGCCGCGCGGTATCGTTGCTGCTGCTATCTCCTCCTTATTTGCCATTCGCTTGCAAGAATATGACATCCAAGGCGTTGAGCTGCTGGTGCCTTTGGTCTTTTTGGTCATTATTGGCACGGTGATGATTCAGGGTTTGGGCGCAAAAATGGTTGGTAATTTCTTGGGCGTGCGCGAGCCTGAAACCAATGGTATTTTGGTTGTAGGCTCCAATCCTATCGCTTTATTGGTCGCGACGTCCTTAAAAGACCAAGGGTTTGATGTCATTGTCGCGCACAATAACTATACCAATATTGCCCGCGCGCGCATGAGCGGTCTGCGCACTTACTTTGGTAATCCCATCTCTGACCATGCCGACCATCATTTAGACCTTATCGGTATTGGGCGCTTGTTTGCCATGAGTACCGATAGAGAGATGAATACCTTGTCCGAGATTCATTATCGCCATGAGTTTGGCGAGCGCAAAATCTATCGCCTGAAATTTAGCGATGAAAAAGTCAAAAGCGAGCGCGATGACAAACAAGGCAATTTCCACTCGCAGTGGCTGTTTGGCAAAGATGTCACTTATACCAAGCTTGCCAGTATGCTATCGAAAAAAGCGCGTATCAAAATCACCAACATCACTGACAGCTACAGCTTTGAGCAATATAAAGCCGATAATAAGCAGTTTGTGCCGCTTTATACCGTCGATAAAGAAGGTAAATTGCACATTATTACCGATAAGTTCGATGGCACGGTGCCGCGTGATCGGAAGTTGATTTCATTGGTCGTTGATGATGAAGTACAGCCAAAGCCTGTCGATGTGACGCCGAAACAAGAACAAGCGCGCGCGGCGGCAGATGCGAGCTTTGAGTCCAGCTCAAAAGCGCCTGAAAAGCGTAAAGAGATTGAGCTGACCGATGATAATGGCGAAACCACTGCGCCTGAGCCTGTAGCGCCAACTGCTAAGGAAGCCGATAAAAAGGCGGATACCTTTGCTGAAACAGTCCCTAAGACAACAACTGAAACAACCACTGAGACAGCCCCTGAAACAGCATCGGAGAAAAAAACTGTGGCTGAAAATCAGCCATCAAATGCTCATGCTGAAAAGGGAAATACTCAAGCAAGCGCCCCTAAAGATAAGGCCGCTAATAAAGATAAGGCTGCTAATAAAGGAGTAATGTCGGACAATTCGACAGCAACCTCAAAAACCAAGACGCCTAGCAATGCCAACGGCAATGGTAGCGCGCCGAAAACCAAAAAAGGAACGCTTGATCCAAACCGCCTACCCGATTCAAGTGGCGACCACGCCGCTAAATCGAGTAATGACGATACGGTAAAAAATATGGCTGCTACTGTCGATAGCGTCACTAGTGCCGATAGTAATAAATAATAAAGCTATTTTTTATACTAACTCATAAACACAAAAGCCCCAACTCAGTAGTTGGGGCTTTTTTTACTTAATAAAAAGTAGAAATGACAGTGCTAGAGAACATTACTTTTCAAATATTCTAACATGGTGTCTGCATCTGATACTTCAAACGGGTCTGTTGGACAGTTGTCGTCAAAACCCGGTTCTTTAAACACTTTTTTGATTACTTTATTGTCAACATACATCGAATAACGCCATGAGCGCATACCAAAGCCAAGATTACTCTTATCAACCAGCATACCCATTTTACGCGTGAACTCACCATTACCATCAGGCAGTAAGAAGACGTTTTCACGGTTTTGCTTTAGGCCCCACTGGTACATGACAAAGGCATCATTAACAGAAATGCAAACGATTTCATCGACGCCCAATGCCTTAAACTCATCATAAAGCGCTTCATAGCGAGGTAGATGACTGGTCGAGCAAGTTGGCGTGAAGGCTCCTGGCAGTGAGAACACCACCACTTTTTTATTGGCAAACAACTCATCTGTGGTTAGGTCATACCATTTAAATGGATTGTCACCACCGATAGACTCATCACGAACACGGGTCTTGAAAGTTACATCAGGTACATGGGTAATCATTATTTACTCCGGTTTAGGTTATTGTCTTTTTTTTCAAAATCCTTCATTGATATAATAATAGTTATAGCAATCTATAAGCAAACATTTAAGCTTATATTCAGAGTTTTTCTTAGCGCGTCGCCACACTTCGGAAATGTTTTTACAATCATTTAAAAGTCTTCGTAGTTTAAGACTTTTAAACTTACTTCTCCAGATTAGTGCCGCGCCCTAGTCTAAGTCTAGCTTAAATTTTTCCTGCACCGTCTGCCAGATACGCTCGCTCACTTCTTCGGCACTACCTTGAGCATCAATACGTTGGATGCGCTCAGGCTGCTCGCTGGCAAGGACGCTAAAACCTTGATGCACTCGGGTAAAAAACTCCGTCGCTTGCTGCTCAAAACGGTCAGCGGCGCTACGTTTATTGGCGCGCGCCATGCCTTCTAATACTGGCAAATCTAACCACAAGGTCAAATCTGGTAATTGTGCGACAAATTTCTCGATAAGCGTGTCAATTTTAGCGCGTACAGTACTATCACCATGCGCCCGCCCAAAGCCTTGATAGGCAACGGTTGAATCGGTAAAGCGGTCACATATCACCCACGTACCGCGTTGCAGCGCGGGCAAAATCACTTGCTGCAAATGGTCACAGCGCGCTGCAAATATCAGTAGCAGCTCAGTATCATCATTAATTTTGGTAGCAGGGTCTAATAAAATGGCACGCAGCTGCTCAGCAAATGGACTACCGCCCGGTTCACGGGTGCGCACATAATCAATGCCCTTTGCTTGCAGGCGCTTACAAAGATTCTCAATAGCGGTGGTCTTGCCCACGCCTTCGGACCCTTCAAAGCTGATAAAGCGCCCTTGAGTGGACGCTGTAGAAGTAGATGCTGTATTAATGAAATGCTCAGATGAGTTTATTTGCGCTGATTTTTCTTGCGATGATTTTTCTTGCGGCGATGCTGACATGATATGGCCTTATGTCATTGATGAGCGTTGTGTCGCTGTCTATGTAACTATTCATATAACGACATAACGCTCAGTACACGATAAGTTTTTGCGAAAAGGCAGAGGATTAAATTACGGCGGCGGCGTTTGTGCTTTCTTTTGACGCATGACGCTGAGATATTCTTTTACCGCTTGGTTATGCTCATTTAAGCTATTGGTAAATTTGTGGCCGCCATTACCGGTCGCCACAAAGTATAAGGCGTCGCTATCGGCAGGATGCAAAGTTGCTTCAATCGAGGCTGCAGATGGCAATGCGATTGGCGTTGGCGGTAAACCATCGATTTGATAGGTGTTATAAGCCGTCTTTTCATCGATGTCTTGACGGCGAATATTGCCTTTATAACGGCTACCCATACCATAAATAATGGTCGGATCGGTTTGCAAGCGCATGTTTTTATTCAAACGATTGCTAAATACCGCCGAGACCAAAGGACGCTCTTCTGCCACGCTGGTTTCTTTTTCGATAATCGATGCCATAACGAGCGCTTCGTACGGACTGTTATAAGGCAAATCAGGATCGCGATTTTCCCACACTTTGGTCAATGCTTGCTGCTGACGCTTATACAAATCGGTCAATACCTGCTTATCCGTGCTGCCTTCGCCATAATAATAGGTGTCAGGCGCAAACCAGCCTTCAAGATTGTGATTGACGATAGCATCATTACTATTAACCACCGCATCTGGCAAAATGCCGACCAAATCCAACGCCTGCGCGATGCTGGCATTCGTGCTATCCGCCGTTAGCACTTCTTTTTTAATGCCGTCGTTATCTCGTAGCGCCTGATATAAATCTTTTGCGGTTTTGCCTTCGATAATTTGTACCTTGACCATCGCCGCTTTTACCCCTTGCCCCAATACTTCTAGTGCTTCAGCAAAGGTAGGATTTTCTGGTAATTGATAAATACCGGCGTGCAATGGGCCATCAATTTGCGTTTTCATATACAGCTTGGCAATCGTGGCAGAAAACAGCGGGATCTGCTGTTGCCACTGCGGCAATAGCCCATAATAGGTCTGCCCCGCCTCAATCGTTACCATTTGCTGCGGCTGCTCAATACGGCCAAACAAGGTCTGATACACCATCACCAAAAAGAACGCGGCAATCAGTCCAAGTACCAATAACACCTGATAGCCGCGCTGCATAAAAAACGAGGGATTATCAGCTTTATAATGACGCGGTTTAGAACCACCGCTAATGAGCGAGATATCCGTTGCTGGCACTTCCTCTGCGCTCACGTCATCAATAGTAGGTTTTTTGGCTGGCGCTGTGGTATCGACAGGCTGATCAGCCGTACCATCATGATTATTTGTTGGCGACTCATCAGGGCGTTTAGGGGGTATTTCAGGGGTTTGCTTGCTCATGGCAACTCGCGAGGCAGAAGTTTGCTAGAATTTAGCACTGAACTGGGCGATTTTCAATGGTATTTGCTTAGCTTATCGATTAACTTGCTGTTTAGGGTAAATTATATGGCTTCATACTCATATTGCTTATTTATCACTCTGAATCTTTCCTTTTAAATACTTCCTTTAATAAGAAAACGGGCTATGAACCTTAATTTTAATCAAAGTCTTGCCAAAAACTATACATCTGAATCACAAAAAATTCGTGTACTCAGTGAAGATTGGGTCGCTAAGCAAAGTTATTGTCCTAATTGCAATACCGAACCCTTGCTTGAATTTGCGAATAACCAACCCGTCGCTGACTTTTATTGCGCACATTGCAGCGAGGAATATGAATTAAAAAGTAAAAAGGCAAAATTGAGCCACATTATTAATGATGGCGCATATGACACCATGATTAAGCGTATCAATAGCGATAATAATCCCAGCTTTTTCTTTCTGACCTACTCGCAAGAATATAGGGTAAATAATTTTTTGATCATTCCAAAACAGTTTTTTAAACCGGATATGATTATGAAACGCAAGCCTTTATCCATCACTGCCAAACGCGCCGGCTGGGTCGGCTGCAATATTGATTTGCGTAAAGTGCCCGAATCAGGAAAGGTATTTTTGGTTAAAGACCAGCGCGTCATACCCCGCGACAATGTCACCGAGCAATTTCAAAAAACCTTGTTTTTACGTACGCAATCACAGCAGACACGTGGTTGGACGCTGGATGTTTGGCAGTGCATCGATAAACTCGATGCTAACTTCTCTCTCAAGCAAGTTTATACGTTTGTCGACTTATTAAAACTCAAACATCCTGAAAACAATCACATTCCAGATAAAATCCGCCAGCAATTACAAGTGTTACGCGATAAAGGCATTATTGAGTTTTTAGGTCGCGGTCAGTATCGAAAACTATGTTAAGCGCTTTTTTTCTTCCTTTAGCTTCACTCAAGTAACAAAAGACGATCACTTCTTTTAAGCGCCTTTGCTAACCTAGCGCATATGAATCCTCAAGAAATTTTGATAAGGATACATTGGGAATAATAATGAGAAAAATAGATAAGAAAGTAAAGAAAGTCTTTCAGATAGAGATTGTTGAGAAGCTAAGTAACATCGTGGAGATTAGCGCAGAGAACGGACAAGAAGCACTGTTAAAGGCGCAAGATATGTATCGCAATGAAAATATTATTTTATATCCTGATGATTGTATTGATACCAAATTTAACATTTTGAAAAATGATTAAATCGCTTCAAAACCCACCACTTCACCCGACAATAACGTCAGACTGGTCATGGGCATAATACCGCGCAGTGCATTACAAAAGAATAGCTGACTTAAATAGGGCAAATCTTCATCTTGTAATGACCGGACAATGACGGGATTTTCGCTGGTCGCTAACCCATCGATAATGACTTGCCGCATTACGCCAGCGACACCAGACTGCGCCATTGATGGCGTGTACCACTGACCAGTGCTCAGATAGTTGCTGTTGTTTTGCGGATGTGGACAATTGGACGATTTTGCGACTGGCGATTCTACCAAGCGTGAAGCAGATAACTGATAAAACACATTACTCATTGTGCCTTCAACCCATTGTCCGCTCATATCGCGTAGCAGACCTTCGCCAAGTGGTAAGACAGCCTTAGATGCTAATAATTGAGATTTTAACGATCGCGCCTTGATAGCGTTCAGCTCGCCACTTGCCAGCACATTATCCAGACGATTTAAGCTTTTAAGTCCAGCAAGCGGCGGCGGCAAGCAAGCAATTTGAGAGGTCAAGCAGATGGCGCTCGCGGCAGGTTGCAGCGGGATGAATTGCCCATCAGGTAAAGGCAGCGCTTGCGCGGTTGCAACGTCCAGCGCCGAGGATTTAAGCCAAATCTCACAAGCACTACCGGACGTATTTGGCGCATAGCCATAACCGCGAACCACTTGGGCAGCGCGCGTGACGATAAGTTTTAGCATACCTTGTTGTAATTGCTTGGCATGCGTTTTTAACATCGTTAATAACGCTAATAGTGAGTCGCTGTCCAGCTTTAGATGCAGCGCTTTTGCATGGGAAGCGAGGCGCTGCTGATGATAATCAATCCACAGTACCTGTCCATCAATGACGCCCATGGTGGTAAAGAAACCATCGCCGTATGCCAGTCCGCGATTGTCTAATGACAGCGCGACCCGTGAGCCATCCATTGTCGCGCTTGATGGGTGTAAACATACCCAGCGTTTGGGCGATTTGGGCGACGTCAAGACCAGCTCCGCTTATGTATTGTCGGTTTGGGCAGCAGATTTATTGATCACCAACATACAGCTATAAAACTCGCATTTTGCCAGCTCTACTTTTTGCCCGCCGATGGTTTTATTTTTGACGATTTGACCATTTAACATATCAGTGACCAGCTTACCGCCTTCATCACCCATTAGTTGGCGCGCCAGTTGATAAGATTTTTTGGCATGGTTTTGACTGAGCTCTTTTTCTTTATCAGAGTCCGTTGGGTTGGCAAAATACCAACCAAGCTCGAGATATTTTTCAGAATCAATCACGTCCAAATAGGGCGCGTCGTCCGGCATAAAGCGATATTTGGACGCCGGATTACTGGCATAATCCAAGCTATTCTCATCGGTGCTGACCACTTTGCCAAAAGCCGACTTTATTTCACTTAGCTCATCGACCTTTAGCGTTTTGACTTTATCAGTGCCCCATGAAGCGACATCATATTTTACTGGCGTGCCTTGCTCGGCGGTTGCGTCATCGAGGTCAGCGTTGGCGGCGGTATTTTCTTGTTTAGGCGCCTCAGCGGCGGTCTGCTCGCTACTCTCAGCGCTCACGTCTTCAGCGGCGGTCTCGCTATTTTTATTGCTATCACAGGCGCTCAAAGACACGCCAACTGCCATTAACGTACTAACCATAAGGGTCTGTAGGCTTTTATTCCACATGGGCAATTTACTCACACTTTTAGAGGGGTCCGAAAACGGGATTAACGAGCGGGCTTTTGCCGCTGATAATGAACGATGAATAAACAATGCTGTTAAGGTATTCTAGTTATATACTTTGTTAGTTATATAAAGTGTTATCAATCAGCCTTTTAACTTTTATCTTCTAACTTTTAATAAACGTAAGGCACAAGGCCGCTTGAATTTTTTATGCTCTCTAGTTTACCCAACTGCTTAACCCTTGACTAGCCTTTACCTTACACATAACGCTCCCTCAGAGTACAGATTTGTTAAAGACCTCACGAGATAAAGGCATGATTTATCTGGCCAATTATTCGCTCCGTTTTTAGCCTTTTTATTGTCTTAGCATAGTTGGCGGAGTATAGATTTGTGAAAGCTAACGTTATCCCCTATGATAAGTAGGACTGGATAAGTGGCGTTGCATAAGATAATTAAACGGCCACTTTTTTATTGATAACTTTTCACCTGTTAATTTTGCCTCTATTTCTCCCTTTATAAGCAGCGGACCCTTTATGACCCAGCATTTTATCGTTATTGGCAATCCGATTGCCCACAGTAAATCTCCTGAAATTCATACGTTATTTGCAGCGCAAACTGGGCTTAAGATTAGTTATCAGCGCCAGTATTGCCCCGATGATGTGGCCAGTTTTACCGCAGTGATTGAAGCTTTTTTTCATGGCGGCGGTGTTGGTGCCAATGTGACCGTCCCTTTTAAACAAATGGCTTATGAGTGCTGCGCGGCGCGTGGCGGTTTGTCTGAGCACGCCAAAATCGCTGGCGCCGTCAATACCTTACTGCTGAATAACGCCCTGTTAAAAAATGGCACGCCAATAGCTGAGGCGATATATGGTGATAATACCGACGGCCAAGGTCTGGTCAATCATATAACAAGTTTAAACTGGCCTTTAAAGGACGCACGCGTGGCAATAATCGGCGCAGGCGGCGCAGCACGCGGGGTGATATTGCCATTGATTGAAGCGGGTATCAGCGAGCTTACCCTTGCCAATCGCACATTGAGTAAAGTAACAGATTTGGTTAATGAGCTAAGCGCTGCAAGTGAGACGATTGCTAATCAGCAGATTAAAACCTGTAGCACTGAGGCGCTAAGCGGCGCGTTTGATATCATCATCAATGCCACCTCGATTGGGTTATCAGGTGATACGCTGCCACTTAATGACGCGCTCAGCTGCGGTTATGCTTACGATATGATGTATGGACGCGCGCTGCCGTTTTTACAGCATTTTGCCAAGCGCGGCGCACAAACGTCAGACGGTTATGGCATGCTTATCGGGCAGGCAGCGTTAAGTTTTGAGCGTTGGACAGGACATAAGGTCGATGTTGCGCAAGTCATCGACAGTTTATAAGTACATTGAATGAACAGCTTAAACCGCGACTAAAAAAGCCGTATGAATAGAAATCATACGGCTTTTTATTTGCTAATAAAGTTAACCAAAACGCGCCAGCAGCCAATTTTCCAACTTACGTAGCGGTACGCGTAAATTGGTTGAATGTATCACCACCCCGCCGCTTAGTCCTACCAAGCAACCAATCATGGTATCAAATAAGCGTGCCAGGATAACTTGTTGATAAGCTTGCTCAGAGAAGGGTAAACCACTGCCGTACTCAGCAATAAATACCGTCAGCGGGGTGATAAATATCACTGCCATGCCATAATGGCGGTCGACCAAGGTTTCGATACACAGCATCAAGCCCAATATCGCCAGCGCCACACCCCATATTGGTAAGCTCCACGCTAACATCCAGCTCGCCAGCCCCACGCCGAACATCGTCCCAAGCAAACGATGTATTTGCTTAATCCACATGGTACGCAGATGAATACCTTGGATAATTAAAAAACAGCTCACCGCCGCCCAATACGGATTGGTTAGCTGTAAAGTGATCGCAATAAGTAAGGCTAAACTGACAAAACCGGCGACAATCACACTTTCGGTGATGGTATCGGGCTCATAGCTATAGGACGGCGTCGGTGCCGATGGGCGCGTTGCTAATAAAAACAGCGAATACAGCAGCGCCATGACCAAAGCAAAGCCGCTACCAAGCATCACCAGACCCGTAGCTGGCATGATGTCTTCTAGGGGCAGCGGGATAAATAATGCAATCGCTCCCGCCATCATCACAAACAAGCCTGCTGGCGGCGGCTGGCGATAATAACGCCCAAATATCACGATACCAAAAGCCATTAACGTAAATATTGGCAGTTTTAACATGGGGACTTGCTGAGCTATCAGACCAAGGGCAAAGCACAGCGACATGGCAAAACCCCACGCCATCACCGTCACCAAGCGATACGGCAGCTTTCCTGCTAGCGGCGTATTTAAAATAACCATCGCCCCTAACGACGCTTTAATACCGGACGGCAAGGCATCAAAGTACGCACCGACAAACACGGGGAAGCTGATGGTAATGGCGGCGATAATTGGCATATGCCACGGTCGCTTGCTGCGGTTGACGGTTAATAAATGGTTAAGCTCACCATCGATGAGACTTTTTAGGCGAGCAAACAATGCTGTCAGCCAAGATGCTCGCGCTACCTTGTGCTTTGATGCGCTCATAATTGGCTTTCCTTTATCTCGTGCGTGCACGTAAACCATACACTTAACGGTTGTTTTGCGGCCACGCTGCTATCTATACTAAAGCTCTCTAAACTAAAACATGTGTATAAACGCTTATTTATCTATTCATAGTTTTACATTGATAACTTAATTTTCTGTGTTTTTTGTTATATAATGAATATTAGTTATTGTTTGTATATTTGTCACGATAGAAGATTTATACTGACCTCAACGCCACAACAGCTGTTTTTTATCAAGGACGCCTTAACGGTCATCGAAATGGATAAGCTGTTCTTAATAAATCTAAATGACGACCCGTGATATTGTCTACCTTTATCCCGAATAATTAAACACCCGTTTACATGAACCGAGGCTCAGTGACTGAGCCTGCCGTCTATGTTAGCGAATAACCAAAGAGAGCGACTATGTTAACTTACAAAGCACCTTTGCGTGATATCAAGTTTTTGATAAATGATGTTTTTGATTATCAAACGCATTATAAAAGCTTAGATAATGGCGAAAACGCGGATCCTGAAACCGTCGATATGATTTTGCAAGGCATGGCGGATTTTGCTGAAAACGTCCTGTCGCCTATCTATCAGCCCGCTGATGAAGAAGGCTGTCATTTTGAAAATGGTGAGGTCACCACGCCAAAAGGCTTTAAAGAAGCGTACAATCAATTTGTCGAAGGCGGCTGGCAAGGTATTTCGTACCCTGAAGAGTACGGCGGTATGAACTTACCGATGTCAATTAACCTCATCAAAGCTGAGATGATTGGTACGGCTAACTGGCCTTGGGCGATGTACCCTGGTCTATCAACCGGCTGTATCAATACCTTATTACAATACGGTACAGACGAGCAAAAAGCGACTTACTTACCTAAATTGGTTGAAGGCACTTGGTCGGGCACCATGTGTTTGACTGAGCCGCAGTGTGGTACCGATTTGGGCCAAGTAAAATCAAAAGCCATCCCGCAAGATGATGGTACTTATAAAATTAGCGGTACCAAGATTTTTATCTCAAGCGGTGAGCATGACCTAACCGATAACATCGTGCACATCGTTTTGGCTCGTCTACCAAATGCACCAGAAGGCACGCGTGGTATTTCACTATTTATCGTACCAAAATTCTTACCAAATGCTGAAGGCGAGTCTGGCGAGCGTAACGGCGTGGTTTGTGGCTCTATTGAGCACAAAATGGGCATCAGCTCATCGTCAACTTGTGTTTTAAACTTCGATGATGCGACAGGTTTCCTTATCGGTGAGCCAAATAAAGGCCTAAAAGCGATGTTCACCTTTATGAACACCGCGCGTATTGGTACAGGTATCCAAGGTTTGGCGCACACTGAGCTGTCTTTCCAAAATGCGCTACCATACGCCAAAGACCGCCGTTCTATGCGTACTTTGTCAGGTACCAAAGACCCTGAAAAAGTCGCTGATGCCATCATTCATCATGCTGACGTACGCCGTATGTTATTGACCCAAAAAGCCTTTGCTGAAGGTGGCCGCTCGATGATTTATCATGCCGCTCGCTATGCGGATAAAATGTCACAGGGCGTTGCCAACGGTGATGATGCCGAATTTGAAAAATGGGATGATAAATTGGGCTTCTATACGCCTATCCTAAAAGGCTTCTTAACGGAGCTTGGTATCGAAGCGGCCAAACACGGGCAGCAAATCTATGGCGGCCACGGTTATATCAAAGAGTGGGGCATGGAGCTGATCGCTCGTGATGCTCGTATCGCTACCATGTACGAAGGCACCACTGGCGTGCAGGCGCTTGATTTATTAGGCCGTAAGGTTATCTTGCAATCTAAAGGTAAAATCATTCGTGATTACACCTCAAGCATCATGAAGTGGTGCGGCGAGTATGCGCTTGATAAAGACATGCGTAAATTCGTTTGGGCACTGACCAAACTATGCGCTGAGTGGAACACATTGACCGTCCGCTTAATGCTCATGGCACGTAAAGACCGCGAAATTATCTCTGCGGCATCGGATGATTTCTTGATGTACTCAGGCTACGTGATGATGGGTTATCACTGGGCGCGTATGGCGGCGGTCGCTTATGACAAGCTTAAAAACGGTGGCACGGAATCTCCAGAATTCTACAAAGCCAAGGTTCAAACTGCCGAGTTCTACTTTGATAAAATCTTACCACGTACCTCAGGCCATGCCGAAAGTATGGTTGCCCCAAGCGAGAGCATGACGGCAATGAAAATCGATAACTTTGCTTTCTTAGACTAAGATTGCCTCACAATTAAGCAATAATTCACAAAAAAAGCGCCTATGCATTAGGCGTTTTTTTATGGTTAACTAAAAGTCAGAGAATAAATTAGAACCATAGTTATCAAATAATAGACATCCAAAAACAGACAGCTGATAAACAATAACTTAATAAGGAGGCAGTGATGTTGTCGATTAACAATAAAACTACTTTATCAAGCGCACGAGTGCTAAAAACGCTGTTGCTAAGTGCCACATTAATCAGCACTGGCGCAAGTAACGCGCTGGCTAAAACTGGCGATACCACCATTCATTTTGCCAAAGGCGCTGTTAGTAGTGTTGTTACTGGTAAATTAAAACCTAATGAAGATGAGCGCTGGTATCGTTTTAATGCAAGCGCTGCGCAATATGCCATTATCAATATTGCGCCACTTGCTGGCACGCCTGAGACTGCCAATGTTGGTGTGCTGTATATGCCAAATGGCAAGTATGACGGCACCAAAGGCGGGATTATTTATCAAGGCTGCTTGCCTGCCACTGGCGAATATCGCTTGCGTATCGCACGCAATTTGATGGCAACTCACGGTAAAACCGCTGGTTATAAAGCCGAGGTGATGATATTGCCTAAATATGCCAGTAAGTCATTGTGCGAAAATAACTAGGTTATAAACAGGCATCTTTCAAGGCTAGCTAAGCATTTTTTTATGATAAATCACGCTGATCTCTTCTACCTCAACACATATCTGGATGTCTGCACGCCCTGATTGCTGTTCACTTAATGTCTCTTCTATGGCAGCTGTCAATAACTCAGCAAGCTGATGCCGTATGACTTCATTGCGGCCGCTCATAATTTTTAGATGCGCATAAACAAAGCCGTTGCGTTGCTCATCATCTTCTACGCCGACCAAAAACGTCTCAATCGGTACGATGCGCGCTTTGATATCAGCAGGCTTACCAAAGTGCCCACTATCCCATAGCGCTTGATTTAGTACTTTAAGAAATGACTCTTCATGAGCAATCATAACGTTTGGCGATACTTGAATGGTTAAATGCGGCATGGATAAAATCCTTATTAAAAATAGCAAATCTGCCAATAAGCAGCGCAAACACTATTAAGAGTAAATGACAAAAGCGCAGATAAGAGCAAATGACAAAGGCGCAGAATAAACGGTGTGTAGAGTTCTTCTTAACCATTTTTAATCATCAATGATATCTGCAAAGCGCGCAGCAAGCGTGGTCGCCAATTGCTCAGGTGGCAACTCAATCTCTAGGCCACGGCGACCGCCACTCACATAAATAGTTGCTTGCTCTTGGGCTGCGGCATGGATGAGCGTCGGTAAGCGCTTTTTTTGCCCCAATGGGCTGACACCGCCGAGCACATAGCCCGTCGTTCGTTCGACTTGTTTGGGGTCGGCCATTTGTACTTTTTTACAAGCCAGCATTTTATTAGTCGATAAAGCTTTGGCCATTTTTTTAAAGTTTAAGGTTTTATCGACCGGCAATATCGCCACCGCAAGCGCGCCAGCGTCGGTTGACACCACCAAGGTTTTAAACACACGCTCGGCAGCTATGCCCAGTTTTTCAGTCGCTTCTAATCCAAAAGAGGCGGCGTTACTGTCGTGAGTGTATTCATGCAACTGATAATCAAGGTTGCGCTGTTTGGCAAGTTTAATAGCAGGAGTCATAATGTTTTGGCTGAGCTAGTTAATGAATTTAAATATAGCATTTCTGATTTAACCTTAATACTGCTTTTATCTCAATACAGTATCACGAATATCGCAGCATGCGAAACTGCGTTTTTACTACCTTTGGCTTTAAATGATGGTGCCTCTAAGCCGCCTTCTTATCGGCTATATTCTTCCGCGAAATTGTTAATATTGACAGTATATACAGACTCAATATATCGCTTTGACGGCTTTTATGGCATCATAAGCGCACCACATTTGACTTATTTTGATACTGATTATGATACCGAAGTTCTTAAAAAAACGGATTTTTAAAGCGCCCGTCGCAACTGACCATACAACCTCAACCCCAGAATTCGAGGCTGAGATGTTGCCGGTTGCGTCAACCCTTTATGCCAATGCGCCGATTAACCAGCTCTATCGCAAACTATCGGGACAGCTGCTTGATGTCGCTGTGAAGCCAAAGCTTTTGGGCGAGTTGCCAGAATTTGATGAGGACGACAATGTTCTTAGATTTTATGTGCTGCAAGACTATTCGCGCTCCAACAGTATTTTGATTGACCTGCAAACGCAAGCGCACAATCTGCCGCCAGCCTTGGTCGGGGTACAAGACATTGCCCACGATGTTAAAGAAAACGCGGCCATTATATTTTTGCATCATCCGCATGCCAAAGATAACCAGCTCTCCCCTCGCCTATCGCGCCTAGTTGCTGCGGTCTTACAACATCCAGAATTAAAAGTACGTTTGGTGCCAGTAACGATTCTTTGGGGACGCGCCCCAGAAAAAGAAGACTCGTTATTTAAACTCTTGACCGCCGATAACTGGGAAGACCCTAGCATTACCAAGCAGTTATTTAATATCGGCGTTATGGGGCGCGATACCTTTGTCCAGTTCCATCCGCCGCAAGATTTGCGCACTCTTATTAATGACAGCCTAAAAAGTGATGGCGATAGCAGTCCTAATGACACAAGCGGCACTGCACTAAGCGACACTGTACCAAGCGACGCCGCACCAAGCTATGCAATGGTGGCATCAGCTGATGGCAACCGCGAGCTGGTGCGGTCGTTGCAACAACAGCTTAACGTTTATTTAGACAAACAGCGTGCCAGTATGCTCGGGCCCGATTTGTCGGACAGACGTAACTTGGTCGATAAATTGGTTTATTCGCCTGCTATCAAACACGCAATAGAAACAGAAGCCATAGAGTCAGGCATCAGTGTTCGTGAAGCGCGGATGTTAGCCAAGGGCTATGCCAATGAGATGGTCAATGATTATTCCTACTCTATCATCCGTGGTTTTTACAAATTTCTGACATGGCTATGGACGCAGCTTTACGACGGCGTAGAGGTGCATCACTTTGAGCGCGTGCGCGAGCTGGCGACTGACTATGAGCTGATTTATGTGCCTTGCCATCGCAGTCATGTCGACTACTTGCTCCTGTCTTATGTCATCTATAAGCGCGGCTTGAGCATTCCTTATATTGCCGCAGGTGACAATTTAGATGTGCCCATCTTAGGACCCTTATTACGCGGCGCCGTTGCCTTTTATATACGTCGTAGCTTCCGCGGCAATGCACTATATACCGCGGTGTTACGTGAGTATATGCACACGCTGATTACCCGCAACACACCGATTGAGTACTTTATCGAAGGCGGACGCTCGCGCTCAGGGCGACTCTTGCCACCAAAGATGGGCATGCTGGCGATGACAGTCCACAGTCAGTTGCGCCAAACCAATAAGCCTGTGGTATTTATACCGACCTATATCGGTTACGAGCGCATCATGGAAGGCGGCACCTACGTGGGTGAGCTAAAAGGTAAGCCAAAAGAGTCAGAATCGCTAATCGGTCTCCTCAAAGTTGGGCGTAAGATTGAGCGTATCTTTGGCAATGTGCATTTAAGCTTTGGCACGCCGCTGCATCTTAGCGACTTTATGCAAAAATTTGAGGTGTCTGCCAATAGCTTACCTGCCGATCGCACCGATACGCCGCTTGATGATAAAACCAGCGCCATGGTGGATAATATTGGCGTCAAAGTCATGCAGCATATCAATAAAGCGGCGGTCATCACCCCTGTGTCGCTATTGTCATTGGTACTATTATCAGCACCAAAAGCGGCGCTTGATGAAGATATTTGCCGTGAGCAAATCGCCCTTTACCAAAGTCTGGCGCAGTATCTGCCCTACTCTGATGATACGATTATCACGGATATGACGCCGCAGCAAATCATTGATTATGGCATTAAGCTAAAGCTTATCGAACGCATACCGCATATCTTGGGTGACATTATTCAGGTTGCTGGTAAACAAGCGGCCTTGCTGAGCTATTTCCGTAACAACATCCTGCACGTCTTTATTTTATTGTCTTTCTTAGCGGCTTTGGTGGCGCGTAACGGCCGCATCGAACGCAGCCGTCTAAACAGTATCGCCGAGCAGCTATATCCGTTCCTACAAAGCGAGCTGTTTTTATATTATTCGGCGCATGGCCTACAAGATACCCTCAATAAAAAAGTCGATAGCCTGCTTGCCAATGGGCTAATTGTTGAACTGGGTAACGGCATGTTAAGCGTACCTGAGACAAATAGTAAGCACTATCAGCAGCTACAAGTGCTCGCAACCCCAGTTGAACAAAGTCTTGAACGTTACTTTATGACCCTTGCGCTACTTGCGCAGCAAGGCTCGGGTAATTTGACCGAAAACGAAGTCGTTGACCTCTGTCATCTGCTTGGTCAGCGCTTGTCGGTTTTATATGCCGATGACATCCCTGACTTCTTTGATCGTGCGCTATTTACCAGCTTTATCAGTGCCTTGACGCGCCTCGATTATCTGCAAAAAGAGGAAGAAACGGGGATACTAACCTTTGATCAGCGCATCGATAATATTGCCCACTATGCCAAATATGTCCTAAGCCCTGACATGATGCAAATTTTGCAGCAGGTCGCCAGTCTTAATGAAGAAGAGATTGCCCACGCCATTACTGAGATTAGTAATAAAAGGCAGCGTAAATTTGGCCGTAAGCGCTAATAAATAGCGTAAATGCGAAATATAAAAAAAGACCTCTAATGATTAGAGGTCTTTTTTTATATCTAAGATTACTGTCTAAAAATGCATACTAGAAATAACTACCCTAGGTAGAAATCTTTTTATACTTCATACGCTTAGGACTGGCGTCATCACCCATGGTCTTTTTGCGATACGTTTCAAACTCAGAGTAGTTACCGTCAAACCAAATCGGGCCTTCCTCTTCGAATGCCAAAATATGGGTCGCGATACGGTCAAGGAACCAGCGATCATGCGAGACCACCATCACCGTTCCTGGGAATACTTGAATCGCGTCCTCTAGCGCACGTAAGGTTTCGATATCCAAATCGTTTGATGGCTCATCAAGAAGTAAGACGTTGGCGCCCTGCTTTAGCGTTTTAGCAAGTTGCAAACGGTTACGCTCACCACCTGATAATTGACCGACGTGCTTTTGCTGGTCTGAGCCTTTAAAGTTAAAGCGGCCAATATAAGCGCGGCTTGGGGTTTCATAGTCCCCTACTTTGATGATATCTAAGCCGTCAGAGACTTCTTCCCAAACCGTCTTTTTATCATCTAAGTTGTCACGAACCTGACCAACATAAGCGACCTTCACGCTTTCACCCAAATCGACGGAACCCGTATCTGGGGTATCACGTTCGGTAATCATGTTAAATAGCGTGGTTTTACCCGCACCATTTGGGCCAATGATACCAACAATAGCGCCCGCTGGCACGTTAAAGCTTAGGTTTTCATAAAGCAGACGATCGCCAAATGATTTGGAGATGTTGTTGACTTCGATGACTTTGTTACCCAAACGTGGGCCTGGTGGAATATAAATCTCAGCGGTCTCATTACGTTTTTGGAACTCCGTTGAGTTTAGCTCCTCAAAACGCTGCACACGAGATTTAGACTTGGCTTGTTGACCTTTTTGGTTTTTACGAATCCACTCAAGCTCTTTTTTCAGTGCTTTGGCAAAAGACTCTTCTTGCTTTTGCTGCTGCTCAAGACGGTTATTTTTTTGCTCGAGCCACTCAGTATAGTTGCCCTCATAAGGATAGCCATGGCCACGGTCAAGCTCCAAAATCCACTGGGCGACGTTATCTAAGAAATAACGGTCATGGGTAATGGCAACGATAGTACCGCTATAATTCTGCAAGAACTGCTCAAGCCAAGCGACAGATTCGGCGTCCAAATGGTTGGTTGGTTCGTCAAGTAACAGCATATCAGGACGCGATAATAGCAGGCGGCATAATGCCACGCGGCGTTTTTCACCACCCGATAATTTACTAACGTCCGCATCCCATGGTGGTAGACGCAGCGCATCAGCAGCTTTTTCTAGCTGGGTATTTAAGTTATGCGCATCCCACGCTTGAATGATGTCTTCCATTTTGCCTTGTTCTTCGGCAAGCTTATCAAAGTCGGCATCAGGCTCAGCATATTCCGCATAAATCGCATCGAGACGTTCGAGCGCATCTAACGCTTCACGCATACCGTCTTCAACATTACCGCGGACGTCTTTGCTGTCATCCAGCTGGGGTTCCTGCGGCAAATAGCCGACTTTAGTACCAGTCTGCGCGCGCGCTTCACCGCTAAAATCTTTATCTACGCCCGCCATAATGCGTAGCAAGGTCGATTTACCCGCACCATTGATACCAAGCACACCAATTTTGGCGCCCGGGAAAAACGATAGGTTAATATTTTTTAAAATTTCACGCTTAGGTGGAACAAGTTTTGACACGTTGTTCATCGTGTAGATATATTGAGCCATTAACACTCCGACAGACTGCATAGACGAGGCCTACAAACCGCACTCAGCAAGCATGCTAAATGGACTGCGCCTCAAAAATCAGGGTTATAAATTGTCTACCATTATCGCATTGTGGCGCATGCCCTGCAAGCTAACAGGCTGTTTTACCTGTCGTTTTGCGCCTTTTAGCATTTTTTAACCATTTCTCGTTTACAGGACGCTGTTTTAGCAATCCTTTATGCCCAAGCGTTTAGCATAAAACCTTAAATGACAAACGTTTACAGCCATGTTGGGTGAAAACGCGGCCAGTAACATTCATCCTATCTAGTCTTACGGTAAATGACTAGAAACTTCGCTCAAAAAAGCCCACAATAAGCAGAATAAGTAGCAGAATAAGTATAAGCTACTGCGGATTGGGCAAAGACAAATAATTAGATTGCTTAATCAGTAGCGCCAAATAATGATAAATACCAATCAGGGAGATTTTTTATGTCTAACGACAATACTAAACCAGATATAGATATCGTGCATGACGAGCAAGCAAAGCGCTTTGAAACCACAATCAATGGGCAAACTGGTTATATCAGCTACCAAGAGCGCGGCGATAAATTGGTATATGACCATACTATCGTCCCGCGAGCGTTAGAGGGCCGCGGTATCGGCTCAGCGTTGGTCAAACATGCGTTAAAATACGCGCAAGATAATAATAAAAAAGTAGTACCGCAGTGTTCGTTTGTCGCCTCATATATTGATAGGCACCCTGAATTTCAAGATTTGCTTTAGGCGCCATAAATAACGCCTTTTAACAGCAATTATGCTATAAAAGCCATATTTTAAGCTCCAATACGTATCACTACCCTCCTATTTGCCTGACGCTCTTTATTATATCTTTGCTCGCAACTATGTAAGCAACTATATAATAAGCACTCAGAGATAGGTGGGTTTTTTGTCCTGTATGGCTGTTTATATTTTTTCAGTTATCCCCCATCATCTTAGGTAATAGGCAGTAGTTAGGATAAAAATAGAAAGTAGCAGACCCATAACCGTATCACCCTCTCTAATAATAATAAAGGATATCACCATGAGTAGTTTATCTGACCAACAAATCGACTTACAATTAGAAGACTTAGCGGGCTGGCAGCGCGACGGTAACAGTATCGTCAAAAGCTACCATTTTAGCGATTTTGTCGAAGCCATGAGCTTTATGAATCAAGCGGCTTTTCATGCTGAGGCGCTCGAGCATCATCCTGAATGGAGCAATATTTACAACGTCGTTAATGTGCGCCTCACCACTCACGATACCGGCGGTATTACTAGCCTTGATATACGCTTAGCCAGACGCATGGAGCATATCATCCAACCTAAAACCTTCTAATATTAATAGTCTTCTCGCATTTAATCATGAGTACTGTATTGATTACGATGATTAGAGATACAAATTTTTAGCCATAAAAAAGTCCTCTATTGAGGACTTTTTTATTATAGAGCTGAACACTTAAAATCTAAGCAGTCATTGTTCGCTATTACATACGGCGACTGACAAATGCGACAATGAATAAAATGACCGCGATTGCTAATAAGATATAAGCAAAGTTTGCAGACAGTCCAGCGATACCGCCAAACCCAAGTAAACTTGCAATCAATGCAATTACGGCAAAAATAATAGCCCAACGAAACATAGTATTCTCCTCAAATCATGGTTAAAAAACTCGGTGTTCAAATGGCGACTGTCGCTACTAACACATCTAATAAACCGTTCACTAGCCAGTCAGCGATTTTATTCACCTAAAAATTTGCTTTTTGTTTTAATACTGCTTATCACTGCTTACGAATATAGATTAGCAATGATTTTCTTTAGAAAACGTTCATTTTGGTAATAATGTCGATAGGTTATGTAAACTTTGTAGCAAATCCTAGCTTTGATGATTTTTTACTTGGCTTTGCAAGACTTATGTGTAGAGATGGTGAACAATCACCGAAACGCGGTTATTTTTATGCCAAAATCTGCTATAAAGCTGAAGAGCTTGTTTTAGGCTTAGCAAAGGTTTTTAGCGGCATAGCAATAGCTATTTAACCATTAACGATGACAGCTACTCAGTAGCATTTAATGACAATGATAATTTAACAATAACCACTACTTAATAAGGAAAATAAGTATGAACACGGACACTTCAAACACCACCAATACAGCAAATGATGAGCAATCAACGGTCAACGAAAAACGCTCCTATGCGGTGGTTTTATATGGCGCGACCAGTTTTGTCGGTCAGATTACGGCGCATTATTTAACAGAGTTTTTATCGAACGCTAAAGACAAAAACGGCGCGAACGTCACGTGGGCAATAGCCGGACGTGATGAGGAAAAACTCAATGAGCTGCAATCTAAGCTTGCCAGCAAAGTTGATATCATTATTGCCGATAGTAACGATGCTGCTAGCCTCGATAAGATGACTAAGCAAACTCAAGTCATTATTTCAACCGTCGGCCCTTACCTAAAGTACGGTGAGCCGCTGATTAAGTCTTGCGCCCATAATGGCACTGATTATGTTGATCTCACGGGCGAAGCTATCTTTATCAAAGATATGATGGATAAATATCAGGATGCAGCAAAGCAAAGCGGCGCACGTATCGTCAACTCTTGCGGCTTTGACTCTATCCCTTCAGATTTGGGCGTTTACTTTACCCAGCAGCAAGCGGAAGAAAAGTTCGGTAGCGCCTGCGATGTCATCCACATGCGCGTCAAAGCGGCAAAAGGCGGTTTATCTGGTGGCACTATTGCGTCGATGGCCACCATCTTTGAAGAAGTCGGGCAAGATAAATCACGCCGTAAGCAAGTTGCCAATCCTTATTTGCTCAACGACGATAAAGATGCGCCAAACGTGCGCCAAGACAATATCAGCAAACCAGAATACGATGACGAACACAAACGCTGGCTTGCGCCTTTTGTCATGGCTAGCATCAACACGCGTATCGTGCACCGTAGTAACCAGCTGCTCGGTTATGAATATGGCCGCGACTTTAAATACGACGAAGCGATGTGGATGAAAGATGGCGTTAAAGGAAAACTATCGAGCTATGCGATGAGCGCAGGCTTGTTAGGCTTTGCCACCGCTATGATGATTAAGCCGAGCCGCGAGCTATTATCTAAGCATGTGTTACCCAAATCAGGCTCAGGTCCTTCTAAAGAAGAGCAAGAAAACGGCTATTTTGATATTCGCTTATTTGGGCAAACGGCCAATAACGATACCATTCATACCAAGGTAACCGGCGATAAAGACCCGGGGTACGGCAGCACCTCACGCATGTTAGCGCAAGCGGCATTGTGCTTAGCGCAAGACATTAGCAAAAAAGAGGTGAGCGGCGGTTTTTGGACACCTGCCTCGGCAATGGGCGATCGTTTAATAGCGCGCCTAGAAGAGCATTCGGGCCTGCGCTTTGAAGTCGTCGATGCTTAAAACTTTCTATCTATAAAAGCAAACTTCCTATTTATAAAAGAAAAGCAATGTAATTTTTAGTAAAGTAGCCTAACCGCGTCTTGATAATAAGACGCGGTTTTTTATTACCTATTTTTCCTCCATTATTTTTTTCTTACATCGCGGCGCTAAAGTTTTTTAGGCAAATGTTAATAAATAATAACAACGTGTTTTTTTGGTAAACGATGTTGTCCATTTGCCCTTTTTCAATACATTAAACTACACATTTCCAGACTAATGTCACAGCCATATTGCTAGAACTGACGTAGGATAAAACAGGTTATGGCGCGGATTTTAACCATCGAGCCCAAATATACCAAAACCAATGTTGGTAAACCCCATTAGAAAACTCAAAGAGAAACATTAACAATAATTAAGAGGGAATGATTATGAAACTGCATGTATTAACAGCCGCTATTTTAACTTCAGGTGCCGCCATGTTTGCCAGTACGGCCAACGCCGCTATGACCACTGATAATCATGGCAACGTCGGTTATGATACTTATGATGAGTGTGTCATGGCCGTCAAAGATGGCTCAGCCAAATTTTATACGCCTTATACCTATCAAAAACCAAAGCTGCGTGCGGGCGAAGCTTCTATCAAAAAAATGCGCTTATCTGAGGTCATGATTCCGCAAACGGTGGTAAATAATAACAACTTACAAGCCAGTGATTATTCAGCAGGTGCCTGTGATTTAGGGGTGGGACAATCAAATGGTCGCTACGGTGTCTCAGGCGCATTGGTGGGCAAATATGTACCAATTGCAGCTGATATGCCAGTCAACGTTTATATGGATAAAGCTGGCAATCCGGTACGTTTAAGCATGCAGCAGTGTGACAACCACTTTAGCGCTAAATTTCCAACGCCTATTATGAGTGTCGCCAAAGAAACCGAAGCGCCAGCACCAGAGCCCCAAATTGCTATCACGGAAGCACGTAGCATGGAGCCAGTCGTTGTCGAAACCACACGCGTTATCCGTCCGGCTAAATATCGTGTAAAAGAAGTTATCATTGCGCCAGAAGACCAAATCAAACGGGTTAACACCACAAGTGGTACGGCAATTGCGGTAGAAGATGGCGCCAATCGTGCCGTTATCGTTGGTGAAGAAGCAGATGCCAACGTCCTTGAAGATACAGAAATCAGCCAAACCTTTCCTGTGATTCGTGTACCTGACAACAATAAACAGCAGCGCGTTGTCGATCCAAGCACAGGAAAATATGTGATTGTTGAATAATTTTTTGGGAATGAATACGCTTGGTTGGTTATTGTTCAAACTTATGAGTGATGGTTGCATAACGTCACAACAATATACCAAACTGTTAGAAGGTTAATAACTTTACTACTGAAATACTGGCTAGATAGCTGGTATTTTGCGTTTGGCAATAAAAGTACAATCAAGTGAAAAACACTCTCATTAACAAGTTATTTGTTAAAAAATAACTCGCTTGTTTAAAAAATTATCCTTTATCTATTTTTGGAGACTCATATGAAAAAGAATGCTTTATCCCTAATTTTAGGAGCTACGCTGATTTTACCTACGCTTGCTATGGCTGCCCCTGCCAACACTAAAGAGGTGACGCCAGCAGATAAGCTTTCTGCGCCCGTGGAAAATACCTTACAAGCTGAAGTAGAAGGGCCAGATGGTGAGTTACTGGCCACACAGCCCGGTGCGGTGGAAAGCAATGAGTCTGTGACTGTCGCGGATGCAGACATGGATGAAGCTGGAGATGAGGAAAATAACAGCGTAGAAGCCGCTGCTCTACAATCTGCACAGCCTGCACAGGCGCTAAACATGCAGCATAGCGATGCAAACTATCAGCCGCTAATTGCAGGCGAAGGCTCGGCCGCCAAAGAATCGACAGATACTCCTATTACTCTGCAAGAGAAGAAAAAAGACAAACGCGGTGAGCTATTGGCCACGCAGCCAGCGGATGTTGAATTTAAAGAAAGCCGCCGCATTGCTGTAGCCCGCTAAGGTATGTTGGTTAAAAATACAGTGGTAAATCAACAAAACGCACTGAGTTGCATGATGGTGTAACTCAGCGTTATAAATGGTCGTTTAAGACATAAAAAAGGCAGCTTGATGGCTGCCTTTTTTATGATGCTCTGATATCAAAACTTATTACTTCTTAGTCCTTATTACTTCTTAGACTTAGTCACGCCCGCTTCTTGTAATAGCGCACCTAGCGTGCCCATTTTACTGGGCGCTTCTGCTTTCTCCGTTCTTGGCGCTTTACTGCGGTTGTTGCTATTGTCTTTATCTTGACGATTGCCACGCGGTTTTGACGGACGCTTATCCGCTGCTGGGCGGTTGTTATTTGAGCGACTACTATTTTTACGGTTATCACTTTCACGGTCATTACTTTCACGATTACTAGCTGGCCGGCTGCTGCGTGGGCGACTGGCTTTGTCGTCATTACCCGTACTTTCAGAAGCCTTGGCTGCTGAACGTGCAGGTTTTACACCTTCAGGCTTCATACTAAAACCAATACGGCCGCGTTTTTCATCGATAGAAATCACACGTACAGAGACAATATCACCGGGCTTAACGCGGTTCATCGGGTCAGCAACGAAGTCATTGGCCATCTGTGAGATATGAACCAAGCCATCTTGATGCACGCCGACATCAACAAAGCAACCAAAGGCGGTAACGTTGGTCACCACGCCTTCAAGCTGCATGCCTTCGCTTAAGTCTTTAATGCTATTGACGTCTTCACGGAAGTTGGCGGTCTTAAACTCAGGACGCGGGTCGCGAGCAGGCTTGGCAAGCTCTTCAATGATCGCTTTGACACTGATGTTATCATCATTGGCAGCAAGCGCGGTGGTATCGATACTGTTTAGCACGCCTTCATTACCGATTATTTCTGGCAATGCTTTACCCGTTTGCTCAAGTAGGCTGTCAACCAGCGCATAGCTTTCTGGGTGCACGCCTGTTGCATCAAGGGGATTGCTACCGCCATGCACACGCAAGAAACCTGCTGCTTGCTCAAAGGTTTTTACCCCTAAGCGCGGCACGTTTTTTAGCGCTTCACGGCTATCAAAGGCGCCATGCTCTTTACGATAGGTGACGATTTGCTGGGCGACGTTTTTATTTAAACCCGCAATGTGCGCCAAGATAGCAGGACTTGCGGTATTCACATCAACGCCAACCGCATTCACGCTATCTTGCGTGACTTTATCGAGGCTGTCTGCTAACTGGTTTTGATTGACGTCATGCTGATATTGACCAACGCCAATGGCTTTTGGGTCAACCTTAACCAATTCTGATAAAGGATCTTGCAAGCGGCGCGCAATAGAAACCGCACCGCGTACCGAGACATCTAAATTAGCAAGTTCATCACTGGCAAGCTCGCTCGCCGAATAAACAGAAGCGCCAGATTCATTCACGATAACGGCTTTGGCTTTTAGCTCAGCGTTGGCCGCCAAAATCTCTTTAATCATCGCGTCAGTTTCGCGGCTTGCCGTACCATTACCGATTGCGACTAAATCAACCTTATAGGTGCTTAACAGCTCATCGATGACTTTTTTGGCTTCATCCATCTTATTATCAGGAGCAAATGGATAAACGGTTGCCACAACTGGCTTGTCTTCACTATCTAACATCACATGGCCTTGGGCATCGACAATTGCCATTTTAACGCCATGACGAATACCAGGATCAACGCCCAAAATTACTTTGCGGCCAGCAGGTGCTGCCATGAGCAAATGCTGTAAATTATTGGCAAAGACATCAATGGCGTCGGCTTCAGCAGCCAGACGTTTTTCGGTCAATAAACGGTGCTCGATATGCGGACGCCATTTTTCTTTCCATAAGCTAGTTGCTGCTTCTGTCAAAAACTCCTGACGCTCAGCTGGCGCTTTGGTATCAATCTCAAAATGCTTAATAATTTTGTCGATAAAAGGAGCGTCTTCGCCTTCGATTTTTAACCCTAAAACGTTTTCTTGGCGACCACGTAGCATCGCAAGCAAGCGATGATTTGGCAGACGCGCAAGGCTTTCGCTATGCTCGAAGTAATCTTTGAATTTCTCGCCGACTTCACGTTTTTCTTCACTGGCAACGCTCGATACAATACTTGCCGTTTTTGCAAAACCACTGCGCAGATTATCGAGTAAGTCCAACGCTTGCGTCCATTCATCAACGATGATGGCTTGTACGCCTGCCAATTGCTTGTCGATATCATTAAAATCGACGTCAATCTCATTACCACCATCGTCAGAGATACTAGATGGTACTTGATAATCAGCCAGCGCTTCTGTCGGGGTAATCTCTTGCGTTAGGATAGCCTTTGCTGGCATGTCCAAACCGGCGGCCCGTGCTTTTGCGGCTGGTGAACGGCGACGCGGACGATAGGGCAAGTAGATGTCTTCAAGCTCAAGTTTCGACGTCGCATTATCAATACGCGCCTGCAGCTCGTCGGTCAAATTACCCTGCGTGCTTAGCAGCTCGGTAATTTTAAGGCGACGGGTTGCCATATCGCGCTCATAATTAAGCGCCTTCTCTAAAGCTCGCAGCTGCGCATCGTCAAGATTTTGCGTTTTTTCTTTGCGATAACGGGCAATAAACGGAACGGTCGCGCCTTCATCGTAAAGTTTGACAAACGCATTGACTTGAGCAGTCTTAATGCCAAGCGCGCGAGCAAGCTTGTCGTGAATATTCGCGTGTGTGGTTGCATCTAAAACCTGTGCATTTGTCGAGGTTTGAGATGGCGTTAAGGTATCAGTGCTACTCATAGACGTATCAATCGTTGAGAAATGTAGTTTTGCATTATAGCAAAAGCTGCATGAATAAAAATCCTTTTTATCTTTTCGTTATTTAATGCCTGTTTTATCATAAAAATCATCGGATATCATCCGTTCTGACGCCTTGTTAAACAAACGCATACAGCATTTATCAGTATCAGTGATGCAATTAGGATTGCAATCTTATACACTAAAGTATCAAGGGCGCAAATATAGCTCAGCATTACCACATTGAACAAAAGTCTTTATTTTTTATACGTTTTTTCGACTATTATATTTTTTAGCAATAAAACTTATCAACGGATTGATCATTAAATAATAACAAGATTTTAAGTTATATCCTTTAATGATGTTTTTATAAATAGGTTTTACTAATAATTTTACTGAAAGTTTCTACTAATAATAATTTTTATAAGAGGATGACTGTATGACTGATAACAACAGCCCCGACACTTTAAACCAGCGCATCTTAGTCGTTGATGACGATGCGCGCTTGCGCTCTTTATTGCAGCGCTTTTTAGAGGACGATGGGTTTGTCGTCCGTACGGCTCATGATGGCAATCAGATGGACAAATTGATGCAGCGTGAGCTGTTCTCATTGGTGGTGTTAGATTTAATGTTGCCAGGCGAAGACGGTATCAGTATTTGTAAGCGCTTGCGTGAAGACAACGGCGATATTCCAATTATCATGCTGACGGCCAAAGGTGGCGATGCCGACCGCATTGCTGGACTTGAGGCGGGTGCTGATGATTATTTGCCAAAGCCCTTTAATCCAAAAGAGCTACTGGCGCGTATCAAAGCAGTCCTGCGCCGCCAAAACCGTGAGCTGCCGGGTGCGCCAAGTCATCAGATGGAAGTGGTTGAATTTGGACCGTGGACGCTTGATTTATCGACCCGTACGCTGAAACGTGAAGGCAATGTGGTTACTTTAACGACTGGTGAATTTTCGGTGTTAAAAGCCTTAGTTCAGCATCCTCGTGAGCCGTTAACGCGTGATAAATTAATGAACCTTGCCCGCGGCCGTGAGTGGGGCGCGATGGAGCGTTCTATCGACGTGCAAGTATCGCGTTTGCGCCGCCTGATTGAGGACAACCCGTCACAAGCGCGTTATATCCAAACCGTTTGGGGTGTCGGCTATGTGTTCGTCCCTGACGAAGCGGAAGTAGAAGCGGCTAAGAGCGAATAGCGCTTGATGGTATTCAAGGCAATAAAAAGCCCTGCAGCCAATGTGCAGGGCTTTTTATTGATCTAACTAACGATAATTACAGTCATTCAAAATAAAATTGATACGTTAATATCCACGTGCGACTGAACAAATTTTTCTTATACCTAAAACTAACGTAATTGACTGTCTTTACTACCGCGGCGATTAAACAGCTCGACCGCCTTTGCTTGTTTTTCAAGCTCTGTTTGGCAGCCTATACAGTGCTGCACGCCTGGTACGGCAACGCGCCGCGCTTCTAGAATGGCGTTACCGCACTCATCACAAAACTCAGCGCTTTCACCCGTTGGTAGCGCACGCCGTGCCCGCTCTAACGCATCGTTGACCGTCGCATCCATTTGTTCATGCTCTGCCCCATCTCTTGACCAACCACCTGCCATAATCTTATCCTGTTTTTTATTAATACTATTTAGGTTGTAATTGATAAAAGTCTTTAATAACAAATAGATGGGGTTATATAGCATTTATTTCAATCAATAAATGCTTTTATAGATACCATTAATAGCGATAAAAATAATGAGCAATAAAATGGTAAATGATGATTAATTTTTTGGCTGTAGCTCAACCACTTGACCGCGCACGCCGATGCTTTCATCACTCATCAAAAACACGTAACCACCCATAATATCTTCTGGCGTTTTTAGGCTCATCGGATTTTCACCGGGAAAGGCATGGGCGCGCATATTGGTACGGGTGCCGCCAGGGTTGATACAGTTAAAGCGTAAATTGGTGGTGTTTTGCGTTTCTTGGGTAAAGATATCGCTCATGCCTTCAACCGCTTGCTTAGAGAGCGCATACGCGCCCCAAAATGCGCGCGGATGGGTGCCGACGCTACTAGAGGTAAAGACGATAGAACCATTTGGCGCGTCTTTAAGCAGCGGCAGCAGCGCTTGGGTGAGCATAAAGGTAGCCGTAAAATTAACCTTCATGACTTGGGCAAACATATCGACATCGTACATTTCAAGCGGCGTTAAAGCACCGAGCATGCCAGCGTTATGCAATACACCATCGAGCTGACCGACTTCTTTCGCAATCAAATTCTCTAGCGTTTGCATCTCAGCATAGGTGGCGCCTTCTAAATTCATCGGGAGCATCGCAGGCTGCTTGCCACCAAAGCTCTCAATTTCATCGTAAACGTATTCAAGCTTGCTGCTGGTGCGCCCCAACAATAACACCGTTGCCCCATAACGGGCATAAGTTAAAGCAGCGACACGGCCGATACCATCACCAGCACCCGTTACCAAGATTGTCTTGCCATCTAAGCAGTTATCAGGCGGTACAAAATTACGAATAGCGTCGTGCGATATAGACGATGCAGAGTTTTGCGCAGCTGGTTGATTGCTTTGCTGCGGCGTTGGCGGATTAGTATGGTCACTCATGGCATTACTCACGGCTTATTATTGAATAGGTAGGACGCTTAATAGCTATCTCGATTATGTCGTATTTGGCTTATAATTATTTACTTTATAAATAGTCAAACTTGCCCGAAGAAAGCAGAAGTTTATTTAAGTCTTTAGGAGTCTCCGCAATATAGTCTGCACCCCATTTCTTTAGACTTTTTTGATCTTCAGGTGGAATATAGCCATAGGCGGCTAAAATTGTCGTCATACCAGCGGCGTTGCCAGCTTCGATATCGCGTATATGATCGCCAACGTAGAGGACGCTTTCAGCAGCGCCGCGCGGGATAGCAAGTTTTTCTAACGCCACATACATCGGCTCTGGATCTGGCTTAGTACGCGATACGTCATCAGGACAGACCAGCACCGAACAGCGCTCATCTAGCTGCATTTTTTCTAACAAAAGCTCTGCTAAATAGCGCGGTTTATTGGTAACGATGCCCCAGGGCACCCGCTGGTCTTCAAGGACGCGCAGCACTTCTTCAAGCTCGCTAAAAACACAGCTATCGACACAAATATCTGCTTCGTAATCGTCTAAAAACTGCTGACGAAACGTAAGCAGCGCCTCTTCACTGACCTCAAGCTGGCCATTATGACGCAGCATCAGCCGCACCATCGACGAAGCGCCTGCGGATACTTGCTCGCGAATTTCTACTGCAGGTGGCGCTTGCCAATCATTTTCGCCGCTCATTTTCCCAATAATTCGGATAAAATCGGCGGCAGTATCGATTAACGTCCCATCAAGGTCGAACAAGACAGCTTTTACAAATTGACTCATAACAGGCGCTCTTAATTTTTATTTAAAACATGGATTTAAGACATTGATTTAAAAAGTGGTTAAAAAGGAATGCTTATAAAAACGATTTACGACAAGGGTTTTTGTACCGCCATCATATAATTGACATCGACGTTTTGGGCCAACCAGTAGCGCTTGGTTAACGGATTATAATGTAGCCCAATGATATCTTGACGGCTAAAGCCTGCATTGATCGCCATTTTGTCTAACTCAGCTGGGGTGATAAATTTGGCGTAATCATGAGTGCCGCGATCAAGCAGGCGCAACACGTACTCCGCCCCAACGATGGCAAATAGATACGATTTAGGATTGCGATTAATCGTCGATAGCACGCAAACCCCGCCCGGCGCTAGCAGCTTGAAACACGCCTCGATAATGGCAGTTGGGTCTGGCACATGCTCAAGCATCTCCATACAAGTCACCACGTCAAACTGACCAGCATGAGTGACGGCTAACTGCTCAATCGGGATATGCTGATAACGTAGCGTGTCAGTTAAGTTGCTTTGCTCAGCATGTAAGGCGGCTGCTTTTAGGTTCTCTGTCCCAAGGTCGATACCGGTAACATCAGCACCGCGGCGCGCCATCGATTCTGACAAAATGCCGCCGCCACAACCAACATCAAGGACTTTTTTACCCGCTAAGCCCATCTCTGCGCTTTTACTGTTATCATGACTCGCATAGCCGCGTTTTACATTGTCTTCTATCCAATTAAGACGCAGCGGATTGATTTCGTGTAAGGTGGCAAACGCGCCGGTTTTATTCCACCACTCGCTTGCCAAATTGTTAAATTTTTCCACTTCGCTAGCATCAACATTGGCATCGACATTAATAGCGGCGGCGTCATTAACGTCGCTTGCTTGCTGATTTGCCTGACTGTTTACAGGCGGCGTAGAAGGTAAAGCTTGGCTCATAGGATGTTTCCTTTTTCGGCATTATAGTTATTATCGTTTACGTTTATAGGTACGCTGAGACGCTCAACAGTATAGGCTCAATATTAGCATGAGAGCGGCGGCTTTGTCGTGAGTACATCGTCACCGTTTGTGAAACGCTTAACAATAGCTCCGTATGACCATTATTTTTAGCGCCAAAAAATTCAGCTACATAGCAATGTTAAAATATTAAAGGCAAAAATACCTTTAAAAATCATAGGTAAGATACCTTAAATAATCGCTCACAGCTTTACAACCGTTAGTTAAGAATCCGGTTCACAAGTATGGGCATTTTACGCTATTATAGGCGGTAGTCTATAACAGGTTGCTTTACGCGGCGCATTGTCGCTTAACCACATAAAACCTATATACAAATGCGCGAAATGACTGCTGAATCGAAAACTTCGAAGCAAAAATTCTGACTCTCGACATCTCAAGGAAAAAGTATGAAACGTATCATCGCATTGACTGGTCTGGCTTGTGCTATTGGGCTGACCAATATGGGCGCGCAAGCTGCCAATTATGTCGCAGGAAAAGACTACCGCGTGCTGGATAACCCAGAGAAAATCAGCGGTGATGCTATTATTGTGCGCGAGTTTTTCTGGTACGGCTGTCCGCATTGCTACAACCTCAATCCATATATGGAAAAATGGGCAAAAACCAAAGACAAAGACGTGGCTTTTTTTAGAACCCCAGCAGCGCTTAATCCCGTTTGGGAAGCCAGTGCCCGTGGTTTTTATGCCGCGCAGCTGTTGGGTTATGAAGATAAGACTCATAATGCGCTATTTGATGCCGTGCATAAAGATGGCAAACAGTTATTTGACCAAGCGTCACTGAGCAAATGGTATGCGTCTAAAGGCGTCAACGAAAAGAAATTTAACAGCCTTTATAACTCATTTGCCGTTGGTACAAAAATTGGTCGCTCACAAGCAGGCGCCAAGCGTTATCAGCTTTCAGGCGTACCAGCAGTAGTCGTACAAGGTAAATATGTGGTGACGGGTGAAAGCGCTACCGTCCCTAAAGTGGTTGATTATTTGGTCGATAAAGTACGTGCCGAGAAAAAATAACTTAAACGGCAGAGATTATTAAAAGACACACATTTATTAAAACGCCAAAAGCCAATCGTTAAGATTGGCTTTTTTTTCGAGTCATGTTCCGTTTTAACCTAAATGATTAGCTTTTAAGCTGCGATAATATGGCCACTTCACGAATATAACTGGCCAAGTCTTCTTTTGATTCTGCCATTAGCTCGTCGTCTTGTATGTGCTTGGCGTACTCAATCCAAAGTAGCAGCTGATACAGGCTATTACGCTCGGACGCCTTGTATTGTTTGACGAACTGTTTAAGCGTGCTTTCATCATTGATGTTTAAGCGCTCAATCCAGCTTTCAATTTTAGAGATCTGCTCTTTTGGGAAAAAAGCGTCGAACAAGGCTTTGACAAGTTCGTGGCGATTTTCTTCACTGATAAGTTTGCCGACACGTTTGGTTTGGCGATTGCGCGCGTTAGCACTGGTGATATCGGCAAGCGCCATCAGCTCCGCCATAAAATAATCACTGGCTGGCAATGCTTTCAGTTGCTTTTTCGATAAGCTGGCAAGCGGTATCGACAATGCTTGTAAGCGCTCATGAGCTTTTTTGAGCTCTGTGCGCGAGACGCGCATATCTTGTTCTGACCAGTCAATCATAAAAGCTTTCCATTTTTCGAGATAGTAAATAGTAGAGTGTAATGAAACACGTTAATTGCGTGTTGCCATTTAAACCTTGTAGCTGAACCATTGCAGTCATTAGGCATTAAAACTCGCCATTACCAACGATGCTTTTCGCGGTGTTTGGCCGTAACGGTTAAACCTTTGGGCAAACTGGCGGACAGTTTATCTTGTAAATGCTTGGTAATAAATACCGAGCGATGCTTGCCGCCGGTGCAGCCAATCGCGACCGTCACCGTGTGGCGGTTGTTATGTAAAAAATTTGGTAACCAACGACTGAGAAAAGTAGCGATATCTTCAGTCATCTCAGCCACTTCTGGATAATCAGCAAAAAACTCAGCGACCTCAGCATCGAGACCTGTCGCCGCTTGCAGCTTCGGATTCCAGTGCGGATTGGGCAAAATGCGCACATCAAAAACAAAGTCAGCATCGATTGGACTGCCATATTTAAAGCCAAACGATAACAGATTAATGGCGATTTGATTATCGGCCCCAACATAATCGCGCAGACGCTCTTTTAACTGATGAATGTTCAGCATACTGGTGTCGATTTTAAGGTCAGCCTGCTTAAATATCGGTTGCAAAAGCTGGCTTTCTTTTTCGATCGCCGCTGGCAAATTATCGACCGTATTTTCTACGCCTTTGCTATCTTGCACCATTAAAGGATGAATACGGCGGGTGGCATTAAAGCGCGCCACCAAGATATCCTCTTGCGCCGTCACGTATATTACCGTAACCGCCTCTTCGCCATACGTTTGCTTTAAGACATCATGAGTGGCAGCGAAATTGGACAAATCGGCGCGCGGCGTGCGAATATCGACCCCAAGGGCGACGCGTTTAATCCCGCTATCGCAAACCAGCCTTTGCGCCGCTTCAGGAACCAATGATAAAGGCAGATTATCAATAGAATAATAGCCCAAATCCTCTAGGATATTGAGTACGGAGGTTTTGCCAGACCCCGAACGTCCTGATACTACTAAGATACTTAATCTGTCTTTATTTGCGCTGCTAGCGGATGCTGGCCTGGCTAGCTTGGCGGGCTTAGCTAAATTGTCATTTGGCGGTGTTTGTTCATTACCTGATTTGGCTTGCTTGTCGTCCTTATTTGCACTCATAATCCGTCATCCTCATGCATTGCGTCCGGCAATTTCCTCTGTCATGATGGCAGCTTTACTGTCACCAATTGATTGTCTAACAAACGTGCACGCCCCAGCCAAGCAGCAACCAAAATCACCAAATCTTGCTGATTTTCCTCTAAACTTGCCTGCAAATTGTCTGCTTTTAAAGCATCGAGCTGAGCCGTTTTTAGGTCTAAATAATCAACCGTAAAACCCGCGTCAGTAATACGCGCTTTAGCCGCAGCCAATAAAGGCTCAACGCCTTGTTCGCTATATTTACCATTTTTGAGTTGCTCGGCTAAGCGTTGCAATTCTTGATGGAGCACCGGCGCTATTTTGCGCTCAGCGTCGCTTAAATACTGATTACGTGACGATAAGGCTAAACCATCCTCTGCTCGCACGATAGGCGCGCCTATGATCTCAATCGGATAGCTTAAATCACGCACCAATTGCTGAATAATGGCCAATTGCTGGTAATCTTTTTGGCCAAATACTGCTACATCTGGCTGGACGATATTAAATAATTTAGAGACAACAATGCCAACCCCATCAAAATGTCCAGGACGCGACTGCCCACATAGCTGGCTGGTAATTGCGCCAGCGCGAACTGACGTTGGCGGCGGTAACACCGGATACATCTCGTCAATACTTGGCGCAAATACATAGTCCGCATCAACGGTGGCAAGCTTGGCAACATCGTCCTCTAGCGTGCGCGGATAACTATCGAAGTCCTCTCCTTCGCCAAATTGGGTAGGATTGACAAAGATACTCACGACCACAATATCAGCATGCTGCTTGGCAAGCTTTACCAGCTCAAGATGGCCATCATGCAGATTGCCCATCGTTGGCACTAAGGCAATGCGCTGGCGACCGTAATAAGGCGTTAAAGCATGACGCAGCGCTGAGATATGATGATGTATGATTGGCATGGTTAATACTTCTTATGCTAATAGCTTTTTTACTGAAAATCGTGAAGTCACTAAATAAAATATGGCCTACTTTAACAAGCCTAGCTAAATTGATGCTGCTCAGTGGGAAAGCTGCCATCGCGTACCGATTGGTGATACAGGGCAAAGGCGCCTTCGATACTGTGCGCACCATTACGTTCATCGGTTAAAAAGTCATGGACAAAGCGCGGCACGCGGCCATGTACCATACCCAGCATGTCATGCATGACTAAGACTTGACCATCGGTATCGGCACCAGCACCAATCCCGATGACGGGCACGGCAACCGCCTCTGTAACGGCTTTGGCAAGCTCAGCAGGAACACATTCTAACACCAAAAGCGCAGCACCAGCAGCAACCACGGCTTTAGCATCAGCAAGCAGTTTTTCCGCCGCCTCATCACCGCGGCCTTGGATTTTATAACCACCAAAGACATTGACCGATTGCGGCGTCAGCCCTAAATGCACACAAGTCGGCGTACCAGCTTGCGCCAACGTTTTGACCAAATCACAAAGCTCACTGCCGCCTTCAATTTTAATCACATGCGCGCCCGCCTGCATCAGCTTGCGGCTATTGGCAATGGCTTCTGGCAACGTCACATAGCTCATAAACGGCAAGTCCGCTAAAATAAGCGCATGGTTATTACTACGGGCAATATTTGCCGTATGATAAGCCATATCGTCAACGGTAACTGGCAAGGTTGAATCATGACCTTGCACCACCATGCCAAGACTATCCCCAATCAAAATCGCATCAATCTGCGCTTTATCCATCATGCGCGCAAACATCGCGTCATAGCAGGTCAGACAGGTGAATTTGGTGCCGTCTTTTTTAAACTTATTTAAAGTAGATAACGTCGTCATATAACCCTCAATGCTATTAACTATCTATGGCTTTTGCTGCTGTGATAAAATGCATACCGATTTTAAATATCTTTAGTAAGCCGCCTATTTCTACTTTGGCTATAGTTCTAATTCAGTTCTAGGAGCTTTAATCCCGTCCAATCGTTACTCGGCGGGTAATTCGCTATTGGCTTGTTTAAAATAATTAGCTCTGGCGCCAACTCTCGTAGCGGCATCAAGACAAAATTGCGCTCATACAAGCCTGCATGCGGTATGGTTAATTGCGGCTCTGAGATTTCGTTATCACCATACAATAAAATATCGACATCAAGGCTGCGCTCACCCCAGCGGCGCAGGCGGGCGCGTTTGGCTTGCTGCTCCAACGCTTGACAAAAACTAAGCAATTCAAATGCTGTTAAAGTGGTGTCAAAACCTGCAACCGCGTTAACAAAATCAGGCTGATCTTGCGGCCCCATTGGCACTGAAGCATAGAAAGAAGACACACGTACTGTGCGTATCTGCTCATGTTCTCGCATCGTTTTAATGGCTTGTTGCAGATGCTCTACTGGCGAACCTAGCTCGTTTTCTAGATTACTGCCTAGACCTACATAGCAGGTAATCCAAGTCGTGCCGTCACGATTATTGTTATCGCTAGTATCATCACTAGTAACAAAGTGCGCGTTCATAATTATCACTTTATTTTATGGTTTTATAACAAGCCTAGCCGTTGTTAACGCTTGGCTGACGGCGGCGACGCTTTGACGGCACAGGGCCTTTATCGTTATTGGTGTTAATAATAGCTGCCTGGCTTTTCGTCGTCTGAGTTTTGACGGTTGGGTTCTTAGCATCCTGACTGGCTTTAGCAGACTTTTTAGAAACGGTGTTTGTGTCCTCAGCAAACTGCGGTGCGGGTTTAGGCGCTTTCCTCTCGTACTTGGCAGCCTTTGCCGTTTGTTCTTTACGCTCAACTGGTTTTGCCTCTACGCTACTGCTATTGTCGGCGCTATTTTTACTGTTGTCGTTACTACTGCTGTCTACAGTAGGCTGACGACGGCGACGTTTATAAGGTATTGGCTCGTTATTTATGCTGACGAGCGCGGGAGCTTGGGCCACTGTGCGCTTAGTATCCGCTGTTGTAGCGGGGTCTGACTTGCTAGAAACAGGCTTACTAGTAACATACTTGGCATCGGCTTGTTTTACTTCTGCATTCTGCTGCTGAGCTTGCTTATCAGCTTTGTCAGAGATACCTGACTGACGTTCTATCGCTGCTTTCTTAACTTTGGCGTTTTCAGTATTTGTACTTTGCGCTACAGCTGCTTGCTCGGAATTAGAAGCAAATTCCGGCTTTTCGTCACTTGGCAATTGTTTACGCAGCGGCGGCACAACCTTTTCATGCTCGATGACAAATAACGGCGCTGGTTTTATATCTTGGCGCTTATTTGTCGCTTGCTTATCAGTATTCGCCAGTGATAATTGCTGCAATTGTGCAAGCTCATGACTGTCTTGTGTTGCCTGCTGCTTATCATAACCGTTATGACGAGCACTGTTACTACGACTGTCATTATTGATATCGTTATCAACCTGTTTGTCAGAAGAGTGACTAGCAGCGCGGCGGCGACGTGATGGCACGTCTGACGCATCATTCATAAGCGCGGGCTTGGCACTGCCATTGCGATATGCTTTGTCTTGTTGATCGTTTTCTATGTGATTTACCTTAGCATTAGCGTTCGAGCTTTGCTGTTTTTGACGATTACGTCCGCGACCACGCTGCCCTTGCTTATAAGCGCCGCGACGAATATTTTCATCAAAATCGTCAATCGCTTGCTGCTGCTGCTGTTCGGTCAAAGTTTGATAATTTTGCCACCACTCGCCCATACCATTGGTCGATTCTGATAGTGGATGCTCGGCATCGCCGCATTGCTCGCGCAATAACAAGAAATCAAAAGCAGCGCGGAAACGTGGGTGCTCAGACAACTGGACAATTTGTTTGCTACGCGGCGCCGCCAATTTTGGCTGCAATATCCAAATATCACGGATAAACTGCTCCGCAAATTTTGGAATGGCGGTCTTGATACGTTGACGGTCGATGACTTTGCCCGCTGCATGCAGCTGTGCGTCAGCAAAAGGCATGTTGCGCTTTTTGGCTTTTTCTAATTGATGGAGATAATTTTCCCACAGCAACGCGGCATAAAAGAAAGCAGGGTTGATACTTTTGCCAGCGGCGATACGTTTATCGGTATTAATGGCGACTTGTTTGACCAACGCACTTGGTTCAGCAGGCGGATAAATAATCAAACTATCCATCGCCCCAGATTCAAATAATAGCGGCAATAATGGTACCAAATAACCACCAGTAAACATCTTTTGCGTTTCATCATACAGACGATGCGGAGAGATTTGCTCCAGCAGCGCCCAATTGTCATCGTGGAACTGCGCGGCGAGTTCACTATCAAAGTCAAAACCCAACTTTGCTTTAAATCGTAGGGCTCGCAGCAATCTGACTGGATCCTCTTCGATACGCGTCGGCGCATTGCCTAATAAGCGAATAATTTTATTATCGATGTCTTCCAGCGCCCCGCAAAAATCATGCACCACGCCTTTGAGTGGCTGATAATAAAGCGCGTTAATAGAAAAGTCGCGACGGGCAAAGTCTTGTTTGATATCGCCCCAGACATTGTCGCGCAAAATCATCCCATCTTGATTGGTGTTGGCATTATTGAGCGGCGGACCACGAAACGTCGCCACTTCGATGAGCTCGCGACCAGAGTAAACATGCGCCAATTGGAAACGTCGTCCAATAATACGGCAGCGCTTGCCAAAGACGTCTTTAATCTCATGAGGCTTGGCATCAGTGACCGCGTCAAAGTCTTTTGGACGCAGGCCTAGCAAGGTATCGCGCACGCCGCCACCGACGATATAAGCATCAAACCCAGCTCGGGTTAGGGTAGCTATCACTTCGGTAATGGAATTGGGTAATTCAGATTTATTCAGTTCTAACTGCTTGGCGGCACGCTCGGCCATGCATCTACTCCTCGCCTTTATTCTTAACCACCTTTGATGAACACAGCATCTAGCAGGCGGATGTATCTGCTAGTTTAACAAATTTTGACCATGGTGGGTGTGTTATGACATTTACTTACATGCTATTTTGTCAATATTGGGGTCAATTTACTAAAAATAAAGGGCTTAATCTTGCACGCTTAAACGCTGGCGATTTTTCTCAACGGTTTTTGCTCCGATGCCTTTTACCTTTGTTAATTCATCAACCGTTTTAAAACCGCCAAACATCTCACGATATAAAATAATCGCCTGCGCTTTACTGCTGCCAATACCGTTTAATGCCACCAGCTCCGCTTCTGTGGCGCGATTGATATTAATGCTGGTCTGCGCGCGCGCTTGGCTTTGCGCCGTTTCTTGTGATAGCAGATAATCATAAGCACTTTGGGCATTATTAAAACATGGTGCAGCTAGAACCTGATTAGATAGCATAAGAATGATAAAAAATATGCCTATTAAAAAAATAACCCATTTTTTAAGCAAATCAGCGGGCGAGCATTTAATGAATGACCGTCTAATGAATGTCCATTTAACAGGTGACGATTTATTAGTCGCGTTCATGTTGTTTCGCCGCGTCCCATAAGGCGTCCATCTCATCAATGTTACTGTCCTCGACACACTTGCCAGCGGCGGCCAATTGCTCTTCAATATAACCAAAGCGCGATTTGAATTTATGCACACAGGTTAACGTTGCAGTTTCAGCGTCGAGGTTTAGTTTACGCGCGACATTGACCAGCGCAAACATACAATCGCCGAGCTCTTTTTCAATATCGCTCATATTGGCTTTGATTTCGGTTTTTGATTTATCGGTCAGCTCGCTTTTTAATTCAGCAATTTCTTCTTCGAGTTTATCAAATGCGCCGCTGACCCCTTCCCAATCAAAACCCAACTTTGACGCTTGCTTTTGTACTTCCTGCGCTTGCATCAGCGCACTACCCGCCTTGATATTGTCCAAACGTCGTTTTGGCTTGCCACGTGCGGCGCGGGCTTGGTTTTCCTCTGCCTTAATCTCATCCCAGCGTTCTTTGACCGCGGCATCGTCTTTTAGCGTTTCTGCCTCAAACACATGCGGATGCCGACGAATCAATTTCTCTTGCAAGGTCGTCATCACATCACTCATATCAAAGCGACCTTGCTCAGCATATATTTGACAATGAAAAATCACTTGTAAGAGTACATCGCCAAGCTCGCCTTTGATGTCTTCATCATCATCGCTTTGTACCGCCTCGCCGAGCTCATAGGCTTCTTCGATGGCATACGGAATAAGGCTATGATTACTTTGTTTTTTATCCCACGCACAGTCGACCCGCAGCCGCGCCATTAACGCCAATAAATCGTCCAATTCACCACTGGCCGCTGGCACGCCTTGCACAGGCGTAGGCGCTGAGACTTGTTTGTCATGTTTGTCAGTCGACGGTTTTGCATTATCATTTTGAGTGTGTTTTTTATTATTTATCATGTCTGGATTATTCATAAAGGAGCTCTCTGAAAGGGGTTCTTTGACTTTAATGGCAAAGGCAACAAAATATGGCTGAGTTTATCGTTATGGTAGCGTTAGTGTATCATTGAACGCGGATTAGCTTATAATCGTGTGACCGACTTAATTATTATCTCACTGCTAAAACGCAAGGATTTTATCGTTATGCCCACCTCTGATACTACTCAACATACAAACTATAAAACACCGCAATTTCCCTTTGCGCCGATTAAAATTGATTCATTTAAAGCTTACGATATTCGCGGCGAGCTTGGCGTCAATCTCGATGAAGACATCGCTTATCGTATCGGACGCGCCTTTGCGCAGATTTTATTTGAGCGTTATAGCGCATCAGATAGCCCAGCTGATCTTAAAGGTTTACAGCCTGCTATTGTTATTGGTAGCGATATTCGCCACTCCAGCGAGCAGTTAAAACAAGCGGCCATCAAAGGTATGTTGGACGCGGGCGTCGATGTGATTGATTTGGGCATGACCGGTACAGAAGAGGTGTATTTTGCCACCAGTTATTATCAAGCGCTGGGCGGTATCGAAGTCACTGCCAGTCATAATCCGATTAATTATAATGGCTTAAAGCTGGTAAAGGAACACTCAAAACCGATTAGCGCCGATGATGGTTTGGCAGAGATTCAGGCGCTGGCGCAATCTGGTCAATTTAATACAAATAATACGCAAGGCAATTTACAATTACGAGCAGATAAAAGCGCTTATATCGACCATGTCATGAGTTTTATTGATGTTGATAAATTAAAACCGCTTAAATTGGTTATGAACTCTGGTAATGGTAGCGCCGGTCCCGTCGTCGACTTGTTAGTCGACAAGCTGACCCAAGCTGGCGCGCCGATTGAAGTGATTAAACTGCATCACACGCCTGATGGCAGCTTTCCAAACGGCATCCCCAATCCTATGATTGAGGCCAATCGAACCGTCACTCAGCAGGCGGTATTAGACCATAAAGCGGATCTTGGTATTGCCTTTGATGGCGATTTTGACCGCTGCTTTTTGTTCGATGAATACGGTGAATTTATCGATGGTAGTTATGTCGTTGGTATGCTCGCGCAGGCGTTTTTAAATAAATACCAACATCAAGAGCAGAGCGTGTCAATCGTCTATGACCCGCGGGTGATTTATAATACCGAAGCCGTCATACGTGAGCACAATGGCACGGCGGTTATTAGCAAATCTGGGCATTCATTTATCAAACAAGTCATGCGTGATTCTGGCGCGGTCTATGGTGGCGAGATGTCCGCCCACCATTATTTCCGTGATTTTTTCTACTGTGATAGCGGCATGATTCCGTGGCTGTTGACCATTGAGTTATTGTCGATTACCGGTAAGACGCTATCAGAATTGGTTAGCGGCTATATTGCGGCCTATCCAAGCTCAGGCGAGCTAAATTTTCATTTGACCACGCATGATGCAAAGGCAATTATCAGCGCCATTGAAGACAAGTTTAGCGCCGAAAATCCAACCAAATCGACGCTTGATGGTTTAAGCCTGAATTTTGGCGACTGGCGTTTTAATTTACGTGCTTCCAATACAGAACCACTCATTAGGCTAAACATCGAAAGTCGTGGTGATAAGCAATTATTAGCCAGCAAAACGCAAGAAATACAGCACTGGCTTGCCACCCAAGGCGCTGTCTCTGCTTAGGATTTTGGCCTATCTATCTATTGATAAAATAAGCGCCTGCTAATCTTAGATTAACAGGCGCTTATTATGTGTTATAAGTTTCAAAACTGTCTTATTTAAAGGCTAACTTTACAGTTGATAAATCCCATCACTTAGCGCGACCAATCCCTATATAGTCTCCCACTAAACTCTCGACCTGCTGCCGTGACAAGGCATTGCGCGCATCAAATATAGGTATCGCTTGCTCATTAAGCTTAGCAGTATTTAGTCTGTTTTCTGGTAACCAACTGATAATAAAAATCGCCTGCGCCGCTTTAAGCTGCTGATACGGACTGGCAATCAATTCAAGCAAAGACTGCTCTCCATAAAGCTCGGCAAGCTCCGTCCATGCTTTATCACTATAGACCAGCGTACGGATATTATAAGACCACAGCAGCGCTAGCAATGGATGAATGGCGGATTCTGCCGTGCGTCCCGAGCCCGCCTTGTAACTACCGCCCCAAATAATCACCGTTTTATTATCGATAAACCCATCAAAGTATTGCCAAAATTTGCGAAAAATCAGCTCTTTTTGATCTTCGTTGATATGGATGACGGACTGTAATAGCGGCATAGCCAGGCTTTTTTCTGTACTCGACTGCTGCAACTTAACCAGCTCAGTTGGGAGCGTATTACCGCCAAATCCCCAGCCCGCTTGCAAGTAGCTACTGCCGACGCGCTCATCAAGTCCCATGATGTGGCTGACCTGCTGGATATCGACCTGTTGACTGTCAGCCAAGCGCGACATCTCATTCATAAAGCTGACCCTTGTGGCAAGCATCGCCATGATACTACTACGGGCAAATTCTATGGTCGCAATATCGGCTTGATGAAAGGCGCGCGCATGCTGCATTAAAGATTGCAGCATACTTAAATGATGGCTGCTATTTGGCGTTTTTTCACCAAGCAACAACAGCGATGGATTTAACATCGAACTATAAGCGTCGCCGTCTTTTAAAAACACGAACGGCACATAATAAACCCACGCGCGCTGCAACTGCTTGGACAAGGCAGCAACTGCCCCTAACCGCTTTATGCCACTCATGATGAGCGGCAACGTTTGCTCATGACTGTGATTAAAGGCGGTAATCCAGCTGTCTTCTTGCCATACTGGGCTGATACTGTCTAAAAACAACCAATACAGCGAAACTGCTTTTTGCTCAGCAATTCTTCCTTTCTCATCATTGCTATCATTGCTATCACTCTTATTATCGTCATAACCATTATGCTGATTTGATTGTTCATAGCGCTGTAGTAGCTTATCAGCGCTATCTGGTAAAGGATAACTGAGAATCTGCTGCTGCTGTACATACATCTGCCACAGCGCCTGCAAATGATGCTCAAAACCATATTGCTGTAATTGCTGCGTCAACATGTCTTTGTCCGCATAAAAATGCACCGCATGACCGAGACTTGCCAGCACTACCGCACTGGTAATGGCCTCGATACTGTGACCGACAACGACGCAAACGCTGGTTTTTGTAGCGGATGGATTAAACACGTTTGATGCAGATCGGGACTTGTGTGTCTCTAGTTTATCTATAGCAGCAGCGCTCATAAGGTGACCTTTTATTGTTAGGAAGTTAGCAGCGTTGATAATGTAGTAGCATGGTTAAGTTGGCAGTGGCTCTATTAAGACAACAGTTTGATATGCTGCAGTAGCTGATTTGTCGAGGTGTCAAATTGCTCATCACCGCCTTGCTGCATGGCGGTGTGTACCGACTCTGCCATGCGCTTACCCATCTCAACGCCCCATTGATCAAACGGGTTGATATCCCAAATGCTTGCCATGACGTAAACCTTGTGCTCATAAAGCGCAATCAGCTCGCCCAGACTATGCGGGGTCAGCTCATCGATAAGGAGCGTGGTTGATGGCTGATTGCCGCGGTAATACTTATATTTATCAGCAGAAGAAACCGCTTTAACATCACCATCAGCAATAGCAGCATTACCAAACGCCAGCACCCGACTTTGCGCCAGACAGTTGGCCAAAGACAATTCGTGCTGCTGCTGTAGTGACTCATTTGTGGTGCTGTCACTATAACGCCGGACGCAAGCGATAAAATCACAAGACACTTGCTGCGTCCCTTGATGCAAGAGCTGATAAAAAGCGTGCTGCGCGTTTGAGCCAATCTCGCCCCACAAAATTGGGCACGTATCATAATCCAAGCGCCCGCCATACTGCGTCACCGATTTGCCATTACTTTCCATCTCAAGCTGGGTCAAATAACTTGGCAAATACTCCAAACGCCCATCATAAGGCAGCACGGTATGCGCATTGACTTGCAAAAAGGTACTGTTCCAAACGGCAAGTAAACCTAAGAGTACCGGTAGATTTTCGGCAAAATCCGCTTGGGCAAAATGCTCATCCATACTATGAGCGCCCGCCAACAGCTCTTTAAACCTAGCCATGCCGATACGAATGGCAATGGCAAGCCCAATCGCCGACCATAATGAAAAACGCCCGCCAACCCATTCCCAAAGCTGCAATTGATGCTCAGGATGAATGCCCCAGGCACTCATTTTTTCACAATTGGCCGACACGCCGATAAAATGGCGGCGTAACACACTGTCTTCCGTACCAGCGCGCAGCTTAGATGTCGCAAGCAGCCATGACAGCGCAGTTTTGGCATTCGACAGCGTATCAACGGTGCCAAAGGATTTGGAGGAGATAATAAATAATGTGGTTTCAGGGTTTAAATGCTTTAGCAAATTATCAAGCTGCGTGCCATCCATGTTGGAGACAAAATGCACCTCAATGTCGGTATCTGCCCACTCATCAAGCGCAGTAGTGGCCATCAGCGGGCCTAAATCAGAGCCGCCAACGCCGATATTAACGACATCCGTAATCGCCTTACCCGAAAACCCGCGCCACGTACCATTGCGTACGCGCTCTGACAGCCTTTCTACCCGCGCCAAGCTCTCGTGCACATCAGCAACGACATTTTGCTCGCTTACTTGTAACGTTGCCGTGGACGGCAAGCGTAACGCGGTATGCAGTGCTGCACGCTCCTCACTGGTATTGACCATTGCCCCTTGTAGCAAGGATTTAATACGAACAGATAACTCACAGCTATCCGCTAAGCCAAGCAAATTGCTTAACACACGCTCATCAATACACTGCTTGCTATAGTCCATATATAGCGCACCCGCTTGCGTGCTAAAACGGGTCGTACGCTCACTATCTTGCGCGAACAATGTCGCAAGCGACCAAGGCTGCTCCGCCAGCTGACACAAATGCTGCCAGTACTCGGAGTGGCGGGCACTGTTACATTTTTTATTAATAGTTATCGCATCCATGAGCTATTTATCGTCCTTTAATTGCTGCTCGGCAAAATATATAAACGCTTGCATATACGAGCGCATATCGCCTGCATCATAACTGTCGCCGCGCATGGTCGTGACATTGACCCCATATTGGCTAATTAACGCGTCAATCGCATCGGTCAGTTGAATCTCACCGCCAACCGACGCTCTAGTATTAGCCAGGTAATCAAAAATTTGATTACTAAATACATAGCGACCAACGACCGCCAATTTTGAAGGCGCATCGGCTAAGTTTGGCTTTTCGACAAAACCTGCCACCTTAAAGCTCGCATTGATATCCGCCTGCTCGATGTCACTTTTATCACTTAACTGGGCGATACCATATTTATGTACGTCTTCATCAGCGACTTCATTAACCAATATTTGTGAATGCTTGTCTTTAGCAAACGCTGCAATCATAAACGCCAAGTTGTCAGTTGCCATATCGGTGGTAAATGGGTCAAGCACCACATCGGGCAGCAGCACGGCAAAATCATGTTCACCAATGATTGGACGTGCCGCCAATACCGCATGTCCCAATCCTAGCGGCTTGCCTTGACGTATCATAGAAACCGTTACGTCCTCTGGTAACCAATTTAAGCTATCGGCTAACGCGTCTTTGCCCTTTTGACGCAATTGGTTGTCCAATTCAGCATTGATATCAAAGTAGTTTTCAATCGCACTTTTTTGCGCATGACCGACCAAAACGATGTGTTTGATACCAGCAGCAATCGCTTCTTCAACGACGTAATGAATCGCGGGGCGATTGCCAAGTGGTAACAGCTCTTTTGGTACCGATTTAGATAAAGGCAGCATACGAGTGCCAAAGCCGGCAACGGGAATAACAGCGTGAGTGATTTTTTTCATAATTTTTAGACTGTATTAAAAAATGGAAGGTAAAAGATAAGTTTAACAATTACTAAGCGCTATGATAGCCACGGGGATTTTTGCTTTGCCAACGCCACGTATCTTGACACATCTCAGTGATAGACAGTTTCGCTTCCCAGTTTAATAAATCCTTTGCTTTATCAGCGCTGGCATAACAGCTGGCAATATCGCCTGCGCGGCGAGCAGAAAACTGATAAGGAATGTCTTGCCCTGATACTTCAGAAAAAGCCGTGACCAATTCTAAAACAGACGTTCCCTTACCCGTTCCAAGGTTAATGGGTAAAAAGCCTATGGTGCTATTTTTATTTGCGCTTTCTTTATCCGAGCAATCTTTCGTTAATCCTTTTTGCTGCTCTAGATAATTAAGCGCCGCGACATGCCCTTGGGCAAGGTCAGTAACATGGATAAAGTCACGGACCCCCGTACCATCTACGGTAGCGTAATCATTACCAAAAATGCTGAGTTTTTTAAGCTTCCCGACCGCGACTTGGGAGATATAAGGCATCAAATTATTGGGAATATCATTGGGATCTTCGCCAATTTGTCCAGATGGATGGGCGCCTACGGGATTAAAGTATCTAAGCGCAATCAGGTTCCAGCCCTCATCGGTGGCTGCCAAATCCTGCAGCATATGCTCGACCATCAGTTTGCTTTGACCATAAGGATTGGTACAAGAACGCTTTGCGCTCTCATCAATCGGTAGTACGTCAGGATCGCCGTAAACAGTGGCAGAAGAGGAAAAAACCAAATTCTTAACATTGGCCGCTGCCATGACTTCCAATAAAGTAATCGTACCGCTGACGTTATTGTTGTAATACAGTAAGGGTTTGGCCACAGATTCACCAACGGCCTTTAAACCAGCAAAGTGCATCACACCAAAGATTTGATGCTCGGTAAAGACTTGCTTTAGTAGCTCAGCATCTCGGATATCGCCTTCAATAAACTCGATTGATTGCCCAATAAGGGTAGAGACACGGCGTACCGCTTCGCGGCTACTATTAGACAAGTTGTCGTATACCACAATATCATACCCTGCCTCATGCAAGGCTATACAAGTGTGCGAGCCGATATATCCGGCGCCGCCTGTTACCAATATCTTGTTTTTCATAATTTTTTAATTTTAGTCAAAGAAAAGTTATTTTTAGAATAAAAAAAGACACCCCATTGTAGGAGTGCCTTCTATTTTTTTCAACGCTGATTTGGTAGTAGGTTACCGTTTGATACCTAAATTACCAACCAGTAACTTCTTTTAATTTATCGCCAATTTTTGATGGATCGCGAGTATAAGCAATGCCCGCATCTTCAAAGGCTTTAAATTTCTCTTCAGCAGTACCTTGACCGCCAGAGATAATAGCACCAGCATGGCCCATACGCTTACCAGCAGGCGCAGTCACACCAGCAATATAACCAACGACTGGCTTAGTGACATGCTCTTTGATGTAAGCAGCGGCTTCTTCTTCAGCAGTACCGCCAATTTCACCGATTAGCACGATAGCTTCAGTTTGTGGATCGTCTTGGAACAGTTTTAGCGCATCGATTTGGTTCATACCTGGGATAGGGTCGCCGCCGATACCGATACAAGTTGATTGACCAAAGCCAAGCTTGGTGGTCTGGGCAACGGCTTCATAAGTCAACGTACCAGAGCGTGAGATGATGCCCACTTTACCTGGCAGATGGATATGGCCTGGCATGATACCGATTTTGCACTCACCTGGGGTGATAACGCCTGGGCAGTTTGGACCAACCATGCGCACATCGCCTGCTTCTTCGATATAACGCTTGGCTTTTAGCATATCGATTGTTGGGACGCCTTCAGTGATGACAACGATCAATTTTACGCCTGCATCGACTGCTTCGATGATAGAATCTAGAACAAATGGCGCTGGTACGTAAATCACTGATGCGTCAGCTTGGGTTGCTTCCATCGCCTCTGCCATGGTGTTAAAGACCGGCAAACCTAAGTGCGTTTGACCACCTTTACCTGGGGTTACGCCGCCAACAACTTTGGTGCCATATTCGATGGCTTGTTCAGAGTGGAATGTACCGTTCTTACCAGTAAAACCTTGTACCAATACTTTGGTATCTTTATCAATTAATACACTCATTATTTTTTCCTTATTCGGTTGTCTTGCAATAACAGTTTACTAGTCATTTATCGTTAAATATTAACCACTAATATGCACACTAAAAAACTGCTATCACGCTTTGACTATAATGCTTAAGCGTTTGTTTAAGCGTGTTATCAATAAAACAGCGCTTATTCTCACGGCTCATATTAAAGACTTATGCTTTAACCGCATCGACAATTTTTTGCGCTGCGTCTGCAAGGCCCTGAGCTGAGATAATTTTTACATCAGATTGCTCTAGTAGCTCGGCACCTTTTTCAGCGTTGTTACCTTCTAAGCGAACAACAACAGGAACTTGAACGTTCACTTCTTTAACTGCTTCGATAATCGCTTCTGCAATCATGTCACAACGTACGATACCGCCGAAGATGTTAATTAAAACGCCTTCAACGCTGCTGTCTTCTAGAATGATTTTGAACGCTTCAACCACGCGATCTTTGGTTGCACCGCCGCCAACGTCCAAGAAGTTAGCAGGTTTGCCGCCGTACAGTTTGATGATGTCCATCGTTGCCATGGCAAGACCAGCACCGTTTACCATACAACCGATGTTACCTTCTAGAGCAACATAGTTTAGGTCAAACTCAGCCGCTTTTAGCTCACGCTCATTTTCTTGCGTTTTGTCTTGTAGGGCGGCAATTTTAGGCAAACGATATAGTGCGTTTGAGTCGATACCGATTTTGCCATCAACACAAACGATTTCGCCATTTTCGCGAACCGCTAGTGGGTTAATCTCTAGTAGCGCAAAATCATTTTCTACAAATGCTTGATAAGCACCGGTCATTAATTTTACAAATTGATTGATTTGTTTGCCTTCAAGGCCAAGCTCAAACGCCACTTCACGGGCTTGATAAGGCATGAGACCAACTAATGGGTCAACGCTGACTTTAAAGATTTTTTCTGGGGTTTCGCTTGCAACTTCTTCGATATCAACGCCGCCTTCGGTTGATGCCATAAAAGTAACACGGCGCGTAGAACGATCAACAACCGCGCCAAGATATAGCTCAGTTTGTACTGGATACATGTCTTCTGCAACCAAAACAAAATTCACTGGTTGGCCTTCGGCGTCAGTTTGGAAGGTAACCAAGTTAGTACCGATAAGCTCTTCCGCCACTTGTTTGGCTTCTTCACGAGTTTTAACTAGCTTTACACCGCCAGCTTTACCGCGACCACCCGCATGAACCTGCGCTTTAATAACCGCAATGTCGGTTGGCGTTTTATCAAAAGCAGCAGCTGCTTCGTCGCCATTATGAGCGATGATACCTTCTTGAATGGGCAGCCCGTAGCTTTTTAGTAGCTCTTTTGCTTGATACTCATGTAAATTCATTGATTGTATCCTTTATTTTTTACAATTAATAAAAAGTGAAAACAAGTGCCTAGCAGAATATCTCTGCGGCACTTATGATGACGACGGCCGCTACTTTTATAGGGATAGCGGTCGCACCATCAGGTCAAACTTGATATTTACTCAAACGCCTTTAATGACTTAAAAGCTTTTTGTCTTAAACGCAGTGACTCTTAAACGCCGTGAATCTTAAACGCTTTTGAGCTAAAAAATTACTTACGTTTTTTACGCTGGATGGCGTGAATCGCGCGGCCATCTGCTGATAACGCCGCTTCATGAACCGCTTCAGAGATGGTTGGATGCGCAAACGTCATCAACTGCAAATCTTCGATGCTAGAAACAAATTCCATCGCAATCATACCTTGATGGACAATGTCGCCCGCACCAGCACAGATAGCATGCATACCTAATAGACGGTCTGTTTTGGCATCAGCAACGACCTTGATAGAGCCTTGTGCTTCACTTTGCGCAAGTGCACGGCCGTTAGCTGCTAGGTTAAATGAGCCAGTTTTAATTTCATAACCCGCTTCAGTTGCTTCTTGCTCAGTCAAACCAACCCAGGCAATTTCTGGGTGAGTATAAATGACATTGATAATCGTGTCATAGTTAACTTGCGCTTTTTCACCATGAATGCGCTCAACCGCCATCATGCCCTCTTCCATCGCCTTATGCGCAAGCATAGGGCCACGGACTAAGTCACCAATGGCGTAAACACCATCAAGGTTGGTTTTACACTGGTCATCAACCTCGATAAGACCGCGCTCAGTTAAAGTGATACCGCTGTCTTCGCCCAACAGTTTTTCAGAGTAAGCACGGCGGCCAACGCAAACGATAAGCTTATCAAAGCTTTCTTCAGATGACTCACCTTTGGCTTCGCTGGTCACAACGACTTGATCGCCTTTGACTTCAGCATTGGTCACTTTGGTATCAACACGGATATCAAGGCCTTGTTTTTTCAGTATCTTACCAGCTTCTTTAGCAATGTCTTTGTCAGCAGCAGCTAAGAAACTTGGTAGGGCCTCATAAACAACTACTTCTGCACCCAAACGGCGCCATACTGAACCAAGCTCAAGACCAATCACGCCTGCCCCAATCACGCCTAAACGCTTTGGCACTTCAGTGAAATCAAGCGCGCCGGTAGAGTCAACGATACGGTCGCCATCAGTTTTTGCCACGGGAATATCAATCGGTACCGAACCTGCCGCAAGAATCACGTTCTTAGCAGTGATGGTGGTCTCAGAGTCGTCTTCTAATGCGGTAAATTTAACTTTTTTATCCGCGCCTTTACCATCTTCTAATGTGCCCCAGCCTTGTAGCCAGTCAACGCCATTACCTTTTAACAATGCTGCAACGCCGCCGGTCAATTGCTTAACGATGCCTTCTTTACGCGCAATCATTTGCTCAACATCGATTGCAACGTCGCCTGTGCTAATACCATGCTCAGCAAGGTCATGCTTGGTGGCTTCATAGCGATGCGAGCTATCGAGTAGCGCCTTTGATGGGATACAACCGACGTTTAAGCAAGTACCGCCGAGGGCTGGCTCACCTTTATAAACGCGTTTTTCGATACAAGCCACGCTCATACCTAACTGTCCTGCACGAATCGCTGCTTCGTAACCACCAGGTCCGCCGCCGATGACGACTAAATCATAATTGTCTTTCATAGTACGTTCCTATTATTCATATATGGTGCTAATTTTATTCATCATATAAGCGATTTCTTTATTAACCACAAAGCAAAAAAATGCTAAGAATAGCTAAAAAATCATCTGCACAAAGTGAAAAAGCTTGTATCAGTGGTTACCGATACAAGCTTAAAAGCTTACAGATCTAGGAGAAGCATAGTAGGATCTTCGACCAAATCTTTCAGAGTGACCAAGAATTGTACCGCTTCTTTACCATCAATCATACGGTGGTCATAAGATAGGGCAAGATACATCATTGGTAAAATTTTCACTTCGCCATTCACCGCCATAGGACGATCATTGATAGCATGCATACCCAAGATAGCGGTTTGCGGTGGGTTCAAGATAGGCGTTGACATGAGTGAACCAAATACGCCGCCGTTTGAAATGGTAAATGTACCGCCCGTCATCTCATCAAGACCAAGCTTGCCTTCTTTTGCTTTACCGCCGTACTCACGAATCTTAGCTTCAACATCCGCCATGCTCATGCGATCGGTATCGCGCAATACAGGCACCACTAGTCCGCGATCTGACGATACAGCCACACCGATATCATAGTAGCCATGATAAACGATATCATCACCGTCTAGTGAAGCGTTAACTGCTGGGAAGCGTTTGAGCGCTTCGGTTGCCGCTTTCACAAATAACGACATAAAGCCTAGGCGCACACCATGACGCTTCTCGAACTGATCTTTGTACTTAGTACGCATGTCCATCAACGGTTTCATGTTGACTTCGTTAAACGTGGTTAGCATGGCCGTTTCTTGTGAAGCCGCTAGCAGACGATTAGCAACTGTCTTACGTAGACGCGTCATTGGCACACGTTTTTCAGTACGCTCACCAGTTGCTTCAGCGACAGGGCGACCGCTATCAGACTTGATAGAACTGTCAGCTTTTAGCGTTGGATTTGCCATGTCAGACTTAGTTACGCGGCCGCCGCGTCCACTACCTTCGACGTTTTTAGGATCAACGCCGGACTCTTTTGCTGCTTTACGCACCGCAGGGCTTTGATCTTTATGGTCGGCTTCGTCTTTTTTATCCGTTGCTTGTACTGGCTCACCGCCATCGGCAGCTTGTCTAGGCTGCACAGGCGCTTCCGGCTGCTCTGGATCGACTGCTGGCGCATCAGCACTATCGCTGCTGCCACCACTCGCGCTAGCGCTAGCCCCTGCTTCAAACTCTGCGATTAGCTCGTCAGATAAAACCGTGTCGTCAACTTGTTTAATGATTTTAGTCACCACACCGTTGTCAGGTGCAACCACTTCTAGTACCACTTTATCAGTTTCGATTTCAGCCAATAAATCATCACGGCTGACTTCTTGACCTTCAGTGACGTGCCATTCCACGATGGTGCCATCGGCAACCGATTCTGGAAAAACGGGGGCTTTAATCTCAGCCATCGATATACTCCTTAGATATTGATATTACTCTTTATTATTAAGTCGTGATAGGCAGTCAATACCATTCTAAATTGTCTTACTGCAATGGTAATACCGGTACGGACTGTCATCGCCTGATTCGTGTCTCTTACATAATCTGTTGCTTAAATGAGCGATTACTTAGACAGCTCATCCACACTGACGCCAAGGCCACCCGCAATCAATGCTTGCTGCTGCTGAACATGCAGTATTGGCGAGCCTGTCGCTGGCGCTGCACTGGCAGGACGCGCGACCGGTTCCATGACTTTCGCCTTGGTCGGATGCGGTACGACAATGCGGAACATATGCGGCGCTAAGTAATACCAAGCACCTTGGTTAAGCGGCTCTTCTTGCGTCCAAACGATTTCTTTTAAGTTACTGTACTTTTCAATTTCAGCAATCAAACGTGCTTCTGGCAATGGATAAAGCTGCTCAATACGCACAATCGCCACATGATCCAAACCGAGAGCACGGCGTTGTTCTAACAAGTCATAATAGACTTTCCCGCCGCATAGCACCATGCGCGTCACGTTGTCGTTGTTTTGCTGATCGATCTCTGGCAGTACTGTCTCAAACTTGCCGTTGGCCAGTTCTTCAAGCGTTGAGGTCGCAAGTTTATGACGCAGCAAGCTCTTCGGTGACATAACAATCAATGGTTTACGAATCGGACGTACCGCTTGACGACGTAACGCATGATAGATTTGTGCTGGCGTCGTTGGGGTAATGACTTGCATGTTGTCTTCGGCACATAACTGTAAGAAGCGCTCAAGACGGGCAGATGAATGCTCAGGACCTTGACCTTCAAAGCCGTGCGGTAACAACATGGTTAGACCACAAACGCGCTGCCACTTTGTCTCACCACTTGAGATAAACTGGTCAATCACCACTTGGGCGCCATTGACGAAGTCACCAAACTGCGCTTCCCAGACGATTAGCGCATTTGGCACAGTTGTTGCGTAACCATATTCAAATGCTAGTACCGCTTCTTCTGACAATAATGAGTTATAGGTCGCAAAGCGCGCTTGTGTTTCACTAATGTGTGACAGTGGCACGTACATGCTGCCGTCATTGACGTTATAGATTTCACTATGGCGGTGTGAGAAGGTACCTCGGCCGACATCTTCACCAGTAATACGTACCAATACATTATCATTATCCACGAGTGATGCGTACGCAAGCGTTTCAGCAGCGCCCCAGTTTAGCGGCTCTTCGCCCGTTTGCATCGCTAAACGCTGCTCGACCACTTTTTGGACTTGACGCTGAAGCTTATAGCCTTCTGGCATTTGCGCCATACGGCGGCCATACTCTTTTAGCTTTTCGATATCGACACTTGTATCCCAATCATCCACCAAGTCATGACCCAAATAAGGTTTCCAATCGACAAATAGCGCTTCGTTAGGTTTGCTCACTAAAGAGTTGGCCACATAGTCGCCGCGGTCGAGCGATTCACGGTACTCATCTTCGTACTGCTGGGCTTCCGCTTCGCTTAACACACCGTCTTTGATAAGCTGCTGCGCATAGATAGTACGAGTGGTTGGTAATTTTTTGATGACTGCATACATCAGTGGCTGAGTCGCTGATGGCTCATCGGCTTCGTTATGACCGTTACGGCGATAACAGAACAAATCAATAATAATGTCTTTGTCAAACTCATGACGGTAATCTAACGCCAACTGCGCAGCAAATACCACTGACTCCGGATCATCACCATTTACGTGTAAGATAGGCGCATGAACCATTTTTGCGACGTCAGTACAATACTCGGTTGAGCGCGCATCTTCTTGACGGCTGGTGGTAAAACCAACTTGGTTATTGATAACAATATGGACTGTACCGCCCGTGGTATAAGCACGGGTTTGTGACATTTGGAAGGTTTCTTGGACCACGCCTTGACCAGCAAAAGCAGCATCACCATGAATGACGATGGGCAATACTGAGTTACCAGTTTTACTGTCTTGTAATGGTTGGTCATTACGGCGAACTTGACGCGCGCGTACGGAGCCTTGCAAAACTGGCGCCACAATTTCAAGATGCGATGGGTTAAAGGCTAGAGCCAAATGTGCCTCACCGCCTGGGGTCATGACGTTAGATGAAAAACCATTGTGATATTTAACGTCACCTGAGCCTTTTTCTGGCTGTACTTTACCATCGAACTCATCAAACAAATCGGCAGGGTTTTTACCTAAGATATTGACCAATAGGTTTAAACGGCCTCGGTGCGCCATACCAATGACCATCTCTTTGGTGCCATAACCGCCAGCACGCTGGATGATTTCATTGATAGCAGGGATAAAGCTCTCGCCACCTTCCAGACCAAAACGCTTAACGCCCGTATATTTACGAGCCAGATACTTTTCTAAACCTTCAGCTGCGGTTAAACGCTCAAGAATTGAGAGACGTTTTTCTTTATCAAACTCGATATAACCCAGGTTGGTCTCTAGATATTTTTCCATCCAGCGTTTTTCAGTGCTGGTGGTGACGTGCATATACTCGACACCGATATAACGGCAGTACACCCGCTCCATAATTTCGATAATCTCACGCAGCGTCGCCTCATCCTTGCCAATATTTAAATCATTGGTTGGAAATACCGTATCGAGGTCGGCTTCAGAAAGATTGTGGTAAGCAAGCGTCAAATCTTCCACTTCTGCACGTGGATGCAAATCTAAGGGATCAAGCTTAGCGCGGCGGTGACCACGGCGACGGTAAGCTGAAATCAGCTGCTGCACACCCATTTGTTTTGGGTCGGCACAGTTACGCGAATCGTCAGCCGTTGAGCCAGATGTTTCAGCGCTTACTTTATTCGCCGTCTGATTGCGCGCCAGCAACAAGAACTGATCTTTGATTGCATTATGCGGGGCATCATTTGGTGATTTGTATTGTTCAAAATACGCTTGCCAATCGTTATCAACGCTACTAGGATCAGCGAGATATTGCTCATAGAGCGCTTCGATATAATTGGCGTTATCGGCAGCCAGTTCAGTATGATCTAGGCTTGCGGCTTCTTTAGTTATACTATTCATAATAATCGTCTATTTGATAGATAAATGAATGGAATCGTGCTTATTATTGTGTTATTCGTTGTATATTAGCGACATCAGTCATCGCCCTTTACCATTAAAACAATCTGCTAAATGTAATCGGTTAATTGAAACAGTTTATTAAGTGAGGCTACTGCTCATTAAAGCCATCTGTCTAAAGCTATCTAACGATCAAAAGCTTGATTGCAATACCAATCTTATAATTAAAATTATTTGTGAACGGCGGGTTTTCTGAAGCGGCTCGTTTCACAAAATTAATTTATATATAATGCTTTTAGTCATAACCAAATTGTAATAATAAGGTTTTAAACAAACGTCTCTTCTTTCAGTTAGCCTATTAATGGCTATTTCCACTGAATTGCTTTGCTATGGTGGAAATAGGCATACTATTTCGCTAAATATACATTGCTGTATAGAGTAACATGCCTACCCTTTACGCCATAGTTTGTTTGTTCAATACTAGGTATTTACATAATAAATATCAATTATCATTTTTTGCTATTTGTTAATTTTTGATTTATGAAAAAATAACTATTGATAAACGCCTATTAATAAGGATAAGACGCTTATAGTGCTAAATACGCTTATCACTCGTGCTGTGCGCTATACTTTTAAAAGTTCTTGTTGGCTAACCTTATAGAACGGTTAATGACAAGATAACGCTTAACAAAAAGGTATTGTCACGCTTAATTATATAGACAGAGGGTTGATATAGCATGTCTTCTTACATACAAGCAACGTACTGTTAATACAGCCTTACTTTCTATACTTAACTCGTCACTGTCCCTCAACAATCTCTTTTAAAACCTCAATCTTGCTATTCTAGCTCATCACGCATTATTAATATTGTTTAATAAAAAACACCACCTAATGAGAGGTGGTGTTTTGAACAGCGCTATTATAAAGCTAATTAACGATAAATGGTAGACTAACCTGCTTGATCGATAAGTAAATCGCGTAGATGACCAATGGCTTTAGTTGGATTTAAGCCTTTTGGACACACTGAAACGCAGTTCATAATACCGCGGCAACGGAACAAGCTAAACGGATCTTCCAAACGCGCTAGACGAGCACGGATATCGGTATCGCGGCTGTCAGAAACGAAACGGTTGGCGTTCAATAGGGCTGCTGGTCCCAAGAATTTATCAGGGTTCCACCAGAACGATGGGCAGCTGGTTGAACAACAAGCGCATAAAATACACTCGTACAAACCGTTTAATTTTTCACGTTGCTCAGGTGACTGCAAACGCTCTGTTGCGGGCGCTGGCTGGTCATTGATTAAGAACGGATGAACTTTTTCGTACTGCTCGTAAAATTGGTTCATGTCGACGACCAAATCACGAACCACGGGTAAACCTGGTAATGGACGAACCGTTACTTTTTCAGGCAAGGTGTTCATGTTAATCAAACATGCCAGACCATTTTTACCATTGATATTCATGCCATCAGAACCGCAGATGCCTTCACGGCACGAGCGACGGAAAGTAAGGGTTTCATCTTCTTTCTTTAGGCGTAATAACACGTCAAGCAACATACGATCTGAGTCCAAAAGCTCAATCGTATAGGTTTGCATGCGCGGTGCTGCGTCCACATCAGGATCGTAGCGATAGATTTCGATGGTGCGAGTACCTCGGCTCATAATGCTAAACTCCACACATTGGTGATGGCGGGCAGATAAGCGTGCAGTCTAGAGACTGTATTTATCAGCGTTAGTATGACTACATCATAGCGCTGATAACGGCTTATCGCTGGCGCTCACCTTTTAATAAATGAATAAGGGATAAAACGTTAATTCTATGTATATACAAAACTGTATAGACCAGAATTAATAAACGCGAACTTTTGGCTCGACATAATCAACGGTCAATGGCACTTTACGCACAGGCTTATAGATAATACGGTTGCCTTCAGAATACCATAGGGTATGCTTCATCCAGTCATTATCGTTACGGCCGTTTGGTGCGTATTCATCATCTTCTGGGCGGTCATAGTCAGAAACACTGTGCGCGCCGCGGCTTTCATGACGGTTAGCGGCCGATATCATCGTCGCTTTTGCCACTTCGTACAAGTTTGCCACTTCAAAGGCTTCAATACGCGCGGTGTTAAAGACTTGTGATTTATCAGCCAAATGGATTTGGTCAATTTTTTCACCAAGCGCTAGAATTTTTTCAACGCCTTCGTCCATCAGCGCCTGCGTACGGAATACACTGGCATGTTTTTGCATAATGGCGCGAATCTCGTCAGCCACGTCTTGTGCATTGTAGCCTTCTGTAGATTTTTGCAATTTATCTAAACGGCGCACGGTAAAGTCAAGCACGTGTGGATCAAGTGGCTTGTAGTTATGGTCGGCATGATGGAATTCATCAACGATATGCTTACCAGCAGCGCGGCCAAAGACCAATAAATCAAGTAGCGAGTTGGTACCTAAACGGTTGGCACCGTGCACACTGACGCAGGCACACTCACCGATTGCATAAAGACCTTTAACGACGTTGCCTTTAGCGTATAAACCGTCTTCATCGGTGCCCGCTTCTAGATCCGGTACAATCACCTGACCATGAATCGTGGTTGGAATACCGCCCATCATATAGTGAATGGTTGGGATAACCGGAATTGGCTCTTTGGTGATATCAACGTTGGCGAAGTTTTTACCAATCTCAAAGACTGATGGCAGACGCTTCATGATGGTTTCAACACCCAAATGGGTCATATCCATCACGATATGGTCAGCGTTTGGACCACAGCCGCGACCTTCTTTGATTTCTTGGTCCATCGAGCGTGATACCAAATCACGCGGTGCCAAATCTTTAACGGTTGGGGCATAACGCTCCATAAAGGCTTCGCCATCTTTATTACGCAAGATAGCGCCTTCACCGCGGCAACCTTCGGTCAACAGTACGCCGGCACCATGAACGCCCGTTGGGTGGAACTGCCAAAATTCCATATCTTGTAGTGGAATACCAGCGCGAACCGCCATGCCAATACCGTCACCAGTATTGATATAAGCGTTGGTAGAAGCCGCAAAGATACGACCAGCACCGCCTGTCGCTAGTACAGTAATCGGTGATTGGAATACCGCAACCGTACCTGTTTCTTGCTCAATCGCGATAACGCCGTTGATGTTACCCGCGTCGTCTTTGATCAAATCAAGTGCAATCCACTCAATAAAGAACTCAGTACCTTGCTGGAGGTTCTTTTGATAAAGCGTATGTAGTAGCGCGTGACCAGTACGGTCAGCAGCGGCACAAGCACGTTGTACGGCTTTTTCGCCATAGTTTGAGGTATGACCACCAAATGGACGCTGATAAATCGTGCCATCTTCGTTACGGTCAAACGGCATACCCATGTGCTCAAGCTCATACACCACTTTTGGCGCTTCACGGCACATGTATTCAATGGCGTCTTGGTCACCTAACCAATCTGACCCTTTAACGGTGTCATAAAAGTGAAAGTGCCAGTTGTCATTACTCATGTTACCCAAACTTGCCCCAATACCGCCCTGCGCTGCAACGGTGTGCGAGCGGGTTGGGAATACTTTGGTTAAAACTGCAACCTTCATGCCTGCTTCGGCTAAATGCAATGAAGCACGCATACCTGAGCCGCCGCCACCAACGATGACCGCGTCATAGTTCAGGGTTTTAATATTGCTAATGGTATTATCTTGTCTAGTTGCCATTACGGTTTTCCTAATGCCTGTTAATGCTTAGAAGTAAATAAAAAGGTTGGTTTGCATCCTATCATGTGGCAACGCGTGCTAATTTTTGCGCTAACGCTACTGACAATAACCGCAGTAATCACAACAATCACAAACAACCTTTAACCACTTAAATTGCATATCTATCGTTATATTGGGCTTGCTCACTTACTTAACAATAATGCACTTATCTAATATTTAAGTGACGGGTTAAATCAGTGGACGCCCAACGCTATGATTGGCTCTGCCTATTTTGGCTACTAACGGATTTTTTATCCCTAACTGTTTTTACATAAGCAAAAATCGCTCATGCTGTCAGGTTGCTCCGTCATTATTCATCAATATTAAGCTTATAAACACTTAATACTTATAAATATTCAATGAATAAAAATCTAAAAATATGATTTATGGTTAAACAGCAACAACACCGAAGCCGTTACCCCAAAAAATCATAATGCCCCAAAATAGGAAGACTAAAATAGCGATAATCATCAATGTTTGTAGCACTAAACGCAGTTTGGGCGCACTTTCACCCATCTTGCCAGAGGTAATATAGTCAGTAAATACTGTCCACATTCCCACCCACGCGTGACCAGCTAAAGCCAAAATGGCCACTAAGCTAAACAGACGCATCGGTAAACTGGTCATAAAATCAGACCATTCAACGAAGCTCACATCACCATGCATTAAAAAGAAGCCCAGCATCACCACACTATATACGGCCAAAATTACCGCACTGATACGCTGAACCATCCAATCTCGTGTGCCTGACCCTGTCAGACCAGTGGCGCTTTTGATTCCTGAATCATTTTTTATCATTAGAACATCACCCATACAAATGACGCGACAATTAAAATCGCTGCAATCACTAAGCTGACAACAGACACCATACGTGCCGATTTCAACTCTTCGTGTTGACCATTATCAGCAAATAAATGCTTGACGCCCATCACAAAGTGATAAGCGATGGCGGCGACGAAAATCCACGCTAAAAAGCGCACAAAGACATTGTCAAACACGGTTTCAAAGCTCTCAGGCGACGCCAAAGAATTTTGTAATAACCACAGCATGACAGGAATAAGTAGAAATAAAACAACGCCAGAGATGCGATGCAAGATTGAAGCAATCGCAATCGGTGAGCTATTTACGCTCAACACTTGGCTTAAGGGTAGATTAATAGGTCGGTTGCTTTTCACAGCGGGCATCCTTTTTGCGGTTATACTCCTGTATCTACTATCCACGCTTTATAGCCATACTATTTATAAAAATACTATTCTATAAGCGGTAAGCAACACATGAGATGAATAAAGTAAGGAAGGGCTAGCTGACGTTATTTAATTTGCGCTAAATAGTAAAGGCAGACAAAGTCTCATTCAAGGTTTAGATAGAGTCTATTCATGTCATGGAGACTATGGCCATAGCGACAGTTTATTGAGTTGCTATTTAGACAGTTTCCATTTATAAAGTGCTTATAGACTTCCCATATAGCTCGTTGAACTGATCGCCCCTTTCTACACCGTCATCCACGCGCTTTATGACAATAAAGGCGCAGCATAAAGTACATAGTAGGGGATAAATCGATTAACTATTCTATTTTTACGGGTTTCCATCAACAAAAAAGATAACGCCATAGGGTCATCGGTAAATGAGCATTTTTTATTAACGCAAACTTCACTGTTGACTATTTAAAAATAGAACAGTTAACAAGAATATTCAAACGATAAGCTAGGTTTTAGTCTATAAACCGAACAGTCAACCATAACAAAGTATAAGTAAAGCTAGGCTTTAACAATGACTTAATTAAAGCGACCTATCCATTTGCGCAAAGCTAGTGCCAGTTAAATCCCTCTAATTATAAAATGACTGCGCCTTAATTACAAATTTATCCCCTAAATAGTGGTTATCGAAGATTATTTAACAAAAAGCTAGCTATTGGACCTACGAATTTATTAATATTGGTCTTTTAGCATCCTTCGCAAATCCAAAGCAATTGGTCGGTTACTCATACTCTGTCTGTGGCATAGTACATCGCTTTAAATATTAAGCCCGCGTATTTTGCTATAAAACCTTTATTATTATACTGTTAATGATAATCATTACGCCGATAGTAAAGGCAGAACTTAAAGAGAGCTTATAGTGAAATTACCAAATAGACATATTTTGATACAAAGTTTACAGTCGTTTAGCACGACTAAAGCACCCCTATTACAGACATTACTGCTAAAAGTCTTTTCAAAACTTAAGTAATAACTGCTAATATAGCCTGCATATTAAATGGGTCACATTTATTTTGGCCGTTTGACTAGTGATGACGCGAGGGTATGCGTCGATATATTTTTATTCCAACAAGTTAAAAAACAATGGAGAGCAATTTATGGCTGACAACAATGCCAAACTAAGCGTAAATGGTGAAGAATACGAGCTTCCTATTATTGAAGGTACATTAGGGCGTCCAGTTATCGATGTTGCTGCTCTACAAGATTCAGGTTTTTGGTCTTATGACCCTGGTTTTAAAGTAACGGCTCCTGTTGAATCTAAGATTACTTATATTGATGGCGGTAAAGGTGAGCTATTACACCGCGGCTACCCTATCGACCAGTTAGCAAACAATGCTGAATATTTAGAAGTGGCGTATGCTCTGATTCATGGCGATCTGCCTAACGCTGAGCAAAAAGCAGATTTCTATGAAAAAGTCCGTAAACACACGGGCGTTCATGACCAATTGCGTAAATTCTTTGAAGGTTTCCGCCGTGACGCCCATCCAATGGCGATTATGGTTGGGGTCGTTGGTGCATTATCGGCGTTTTATCATGACAATTTAGACGTGAGCAACGAAGCACACCGTGAAATCACTGCTATTCGCCTAATTGCTAAAATGCCAACGCTTGCGGCAATGAGTTATAAATACTCGCAAGGCGAACCCTTCATGTATCCACGTAATGATTTTAATTACGCAGAAAACTTCTTATACATGATGTTTGCCACCCCTGCTGATGTTGACTATGAGCCAAACGACGTCATCACCCGCGCGATGGACAAAATCTTTACCTTGCATGCTGACCACGAACAAAACGCGTCAACGTCTACCGTCCGTCTAGCAGGTTCTACTGGTGCCAACCCTTATGCTTGTATCGCTGCGGGTATCGCTGCCCTTTGGGGCCCATCACATGGCGGCGCCAACGAAGCCGTACTTGAAATGCTAGATGAAATCGGTACTGTAGAAAACGTCCCTGAATTCATGGAAAAAGTGAAAAGCCGCGAAGTAAAACTGATGGGCTTTGGTCACCGTGTTTACAAAAACTTTGACCCACGCGCCCAAGTCATGAAAGAGACTTGTGACGAAGTATTGGCTGCGTTGGGCATCAACGATCCTAAGCTTGAGCTTGCGATGGAACTTGAGAAAATTGCTCTAGAAGACCCATACTTCGTTGAGCGCAACTTGTATCCAAACGTTGATTTCTACTCTGGCATTATCTTAAAAGCCATCGGTATCCCAACGTCAATGTTTACCGTTATTTTCTCTCTAGCGCGTACTTCTGGTTGGATCAGCCACTGGTTAGAGATGCACAGCGCACCGTTCAAAATCGGTCGCCCACGTCAGTTATATACGGGTGAAACGAAACGTGAGTTCGTTAAAGTTGAAGACCGCAAATAGTAAACAGTTATTAGTAGCATATACAAAAATCCCGCTAACGTAGCGGGATTTTTTATGGTCTAAATTTAATAAAGTGATGATTACTTATGCTTTATTGGAATTCTTTTAACGTCTGCTCGTATTTGGCGATTTGTTCGTCATAACCTTTAATAGTTTCATTAAATTTTGCCATCAGCCTTTCAAACTCTTGCTGTTGATCGACTTTCATTTGCTGCATATCGAGTACTTGTTGGGCTTCAATTTGCTCCCAAACTTGGTGTTGGATAATCAAACGTGCCAGCGCTGGACTTTTTGCACTCAGTCGACCCGCAATTTCTGCGTGTTCAAATAGCTGCGGCACCAATGTCGCTATATTAATCAAAGTATCAACCTCTTCAGCAATAAGCGGCGTCGTCACCGGCTGATAAAGCGCTTCCATCGCTTGCTGATAGCGCTCTATCAACTGCTCTTCTGACAACATCACCGGTTTACGCGGCTCAAGACTGATACGCTTAAGCACGGTTAAATCGCGCTCGCCAACTTCCGTACTGGTATTGATATCCGTATTCGTATCCGTATCCGTATCCGTAGCATTGTCATTGGCAGAAGCGCTAGCGACAGCAGATTTATCATTAGTGGCTTGGGCAGAGTTTGGATTATTTACCACTGCGTCAGGCGAGCTATTATTAGTCGCTGAATTATTATTTTCGGTAGCGTCAGCCTTATTATCAGGGCTATCAAGCAATAAATCGTTGCCACTGTCGGACGCATCTGCCGCTTGTAGCGACTCATATTCTGCTTGTAAGCGCTGCTGCAATCCTTGCGCTTGGGCAACATATAAAGGCTGAAATTGTTCGATGCGCGCCGCAGCAGAGTCACTTTTACGCATCGGCTGACTGTCTTCTGCAGCGGTTTTCTCTCTAGTTTGACTAGACTCGGGCACCGGTTCTTCTGCCGCTTGCTGCTGACAGCCACTTAACAACAAAATCCCAGTCATGGCGGCGGCGAGCAATGTTGGGGCCTGCTGCGAGCGAAATATGCCTTTATTGATAGAGCGATGATGAGTATCAATGTCAGGTTTTACTGATAAAATTTTAAACATCTGAGTTCATATCCTTATTAAAAGCAATTCGCTTATATACTGGGGCTACTAGATATTTTATTTTTCTATATCTCTAGCAGCTTGTTATTATTATAAAAAGGTTCAGTCATCATATAAATATTACAGGATAAAAGAAAGAATAAACTTTAAATGTGCTGTTAGTATCACCATTGCTAGTATTATCGAGCGTTTGCAGTTAGAAAAGGAATACAAGCCTCAAAATCGCGACAATCGCGACCATGATGACGGCTGACGAAATAATCTTGTACCATTCTAGCCTGCTGCTCGATACCGTAGTTAAAAAACGGCTTGCCAGCTTCAAGCACATAAGCATAGCGGCGATTAACAATAGCGCCGCGCACGACTTTAAGTCCTTGCTGCAATTGCCAAACGTGGGTCAATTCATGGATAAGCCAGCTTTGCTTACTTAGGGATAATTGGCTAAAATCTATGACCCAGTCTGCCGGATGAAAATAAATATTGCCATTGGGACTAACGGCATAATTTTTTAGTACCCAGCAGGCGGTTTTAAGCTGAACCGTATCAAGCTCGATACTATCGCCGAACACGGAACGTGCCAGCGCTATCTCACCAGCAGTCAGCTTACGGGAGCGCTGCTGGTTGCTTTTAGAAGACATGGTACGCTTAAATAAACGCTTGAAAGTCGTCTGCAGCCGCATTAGTGTCTTACCTTTACTTGTTGTGCATCTTATACTGATGGTTGATGATTTATAATCATTAATAAACCATTAATGAGGCTATAAACCCGAAAATAAAGCGCTTAAGACATAAGCTGTACACTTAGCTGACTTTTATTAACGTAAATCTGCGTTAGCCTAGCTAGAATATGTCGTCTTTTTCAGCGTCAAGCTTAGAATAAATATATCACCTCATAAAATTAAAAGCGATTTACTGTATAAGAGTCTCCTATGCCGCCCAATTTTCATGCCGATACTCCCCTTGCCCAGCGTATGCGCCCTACATCGCTCGACGCTATTATTGGTCAAGAGCACCTGTTAGCAGCAGGCGCACCTTTACGGCGTTTGGTGGAGCAAGGACACCTGCCGTCGATTATTTTGCATGGCGAAGCAGGCATTGGTAAAACCACCATCGCCATGCTGTTAGCCGATGCCGTTGGCAGGCCGTTTCATGCGTTATCGGCCTTAAATACCGGCGTGAAGCAATTACGTGAAGTGTTAGAAACAAAGGATTCATTAAGTTTTGAGTCGCCCGTGGTATTTATCGATGAAATACACCGTTTTAATAAAGCGCAGCAAGATGCGCTACTTGGCGCCGTAGAGTCTGGCGATATTACGTTAATTGGCGCGACGACGGAAAACCCATCATTTAGTGTGAATAACGCGCTGTTATCCCGCTGCCAAGTGTATCGTTTAGAGCCGCTAACGTCTGAGCAAATCAGCGCCGTATTGCAGCGCGCGCTATCAGAAGACAATATCCTTAAAAATCTAAGCGTTGATTTGCAAGCGCAGGACACAATTAGCCAGTTGGCACACGGTGATGCCAGAAAAGCGCTCAATTTATTAGAGCTTGCCATTCAAACGGCAGATACAGATACCAAGCAGTCGCCATTAATCATTGATGATGAATCGGTCGCCCGCGTCGCCCAAACGGCACTCGTGCGCTACGATAAAGATGGCGAACAGCATTATGATATTGTCTCTGCCATGATAAAGTCCGTACGCGGCTCTGACCCAGATGCAGCGCTTTATTGGATGGCGCGGATGCTGGTTGGCGGCGAGCCTGCTGATTTTATTGCGCGGCGTTTGGTGATTTTGGCCAGTGAAGATATTGGCAATGCCAATCCAAACGCCCTACTTCTTGCCGATGCTGCACTGCGTAGTGTGCAGTCCATTGGCATGCCAGAAGCGCGCATTATCTTGGGACAAGTGGTGGTGTATCTGGCAACCAGCGCCAAAAGCAACAGCACCTATAAAGCCATCAATGCGGCGATGGTGCTAGCAGAAAAAGACGCCTCGCCTGTACCGCTACACTTGCGTAATGGCGTGACCAAATTGATGCGCAATCAAGGCTACGGCGAAGGTTATGTATACCCGCACAACTATCCCAATCATTATTATCCGCAAAGTTATCTGCCGGATAATTTAGTTGGTACCCGTTTTTATGAATTTGCTGACAATCAACGTGAGCAACACAGCAAGCAGTTTATGGACTGGCTAAAAAACCAAGCGGCCAGTAATGAATAACGATAGTTCCATCTGCATCATTGATAATACTTATGCCTATTTTTTAGCGATTCATTGACATATTGGCAAGATGAGGCAGCACAGTAGGATGAAAAGCGTTAAAATGACCTCATAACCATATATATAAGCCGAATATACAAGCCAATTGAGTGGCTCTTTTTTATAACACACTGCTTTTATGTATATGGTTCTTATCACGGCATGCTTTGCTTTACCGCAACAGTGCATGGGGCAAACTATTGCTACAATAGGCAGATAATAATCTATATTCTTAGGGCGTGTCCTCATTTTTAGCCCATTTAGCTATCCATCGGTTGAAATGAGGACAGGTCCTAAGCAAACCTATCTACAAATAATAAAATATTGAGACTTCCTATGAGTTTAAATACGATTCCTGAGATTATCGAAGACATTCGTGCTGGCAAAATGGTCATCTTAATGGATGACGAGGACCGCGAAAACGAAGGCGATATTATTATGGCCGCAACCCATGTGCGCCCTGATGATATTAACTTTATGATTACCCACGCTCGCGGTTTGGTTTGTTTAACCTTATCACAAGCACGCTGTCAGCAACTGGCTCTGCCGCTAATGTCAGACCGCAATGAAGCAAAATTTAGCACCAACTTTACCGTTTCTATTGAAGCGGCGGAAGGCGTGACCACGGGTATTTCTGCCGCCGACCGTGCTCGCACCATTCAAGCCGCCGTTTCGTCTTCAGCAAAACCAGAAGATATCGTCCAGCCTGGGCATATTTTCCCTATTATGGCGCAAAACGGTGGCGTCCTGCACCGCGCTGGTCATACCGAAGCGGGCTGTGACTTGGCGCGTCTAGCGGGTTTAGAGCCAGCAGCGGTTATCGTTGAAATCATCAATGCTGATGGTACGATGGCGCGCCGCGATGATTTGGAGATATTTGCTAAAGAGCATGGCCTCAAAATCGGGACGATTGCCGATTTGATTAACTACCGCATCGCCAATGAGCAGACGGTCGAAGAAGTTGAATCACATCCGTTTGAGACCGAATATGGCACCTTTACCTTGCATCGCTTCCGCGAGTTTGGTGCGGACGAGACCCATTTAGCCTTGGTAAAAGGCGATGTCAGTAAAGGCGTTAGCACGGTTCGGGTCCATGGTTTCCATCCATTACGCGACTTATTTGCCGCAAAAAACGACACCACTGGCCGTAGTGGCTGGAGCGTACGTTCAGCGTTGGAGGAAATCAATAACTCAGAGCGCGGCGTGCTGGTTTGGATTGGCAACCATCAGCCGATTGACTTGGGAGAAGCGCTGGATAAAGCGGCCGAAAATCAGTCAATGTCAACCATCGCCCAGCAGCCTTATCGCAGCATTGGGGTTGGCGCGCAGATTTTACGCCATTTAGGCGTGCGTGATATGCGCTTACTGTCTTCGCCAATGAAGTTTTATGCGCTATCAGGCTTTGATTTAAATGTCGTTGACTTCGTTCATGCGCCTAAACAAAAATAAAGCCTAGCAATTAAAAAGAACAGCACGATAAAAAAGGAAAAGGCACGCTAAATAACGTTTAGCGTGCCCTTTTTATTTGTTTTTTATTTACCGTTATTTAAAAGCTTTTATAGCTTGGGCGTATGGCCAAATTGTGCTTCTAGTGCCAATAAGCGCTCACGCTCCTCAGTAGCCCAGGGTAATTTATCCTCTCCTTCACTATCCAAACGGACGATTACGGCATCAGCGGTCGCGACAATCGTTTTTTGAGCGCAGCTGTAATAGCTATATTCCATCACAATGCTGGTATTGCCCAAGCGCTGGCAGCGTACGCCTAATAACAAGGTGTCAGGATACGTGACAGGACGCAAATATTGACAACTTGATTGCGCCAATACCGTCACCATACTGCCATCAAACATGCCGAGCGCCTGTAAGTAGCCAATCCGAGCCGATTCGGCATAACGATAGTAGACCACGTTATTTAAATGGTTAAAAGCATCCATCTCGCCCCAATGGATCGGCTGCTGATAAATAATTGGATAGTACGCCAACTCGCTAGGACGGTCGTTATCTGAATGAGTATGACGTAAATCTGTATTTTGCTCAAAATTATTCATTACTGTAGGTCTCTTATTGTTATCTGTATAAAATCTTAAAAGCTGCTATTAATGCTTAGACTTAGCCAAAATTTGCGTGGTTAATAGTGGCGTTGGTTTTGGTGCAGTGGCAATTAGGCGATCTAACCAGTCGATAACTTCTGCAATATTATTAGGCGAGGACTTGGTTTGGATGTTATTTTTATGAGTATTTGACGTATTTTCTGCTTGAGCAGTTTTATTTTTTGTAGCTAATTTTGAAGCAGATGGTTGTGTTTCTAATGGCGATAAAGTCTGAAGCTGCTTACGGGCTTGGCGCAAATAACTGACCAACTGATCTTTTTCACGCATATTGCTGGCTTGACTGGCTAAATTTAAGGTCATAATTACTTCGTGAGTCGTAAGCTCTCTGCGCGTTAAGTTTCCATTGTTATCACTAGTATTAGTTTGGCCAAGCGTATTAGTGGGACGCTCATCACTGTGCAAAAACTCTTGGATATTTTGAATGGCTAGGTTTTGTAGCTGCCACGGGCTGGGCTGCGAGCTTCTTGCCTGCAGGCGTTCAATATCTTTCATCAAGCTTTGCTTAATCACGACGGTGAGCGCTGGGGCAATCTCATTACTGCTTTGCGACAGTTGCCAATGCAGACCGCGCAGCAAATCAATCGCGGCACTGTCATTATTGTCTACCAACAATCTATCCGCGGCTTGTATTTGAATGCGCAATAAATCGAGCTGGTTTTGCGCTTGACTACTGGCGGCGACGCGCGGCTCTGGCAGCGTCTGCTGACTCATTGCAAATATGCGATCGTCCATCTCGTTTAGGCGGCTGATGACTTGCTCATTACTTTGTAAACGTTCATTTACATTGCGCTCAAAACGCTGCTGGTTGATAAAAAACCAGAGTAAAGCGGCGATCAGCAGTAATATCACGAGCCACTGCAGACGTATCAAAAACATGTTTGCTTGCCGGCGCTGCTGAGTGGCAGAAGGTTCCTTAGACAACGATTCAGAATTTATGGGCATAAGGCAGCACCGTTGGTGATTGATATAGGTAATCTTAAATAGATGGATTAAGAAAATTAAGCGTTCTTTTTAATTTGAATTTACTAGCGGTGAACGGATGGCCGCAAAAATCGTTTCTGGCGCCAAATCCTCCACCCGCCAATAGCTTAAACCTCGCGCGGCGACCATATTGGCTAAACGCTCGCCCAATACCACATACGTAAAATCGGTGAGCTTTAGCGGCAGGCTAGCTGGTCTGTCTACCGTTAAACTTGACTCTACACTCTGCTCAGCCACTTCTTTAACAATTACCTGCCAATGCTCAAAAGCCGTGCCACTACTGACAATAACAATGGGCTTTGGCTGGGATTCAAAGGCTGATTGCGGTGTTTGCGGCTCAGTTTTTTGTGCAAGAAACTGAGCTTGCCATTTCTCATACTGCACCCTAGCATCACTGGGCATCTTGCGTTCATACCAAGCGATACTATCGATGTGCACACCGCGCGCCTGTAGCGTATTGACCAATAAACGCCGCCCACCAAGCCCGCGCCATACCAACAGCTTATCGCCAGCTTGCAGGCTGTCAATTTCTGGCATTGCTAACATACCTTCGTTGTTGGCAATAAGAGGCTGCAATACTTGATAATTCGCCGCATCTAGTTTGGCAGCATTTAACACCGCCGCAGTCGCTTCACCAACCGCAATCAAATGGCTTGGTGCTTTTAGCTGTTGACACTGTGCAGTTTCTTGCTCACTAGCAGCTTTCTCAGAGTTTTGAGTTTGACGCTCACGCTCAAGCGCTTGCCACACTGCCAATCCTGAAGCTGCTGCTGTTGGGCTGACAATGACAAGCGCCTGATAGTCACCGGCAATCCATTGATGCATCAAGGTCATGTCTTGCTCAGACGTTGGGCGCGCTTCTAAGGTCAACATTGGCATATCAACCACTGACATCCCAGCCGCTTGCAAATGCTGCGTCAGTGGCGCGGCGCGCTCGACTGGGCGCGTATTGATGACGACTTGCGGCAGTGATGAGTGCTTATCAACAGGCGGATTTAAAGCAGAGGGCGTAGATGATGACCAAGACATAAGCATACCGTGACAAAAGGCTTAAAAAGTGAGCTTAACCATAAAGTCATTTAGGAGACTCTATGATTAATAAACGACTCTATGATTAAGGGATGGCGATATTTAACTATGATGCTGCTTAAGCGTTATTTAATTTAAACGTTACTTATTTTAAACATTACTTAGCTTAAGCGTTATTCAGTCTAAAGCATCATTTAGACTGATAAATCGCTGATAAAATATCACCCGCGCCCATATCTAATAACTTCTCAGCGACTTCAATGCCTAATTGATTGGCTTGCGCTTCTTGCTCAGCTTGACTGCCGGTTAAGGTCAGGCGTTTTTCTGCTTTAAGCAGCTCACTACCGTCTTCTTGACCGACGCGGCCGCGCAGCCATAAAACGTCGCCTGCATCATTATTACCGTGTTGGCTATCATTTTTGCTGCTGCTTTTGCCGTTATTATCATCTGCTGCATCAGACATTTGCAATACTGCATAAGCGGCAATCGGCACTTGGCAACCGCCTTGTAAATAACGGTTCAGCGCGCGCTCAGCGATAAGGCGGATACGGGCTTTGTCATCATTTAACGGTGCCAGCAGTTTTAAAACCTCTTCATCGCCTTCACGGCATTCAATCGCTAGAGCGCCTTGTCCAACCGCTGGCAAGCAAATATCAATATCCAGCTCACTACGAATACGCTCGTCAAGCTCGATACGCTGCAAACCGCTGGTTGCCAAGATAATGGCATCATACTCGCCAGCGTCAAGCTTTCCTAAGCGCGTCCCAACGTTGCCGCGCAGGGTTTTGATTTGTAAATCGGGGCGATAGGCCTTGATTTGGCACTGGCGACGTAGACTTGCCGTACCGACCACCGCGCCTTTTGGCAACTCATCGATAGTATGATAGATATTCGATACAAAGGCATCGGTTGGCGAAGCACGTTTACAGTAAACGCCGAGCGTTAGGCCTTTTGGCAATTCCATCGGCACGTCTTTTAAAGAATGCACTGCAATATCGGCCTGCTTGTCATATAAAGCTTGCTCAAGCTCTTTAACGAACAACCCTTTGCCGCCAATTTTAGCCAGCGGCGTATCTAAAATCTTATCACCTTTGGTGACAATTTTTAGCAGGTTAATGGTCATCTCTGGATACAGCGCTAGTAGGCGATCACGAATATGCTCAGCTTGCCATAACGCCAGTGGGCTCTGGCGAGTAGCGATATTTAAGGTAGTCAAAGCAGGTTGCTGCATGGTGCTCATAAAAGGCCTCAATAGGTTCGATACTAAAATAGCGACGGACTTAGTATCTTGACAATAATGCGAATGTGTCATTCAACATGGATGCTAAAAACGTTTTTTAAAGATGATATATGCAAAAAAATACCCCTATTTAAGCATAAATAAGGGTTTGATGATATGGCATGAGTATTTCAACAGATTACAGCGCCGCTGTTTAATACTTTTAGAGCTATACAGTTTTAAAATTAGATGGTTTTAAAATTAGATATTTTTAAAGTTACATGCTTTGAATCTTTTCACGTAACGCTGGTAGATGGCGGCGGCTGACAGCGAGCGTCTCATCAATGCCTTTAAAATGCAGCTGAAATTGTCCTGCATCTAGCGTTTCTAAAAAGTCTAAATATTTAATATTGATAATGGCGTTGCGATGGACGCGAAACAATCTGCCTTTAAACTCTTGTTCAAGCTCTTTTAAGGTGTCATCAATAAGCACAATGCCATCTTTATGGCGTACTTTGACGTATTTTTGATCGGCGGTAAAATAGTAAATGTCTTCAAGTTCAATCAGCTCAACACCGCGATGGGTACGCGCTGTGATGTGTTCGCGTACTGGACGAGCGGTTGGGTTTTCAAGCTTGCGAATCTCGTTTAATTGCGCGGCATTTAGGTTGGTGGCTTTTTCTAGCGCTTCTAATAACTCATCTTTATTTGCTGGTTTTAATAAATAACCGATGGCGTTGGCTTTTAGTGCTGCTATCGCATAATGGTCATATGCGGTGACAAATATCATAGCGGGTGGATGCTTCAGCTTTGCAAGCTCTTGTGCACACTCTACCCCGTCCATCTCAGGCATACGAATATCAAGCAATATAATGTCTGGCTGCTGGGATTTTACGGCAATAATGGCTTCTGTGCCCGTTTTTGCTTGGGCAACCACCTCATGACCTGACTCTTTAACAATCCTAACCAACCGCTCACGGGCTAAGGGCTCATCATCACAAACGACAATTCGCATGCAAACTCCTGTTTAAGCGCATACTTAGAAATTTTTAACAGTAATAACATTTTTCTAGTGTTAACGATATTTTAGTATTAATCATATAGCAGCATTTACAGGTTATGATGAAGCAGAAATCCTGCCTCTTACTTAAGTTATAAACCAACTGCCTAACGTGCGCAAGCCATCAATAAACCTTTAGCGTTCATGCTTTTACATCAATAAGTAATACGATAAAAATTGCAATAAGTATGCCATCCTTACTGATTAGCAAAGACTTTTAAAACCAAGATTATAAACTGACATCTTGGAGTGGATAGCTAATATTAGTAAGAATTTGTTTATTGGTTATACTACTTTGAATGTCGGCACTTGGACCAAAATACGCACGTAGGCGCTCTGCCTGAATATAAAAATCCATATGTTGGCGCAAATCATGGTTAATCATCAAGGTTCTTTTAGGCAATTGCACACCAATAGCAATCTCAACGCGGTGCTGTAACCATTTGACTTTGATATCGATATGAATAGTGTCAGTGGTCATCTTAACCACGTTGACTAGCATCTTTTCAATCACGCTTTGTAAGGTTAAAGCCGTGATGACCATGTCATACATCACATCTTCGTTCGGTAGCTGCCAGTTTACCACCAATTTATCTGCCAAGCGGCTAGACTCAATGGCTAGATAATGCTCACAAAGGGCAATTTCTTCTTCAAAGCTGATTTCACGCGCGCCATCAAAACTGGCACGGAATAACGCTGAAACGTGCTGCAATAAAACGGCGGCGCGAGGCGGATCCGATTCAATCAGTGACATGAGGGTGTTGATGGTATTAAAAAAGAAATGCGGTGCAAGGCGAGCTTTTAGCACGTCGTTTTGGGCACTCAATTTTTGCTCAAAAGATTGTTTTAGCGCATTTAACTCGCGATATCGTCGTAAAAAGAACAGCAAAGCGGCTATAGTAAACCCGGCGGTGATCAAGGTATGAAAAACAACTGCAGCAACAAGAAAATTAAAGCTTTGATTAAACCAGCCAAAGTTTAACAAAATGAGCAAAATAAGCGTCACCGATATGGCCGTATTGGTGGTAATAATCAGCACCACGTACATACTGGCAGAAGCAACGCGCAATCGTTTTAACACCGGACGTAAATAGTCAATTAAATAAAAAGAGGGAAGAATGGCAAGCGTGATTTGAATAAATCTGGCAACAAACTTAATCACAAATTGTGAGCCATTTGGTACTGTATGGCGATCAATAATAGCGATAAACAAAGTCCAAAAAAAGATTGTCAGCAGCCATTGCCAAGGCTTCATGATCTCCATGAGCTTGGGTATAAAAAACTCTAAGCGCTCCGCTAGTAAGGCAACCTCATCATTTGCTATACTTGAGTTCTTATTCTCTTGACTTGTCTTGTACCGATATGAACGCCAACTCTTCAAATAATAGTAATCCCGACTCAAATAAAAATTCATCCGTTTCTGATTCTAGCACAGATGCCTCTATAACCAACACTACTGTGCCGCAAAGCGCTGCAAATGGTCAAGGCCAGCAAATGTGGGGTGGCCGCTTTAGTGAAGCGACGGACAGTTTTGTCGCCGCCTTTACCGCCTCTGTTGGTTTTGATCAGCGCTTTGCTCGTCACGACATCCAAGGCTCGATTGCGCACGCAACCATGCTAAAAGAGTGCGGCATCCTAAGTGCTGACGACGTTGCGATTATTATCGATGGTCTACAACAAGTGCTGCGCGAGATTGAAGCGGGCGAGTTTAACTGGTCGATTGCCCTTGAAGACGTGCACATGAACGTTGAATCACGCTTGACGGATATCGTCGGTGCAGTTGGTAAAAAACTGCATACTGGCCGTAGCCGCAACGATCAAGTTGCCACCGATATTCGGTTATGGTTGCGTGAAGAAACCGATAACATCATTGCGTTGTTGGTCCGTTTGCAGAGTGGTTTATTAGATTTGGCTGAGCAGCATACCGACACCATTATGCCAGGCTTTACCCATTTACAAACGGCGCAGCCTGTGAGCTTTGGTCATCACGTGATGGCATGGTTTGAGATGCTTTACCGCGATACCGAGCGCCTAGTCGATGCGCGCCGCCGTATCAATCAGATGCCACTTGGTAGCGCTGCCCTTGCTGGCACGACCTTCCCGATTGATCGTACCATCACTGCCAAATTGCTAGGGTTTGATGGTATTTGCCAAAACTCACTCGATGCGGTATCAGACCGTGATTTTGCTATTGAGTTTACCTCGGCAGCTTCTATTTTGATGATGCATATGTCACGTATGAGCGAAGAGATTATCCTGTGGATGTCCGCGCAATTTAACTTTGTGCAAATCCCTGATCGCTTTTGTACTGGCTCATCTATTATGCCGCAAAAGAAAAACCCTGACGTCCCTGAGCTGGTACGCGGTAAAGCGGCACGCGTGTTTGGGCAATTAATGACGCTGCTTAGCCTGATGAAAAGTCAGCCGCTTGCTTACAATAAAGACAACCAAGAAGACAAAGAGCCGCTATTTGATTGCGTTGATACCTTGACAGGTTCGCTACTTGCCTTTGCTGATATGCTGCCGAACATCACCCCAAATATCGAAGCCATGCGCGCCGCCACCATGAAAGGCTATGCAACGGCAACTGATTTGGCAGACTACTTGGTTCGCCGCGGCGTTGCTTTCCGTGATGCCCATGAAGTGGTCGGTAACGCCGTCGCTTTGGGTATTAAAGAGGGCGTTGATTTAAGCGACTTATCTTTAGCCCAGCTACAGCAGTTTAGCGATGCCATTGGCGACGATGTGTTTGACTATCTAACGCTAGAAGGCTCGTTGGCCGCTCGTGATCACTTAGGTGGTACTGCGCCAAATCAGGTTAAACAAGCGGTGATTAATGGTCGTGCGCGCCTAAAAGCTTTTGCATAAAGGCGTTTTTTAAAGATGAAGCCAACAATAAAGCTGTTCCTTTAAAATGGTTCTTTTATACTGACGCCCGCCATTGTGCGGGCGTTTTTTTACCCTCGCTAATGTTTGCCATCACCGCATAGACTTGATGTTACCTTCTCTACACCTGATATCCTTGGCTAAATCTTCTAAGACCGTTATTATAGATAGATACCAATATTTGATTGAATCATTTACCTAATATAATGCATCAGGAGTATCTCATGACCGAAACTTTTAATCCACAAGCCAACACCGTGTTTTGCCGCAAATATAAGCAAGAATTGCCAAAAATGCCGCATCCACCTTTTCCTAATAAAAAAGGTCAAGAACTGCAAGAAACCGTCTCCGACAAAGCGTGGAAAGAATGGCTTGAGCAGCAGACCATGCTAATTAATGAAAATCATCTCAGCATGATGGACCCTGAAGCCAAGAAATTTTTAACCGAGCAACGTGAGAAGTTTTTGGACAACGAAGACTACGAGCGCGCGCAGGGCTGGACGCCAGAAAAATAATGCGCATGACGATTGTCGGTTTTAAAAAAACATTCGTTAACTTAGAAATTCATACTTAACTATCAACTATTAAATGTCAAATGTCTAGGGCTGTACTCATTTAGATGTTCATCGCTTGAATTGAGGATATGCCCTAGGCATCACCCTTATAGTTTGCTAGTATGAGACTGATTTACAACACTGACAGACTCGGGGTGCGGTGTATTAAAGCTTACTTTATAAGCTTTTACTACATTCGCTGAGAGATCACCCGCCGAACCTGATGCGGTTAGTACCGACGCAGGGAAGTCTTAAGCCTATGTTCTATATACAAAGGGCGCGCAGAAATGCCTTTTTATGTTTGCCGATATTTTATATTCAATAGCGTTTTACGCTACTGTATGGCAATCAATAAAAAGCTGCGCCTATCAATTATCTAAAAAATTGCGTTAGATTGAGTTTTTATTAAATTTGAACTTAATAATACGTGCAGTTGATGATTGAATTTGTTTATCATGCATAGTCTTGCCCCGCAGCTACTGGCGGTGTTGCTTTTACTCAAAAACCAACACGCTAGGACAGCATATGAACCTCACAGCAAATACCTCGACTCCCGTTGTTAAAACTACCGATAAAACTGTCGATAAAAAAGCCGACGCGCTAAAAACGCCTGCCCACCGTTCGGCAAATGATGCGCGTTTTGAAGAAGACGCTCGCGACTTACACCGTATCCTCCCCGCCTCTAAAAAAGTCTATATCGAAGGCTCTCGGCCCGATATCCAAGTACCGATGCGCGAGATTACCCTTGACCCTACCCCCGTCCAAGGCGTGAGCGAGGCCGAGTGGGAACAAAACCCTCCATTTTATGTTTATGACACCTCAGGCGTGTACACCGATCCCAATGTCGAGATTGACTTGACCCGTGGCTTGCCCAAGTTGCGCGAAGGTTGGATAGCTGAGCGCGGTGATACTGAGCAATTAAGCGGCTTATCTAGCGTTTATGGGCAGGCGCGCGCTCGCGATATCAGTACCGCCAATCTACGCTTTGCGCGCATTGATAAACCGCGCCGTGCCAAGACAGGTAATGGTTTATCAGGCAATGTCACGCAAATGCACTACGCGCGCCGCGGCATTATTACCCCTGAGATGGAATACATCGCCATCCGTGAAACGCAGAAACAGCATGAGCTGACTGACATGCGCCAGCATGACGGCGAGAGCTTTGGCGCCAATACACCAAAAATCATCACCCCTGAATTTGTGCGTAGCGAGGTCGCCGCTGGGCGCGCCATTATTCCAAATAACATCAATCACCCTGAGTCTGAGCCAATGATTATCGGGCGCAATTTTTTAGTGAAAATTAACGCCAATATCGGTAACTCAGCGCTCGGCTCTTCTATTGATGAAGAAGTGTCAAAGATGACGTGGGCAACGCGCTGGGGCGCAGATACTATTATGGATTTATCGACGGGTAATCATATCCATGAAACCCGCGAATGGTTGATACGTAACTCACCAGTCCCCATCGGGACGGTGCCGATTTATCAAGCGCTTGAAAAAGTCGGTGGCGTTGCAGAAGACCTCACGTGGGAAATATTCCGCGACACGCTTATCGAGCAAGCCGAGCAAGGCGTTGATTACTTTACCATTCATGCGGGCGTGCTTTTGCGTTATGTACCGTTAACCGCCAATCGCTTAACGGGTATCGTCTCGCGTGGCGGCTCTATCATGGCGCAGTGGTGCCTTGCCCATCATAAAGAAAGCTTTTTATACACCCATTTTGAAGATATCTGCGAGATTATGAAGCAGTACGACGTAGCGTTTAGCTTAGGCGATGGCTTGCGTCCCGGCTGTTTGCAAGATGCCAATGACGAAGCACAATTTGGCGAGCTGCGGACGCTTGGCGAGCTGACGCAAGTCGCTTGGCAGCACGATGTACAGGTGATGATTGAAGGCCCTGGCCATGTAGCGATGAACCGCATTAAAGAGAATATGGACTTACAACTTGAGCTATGTAACGACGCGCCTTTTTATACCTTAGGGCCATTAACGACCGATATCGCGCCCGGTTATGACCATATTACTAGTGCGATTGGCGCTGCGATGATTGGCTGGTTTGGCACCGCCATGCTCTGCTATGTGACGCCAAAAGAGCACTTGGGTTTGCCCAATAAAAAGGACGTTAAAGACGGTATTATCACCTATAAAATTGCCGCTCATGCTGCCGACCTTGCCAAAGGTCATCCGGGGGCGCAGGCGCGAGATAATGCGCTGTCCAAAGCGCGTTTTGAGTTTCGCTGGGATGACCAGTTTAATCTGGCGCTCGACCCTGATACCGCGCGCGAATATCATGACGAAACCTTGCCAAAAGAGGCGCACAAGTCCGCGCACTTTTGCTCGATGTGTGGACCGAAATTTTGCTCGATGAAAATCACGCAAAACGTGCGTGAGTATGCAGCCGGTCTTGATAAAGATGCTGCAAATATGAAAGTCACGCCGCAAACGGGCGACTTAACCGATGCAGGTCATTTAATTAGAGAGGTGGATACCAAACTTGTCGAGCAAGTTGGTGAAGCCAGCCTCGATGAGATTCATAAAGGTATGGCAGAGATGACTGAGAAATATAACAGTGAAGGCCGTCAGTTATATAAGGAAGTTTAAGCGATTCACCTTAACCCTTAACGTACAAAAAAGCGCTACTCATCAGTAGCGCTTTTTTACTGCAAACTGTTTTATCTCAACAGCAGATTAATTAAATCCTTGACGCTTCATAAATCTCTTTAATAGAAGTATTAATCGTATCAGCAAACTCTGCATCGTTTTGTTGCTTGCTTAAACCTTCGGTAAAGGCGCGTGAGAAGCTAGCAATCATGCCTGGGTTTTGCTTCAATTTTTCGCAGGCGTCATGACGACTATAACCACCAGATAGCGCCACCACTTTTAGCACCTTTGGATGGTCGATAAGTTCTTGATAAAATCCGGCTTCTTCCGGCAAGGTCAGTTTTAGCATCACTTGATGATCATCGTCTAAATAATCAAGGTTGTGCAAAATACTGGTTTTAAGGATGATTTCACAGTCATGTTTTTTGCTACTGTTGATATCCACTTCTGGCTCAACGATGGGCATAAAACCTTCGGAGAGGATTTGTTTGGCCACGTCAAACTGCTGCTGAACGACAAGCTCGATACCATCGACATTTGGCTCATAGATGACTGAGCGCATTTTGGTGCCAAAGATGGGATAGTTTTTTGCCTTGTCTAATAATAAGCTGAGATTTGGCATCGGGCGCATGGCCTGAACGCCGTTCATATGCTCAGCCAACCCCTTATCTACCTTTAAAAACGGCACGATGTTTTTGTCTTCCCAGAGATAATTCGCCGTCGGTTTGCCGTTGACTTCGCGCTCCATGGTATCTTCAAATAAAATCGCCCCAAGCACCCGCTCACTATCAAAGCAGTCGCACGTCATGATACGGGCGCGCATCTCATGCACCAAGTCAAACATCGCTTCATCGTTATCATAAGCATCGCCGCTAACGCCGTAGTTTTCTAGCGCTTTTGGCGTACTACCACCACTTTGATCAAGCGCGGCGATAAATCCTGAACCATTTTTTATACGCTGTAGTTGTTTTTCGTATTCCATTGAATGGGTATCCTATCCTGATTAATAAGGGACAAACGTTATTATAATAAGTCAATCAGCCCTCGATAACATGAGCCTGATTATAAGTTACCTTATCATAGGACATAGCGCGTGCCTATTGCTGATAAGTTAAAATTTCGCGCATTGAAAAGTAGCCAGATTAAAGTAAAAACAATACCGCCACACAGCCAATGGCTAATAATAAACCGAGCATATTGACGCGGTTAAGTCGCTCTTTAAACACGCCAACCCCGATCAAAGTTGCCACCACAATCACGCCGACGTTCATACCTGTAAAGACGATACTTGGCGACTCAGACAAGACTTGATGGGCGCGCACATAAGCATAAATGTTGCCCATATTGAGCGCGCCAAGCAGCAATCCTGCGCCAAAGGCACTACCCTGCCAGCGTACGCGCGTGCTAAGTAAGTAAACAAACAGTAGCAATCCTGCCAGCCCAAAGGTCACAAACAAGGTTAAAGGAAAAGCCGCACCTTGCTTGGCAACTTGTTTAAATAAAATATCAATCACGCCATAACCCAGCCAAACGCCAAACAGCCATAGCGGCGTCTGCTTTGCTTGGCTATTTATCAGCCCGTGCTGCGGACGATAAATCAGCGCGCCAAGGGCTAAAAACCCTAACAACAGACCAAATACACGCGTACCCGTCAGCACTTCGCCGAACAATAAAAAAGCAGCAACGATAGGAATGATAAGCGATAAACGCTGGGCGGCGTCGGTTGCCACCATACCGACCGATTCAATCGCCCGCCCAAGGAGGATAAATACCGCCGGCAACAATACCCCAAGCGCAATAACAATGCCCCACGCGTGACCAAGGGCACTGATGCTACTGACATCGGGTTTTAATAACACCCACGTCAGTAAAAACGCCACCGGATAACCTGCCACGATGGTTTGGCGAATATCGATATTTTTTTGGCGCAGTATTTTTAAAAGTACGGAAACAGCGACGCTACATAGCACCGCTATCGTTAAATATATCATTAACTTTATCCTTGTGAAGCCGCAGCTTTGCGTATTTATTTTAAATTCTCAATTTTTTAATCATTATGATCAGACGGTATTAAATAACACCAAACCTCAGAATGTAACAAAATATTTCTTTTACAGCAATCTAATTATTGTGCGCTGCATTTTTCAGCTTACAATTAGCATGCAGGCATGAGGATGAATTTTGTTAAAATAGCAAGCAATCCTAATAACAAAAGTAAAGATTCAAGATAGCGCTTGAGGGCGTTTGTCTTGGCGTACTGCTATGAATGCTCTTTGACTGCCTATGAACGCTTTATTTCGCTTTTTTGAAACCCGTCTGCCCGCCTTTCCTGACACGCCTATGCCGCTGCCCTCACCGCGCGATGGCATGCTGAAGTTTATGTGGGCGTATACTAAAGGACTTCGCGGCTGGCTACTGCTGTTTATGATTTTGTCTGCGGGCATCGGTATCTACGAGGCGATGCTGTTTGCTTGGATTGGCAATATCGTCGATTGGCTTGGCGTTTATACCCCGCAAAATCTATGGGCGGAAAAAGGCGATATGCTGCTTATGATATTGGCGGTGCTGATTTTAAGTCCGTTCTGGATTGCCTTATCGTCATTTATACATTTTCAAACCTTGCAAGGTGTCTTTCCGATGCAGATGCGCTGGCGTTTTCATCAGCGCATGCTTGGGCAGTCGATGCAGTTTTATCAAGATGAATTCTCGGGCCGAGTTTCAGCCAAAGTGATGCAAACGGCGTTGGCGGTTCGCGATACCGTGATGACGGTCACCGATATGTTTATGTACGTCGCCGTTTATTTTATTACTTCTGGCATTATTTTATTTAATTTAGACAGCTTGTTATTGATTCCATTTATTGTGTGGTTTGTTTTAGTGTGGCTGGCGATGTGGTACTTTATTCCCAAACTTAAGCAAACCGCGATTGTACAAGCCGATGCTCGCGCGTTAATGACGGGCCGCATCACTGATGCGTATGCCAATATCATGACGGTCAAACTGTTTAGCCATTCGCGCCGTGAGCTTGATTATGCCAAAAACGCCATGGGACAGTTTTTAGGGACTGTCCATGCGCAAATGCGCTGGGTCAGTTATTTAGAAGTATCTACCCACCTTATCAGTGTGATTTTGGTCAGCAGTACGGCGGGTATCGGGATTTATTTATGGCAACAAAGCGCGGTTGGCGTTGGTGCGATTGCTGCCGCGACGGCGATGGCGCTGCGCTTAAACGGTCTGACGCGCTGGATTATGTGGCAAACTGCCAGCCTATTTGAAAGTATCGGCACGGTACAAGACGGTATGCGCACCTTGTCTGCCCCGCAAACCATCGTTGATAAGCCGAACGCTTCTGTACTTACAGTCAGCGAGGGTCGTATCGTTTTCGACCATGTTGATTTTAGTTATGAGGGCGAAGACAATGACACAGGCTTAAATGCTCACTTAGCAGGCAAGCGCCTTGATGACGTTACGGTAAACGGCACTGATGCAGCAGACGGGGATGCACACACCAAGCTGCTGGATGATTTTTATTTAGATATCAAACCGGGAGAAAAAATCGGATTGGTTGGGCGCTCGGGCGCTGGTAAATCCACCTTGGTTAATTTGCTGTTGCGCTTTTTTGATGTTGATAAAGGTAAAATCTATATCGATGGGCAGGCGATTGATGAAGTCACCCAAGAGTCGCTGCGTCAGCAAATTGGTATGGTCACCCAAGATACGTCACTATTGCATCGCACCGTCCGTGAAAACATCGCTTATGGTCGTCCTGACGCTACCGATGAAGAAATCATCACAGCAGCCAAACAAGCGCAAGCATGGGATTTTATTAAAGACTTATACGATGACAAAGGCAATACCGGACTTGATACCCAAGTCGGTGAGCGCGGTGTTAAGCTATCCGGCGGTCAACGTCAGCGCATTGCTATCTCACGCGTCATGCTTAAAAACGCCCCGATTTTACTACTCGATGAAGCAACCAGTGCGCTTGATTCTGAGATTGAATTTGCCATTACCGAGAGCCTAAACGACATCATGACCGGCAAAACCGTGATTGCCATTGCCCATAGATTATCAACCATTGCTGCGCTTGATAGACTGGTGGTCATGGATAAAGGCCGTATCATTGAGCAAGGCAGTCATGATGAACTATTGGCGTTAAATGGCGTCTATGCCCGCTTATGGCAGCGTCAAAGTGGCGGCTTCTTAGGTGAAGACAGTTAATTGTTAATTGCAAAGTAAAAATAGAATTTAAAAATAACGGTTAAAAAACCGCCACAAGGAAGTGTCATTTTTATGGAAGCATTTACCAAGCGTATTGATATCGATGGCAAGCAAGCGCGCTATTATGACTTGCAGACGTTAAATCAAGCAAACAATCAAGCCGCCCAATCAAACAACCATAAGCGTCCGCCTGCCCATTTTTATGGCGGTAACAGCTTTACCCTTGGTACTTATACGCCATTGTTAACTGAACTGGCAACCGAGTTTGATTTATCTGCGCTGGCATTACGCGGCTATTGGTATGATAAACCGCAAGGTCAGCGCTTAACGCGCGAGCAAGATGCCGATTTATTGATTGAGTTTTTAGACAAAACCCAAGACGCGCCTATCGTTGGTATCGGCCATTCGCAAGGTGCTACTGCCACCGCCATGGCAGCAGCGAAACGTCCCGATTTATTCTCTCAGTTATATCTTATCGAGCCTGTGACCTTTACTAAAAAACAAGCCACACTTTACAACTTGCTACCGCGCAAGATGCTATTGAACCGAGAACCCTTTAAAAGCACCTTGGCTAAGCAATCTACGTGGGCAAGTATTGATGATTATTATGAGCATTTGCGCGCGCAGCGGGCTTATAAACGCATCAGTGATGAGCACTTAAAAGTATTTGCTGAGCAAAGTTTGACGGTCAATAACAATGGTGGTTATGAGTTAATGTTTGCCCCCGAGCAAGAGCTTGCCAATTATTTTGGTGCGCCCCACATTGATGCCGCGCTAAAAAAACTGCGCTGCCCTTATACCTTAATTACGGGCAAACCGACTTTGTTTATCAATGATAAAGTACGTAAACAGTGGCAAAAATTTGTCCCTGCTGACCGAATTATCTCTTTGTCAGACTACGGTCATCTCTTGCCAATGGAGGCGCCCAAATTGTGCGCGCAAATTATCAATGAAGATTATAAAAGCCGTAAATAAGCTGAGCTATTTGCGCGATGAGAGAGTAAGCAATGACCGACCTTTTTGCGCCTACGCCGACCGATAATTTATTGCCTTACGACGGTAAGGTAAATGACTTAGGCATCGTGATCGATTACCCAAGCGCCTTATATTATGCCCTATTAACGACGCTACCTTGGCAATCTGATATCGTGACCTTGTTTGGTAAAACCCATGTCACCACTCGGCAAATAGTATGGATGGGCGACAGCGCTGCCAGCTATCAATATTCTGGTCACACGCGGCAAGCCATTGCATGGACGGATTCTGTGTTTCATGTGAAACATCATATTGAACAACAACTAGCAAAAATCGGTATCAATACCAACTTTAATTCTTGCCTGCTCAACTACTATCCATCTGGCGATGAGGGTATGGGCTATCACGCGGACGATGAAAAGGAACTTGGTCATCAGCCAATTATTGCTTCTTTGTCACTTGGAGCAACGCGCAAGTTTGTCTTTAAGCATAAAAAAACTCAAGATAAAGTCGAGCTTTACCTTGAGTCCGGTCAGCTTATCGTCATGCATGGCGATACGCAAAAGTTTTGGAAGCATACCGTCACTAAGACAAAAACAGTTTTAGACGGTCGTATTAGCCTGACCTTTAGAAAGATGAGCCATTAGAAAAACACATTTTTATCTATTCTAAGGGCTTACTTTTACTGGGCAACTTTTAATACAATCTTGCCAAAGGTATCGCCTTTTTCCAGCTCGCGGTGCGCGGCGACCACTTCGGACAATGGATAGGTTTGCTGAATTTGCAAAGTCAGCTTGCCAGCAGCGATGTCTTGTAAAACTGTTGCCATATCCTGACCATTTGGCTGCACCGCATAACCATCAACGCTTAAGTCTTTATCGCTACCGGCATCTTTTAGTTTATCCACCCAAATCGTTGGTAGTACTTTGACGCGGCCACCAGATTTGAGCACGCTTAATGCGCGCACGCCTGCATCGTCACCGACCAAATCCATTAGCACGTCGGCTTGCAAATCAGGGAAATCTTCATCTTTGGTATAATCAATCCAGCCTGCTAGCTTACTTTTATCTATCAAATCGTCAAGTTTGGCATATTTTTCTGGCGAGCAAATAACCGTGACTTTTATATTATCTGACGTCACCTTTTTCATTAAAAACTGAATGGCCAAATGACCAACGCCGCCCGCTGGCGCGTTTATCACCACGTGCTCAGCGTTTTTAATGTCGGCAAATTCTACAAACTGTAGCGCCGTTTGGCCGATACAGGGCAGTGCTCCTGCCTGCTCTAATGTCACCGCCTGTGGTACTTCTGCCAGTAAATCACCGTCAACCGCCACGTATTCAGCGTAGCAGCTGCCATCAAAACTAAGGGCAGCAACGTTATCACCGAGCGCAAATTTATTACTATTGGTTTTGACCACCGTCCCTGCGACATCAAAACCTAAAATGGCTGGCTCGTCCTTGGCAAATTTATTTTTTTGAATGGCATCAGCGCCCCAGCCTTTACCTTGACGGGTTTTATAATCGACCGGATTGATACCCGCATACGCGACTTTAATTAATACCTGATTATCCGTTAAGTCAGGAATAGCCACGCCGTCTTGATACTTCATCACGTCAGGCTCGCCAAACTCACGGATTAATACGGCGTGCTGCGTCGTTGGTAGTTGTCTATCAGACATACTTTATTCTCCTTGTATTATTCGCATACCTTTTTTTAGTTAATTTACAGACTTTTTAATTATGAACAAATCATTTTATGGCAGTGTCAATTCTGCACTTAACGGCAGATGATCTGACAGCGTTGACCAAGGCTTACCCGTGTGCACCCAAGCATCCTTTACCCTTAAGTTGCGCACATAAATACGATCTAAGCTTAATACGGGTAGCTTTGCTGGAAAGGTCGGTAGCAATTTGCCATGGCAATGTCTAAAGGCTTCGGTCATACCCAAGCTTGACGCGAGCCTGTCACAAGACATTTTTTTCCAGTCGTTGAAATCACCTGCTAAAATCAGCGGCTGATCGGCAGCAATCTCATTGCGCACATAATTGGAGATGGCTTCGTATTGTTTGATACGGTCGCGCTCAAAGAGATTTAAATGAGCGCATAACACCACCACAGGCATTTCCCACCCTAGCGGCTGCACTTCACAGTGCAAGACACCGCGCTGCTCAAGCTTATTGACCGTGATATTGACGTTGTGTTTTGGGTCTAGAGGAAAGCGGCTGAGTACCGCATTGCCATGATGACCGTTTTCATATTCTGAGTTTTTGCCATAGCTGTTTTGCAGTTGCAGATATTCACCAAACCATTCATGCTGCGATTGGTCAGGATATTCGTTGTATTGCAAATTACGCTTGAGATTTTGACCTTGTACTTCTTGCAAGCAAAGGATGTCTGAGCCAATGATATCAAGCGCTTGGGCGATGCCTTGTATCTTGACTTGGCGATTCATCGGCGACATGCCTTTATGAATGTTGTAGCTGGTTAAGACAAAAGAGGTGGTATTAGTCATAAATGTATCAGTCATCAACTCAGTATTGTGAGAGTAAAGTTGGGGAGCGCTTTATTAAAACCTATTTCAATATAAAAATATCAGTATAAAAAAGAGCATTGATTCATCTCGAACCAATGCCCCATATTATACCTATGCCGTAACGATGGCTAATTCATTAACAAATATCAGCAATCAGCAATCGATTAATAGCGAGTAACGAGAGCAATTGGCTGATCTTCACCCATCATCTCTTCTGGCATAAATACGACTTTGCCGCCATTATGGATGACATGCTCGATGATTTCGCCAACCGCATCATCAGTGACGCCTTCTGCTGTGGCATCATCGGCCATCGTTAACGTCTGCGCCTGCTCATCTATCTTAGCAGGTTGCATATAGCCGCGGCGTACGTATAAGGTTTCGCCGACACCTTGGAAAGCACTGCGATAGACTTCTTGTAAATCGGTCTGTAGCATATTGGCACCGCGCGCTTTATCAATCTCACCCATAGCCGCTTCGTGTAACGACGTGCGATAGCCTTCTACCGCTTCTTGTACGCTATCAATGATATGCTGGGCGCTGCCCTCTAAATTGGTGGCGTTTGTCACGGTACCGATGATATTATCTGGACGGTCACAAACCTCTTGGTAATAACCGATATTTTTTGCATCGCCGACGATAATTAGCGGCATTTTATGCTCGCCCCATAGCTCTTGCACGCTTTTATCAACCTGATTAAAGAACTCTTTTAGAGAGCTACTCTCATTATTGGCTGAGCGATCAGAACCCCCATCGCCTGTGAGGTATAAGCTGTTGTTTTCGATAGGAAATGGGATGCCTTCCATATTATTTTGCGCATCGTGGTCTTTATCGAACTCTCTGATGACCCGATCATTAGACGCTTCAATCAGGCGCGCATTCTCGCGTGTCAACACCACGGTATAATAGTGTACCGCACTGGCCATATCACGGACCAAGTCACGTGTCACAAATCTGTCTGAGATGACCACACGCTCTGCGGTATCAATGGGAATACGAATGATTTGTACATCATCCGTGCTGGCAAATATCGCTAACGTGTCTAAGTTATAATTGTGATTAAGGTCGCTGGTTTTATTTTGAATATTTTCTAAAATAGTGGATGCGGTACGCTTATCGTACTCATTGGTTAAGCGTTCTTCGACGACTTTTAATTGGTTTTTTAGCGCAATGGGATCTTTTTGATTTTCAGGATGCTCACGGTGAGTTTTGACAAAAATACTGACGGCTGGGTCGGCTTTGGTCTCACGTAAACTTTTAAGAGTGGCTTTCATAAATACTGCTCCTTATTTTATTATCGTTGGTTTATACCTTAAGACTAAAAGGATTTTTTAATAGTTAGTGGTTAGATTTTTAATAATTAGTAGTTAATAGTTATTTATCTTATATTTATTATATTTAGTCCTGCTATTCCTAAGATGCTAACAACTTGCCCGCGCTCCCTGTAGGGTTAATTTGCAAGCAAATGATGGCGCTTTGTAAGTGAAGCTTAGCCAATTTTAAGTAGCACGTCCTAAAGCCTGTACTTTTTTTATTTAAGTTTCCCTATACTTTATAACGTCATCTAACCGCTGGCTTGTATTTCAACCGCGTCATACCCATCTTTTAGATAACTCTCCTTTTAAATAACATCCATAACACTTTATCTGGCCAATAATCATTCATCCCTACCAGAATATCGGATACCTTTATGACCTCTACACCTTCAGAATTACACCTTGTTGATTTTACTAATGCCACACCTGACACCTTACAAGATCAAGTCATCAGCGCTATCGATGCGGCCAATGCCTTTTTAGATGCCATGCCAGCAGATAGCAACATCAGCGCTAAGCAAGCGTTAGCAGATGTGATGCGCTTTGACCATATGAATCTGGCCTTGGATCGTAGTTGGGGAATTTTGTCGCACCTAAATAGCGTGATGAGTAACGATGACATCCGTCACGTCCATCATGAACTGCTGCCCAAACTTTCCGCTTATGGCACGCGCGTTGGTCAGCACCAGCCGTTATTTAGCCGTTATCAGGCCATCGTCAATGACACAGAGTTTTTTGCTGCCCTAGAGCCAGCACGGGCGCGCGCCGTTGAGCTTGCGCTACGCAGCTTTGAGTTATCAGGCGTCGCGCTACCAAAAGCTGAGCAAGAAAAATTTGCCGCCATTCAAAGTGAGCTATCTACTTTATCAGCGACGTTTTCAGACCACATATTGGACGCCACCCAAGCGTACGCGCTACCGCTAGCGCAGGAACAATTGGCAGGTTTAACTGAAAGTGGTTTGGCGCTATTGGCAGATGCAGGCGAGCAATATAAAGCGCGTGAGCTTGCTAGCGGCGCGCTTACGCAAGCGGATATCGACGCATTGCCAACGCCTTATTATGTAGTAAGCTTAAATATTCCGGTTTATCTTGCCGTCATGACCCATGCCGATGATCGCAATCTGCGCGAGACGCTATACCGCGCTTATGTTACCCGCGCCTCTGAGTTTGATACTCATAGCAATGCCAAAGGCGAATCACTCAATAACGCCGATATCATGGGTCAAATTCTGCAATTAAGAGAGCAAAAGGCCAAATTGTTAGGCTTTGATAATTATGCAGAAGTCTCATTATCGACCAAAATGGCGGATAGCGTGACAGAAGTTGAAACCTTTTTACGCGATTTGGCTGCGCAAGCAACGCCGACGGCCAAACAAGACTTAGCTCAGCTGCAAAAATACGCGCAGGATTATGGCATTGAGGAGTTACAGCCATGGGACAGCGCGTACATCGCCGAAAAAGTCAAACAAAGCGAGTTTAGCTTATCGCAAGAAGAGATCAGACCTTATTTTCCTTTGCCAAAGGTCATCAGCGGATTATTTACGATTGTAGAGCGTTTATACGGTATCAAAGTACAAGAGCAAAGCGAATCTGTGTCACGCTGGCATGACGACGTGCGTTTTTATCAGTTGTTTGACGCCGATGATACATTGCTCGGGGGTTTTTACTTCGACTTATTTACCCGTAGCGGTAAACGCGGCGGCGCGTGGATGAGTGGGTTCCAGTCACGTTATGCGTATGCTGAGCAAGATCACGAGCAGCTACCTGTCTGCTTTATGGTCGGTAACTTTACCCCCGCCATAGGTGGTAAGCCAAGCTTATTAACCCACGATGAAGTGCTCACCTTGTTCCACGAGTTTGGTCATGGCTTACACCATTTATTGACCCAAGTCACCGTTGGCGATGTCGCTGGCGTTAATGGCGTTGAGTGGGATGCGGTCGAGCTGCCCAGCCAGTTTATGGAAAACTGGGCGTGGGATGCCGAAGGCATTGCCCTAATTAGTAGCCATGTCGAAACAGGCGAGCCACTACCGACAGATAAACTTGAAGCCTTACTCGCGGTAAAAAACTTTCAAAGCGGCATGCAAACCCTACGTCAGATCGAGTTTGCGCTTTTTGACTTGTTGATTCATGCGCACACGCCAGCGCTTGATTATGATGGTATTTTGGCGACGCTAAATAGTGTTCGAGACGATATTGCTATCATGCAGACGCCAGATTATAACCGTTTTGCCAATGGCTTTAGTCATATTTTTGCAGGCGGTTATGCGGCGGGTTATTACTCATATAAATGGGCGGAGCTGTTGTCTGCCGATGCTTTTAGTAAGTTTGAAGAAGACGGCATATTTAACCCAATCACAGGCAAAGCCTTCCGCGAAACCATTTTATCAGTGGGTGGTAGTTTTCCTGCCAAGACCAACTTTGAAAATTTCCGCGGGCGCAGCGCCAGTATCGATGCATTGCTACGGCACAGCGGTTTTAAGCACGCTAAAAATGACGCTGATAAAGCTAAAACGACGCGCGAGGTCATCTAAATGCGCTATCAATCATCAACGCCAAAACGTCGGTTTTTAGCAGGTGTACGCTGTCCCAAATGTCAGGCGCTCGATGCGGTGAGGCAAGTTAATATCGTCACACCCGAACCTGATGAATACATCGAATGCACCCAGTGCGGACATACCGAGCATCGCCCTGACCCAGATGCTATCAGTGCCAAAAATCAGTTAGAGGACCAGCTAAGCCGTGATGCGATGTCAACGGGCACCAGTGGTACGGTGAAGTTTAAACCCTAAATATAGTACCTAGTCATCAGCTCAAGTGCTTCCAACTCCTAGCCCATCTAGCAATAGATGGGCTTTTTATTTTGAGTTTGCTATAGTATGTTTACTTATATTTTTGATATAAATCGATTATCGTATGAATAAGAAAAAAATGCGTCCTTTAACGTCTAACTCGCCGAAAAAGAAATCTACTAAATGGCGCCAAAAATGGTGGCCAATTGTCATACTGGCTGTTTTCCTAGTTGGCTACTTGGTTTGGAAAAACAATTCGCCGCAAACCAACACCGCGCCTGTTGAAAGTGTGCCACCAACCTCCGAGACTACTGAGCAAGACAATGACAGCGCTGCACAATCAAATACGACGCCCTTAGACAATGGTAACGATACGGCGGATAATAATGATCCAGCTTTAAACACCGATGACTCTATAAGCACAGACAGTCAGATACCAGATCCCGAAGTTATCCTAAACGCACCTTTGCCAGAAACCGATAGCTTGGCGAAAGAAGAGATAGATCGTTTAGAAGATGAGCGTCAGCGCTTAGCAGAACAAGAAAAGTTAGCCGCTGAGCAATTGGCAATGAATAAACAGCTGACAGAGATGAAGGCTGAGCAAATCGCCTTACTTGAGCAGCAAATTGCCCAACTAGAAGCGGCTGAAGGCGCTGAAGCCAGCGCCAAATAACGTAAATTTTTACAAAGGGGACGATGATGGCGACTTTACAACTAACCCACGCCCCTATTTTAAATAGCAGTGCACAGCTGCTGATATTGCCTGTGAATAACGCTGGTATTTTGTTGGACCCTATCCTTACGCGCAGCAAAAATCTATACCCTGATAATTACCAACGCTACTATCGTGCCTGCCGCGATGGTAGCTTAATGGTTGGTAGCTGTTTACTGCACAAACGCGCACGTGAGCAAGCTGGGCTTGGCGTCAGCAGCAATGGTAGTCAACCAAGTTACATCGCCAACCTTGTGATAACAGACCATCCTTATCATCCATCAAGGTCACGCTGGTTAACGGCCGCTTTGGTCGATTTACAACAACAGCTTATCCCGCTTGTCCGTTATCAAGGGGTGCGCAGAATTGCCCTATTAGCACGTCCGCTTGTTTATAATACCAAACCCAATAA
>NZ_DHYG01000020.1 GCF_002414005.1 Psychrobacter sp. UBA5136
GTATGGCAGTACCTTAAGCAAAATGAGCTATCTAATCGTTGTTATGACAGTTATGAGGCTATTGTCGATGCCGCTTGCTTGGCTTGGAATAATTTGCTTAAACAGCCTCTGAGGATTCGGTCTTTAACTACTCGTACTTGGGCGCAACTTTAATTGTTGGGATTGGTATTATAAGTAGGGTTTTAAGACGATAAACTTTCAGGCACAAAAAAGCTGAGGCATGCTCAGCTTTTTTGTGAAATTTAATGATTAATTATAGAGTGGTTGCAACTAACTAGTCATTCTCTAAGAAAGAGCGCAGATGCTCAGAACGTGAAGGATGACGCAGTTTACGCAAGGCCTTGGCTTCAATCTGACGGATACGCTCACGCGTCACATCAAACTGCTTACCGACTTCCTCTAAGGTATGATCGGTCGGCATATCGATACCAAAGCGCATTTTTAACACGCGTGCTTCACGCTCAGTGAGGTTACCAAGTACATCACGAGTGGCTTCTTGTAGGCCAGCCGCCGTCGCATCATCGACAGGGCTTGAGATAGTACCATCTTCGATAAAGTCGCCTAGGTGCGAGTCTTCATCATCACCAATTGGCGTCTCCATTGAGATAGGCTCTTTGGCAATCTTTAGCACTTTGCGGACCTTGACTTCATCCATCTCTAAGCGTTCGCCTAATTCCTCTGGCGTCGGCTCGCGGCCCATTTCTTGTAGCAGCTGACGAGAAACGCGGTTTATCTTATTGATGGTCTCAATCATGTGTACAGGGATACGAATGGTACGCGCTTGGTCAGCGATAGAGCGGGTAATCGCCTGACGAATCCACCAAGTGGCATAGGTTGAGAACTTATAACCGCGGCGATATTCAAATTTATCAACCGCTTTCATCAGACCAATATTACCTTCTTGGATGAGATCCAAGAATTGCAGACCACGATTGGTATATTTTTTGGCGATAGAAATCACCAGACGTAAGTTCGCTTCGACCATCTCTTTTTTAGCACGGCGTGCTTTTGCTTCACCGACGGCCATACGGCGGGCAACGTCTTTCATATCATGGATTTTCATGTCGAGCTGCTGCTCGTAGTCACGAATGCGGCGCTGCAATAAAATCACGTCATCAGCGACTTTTTCTAGCGTACCGGCAAAAGCAGGTTTGCCTTTAATACGTTCAATGAGCCAATCGACGTTGGTTTCATTGCTTGGGAAAGTCTTACGGAACTCGTCACGCGGCATACGACCACGGCGAATCACCAAACGCATGATTTGACGCTCCAGCTTACGTACATCGTCATAGACATCATGCATGATGGCCATGACTTGGTCTGACAAGCGATTGTTCAGCTTGAGCATCATAAAGCGCTCAGCAAGCAGGGCATAAGCCGCTTCTGCTTCTACGCTACCACGGCCATAATCAAGCAAGGCTTGCTTGGCTTTGATAAATAGATGTTCGATTTCTTCTAAACGCAGACGCACTTCTTCTGGATCAAGACCACTGGTTTCTTCTTCAGCTTCCTCTTCGACCTCATCTTCTTCGTCTTCATCATCATCAAGCACCAATTTGGCATTGGCTTTTGTTTTGATGATAGGTGGGTTTTCTTTTTCTTCTTTGATGCGCTCGCGCTCTTCTTTAGCAGCATCTTTGGCTTCTTGCGCGGCGATTTTGTCTTCTTCGGTTTCAGGGTCTAAAAAGCCTGTGATCACGTCCGACAGTTTTTTCTCACCGTCTTGGACTTTTTCATACTCATCAAGGACAAACTGTACCGTACCTGGCCAGTAAGCCATGGCATGCTGCACGTCACGAATGCCTTCTTCGATACGTTTGGCAATGGCAATCTCGCCTTCACGGGTCAATAGATCAACCGTACCCATCTCACGCATATACATACGCACAGGGTCAGTGGTACGACCAGGCTCAGTCTCGACCGAAGCCAACACTGCTGCTGCCTCATCGGCTGCCATGTCATCATCGCTTGCATCATCGTTCATCAAGATGTCATCGGCGTCGGGCGCCGATTCAAAAATTTTAATGCCAACGTCCGTTAGCATTTGCACGATATCTTCAATCTGATCACTTTCAGTAATAGAGTCGGGCAGTTGGTCATTCACCTCGGCATAGGTCAAATACCCTTGCTCTTTACCCATTTGGATTAAGGTGGCCAGTTGAGATGTGGACTTAGAAACTGACTTATCGTTCATAAATACTCGCTTGCTTGTATCGGACATTTTTATATTGTGACTCGCTATCGCTTACAGGGTGCGTTGATATAATCAATCGATTCATCAAAATATGGCGTAAAGGTTGTCAATAATAACAAAAATGAGTGGATATGAATAAAGGCTCAAAATACGACAATTACAATACTAAAAAACCGCTAAAAATTGTTCCTGCATAAAATACGTCAAAATACGCTTACCTAAAAAAATACTGTTACTTAAACTTGCTTAAAATGGCGGTTCAAAACCTAAAGGCATTTAGCGTTAATAGTCTAAAAAACTCTTTAAAAGTTGTTCGCTAAAATTGCGTTTGCACCAAAAATGCTACTCAATAACATGGGCGTAATGTCATCTATTAAATCGGGCTAGAAATATACAGCGACACAGTTTAACACAGACCACTACAATCAAGCACGAGCTAGTGAGGTTCGCGCGCATTTATTATCCATTTTGCTGCTGGTTTTTCACCCGTTGCGTTTTTATCACTTTTTATCAATAGCCCGATTCAGGACTGTATATGCAACTGGGCATAATCATTAATAGTGGGGGCACCTGCGACGCTTTTAAAGGGTTGCTGAGGATAAATAAGCATTCAGGCCATATCTTCAATCAGAAAGTTAAGATTTCATCGTTGCCATTTGTGCCGAGCGTTCCGCGTGCTGCTCGCGAAGCCAGTCGCTTAATCTCTGACTTTGCATTTTTACAATCGTTGCTTTGACATAATCAGGATTTTTAATCATTTTTTTCATATGACGCTCAAGCAGTTGGCTGACCAGCTCTTCAACCAAGCCATCTAAACTTAATACATTACGAGCAGTCAGGGCTTTGTAAAAAGCGCCCCAATCGCGGCTCAGCGTTTCTTGGGTGGTTGGTTTGACATTCGATAAAATAAAGTGCGCCGCGGCATTGGCATCTTTTGGCAGATAATTAAGACAGCGCTTAATGGTGTTTACGATATCGAGCAAGGCATTATCTTGTAAGTCTTCCCACGCCAGCGGACGCAGGATATCGGCAGAGGCCTTTTGTTTGATATGGTCAGGCAATTGTAAATTAGTAATACCTGCTTGTTGCCAAATGGACTCGATAGGGTCATCAATCAAGGCGCGCGGCTGAAATAAAAAACACAGCTGCAACTGCTGACTGATGGTCATTTCACCATCAAAATCTAGCAGCGCATCTCTTGCGTCTTTGTTTTGACTGCGCCTGCCGCCCAGCTTTTGATAGATATCGTTATTTAACAAATAGCGAAAACTGCTGCCTTTAGGTAAGGCGGCAGTCAAGGCGCGCACTTGCGACATCAGTTTGGCTTTGCCTTCTGCCAAGGTTAAATCGTAGCGCTCACTTAAATAAGCAAAAATATACTGTGATAGCGGCATGGCGGCAGCGATTTGCTCACGCATGGCATCACTGCCCTGAGTTTTAATAAAGGTATCAGGGTCATGATTATTCGGTAAAGTTAAAAACCGCAGCTCTTTATCATCGCCAAGCACGGGCAGGGCAACTTCTAGCGTGCGCCAAGCCGCCTTTTGTCCTGCGTTGTCACCATCGAAACTTAGAGTCAGGGTTGGGTTTAATGTTAAAAGCCGAGATATTTGGCTTTCGTTAATTGCCGTTCCCATCGAAGCCACCGCGCCATAAATTCCCGCTTGATACAGAGCAATGACATCCATATAGCCTTCGACCACCAGCCAGTTATCAGCGCGCTGCTGGCGTGATTCGTAATAACCATATAGTACATGCTGTTTATGAAATACGGGCGAGTCGGATGAGTTGATATATTTGGGTTTTACTTCATCATCGAGCGCCCGGCCACCAAAACCAATGGTACGGCCTTGATTATCGCGAATGGGAAAAATGACCCGGTCACGAAGTAGGTCGTAATCACGCCCTGATTCTGATTGGCGAACCAAACCTAGCGCTTTAAGGCCTTCGATGTCTTGCGGGAATTGATGCTCGAGATGCTGCCAGCCAAAGGGCGCGTAGCCTAAGCCAAAAGTCGCAAAGGTGTCTTCTGTGATGCCACGCGATAAAAAATAATGCTTAGCATGCGGATGAATCGTCAGATTGTGTTGATAAAACTGTTGGATTTGCTCCAATAGCTCATACAGATTGCCATCTTTATCAGAGGCGCTATTATCGTAGATGGCAGTAGTGGTGTTATCATCCTCTGGCAACCATGTAGGCGGATAGCTATTAACATCTTGATAGTTGACATCGCCTTGATAGGTGCTATTACTTTGATAATGAGTATCATAGCCATCGGTTGCATAAGGGGCAGAATCGTAAGCATCTAACGGCGGATAATCGTCATAACTATGATAGTCGTTATAAGCTGGCGCGTTTATTGATGGCTGCTTATCGATTTCTGACTGATTATTAGCCGATTGCTGGCGTGTTGCTGCTGGCTTAATAGCGGCTTTTGGTTTGGTTTGTGGCTTAGCTTTTGGTTTGGCTTTAGCGCGCTGATAGCTAACGTTTTGCGGCTCTTCTTTTGGCACATCGATGCCCGTTTGTTTTGCCAGCTCATTAACCGCTTCGATAAAGGTTAGGTTCTCATAATCACGCAAAAAACTGATGGCATTGCCACCAACGCTACAGCCAAAGCAGTGATAGATGTTTTTTTGCGGATTGACATAAAAAGATGGCGACTTTTCACCATGAAACGGACAGCAGCCCTTAAACTCACTACCAGCCCGTTTAAGCGTGGTATGACGCCCAATGATACTGATTAAGTCAGCTTGGCTATTTAATTGATCAAGAATATGATTTGGAATGCTCATGCAAAAAACAGTTTACCATAGGTCAATATATTGAGTTAAACAATCTTGGGCTGAACAATCAGCTTGAAATAGCAAGAGAAACTGTCAGAAGGTACAAAACAAAAGGAACAAGAACAGAAAAAATAAGGCCAACCGTATCGCTGACCTTATATTTATATATGCAATTGGATATGTAAATTTGGCTACTTAAGAATACGTTTAAAAGACGTTTAACCCTAAAGTCATCTTAAGTAGTGATTTATCAAGCAATCATTCATCATCCATATCGGCGCCATCGACGTCCGCATTTGGCGGGGTGATAGAAACGCCTTGATTCGGTAAGGTAGTACGGCGGGTTGGGTTGATGTTTTGCGGATCTACTTCAGCTTCCCGCGCCGTAGAGCTGGTACTCGATTGGCTCGTGACGCGCTCGGTTGATGCTTCAGGCAAACCTAAGCCGACATTGATACCGCTCGAACGTCTTGGTGAGGTACCTTGCGCTGCATTGGCCGCTGCTGCGTTATCGCTTGGCAATCTTAATTGATTGGCATTGCGGATGACCTGAGTTTTGGTGGCGCCGCTATAATTGCCTGCAGACACTGAGCTGTCTGTGACGCCAGAGCGACCCAATTTACCAAATGTCACTTTATTAAGCCATGTGCTTTCGCGTTTGGTGTTTAGCTTAACGCGTCCATCATTGGTCAGCATGTTTGGATAGTTAATTTGCAGCAGGGTTTTATACTCATTTGCCAAGTCGTTTAGACCCAATTTTTCATGACTATAAGCAAGTACGGCGATAGCTTCAGGCACCGATTCGCTTAATGGATAATATTGGAAGACCCACTTGGCACGGTTGGCAGCGGCAACATACGCTTCGCGCTCGATATACCAGTTAGCAGCGCTCATCTCGCTTTCGGCAAATTGATTATAAATAAATGTCATGCGCTGAGCAGCATCTGGCGCGTAAGGGCTGTTAGGATACTTATTAATAAGCTCTTGGAAGTTGGCAAAAGCAATACGTAAATAGGCGGTATCACGCTCAGCTTGATTGAGTTTAAACAGTTTTAGGCCTTCAGATGAGCCTTGCATATTGGCCACGCCGCGCACGTAATAAGCGTAGCTGACCTGCGGATTGGACGGGTAGAGGTTGATAAATTGCTCAGCGCTGGCAGCAGCCATTTCATATTTGCCACTTTCATACTGAGCGTACATCATATCCAGTAAGGCTTGTTCGGCATATTGTCCGGTCGGGTAGAAGGTGCGCAAATTGGTCAAATCTTCGATAGCTTGGGTGTAGCGACCTTTGTCAATCTGGGCAATCGCATCGTTATAATAACCTTGCTCTGACTTCTCAGCAGTTTCAACCGCATCCACGTCTTTACCGCCGGTTAGGTTTTTAAACGTTTGACAACCCACCAAGTTGACACTTAAGGCAAGGAGGGTGATTGAGGACAGTTTGATAAACGTATTGCCAACAGCTTGCATACTTCTTCTCCGACACAAGACGCGTAATAGCAGCGACGCTATTATGCTAAATAATAAAAGGGTAATGATGCAGTTTTGCAAAGGTTAATAAAATAGAGGTATTTTAAAAATTCAGTGCCATAGCATACAGCAAAACATGGCTTACTTTATAGAATAACGCTTGCTTCGTCTATTTTTTCGTTATCTATTTTGTAGTTGCGCGGCTGATGCTTTACGTATTGTTGTTTTGCTCGTAGTTTAGCATGAGCCACCGTCCCGAGCGATATCGAATCTGGCTGACAGGGTTAAATATACAGTAAATTACAGCCATGTCATATTTTAGAGAGTTAATCTATCAAATAATGTCCATCGTGTGGCGGCTTAATCTTTATAATTCTGCATAGTTTTTCATAATTCCTCAGAACAAGGTAATGATAAAAAGGTAACGAGAAAATCGCAGATAACGCGCAGCTTCTGTAGGGCTTGGTCGCTTGGCGTGTTACACTATGACGATATGACTGCCGCTTTATGATGGCCGCTTTTTTTGGCCTTGCTTATTTTTGCAGGTCAAAGCGCCAGCCAGCTTTCTTATCCAGTTTTCTTATGAAGTCAGCTTATAAGCTGTGAGCGACTTTGCCCTCTATAAATCCGCTATGAATAATGATGCTATGACGACCAATTTTCCTAAGAATCAACCGTTAGATACCGATTTGTCAACAGAAGAGCTGCCGATGCCAAACGAATTATTAAAAAACAATGTATTAAGCGACGATGTGTTAAATGACAATCAGGCGTTAAATAAAGATGAAACGCCTGATGACAATCAAGGTGCGCTTGATGAGCAAGGGCGCGATGTGTCTGATGATGAGCTAGATGAATTGGCGGATGACGATATTATTGATGATGAAGATGAATACGAAGATGAGCACAGCGATAATGCAGCATCAATCGCGGGGCAAGCGGTTCCCGTTAATATTGATATCACTCATACGGTAATAGAAGACGAAGCTGGTTTACGTATTGATAAATTGGCATCGAAGGTGTTTACCGATTTTTCGCGTGCCCAACTGCAAGGTTGGATTACTGATGGCAGCTTACTTTATAACGGTACGGTACAAAAACCAAAAATCCGCGTCAAGGCGGGTGATATTCTGCATTTATCGACGACACTGCAGCAGCATAGCGAAGATCAACCAGAAAATATCGCGATCGAAGTGGTCTATGAAGATGAAGACGTTTTGGTGATTAATAAACCAGTCGGCATGGTTGTCCATCCGGGCGCTGGTAATCAGACGGGCACCTTGGTCAATGCGCTCTTGTACCATTATCCGCAGCAGCACCATCTGCCGCGTGCCGGACTGGTGCACCGTATTGATAAAGACACCTCGGGGCTGCTGCTCATCGGTAAAACCAAGCCTGCACAAATGGCCTTGATGGAGCAGTTAAAAGACAAATCCGTTTATCGTCATTATCAGTGCGTGGTCGCAGGGGATGCGGCAAGTTTGCTGCGTCATCGCCGTATCGACGCGCCGATTGGACGTCATCGCAATCAGCGCACCAAAATGACCGTGATGACGGCAGGGCGCGAAGCCATTACACATTTATTAAATGTGACCCCACTAAACGATAACTATTGCCTACTAGATGTTGGTCTTGAGACGGGGCGTACCCACCAGATTCGCGTACATCTGAGCCATATTACTTATCCGATAGTCGGTGACCGTGTTTATGGTGGCCGTCGTCAACTGCGAGCTGGCTTGACAGAAGCGCAGCGCCAAGCAATCAACAGTTTTCCGCGTCAAGCATTGCACGCTTATGAATTAGGATTTGTACACCCAACGACTGGCGAGGACATCGAAGTGACGGCGCCAATCCCTGAAGATATGCAGCAATTAATAGCAGTGTTAAGTGATGGCTACGACGAAGAATAACGCTTAATAGACGATACCCGTTTAGCGTTATTTATTTAAAACATATTTATTTAAAACGTAACGATAAGCGATAATTCCTAACCATAATGATGCAAATAAAAAAAATGGTAAATCAGCCATGACTACCCTAAAAAACCAGCTTCCTATTACCTTGCTTGCTCAGCTTGATGACGTGGCGGTTTTCCAAACGGCAGCTTTTATCAGTGGCGATAGTGAGGCTGCGAGCGTCTTTAATACAAACCATCAAGCAAATTATGGCGCGCTCAATTTAGGCTTACACGTCAATGATAACGCCAAAACAGTCTTAAACAATCGCATGCGTGTATTAACGGCGATTAATGAGCAATTAGCAGCAAAGCAGCGCTTGCCGATTGGTAGTTTGCACTGGGTCAATCAGGTGCATGGTCAGCAGATTTATGATGTCGATGCGGCGGCGCTCCCTATGCGTCCGCTAGACGCTGATGCCATGGTCAGCCAGCAAGCGCAAGTTGGACTGGCGATTATGACCGCCGACTGTGTGCCAATCGTCTTATATCAGCCAGCAACGGGGCAGATAGCCGCCATCCATGCAGGCTGGCAAGGGCTGGCGTGCGGCGTCATTCAAGCGACAGCCAAACGTTTTAGCACTGATGAGAAAATGACGGCGTGGATTGGTGCGTGTATCAGTCAAGACAACTATGAAGTTGGCGGCCAAGTGCGAGACAAGCTGCTAGCAGGTTGCGTTGACAATCAAACGTTATCGGTACAGCATATTGAGAGCTTTACTGAGCGTTACGTCTTAGCGTCTGAGGCGGATAAAATTAAGCTGAATTTACCCAAGCTTGCGGCTGACCAATTAAATGTAGCAGGTATTATGGTCAGCAATCAGTCCGAGATCCCTTGTAGCTACGCTGACATGCATTATTATTCTTATCGGCGTCAAACGCACCTTGGGCAGCCCGCAACAGGACGTATGGCATTGATTATTACGCGCAGCCTTGCTATTTCTTGATATAAGCAAAATTCATCATATTGATGGAGCAATAAAAATAGCAGACTTATCTCTAGCCTGCTATTTTCTTATTTATTGACCATTTATTCTAAAACCCTAGCTTTATTTAGGTTGCAAGCGCTTGGGCTAAAAGTAGGGACGGGTGTTAACATACAGAGTCATTCGATTTTGGTACAGACAATCCAAATAAAGGTCGCAAATACAAGGCTAAAAAAGTCCCCGCCATTGCCATAACACCCCATATATAACCATGCGCACTAAATGAAGCAATACCGCCAAAATAAGCGCCGATGTTACAGCCGAATGCTAAACGTGCGCCATAGCCCATCATTAATCCGCCAATCACCGAAGCGGCAAAATTGCCGATAGTAATCTGGGTGAATTTGAATAGACCGCCCGCTGCAGAGGCAATAAAAGCACCGATGATAATGCCAATGTTCATTACCGTGGTCGAATCAGCAAAAATAGAAGCATTTAACGCGGCCGCATTTGCTCCTTGCCAATAACCCCAGCTAGCAACACCAACGCCAAAAGTGCTGGCGATTTTAGAGCCCCATAACGTGAAGGCAGAAGTGATACCCCATGGCTGGCCACGCGTGAGCAATGTCAACGCATTGAGTAGCGCTAAGACAATCGCTGCAGCGAATAATGGCCAAGAACCACGAAAAATACGTTTCCAACCTTTTTCCGTGGGAATAGGCGCCATTTTAGGTGCGTTGGTTTTTTTCTCAACAATGAGCGTGACCCAGGCAATCAGGGCAAACAATAGCAAAGACACCATCCAAGCGCCGCTATAACCGAGACCAGTCGAGGTTGCTAAAGAAAAAGGCGCAAAGGCGGGCATCTCTTCTGTCCAAAACGGCAAATGATAAGCGCCAATGGTCGCGCCAATGATAAAGAAAATAAAGGTGATAAACATCACCGAACGTCCGCCGCCCACTGCGTAAAGCGTGCCAGAAGCACAGCCGCCGCCAAGCTGCATGCCTATACCGAATACAAACGACCCGACCAATAAGCTAACCCCAACGGGTGAGACGTAACCTGCGGCCGGTCCGCCAAAAATCGTCGTACCATAAGCTAAAATAGGCGCAAACAAAGTGACCGCCACTGCTAACATTAGCATGTGAGCGCGCATCGCTTGTCCGTTACCAACCGACATCAGACGTCTAAATGCAGAGGTAAAACCAAAGCGCGCATGAAACAGGGTATAGCCTAGCAATAGGCCGATACCGAAAAGTAGCGGCTGGGCGATCGTTTGGGTAATAGACAGATAGACCAACATAACAAAACCAACAATTGCGCCACCTGCTATTAGTAACGTTTGTGGGTCATTTAAAGCAAGCGTATCTCTAGGGATAGGATCGCGGCTATCGTTTACGGGTTGAACTCTAATTGTTGTAGTAGCCAAAAGAATCACTTCCTTCTCTGATATAATGGGTCAGAGTTAATTATTTATATCTTTGATCAAAATAGGTTTTTGGAATATCTAAAGTATTTATCTAAGTAAGATTGAATAAGGACTATATGATAAACCCGTTTTGTAGGATGACTACAAGAAGAGGGGGAATTAATATATTCCAATAGGGAATAAGAGCATCGGTTGAAATGCGCTATAGGGCGGGTAACCTACGGAACAGTTATCTTTTTTTCTATACATCGTTGTTCTTATTGATATTTATTTTACGTATCAGTGACTATTTCGGTCAATCAAGGACAATATGAGCAGACAAAAAGTTTATTAAGAATAGCTACCTATATACTTGATAAATTAAGTTTTACTAAATACGCTTGTCTATTTAAGGTTGTATTTATATAAGTTTGCTTCATATTCATTATCTACTTTGTTTACTTCTTATATAATCGTGTCTACCGTCTTATATTTAAGTTGGCGCCTTATATTTAAGTTAGCCCGTATGCGTAGCCACTACTTCACACATTTTTAGTATAAAGTTTTCACCATTTAAAAAATTGGTGGTGTGTCAAAAAGTATGCTGATTAAAACTTGAACAATTTTTGAAGCCTTGAAAGCCCTATAGAATCAGAGAACTTAGCATAGATTTCTTATTGACTTCTATCGCCAGCATACTTTTTAGAACACCACCAAAAAATTAATACTACTTAACCAATCCATTACTAGAGTTCGTATGACTACACCTATAACGCCTTCCTCAGTTTCCACGGATAACCCTCCTAACGTATCGATGGCGGTCATCTATCATAGTAATTATGGGCATACCAAACGCGTCGCCGAAGCAGTCGTGACCGGCGCGCGTCAGCAATTACCAGCAGCCCGAGTCAAAGCTGTCGATGTTCATGATGTTGATTGGGATTTTGTGGATCAGGCGGATTTACTGGTGTTTGGTAGCGCCGTCTATATGGGCAGCGTGACGGCAGGCTTTAAGACCTTTATGGATGAGACTTCTAAGCGTTGGTACCATCGCAAATGGGAAGGCAAGTGGGCCGCAGGTTTTGCCAACTCAGGCGGTTTGAGTGGTGATAAGCTTGCCGTCCTGCAGCAGATTTGCCTTTATGCCATGCAACACGGCATGAATTGGATAGGCTTGCCACTGATGCCAACGGGGCATGAAGCGCATGATTTAAACCGTCTTTCAAGCTTTTTGGGCTTGATGACGCAGTCGCTAGATGGGCCACCTGAAGTGACGCCGGGCGCAGGAGACATCGATACTGCCATTTGGTTTGGCGACCATTTGGCGAAGACCATTATCAAACATCAGCCTAAACCATCAGACGCCGCTACAAAAGATTAAAATCAGCCAGCATTTAATAGCCACTTATAAAATAAAAAAGCAGATATCAATTCGGTATCTGCTTTTTTTTTATGTTATCGAGCCTTGTCTGTTGTTGAAACGGTTTGAGTGGCAGTCATACTAGCAGGTACGGACACAGTAGAGGCGCGCTCAACAAGGACAGTGTTGGCAGGGAGGTTCTTGACAGGAATGGGACTGTCGACAAACTGAAAAGATTGGCATCCTGTCAGAGGTATCGCTGCTGCAAACGTAAATATAAGGGCAAAGGATTTCATAAGAACCTCTCAGGCGGACGTTAGCAATGTCGTTATAGTTGGCGATATTAAACTAGCGCTTATCATAAGCAAAACAGGGGCGGGGCAAAAGGTATTTGTTAGCCATATAAAAATAACGCTAAATACAGAGCGCATCTCAAATCGGTGCTGTTCAAATTGGCGCTGTTCAAATTGGCGCTGTGTATCTATTATGTACGCTCGCAGCCTCTTACAACAAGTAGCCAAGTCGCTTTTTAAACCATCTCACGTCTTATCTATTGTTTATTCATCAATAAAACCAAAGTTTAAATACGTTTAGTCTTTGTTTTTCAAGGGGTTTGTTGTTCGAGATAAAATTATAATATAAAAAAATATATTGAATAAACAGGGATTAAGATTCCATCCGAGGTTTTTTAACTTTTGTAAAAACATGCAGTGAATGCGTTACTATTTAAGTAATAGATGGGAAATAGTTTTACATTAGCGGTGTGAGCAGACATTCTTTAGAAACTATCTCTCCTGAAGTGTTTTTATCACGCCCCTTTATTAAGCATTTTATTGGACGATTTGCTAAATCATGTAATGGATTATCAGTTGAGTACTGAAAGTTATTGTTAATAATCTTACTCAATGTCAAATGTCTTATCCTAACCATGCGTTCCAATATATGCGACCCAATAATAACTACAACACCCTAGGTGCCAGCTATATGAGGATATTATGAAGCCACTTTCTGTGATGTTATCGATGCTTGTCATTGGTATTACCTCCAGCGCCGTGATGGCTGAAGGTGCTAACCTTCCTAATGCCAACTTACCCAATGCTAGCTTACCTAATGTAAGCCCAGCCAACAGTGAGCTCGTCAACCGCGGCGCCTATATTGCCCGCGCAGCTGATTGTATGGCTTGTCATGGTGAGGACTACAGCGGCGGCACAGCGGTTGAAACTCCGATGGGAGAAATCTATTCAACCAATATCACCCCTTCTAAACGTTACGGTATCGGTAAATATACCGAAGCAGATTTAAAAAACGCGCTACAAAAAGGTCGCGCACCAGACCATATGCTCTATCCTGCTATGCCATATCCTTCTTATAGTGGCATGACAGAAGAAGATATCAGCGCGCTGTTTGCTTATTTGCAAACCGTACCGCCCGTCGATGAAGCGCCTAAGCAAGAAACCAAATTACCCTTTCCTTTTAACATCCGCAGCTTGATGATCGGTTGGAATCTTCTCAATTTGCCGTCTACCGAAAAGCGCGATGGTCTTAATGACAAACAAAAACGCGGTGAATATTTGGTCAACCATTTAGAGCACTGCGGCACTTGCCATACGCCGCGCAACGGTACTATGGGTTTTGATAAAGAAAAGTATTTATCAGGCGCGCCGCTTGGCAATTGGCATTCTCCAAATATCACGCCTGATGAGTCAAGCGGTATCGGTAGTTGGAGCGAGCAAGATATTATCACGTATCTGCGTACTGGTGAGCTTGATCAGCGCGCCTATGCTGGCGGCCCCATGGGCGAAGCGGTTGCACACAGTACGCGCTATCTAAAAAATGAAGACTTAAGTGCGATTGCGTCTTACCTAAAAGCGATACCTGCCATTCAAACCGAAGACAAGGTTAATGCCGTCGATGTGGCACGCTTGCCAACGCCAGTCAACGAATCTATCACGCATGACTTACTTGCGCAAAAAGATTACTTAGCCCAAGCAAAAGCACAGGTTAGTAACGGTAGCAATTCGCCAAAATCACTCTATCTGGCGGTTTGTGGTAGCTGTCATGGTGTCGATGGGTACGGTCAGCCTGACGCACGCTATGCGCCTATCGTTGGTCTTAGCAGCATTCGCCGCGAAAAGCCTGACGCCCTCGTCAATATGATTCTGCATGGCGTAGAGAGCGCGACCAATACGTCGCCTATCATGCCAGGTTTCTCAGAAGAGCTAAGCAGCGAGCAGATTGCTGGTATCACCAACTACGTTCGTACCAGTTTTGGTGGCCATGCCAACAGTGAGGTGAGTGCCGCTGATGTCGATCGCATTGCTGCAGCAGAAGTGGAAAAACCTTTTTTGATTAAGTACGCAGGCTTACTCGCAATTATCGGCATTATCGTTGCAATTTTGATCATTATATTTATTGTACGAGCCATTTTACGGTCTAGACGCCGCCGTTAATTGAAGCGCAAGCTGTTGCAATGGTTTTGGTTTAAAGAGTTCTAATCGAAATTATGAAAACCAAAACAGAGCAGCAACCGCTTCAATCGAACAGCAAATTATTAATCTTATAACAGCGTTTTAGACATTTATTACCAGACAGGGATTAACGGCAACACGGTAGCGCACGGCAGTTTGGCAAATAAGCGCAGAGTTAAGCCAAGCTAAAAGGTACAAGCACTTATAAATAGCAATAAGCGTTTGTTAATAAAAACAGCACAAGTGGCTACTGTCATGTACGAACGTCTACTTTAAGGATATTATTATGAAAGACATGCTTCAATCACCAACGCGGCGCCAACTCCTCTCGATGATTGGTAAAACAGCAGGCGCAACCGCGATGTATCAGGCAATGACGACCTTAGGATTTGCCTCAGAATCGAGTTTTAAAGAAGCCATGGACTTAAAAGGTGCTCCTCCAGGCGCGAGTATCATTGTTCTTGGCGCGGGACTTGGTGGGCTGACGGCGGCGTATGAGCTGCGTAAAGCAGGCTACAATGTCAAAGTACTTGAGTTTCAAAATCGAGGCGGCGGTCGCAGTTGGACGCTCAACAGCGGTGATAGATATACCGAGCTTGGCGGCGAAGAAGTCACCTGTGATTTTGAAGAGGGCAATTATTTTAACGGTGGGCCGTGGCGCCTGCCAAGTCATCACTATGCTGTCTTCCACTATTGCAAGCAGTTCGGCGTTGAGATGCAGCCATTTATTCAAACCAATGACCGCGCTTATTTACATCGTACTGATCATTTCAATGGCGTACCGCAGCGTTTGGGTGATGTGAAAAATGACATCAAAGGGCACGTATCAGAATTATTATCAAAAGCGGTTAATGCCGGCGGTCTTGATCGTTCTGTCAACAAGGAAGACAAAGAAAAACTACTCGAGGGCTTAAAAGGTTGGGGCGCGCTTGATAAGGACTATCGCTATCAGACCAATCATGAAACCAGCGGGCATCGTGGTTTTAGCGTGCTGCCGGGTGGCGGCTTGATGCCTGATGCAAAACCTTCAAAAGTTTTGCCCATGGATGAGATATTGGATTCTGGTGTATGGGCCGACATTTATAACAATCATAATATTTATGTCCATCAACCAACGATGTTTCAGCCTGTGGGCGGTATGGGTAAAATTGGTGATGCGTTCACCCGCGAATGCCGCGACATGATTGAGTTTAATGCCAAAGTCACTAAGATTCATCAAGATGAAAGCGGCGTCACTGTTGATTATGTCGATAGCAACAGTCCAGATGGCGCGACCAAAACCATTCGTGCTGATTGGTGTGTGTGCAATATTCCGTTAACCGTGCTGACACAAATGGATATTAACGTCTCAAAACCAATGAAACAAGCCATGGCAGCCATTCCCTATGAGACGTCTTATAAAGTAGGTTTGGAGTTCCATCGCCGTTTTTGGGAAGAAGATGAGTGGATCTACGGCGGCGTAACTTATACCAATATGCCGATTGCGCAGATTGCTTACCCTTCGCAAAATATGTTTAAAACGGGCACTGGCGTGTTATTAGGCGCTTATGGTTATGGTCCAACGTCTTATAAATTTAACTCCTTAACGCCACAAGAGCGTATCAACGTTGCACTTGCCTACGGTAAATATATCCACCCACAATATCCAAAAGAGTTTAAGGCAGGCACGTCAGTGGTTTGGCACCGTATCCCATGGACACTCGGTTGTTATGGTATTTGGAGTGAATCGACTCGTCGTCAGTATTACGACACCCTGTGCAGTATTGATAATCGTATTGTACTAGCGGGCGAGCATTGCTCACACATTCCAGCATGGCAGGAAGGCGCTATTTTATCGGGTATGGATGCCGCAAAGCGTCTTCATAGAAAAGCAAAAATGCTGGGTTAATATGAATAATTATAAAAATTCAGAGGCTATCATGGACAATGCAATCGTGAAGAAGGCAATCGTGGAGAAAAAAGTCATGAAAAACATGACATCCAAACTGCTGACTGTGATGTTACTGAGTGCGATGAGCAGTGCAGCACTTTTAGGCTGTAGTCAACAGTCGGATGATGTAGAGACGGTGGCGAGTAAACAGCAACAAGATACTGAAACAACCCTTGACTATCAGGCCAGTCGGAACAACGGTGCTTGGGGCGCTGTCTATATGAGTCGTGAGGAGCTGACAGCACCTCCTACCAATATCGTTGATGACAGCTTACTTCCCAATATGGATAATGATCCTAGTCTTACTGAGTGGGAAACAAAGTTTGAAGGGACAAATGCTTTTGTGACCACAGATGGTAAAAAGCTGTATCACGACTCTTGTGCGGCTTGCCATATGCATAAAGGCGAGGGTGCTTACGGCGCGGGCTATTATCCGCCGCTCGCCCATAACAGCAAGATGCAATCAAAGTACTACATCATTGATATTTTGATTAACGGCTTTCGCGGTATGCCGTCGTTCCATGGTATGATGAACGATGAGCAAATGGCTGCGGTGACCCAGTACGTGCATAGTGAGCTTAATGACTATACAGATACAGTAACTGCCGAAGATGTGGCTCAGCTAAGACATGCCAATCCATCGGCTGGCGATCCAAGTGACGAGTAACGTCAAAAATTGTACTGTTAGCCAATTACTTTTGAGGGTTAGTAGCTCATAAGGGTTAATGGCTCATATAAGCAGTAGCTTGCCCATAAGAAGTAACTTGCCGTTCCCGTTTCCCGTTAAAATAAAAAAGCGCCCGATAGTATTATCGAGCGCTTTTTCTTTGTCAACGTTAACCTTAACCAGTTTCGAGTTATATTTTACGACATAAACATTAGCGGGTTATTGAGGGCTAGATGACCAAACGGGTGAGCGAATAGTACCTTGACCAGATTTACCAAAGGCTTCGCCGCCATTCAATGATTTGATGGTCAGTATACCTTTGCCGCCTTGTTTTGAAGCATAGACCACGCGCTTACCATTGGGTGAAAAGCTCGGTGCTTCGTCGATACCAGTGTTGCCCAAGTTGGCCGTGATAGCACCGCGACTATTCATGATGGCAGCTGAGCGGCCACTTAAAAAAGCAACTTGTGAGCCGTCGCTACTAAATTGCGGACTGGTCGCATATCCATTACTGGATACTTGAGTTATACGTCCTGAGCCAAATTCATAGCGATAAATGCGTGGTTTATTAAGTCCAGCTTTGTCTGATACAAATACAAAGGATTTGCCATCAGGCGCATAGCTTGGCTGTACTTCACTGCTTGGCCAATTGATCAGCCTTCTAGGCTGACCGCCGCTAGCGCTCATCTCATAAATGTCGGCACTGCCTTCAAAGCTGCTAGAAAACAGTATTTTGCTACCATCTGGTGAAAATGACGGGCTAAGATTGCTACCAGGGAAGGGCGTTAAAGCCGTGGCTCCGCCGCCGCTCACGTTTTGAATATAGATAACAGGATAAGATTGATCGCGCTGCACTGAGTAGGCGATGCGATTGCCGTCGGGCGACCAAGTAGGCGAGAAGATAGAGCCTGCCACCTCTGTAATGGTTTTAGCGTTTTCGCCATCAGCATCCATCACCTTTAAGCGCGATACCTTGTTTTTTCCAGTACCAATTTCTTCAATATAAGCAATGCGCCCCGAGAAGTCACCGGGTATACCAGTGATAAGTTCATATACTTTATCCGCGATAACGTGAGCGGCGTAACGCATGCTTTCTTTGTTATTATCAGCGGTTAAACTCTGCTTCCCTTCTATCACGCGCCCCGTTTTAACCTCAATGACTTCATAATCGGTCACGACTTTGCCGCGATTACTGCGTGTGCTACCGACGACGAGATAAGGGATGCCCATACTTTGCCAGACGGGTAGCGAACCTGCCAAATCGCTGCTACTGTGCGGCTGCTGCGGTAGATTTTGGCTGGTCACTTTCAGCTCAGTTTTGCTCAAATCATTTAAGATAATCGGCGATAAAGTAGAGTCACCAGCAAAGGACACAAAAGCCACTTGGTTTTGTTGCACAGGAATCTCATAATCCAACTCTAAAACGACAGGTGCCGCAAAGACGCTAGGAGCAAACAGTAAGCTTGAAGTGCTGGCAATTAAAGAGAGGCATAGTTTTTTATGGATGCGCATAACCAAGTCGAACTCCTAGATTGGGTTAATAGTTTTTTATAAGGGTTAAGGTTTTTTTATAGGGATAAACCAATGATAACGGTAAAATAATATCGCCACAGGTGCAAGTTGCTTAAGGTAAAGTTAGCAATAATATCGTGTGAGGGCAACTTTAATTGCTGCCCTTAAACTGTATGGTAAAAGTGGGGTATTTAGGATCATCGGCATCGATTGGTAAGCTGCCTGTGTTTAATACTGCCTGTTTGGCGGCTTCATTGACGGCACTATCAGGCCCTGACGCAGAGACATTAACGACGGTGCCGCTGGCATTGACCGTGATGGTTAGCGTGGCGCGCTGAGTTGAGCCCCTCGCTGCTGTTGGCGGATTATAATTACGTTTTATCAGGCTGATAATCTCGCTGTTACTGGCGCCGCGACTGCCGCTTGATGCCGAGCGGCTGCTGCCTTTTGCGGTACTACTGGTTACTGTGTTCCCAGATAGGGTCGATTGTCCATCATCTCCTAGGCTAAATGTCTGGCCTGCGCTACTAGAACCACCGGTATCGATTTCTATATTTCGATCATTGGCAGTTGGGCGTTTGATCTTGGGCGGATTGTTTTGTTTATTACGAAAATCTCCAAGCCTTTTTTGCTCCTCGATAAGCTGTTGTCTTCTGTCTCGCGCCACTTGATCATGCTCCTCTAGCACAGTTTCGTCTAACTGCGCTGCCCACTCAGCCATATTGCGCTCGTATTCTTGATTTTGCTCAAGTAGACGCTGGTGCTGCTCTTCACTCATCAGCATTGGGTGAGAGCTCACAGGATCATCAGAGCGGGTAAAAACAGGTACGCGCTGAGAATTTGGCTCGCTAGGATTTTCGTAGCTGACACTACTATCAAAGCTATTTTCTGGCATGGTAGTTGATGAGGCGCTTGCCGCACTGTCAGCTTGCATGGCACTGGCCGCCGCGGCTCGATTGGCAAGTATCTGACCTTGCATTTCAGCCAATTGCTCGGGGGAAACCATGACAGTTTCGATACTACCAGCGGTCTCGACTTCCATATGTTGATACGTGTAAACCAGTATGCCAATCACAAGGCCATGCGCCAACACGCTTAAAAGCGTAGGCAAGGTTAGCCCATTACCTTCAGGTTCAGTCGGCACATAAACGGTCGGCGCATTACGCATAATAGGGATACTCAAATACGATATTTATCAAATAAGCGACTTTATTATAGTCAGCTGAGCCAGTCCAAGTTAAGCTAAGAGTAGGGCGAATTACAATGCAGGCGCGGGCAGAGGCGCCCCTGTTAATAGCCCGACCTTTTGGATACCGGCTTGTTGCAAAGTTGCCATCAGCGTCATGATAGCGCCGTACTGATTGTTTTTATCGGCATTAATCATCACTTGTAACGGCTGAGCGCCCATATCCGTGTTTTGATTTTGCAGGTTAGATAAGGTGTCAATCAGCTCCGGCTCACTAATCGGTAAGTCGATATTGTTCTCATAACTGATAAAAATCTCGCCGCTATCGGTCAAGGAGACAATCACTGGTAGCTGGCTTTGGCTGATGGTATTGGTTTGCTCTTTTGGCAAATCAACATCGACGCCCGTAATCAGCATCGGCGCGGTGACCATAAATATCACCAGCAGCACCAGCATGACGTCGATATAAGGAACAACGTTCATCTCCGCATTTAGCGCTTTTTTTTCACGGCGATAGGGACTTTGTTTCATAGACCGGTTACCTGAGTGCTTTGGCTATTTTGACTGCTTTGATTAACTGGGTTGACTTGACTGCTAGTCTGCGGGTTTTCAATGCTGGTTTCGCGTTGTAGCATGCCTGTCATCTCGTCGCAAAATAAGGCGCGCGAGTCGTATAAGCGGCTCGCTTTGGCAGTAAAGTGATTATAAGCCAATACCGCAGGAATCGCGGCAAACAAACCCATGGCGGTAGCAATCAAAGCTTCTGCAATACCGGGCGCGACAGTCGCTAGGGTCGCTTGCTCGCTTTGCGACAGTCCCAAAAAGGCATTCATAATGCCCCAAACCGTACCGAATAAGCCAACGTAAGGGGCTACCGAACCAATACTTGCCAGCGTCGTCAGTCCTGACTCTAATAATTGCTGCTGACGCCCCAGTCCAACCCGAAGCTTGCGCTCGACGCCATCGATGATGTCATCTTTAGGTTGGCGTTTTTTATGCATACGCAAGTATTCAGAGAAGCCAACATAAAAAATCTGCTCAAGACCTTGACGTTCAGGCGAGCCTTGTACGCCTTGATAAAGTTTGGCCAAATCTTCCCCTGACCAAAACCACGTTTCAAACTGCTGGTCGAAATTTTTGGCGGTGCCAAGGCGCGCACTCATACGAAAAATAATCACCCAACTGAGCAGTGAAGCCAATAACAACAATGCCATCACAATCTGTACCAATAGACTCGCTTGGGTGATAAGGTCGATAATATTTAAGGATTCAGGCATGTATGAGACTCATGGATAATGAATAATAGTCAATTTAACGGGCGTTTCAACTCAACCCCCTAGTGTACTGCTAAACCACGCAAATATCATTAATAATATGTTAATGACCCATCAGTAAATACCTTAGATCAATTTTTCTAAAAAAATTAATGACAGCACAACTATTTTATAATATTGTCCATATGGTCAACTAATTTGCACTCTTATATTCAGAAGATAACCCCGTTCATTGAAATTTTAGGTAAATTTCACTAGAATGTTATCGTTTGTTGCTGTCATTTTTCATGATGGTTTTGCATTTGCCAAATTACGTGTGGCTAAAGGACTAAAAACATCATCTCTAACCTTAGTGTATAAGCGTCATTTACAGTCGCAATCTGGAAGCGTCATTTATCGTCGCAATTTGGGTGTATTTTTATATGTTTGATTTAAACGCAGCATCGAGCGTCGCAATTTGGAAGCGACACTTATCAATACAGTTAAATAATGATAATTTACTTACTGCAATTTGGAAGCGACTCTTATGAACGCAATCGAACGCTATTTTGGAATCAATGGTGAAAACACCACGATCAAAACCGAGATTTTAGCGGGTGTCACCACGTTTTTAACGATGGCTTACATCATTTTTGTCAACCCTAACGTCCTTGCTGACGCTGGTATGGATAAAGGCGCGGTGTTTGTTGCCACCTGTCTTGCCGCAGCGCTTGGGTGTTTTATTATGGGGATTTATGCCCGCTTACCAGTCGCGCTCGCACCTGGTATGGGATTAAACGCCTTCTTTACTTATGGCGTGGTTTTAGGGATGGGCTACGCGTGGCAGACGGCACTCGGCGCTGTGTTTTTGTCCGGTTGTATTTTTATCCTGTTAAGTTTATTCAAAATCCGTGAATTGATTATCAATTCTATTCCGGACAGTATTAAACAAGGCGTGGTTGCGGGTATCGGTGCATTTTTGGCCTTTATTTCCTTACAAACTGCAGGCGTTATCGTCAATAATGACGCGACGCTGGTGGGACTTGGCGATATGACCACGTTTTCACCTGCGATGGCGGCATTGGGCTTTATTGTGATCGTTGGTTTGTCGCATAAAAAAGTACCGGGCGCGGTAACGATAGGTATTTTACTGGTCGCCCTTATCAGTCTTATCACTGGTAATACGCAGTTTGCCGGTATTATTTCGGCACCGCCGCCGATTGCACCAACGCTAATGCAGCTTGATATTGCCGGCGCATTTGATGTGGCGATGATAAGTGTTATCTTTGCCTTTTTATTCGTTGATTTATTTGATACAGCCGGTACTTTGATTGCAACGACCAGTCAAGCAGGTCTAATCGGTAAAGATGGCAAAATCCCTAATATGGGTAAAGCGCTATTGGCGGATTCAAGTGCCACGGTTGCCGGTACGCTACTAGGTACCTCATCGACCACCAGCTTTGTTGAGAGTGTGTCAGGTATTGCAGCCGGAGGTCGTACTGGATTAGTCGCTGTGACGGTCGGGGTTCTATTCTTATTAAGTATGTTTTTTGCTCCACTTGCTGGTATGATTCCAGGCTATGCCACAGCAGGCGCTATTTTTTATGTCGCTGTACTGATGATGGGTACTCTAAAAGATGTTGATTGGTTAGATCTAACAGAGGCGGCGCCCGTTGTCGTTGTGTTGTTGTTTACGCCATTAACCTACTCAATCGCTGATGGTATCGCGCTTGGATTTATTACCTTTGCTGCTATTAAAGTTGTCGCCGGTAAATTCTCTGATGTGAGCATTCCAGTCTGGTTACTAACGGCTGTGTTACTTGCTAAAATTATATTTATATAATCTTGCAACTTATGCTTAAAATCATGTTGAAACCATGCTGAAGCCACGATGAAGTAGCGGACATAGTGATTTTCTAAGCCCTTCTTATTTTAAATAATAGGAAGGGTTTTTTATGTGGCAAGCACAATGGATGTCTAAAAGCTCTTCAATTTTTCGAGACATTCCAAGTCATTGATTCAAAAAACAATTCATTTGCTATAGTAAACATAAATTTATAACTAAAGCGTCATTTCTAATAAGTGGTTAATAACCATTTGTTTTTAAACAGTATTTTGTTTGGTTAAAATAGGTAAAATCGTTAGTTAGAAATTTTTTTTCATGCTACCATGTCGAGGTTAAGCGCATCACCTCAATCAACGCCGTAGAGGTTTTTCTTACAGTGAATTAGTATCATATTAGATGACAGATAGGTGTTTATTAGAACTTAAGATTTTATAAACCTAAGATTTTATGAACCTAAGACTTTATAAACCAACTTCTATAAAATGTAACTCGCCTCTGAGCATCACCCTCCTTTCACTACTAACAAGAAGAAGGCACTAATGCCGCTTAGCTGTTCGTTGTTGCCTTTATATTGTTAACGTAGCCCGTTTAACACTAAAACGACCTACTTGACCGTTTCCAGCCTATGCTGGATTTTCTCGTTTTATAATGGCGCAGTTTGGTCTTTTGCTTATTGCTATTTTGTGTATTTCTACAAGTATCATCTATTATTGTTTATCCACTATGTACTATCAAAGATATTTGCTATCAAAAATAGTAGGGGTGAGATTTTGATACTGTTTGATAATAACTGCCGATATACCTTTAGCAATCAAATCTCCTACCGCACCAGTTATTATGGTTTTTAAACGATAGTTATGGAGTTGTTATGAACCCAGTAGACCAATTTACCCCGCAAGAGCCGATTTTATTTAATCCGCTCGATATATTAAAGCCTGCTTATCTCACTCAGTCGGCGAGCGAGCTGTTTTCGCGTATCTCACCTTTATATAGTGTGGACGAGGAACGCTGGCTAGCGGACTTGTTGCCGCTTGCTAAGCCAACGGATGCTGAGCGTGAAGGGGCTGCTACGCAGACTCGCCAATTGGTCGAGCATGTGCGTAATGATGGCAAAGCCGTAAAAATGGTTGATTCATTATTACTTGAGTACAGCCTTGATACCCAAGAAGGTATCTTGCTCATGAGTTTGGCAGAAGCCTTGATTCGGGTGCCAGACAATTACACCGCCGACGCGCTTATTCACGATAAAATGAGTGTCGCGGACTGGAAAAAACACATCAAAAATGACAACGGCTTTATAGTCAATGCCTCGACGTGGGGCATGATGATGACGGGCCGCGTCGTCAGTATTGATCGCGATACTACCGCGGCTGGGTTTTTGGACCGTATGACCAAAAAAATGGGCGAGCCGGTCATTCGTAGTGCGATGCAAAAAGCCATGCGCATTATGGGGCATCAGTTTGTGCTCGGCGAAACCATTGAGGGCGCCAACAAAAACAGCCAACCTTATCGAAATAAAGGCTACACCTATTCATTTGATATGTTAGGTGAGGCGGCGATTACCCATAAAGACGCGGAAAAATACTTTAACGATTACCTGCATGCGATTAAAGCCACGGCCAGTATCAAGGTCAAAGAAGGGATGCCAAAGCCGTCGGTATCTATTAAGCTATCGGCATTGCACCCACGCTATGAAGCGACGCAAGAAGCGCAAGTGATGGGGCTATTGCGTCAGCGTTGCCTACTATTGATTGAAGCGGCTCGCGCCGTCAATGTCGATATCAGTATCGATGCGGAGGAAGCAGACCGTCTTGAGATCTCCTTAAAACTGTTTGAGTCTCTTTACCGTGATAATTTAACCGCCGGTTGGGATGGCTTAGGGTTGGTGGTACAAGGCTACTCTAAGCGCGCGATTGCTGTTCTAACTTGGCTTGCGCGTTTGGCAACTGAAGTAGGCGACCGTATTCCCGTGCGCCTAGTCAAAGGCGCATACTGGGACACTGAAATCAAACTGGCGCAGCAAAAAGGGCTGTCTGGCTATCCTGTGTGGACACGGAAAGAAGGCACGGACACCGCGTATCTTGCGTGCGCGCGCTTCTTATTGTCAGAGCATCTGCGTGGATTGATTTGGCCGCAGTTTGCTACCCATAATGCACATACGCTTGCCTCAATCATGACCATGAGCACGCATAAAGAATTTGAGTTCCAGCGTCTGCATGGCATGGGTGATGCCCTTTATGACCATATTTTGCAATCTTATAAAATCCCCGTGCGTATTTATGCTCCCGTTGGCGCTCACAAAGACTTGCTACCGTATTTGGTACGCCGTTTGCTTGAAAACGGGGCCAATAGCTCGTTTGTGCATCAGTTATTAGATAAGTCTTATCCCATTGATAAGCTGACAGTGCATCCGTACGACAAATTATTAGCCAATGCTACCTTGCATAATCCTGATATTCCGTTACCGTTAGATATCTATGGCAGCCGCCGAGCGAGCTTTGGCCCCAATATATTTGTAGAGTCGCAGTGGCTACCGTTTAAAGCGGCGATTGATAGCCACTTGCATAAAACGTGGTCGGCAACTTCTGTCATTAACGGCAAAGCAGTTGATGCACATAAAGTCGAAGACAACTCTGAAAAACTTGCGTCGCAAACCGTGCGCGCGCCTTGGAACCATGAAGTTATCGCAGGGGAAGTCACCTACGCCAATGCAGACATAGCGCAGCAAGCCATTGATGCCGCCATCGCAGGACAAAGCGCGTGGCAAACCGTACCTGCTGCAAAGCGCGCTGCTATTTTGCGAAAAGTAGCGGATTTATATGAAGAAAATTATGCTGAATTGATGGCACTTTGCCAGATTGAAGCCGGTAAAACCATGCAAGATGGTATCGATGAAATCAAAGAAGCCGTTGATTTTTGCCGTTTTTATGCCGACGAAGCAGAACGTCTCGACGCCAAAGTTTATGAGTTTACCGACCTAGCAGGCAAGCAATCACGCCAAGTATATAGGCCACGCGGCACCTTTGTTTGTATTAGCCCGTGGAATTTTCCTTTGGCAATTTATACCGGTCAAATTATGGCAGCCCTTGCTGCAGGCAATACCGTGGTTGCCAAGCCTGCTGAGCAAACCAGCTTGATTGCCCATTTTGCCGTGCAGCTAATGTATCAAGCTGGCGTACCCACCGACGCTTTACAGTTTGTCGTTGGGGCAGGCGAGGTTGGCGGCACGTTGACCGCTGCTGATAATATCGCAGGCGTTATTTTTACGGGTTCAACTCAAACGGCGCAGCATATTAATCAAAGCCTTAACCAACAGGTCAATGTCGATGCCAAAACCAGTGCTGAATTGCCAGTATTGATAGCTGAAACGGGCGGTCAAAACGCCATGGTTGTCGATTCAACAGCATTGCCCGAGCAAGTTGTTAAAGATGCCGTATTATCTGCCTTTGGTTCGGCAGGTCAGCGCTGTTCTGCGTGCCGTATCTTATGTGTGCAAGAAGAAGTGGCGGACAATTTAATCGAGCTATTACAAGGGACAATGGCAGAATTGGTCGTCGGCAATCCATTGTATGCGGCAACCGACGTCGGTCCAGTAATTGATGCCGATGCCAAGCAAAGCCTTGAAGCGCATATCGAACGTATGGCGGCTGAACCAACGGCGACGGTTTTGGCGCAGACGCCAATGAGCGCAAGCTCGGTGGTCAGCGCAGAGCATTCTACCTTTGTCTTGCCAACAGCGATTGAGGTAAAAAGTATCGATGTGATTGGCGGTGAGCATTTTGGCCCAATATTGCATGTGCTACGTTATCAAGCGCGCGATTTGAATAAGCTTATTGATGCCATTAATGGCACGGGTTTTGGTTTGACCTTGGGTATCCATAGCCGTATTGAAAACATCGCTGAGCATATTGAGCGTCGTGCCTTTGTCGGTAACACTTATATTAACCGTAATCAAATCGGTGCAGTCGTCAACGTTCAACCGTTTGGTGGTTGCGGTTTGTCTGGAACGGGCCCAAAAGCTGGCGGTCCGCATTACGTTGCTCGTTTGATGCAGCTACGCACCGAGTCGGTTATTACTGAGCCGAAAACTGTGGTAACCAATACCACCGAATCACTCACGCAAACCCAAATCGCATAAGGAGTAGCAAGATGGCGAATGAATTTAAAAAGAACCATGCCCAAGTTTGTGAAGCTTGGCGGCTACTAAGCGCCGTAGAGCGGGCAACTTATCTACAGGCGGCTATTCCTAAATTGGCTCTCCTCACCGGCGATGCCAGCAAAGCCAAGCGTTTATTTACGCATTTATTAAATGCCGCACCCATGCTCGATGGCGTACAGCGTATGACGGGTGCAACGGGTGAGTCCAATGATTTGTATGTGACTGCGCGCGGAAAAACCATGGTTATCGGCGGCGAATCTGCCCGTGCGATGGCGGTACTTGGTCAGCTAGTCGCGGCTTTACTGACTGGCAACGAGGTGATACTCCATTGTCCAAGTCAGGATGAGATGTGTGTTGAAGCGGCAAAAATACTGCATGACACGGGCGTCAGCGATGACGTGTTAAGCGTTGCCAATGACTCGCAAACAATTACGCTGTTATATATCGATCGATTGGCGCAAGTTGCGGTCGCCGGTAACCAAAGCGAAGTGCAAGCTATCAGCCAAGAGCTTGCTAAAACCGATGGTATCTTAACGCAGGTCATTGCGGTGACTGATATGGACGGGATGTCAGAGATGCTAACGCCCGATTATCTCTATCGCTTTGTCACTGAGCGGGTAAGGACGATTAACACCACAGCGATTGGTGGTAATGCCAGCTTGCTTGAGCTTGGCACAGAGTAATCGCTAAAAGATTAGGTAAATATCGTTAATTCTAAATAAAAAAGCTAGCATCGTAGAAGTGACGGTCAGTCACTATTTTCCAATCAATTTGGTGAATGGTTGCTGGCCGTTTTTTTTGTTTCTGTTATTTCTTTAAGACTAAAAAAATTAAACATGTTAGCTTATTAAGCGTATTTTCCAAAAAAATTCGGGCTTTTAGACAAAATAATGTGCTTTTTTGAGTTGTAAATGAAATAAAGTTAGTGCTAATATAAGTTAACCGTTTAGTCAGCATTTATTCATTAAATGCTAATCGACAGCTTCAATACGGAATGTTGAGGTACTTTAAGCTAAAAAAGGAGTGTTACCCATGCTTATATTCTCCGATTTTCCAATTGGGTAGTTAGCCGCGCTTATACCCAAACCTTTATCACCGCTTTACGATTTACCGATAGTATTTATAAATGCTTGGTAAATTGAAAAGTTCAAACCGCAAACCGATTAAGCCTGAGCAAGTCAGTAGTCAGATAGGCAGTCAGCTTATTCAATACACTTATAACTATCAGTATTGATGTAGGTATGATGATCGTCATCGTATAAATTTTATTAACATGATAATTGAATACTACCTTAGGGCAGTGTCGTGATGGACGCCTGACCTTCGTTAATATTGATTGTTAACATTTTATTATTCGATTTCAGATAAAACTAAAATTTTATCTTCCTTTTATTCTGACAGCCGAGCGTTGCTATGATTCGTTTTTATTTAAACGGTCAGTACAAACAAATCACTGACCTAAACCCGAACACCACCGTTCTTGAGTATCTACGCCTCCATGAAAAGCAAACCGATACCAAAGAAGGCTGCGGTAGTGGTGACTGCGGCGCCTGTACTATCATGGTGCAGCGCTTGCCCACTCATGATGCAGACCCAGCTACTCAAACCCCTTTTTATACCCTCAATTCTTGTATCACGCTATTGTCGTTAATGGATGGTCATCATCTCATGACGGCCGCTTATATCGCGGATAATCCTGCCAATCATCCAGATCGCGCCTTGTTGCACCCAGCCCAGCAAGCCATGGTCGATTGTCACGGTTCGCAGTGTGGCTTTTGTACGCCTGGATTTGTCATGACGCTGGCGAGTGCTTATGAAAACCATCGTTTGCAAACAGTGGCAGGGTCGGCGACTGGCGATCTTAGCTACGATGACATTGTCGCGTCAATATCAGGCAATCTGTGCCGCTGCACCGGCTATCGTCCTATTATCGATGCTGGGTTAGCGATGGGTAAAATCGGCAAGCAGCGCGATGCTGAGCAAGTAGTTGCCAAAGATTTAACGATAAAACTTGCGACGGATGCGATGGCAAATAGTAAACATGCCGCTACAAATGCCAGCAATACTATCGCGCCTGCGCTTACTCAAGCATCACGCAAACTGTTTATTCCGCAGTCCATTGACGAGCTCAATCAGGTGTTAGCAGCGCATCCAAACGCGACTATTTGGGCGGGCGGGACCGATTTGGGCTTAAGTGTGACCCAGCACTTGGTCGATCATGAAGTGATTGTGCAATTATCGGCGATTGAGGCGCTAAAAGCTTGGTCACTTACGGATGTCAATACGTCCACTGAAAAGCAAACAGCAAAACCCTCTTTAGTGCTGGGCGCTGGTATGAGCTATAAGCAAATGCTGCCTGTCCTTAAAGAATATTTTCCGAGCTTTGCCGATTTATTTGAACGCATTGCCTCACCGCAAATCCGCAACATGGGTACCATCGGCGGTAATATCGCTAATGCGTCACCGATTGGTGATCTACCGCCGGTTTTATTAGCATTAGATGCGCATATTCATCTGCGTCACTGCGCGGCTATTGACGATAGCGGTGCTGATGAAGAGGCTTATACTGATGAGCTCATACCTTTACAAGCCTTCTTTTTGGATTATAAAAAGACCAAACTGCGCGCTGGCAGTTATATCGTCGCCTTGCATATTCCGCTGATGCAAGACCATCAGCATCTATACATTCATAAAATTAGTAAGCGATATGAAGACGATATTTCTGCCTGTCTATTGGCAGCGAGAATCGATTTGTCAGCAGATGGTATGACGGTTAAAAATGCAAAATTCGGACTTGGCGGTATGGCGGCGATTCCTTTATTGGCGACACATTGTCAGCAAGCGCTTATTGGACAATCTGCCGAAGTTGCCAGTTTTGCGGCGGCCGCGCAAATGCTGGCAAAGGATGTCTCACCCATGACTGACGTTAGAGCCAGCCGTGAGTATCGTATGCATGTCGTGCAGCGCTTAATGCTTAAATGCGGTAAGCAATTGGTAGTAGATACACAACCCTGTGAGCGCTTAATGTTTATCGCCATTTAAAAAAGAATATAAGAGAGAGCCATCATGAGTCATCATTCTTCATTGTTTGACAGTTATAGTGTGCGCCGAGTACGGCCGCCTAAAAATAAAATCGGCACCGAAGCCAAGCATGATAGTGCTATTAGTCATGTGATGGGAACGGCCACCTACGTCGATGATATGCTAAAACCGCAAAGCACCCTACATTTGGCCGTTGGTAAAAGCGCCCATGCCCATGCACGTGTCTTAAATATGGATTTGAGTGCGGTAAGAGCAGCGGACGGGGTAGTTGATGTCATTACTTTTCAAGATTTACCTGCCAAAACTGATATCGGGCCCGTGTTCGATGGCGATCCATTAATGGTAGATAAAGTCACAGAATATGTGGGACAAACCTTGTTTGCAGTCGTCGCGACCAGTCACCGTGCCGCCAAAAAAGCGGTGCTAAATGCGGTGGTAGAGTATGAGCCTTTAGCCGCTATTTTGACTATCGATGAGGCGTTAGAGCAAGAGCAGTTTGTGCGTCCCAGCCATTTTATGCAGCGCGGCGATACCGTAGCCGCCCTCGATACCGCAGCGACACGCATTGCAGGGCATATTCATATGCTTGGCCAAGAGCACTTTTATCTTGAGGGGCAAGTGTCATACGTTGTACCGTGCGACGATGGCGGACTTGAAGTTTATACCTCATCGCAGCATCCAAGTGAAGTGCAGCAGCTGGTTGCCGAAGTGGTGGATCTGCCGTTTCATGCGGTGACTACCATTGTGCGCCGCATGGGCGGTGGTTTTGGTGGTAAGGAGACGCAGGCAGCGGCTTGGGCGTGTCTGTGCGGTATTGTGGCCAAACGCCATAATGTGCCAGTCAGTATGCGCTTAGATCGGCAAGATGACATGGTGGTGACGGGCAAACGTCACGAGTTTTCCAACCGTTACGAAGTCGGCGTCGATGAGGACGGAAAAGTACTTGGCGTCGATATGCAGCTGTCAGGACTATGCGGTTATTCGCCCGATTTGTCCGATGCCATCGTCGATCGTGCGATGTTTCACTGTGATAATGCCTACTATTATCCGGCCGTGCAGGTAGCAGGGCACCGCTGTAAGACCCATACGGTATCTAACACCGCTTATCGCGGTTTTGGCGGGCCACAAGGTTTGCTAACCGCTGAATATATGATGGATCATATCGCCTATACCTTAGGAAAAGATCCGTTGCAAGTGCGTTTGGCGAATCTCTATCAAAATGGCCAAAGTACGCACTATGGTCAGCCGATTGAGCATTTTGATTTGGCGACTCTTATGCAGACGCTAGCAGATGACAATGATTACGCTACGCGTCGTCAACAAATCATCGAAGCCAATAAAAAAGCCGCCGCAGAAGGTAACGATAAGCGCTGGGGTTTGGCTCTAACGCCTGTCAAATTCGGTATTTCATTTACCGTGCAAACGCTCAATCAAGCGGGCGCCTTAGTGCTTATCTATACCGATGGGACGATTCAGGTCAATCATGGCGGCACCGAGATGGGACAAGGGCTATATATTAAAATTGCCCAAATCGTCGCCAATGAATTCGATGTTGATTTAGATACCGTCAAAGCAACGGCTACCCGTACCGATAAAGTGCCAAATACCTCACCGACCGCTGCTTCATCGGGTACAGATATGAATGGTAAAGCGGCGCAAAATGCCTGTATTACCATTAAAAATCGCTTGCTCGAATTTGCCGCCGAGCACTTTCAAGTAAATGCCGAAGACATCAAATTTGAGCGCAATCACGTTCATATCGGTACTAAAGAAGTGCTTACCTTTGCAGAGTTTGTTTTGCTGGCTTATCAGCACCGTATCAGCTTGTCTTCGACTGGTTATTATAAAACGCCCAAGATATTTTATGACCGCTCAAAAGCGTGGGGCCGACCCTTCTTTTACTTTGCTTTGGGCGCCGCCTGTGCTGAGGTTGAGATTGACACCTTAACAGGAGAGTACAAGGTGCTGCGCTGCGATATCTTGCACGATGTCGGACAATCGATTAACCCTGCTGTCGATATCGGTCAGATTGAAGGCGCCTTTGTACAAGGCATGGGCTGGCTGACGTCGGAAGAGCTTATTTGGGATAAAAAAGGCAAGCTGGCTTCTAACAGTCCGGCTAATTATAAGATTCCAACCGCCCATGATTTGCCTAAACAATGGAGCGTCAAACTGTTCGACCGTAAAAATGAAGAGCAGACCATTTATAATTCTAAAGCCGTTGGTGAGCCACCATTTATGCTAGCGGCAAGCGTTTGGTGTGCAATTAATAATGCCATCGCAAGCTTGGGCGATTATAAGAAAAACCCAGAGCTAACCATGCCTGCGACGCCAGAGGCGGTACTAAAAGCCGTGATGCGCATGCAAAATCAAGCGTGGGAAATTGCTTCTAAACCAGATAGCGAAACCATTGAAAGCTTAACGCCAGCTGATGACGACTGCGGTATCGATGATGATCGCGTACTGCCGCAGCAAGTACCGCATGGTAAAGATGTCGCGCCGCCAGAGTCTGAAGGGCAATTGTTTGATGAGCAGCCTGAGGCGATAGACAATCCTAATGTGTCAACGGCTCGAGGGCCTGCGCACAGTGAATAAGTCATTATCGCCAAAAACGCCGACGCGTTGGTATGATGGTCTTGCAAAGTACCAGCAGCAGGGTGTTGCCCATGTGTTGGCGACGGTCGTTGCCGTAAATGGCTCAGCACCCCGAGCGCTACAATCTAAAATGATTGTCACGCTGGATGGCTGCTGCGATACGTTGGGCGGCGGTAGTTTGGAACATGACGTGACGATAACGGCGCGGCAACTGCTAAATGGAGAGCTGGATCCAAACGAGTCAAGAGGCTTTAAGCCACTAAAAGCAGGCAGGTCTGAAAAGGCACACGCCGTACGCCGCGATGCCGTCTACACCAAGCATTATCCACTGGGTGCTACGCTAGCCCAGTGCTGCGGTGGTAGCGTCACCGTGATGTTTGAATGTTTTAATGTAACGCCGCCCATGTCGCTGTTGGTATTTGGTGGCGGGCACGTAGCCGCCGCATTAATGACTATCCTTGCTGAGCTGCCTTGCCAAGTGGACTGGGTAGACAGCCGCGCTGAGATGTTTGAGCGATACTTGAGTCGTGACTCTAACACGGCAGACGGACAAGTGACTTATCAATTGCCAGCGCATATTCGCCCGCATGTTGATGAAGACCCTGTTGATTTTATTCGCCCATTTGTGACGAATAGCGCTCGTAGGCTATCAACCGCTAAAGGTACGCAGTATTTTATCTTGGTCATGACCCATGATCATAGCCTTGATTTTGAATTGGTGCGCGCTACGTTAGATTGCTTGTTAGCAGCTGATTCAAAGACTGAATTAAATGAAAAAATTGCAAAGCCTTATATTGGTTGTATCAGCTCGGCAACCAAAGCCAAGCGCTTTAAAGATCGGTTGCTGCAGCGTGGTTACAGTGAGAAAGTCATTAATAAGTTAACGATGCCGATTGGTCTTGAGATTGGCGGTAAAGAGCCAATGGCGGTCGCTGTGTCTATCGCTGGTCAAATTTTGCAGCTTTATCACAAATCATAAATCATAAATCATATTAATGCTAACCCACATTCACTGATAGAACTTTTATTGCCTTCTACTTTATTTAGGTGAGATTCCTTTATGACCATACATATTTATCAAGCACGCCTGCTGCATTACCTGACCGAAGAGAATCTGGTCGAAAGAGAAAAAAGTACCAACGCTAATGATTCAAATACCCGTGATGCAAAAATGACGGTGGTAGATAAAAACGCCGTATTGCTGCCCGTCATTGCAGGCGTCAATGTTTATCCTGAGTATATTGCCGAAGGCGCGCTCGTGGTCGATGACGTAAGCGGTCGCGTGCTAGATTATGGTAGTAAAAAAGTCATAATGGCGCAGTATGCCAGTAGCAGTGCTCAAGAGGGCAAAGCGCGCGTACAGATTCACGATTATCAAGACAGGCTGATTATGCCAGGCTTTATCGATACCCACGTACACTATCCGCAGATAGATATGATTGCCGCGTTTGGTGAGCAATTGCTTGATTGGCTGAACAATTATACCTTTGTCACCGAAGCCAATTTTGGTGATCCAAAGGTTGCGCACGACACCTCTAAGTTTTTTTTAAACCAGCTGCTTGCCAATGGCACGACCAGTGCTTTGGTGTTTTCAACCAGTCATCCTGAGTCGGTTGAAGCGTTCTTTGAAGAAAGTACTTGCCTCAATACGCGCATGATTACGGGTAATGTCTTGATGGATCAAAACGCGCCTGAGCATCTGTGTGTGCCGACTGAGCAGGGTATTCGTGACACGCAAAACATCATTGATAAATGGCATGAGCGCGGGCGTCAACATGTCGCGATTACGCCAAGATTTGCCATCACATCGACCCCAAAGCAGCTGCAAATGGCGGGTGAGCTATATCGCAGCTACGATACTGTGTATTTACAAACGCATTTGGCCGAGAACCTTGCTGAGATTGCTTTTGTACGCGAGCTTTATCCCAATCATAAAGGCTATCTCGACGTTTATCATGACTTGGGTCTATTGGGACGGCGAACGACGTTGGCACACGGTATTTACCTTGAAACGCCAGAGTATGAAGTACTGCGTGATACGGGCACCCAAATCGCCCATTGTCCAACGTCCAATTTGTTTTTGGGAAGTGGTTTGTTTGATTTGTCCAAAACCTTGAGCTATACCGGTGTGAGTATCGCCACTGACGTGGGCGCAGGAACCAGTTTGTCGATGTTGACCACGTTATCGGAAGCTTATAAGGTGCAACAATTACAGAGCAAGCCATTATCCGCGCATCAAGGTTTGTATCAGATTACGTTAGGCAATGCCCAGTCGCTATTATTAGACGATAAAATCGGTAATTTTATGCCTAATAAAGAAGCGGATTTTGTGGTGATAGACATGGGTGCGACAGAGTTACTTGCGCGCCGTATGACCCAGACGAAATCACTCGATGAGCAATTGTTTGTGCTAATGATGCTGGGCGATGATAGAGTGATTGAAGAGACAATCATCGCTGGCGTGAGTCGCTATCAAAAAGCGAGCGCTGTTTAAGATGCCCTAACAGAGAGCCAGTTTGTTTTGATGGAAAGTTTTTCAAATGTGAAGCGTTAACTAACTATAAATTTTATCCATAGTTAGTTAACGCTTATAGTGAGTATGTTATTCAGGATAATCTAACCACACCCAACCATTTTCAAGCCACTCGCTTAAATCGTCTGGGTCAATGCCAGCGACATCCTGACCTTGCAGTTGCTCACCATTCGCTAGGCGGACCAGTATCGCAATTGCCTGTTCATCAAGACCGTCAAGGCGTTGACCATTAGCATATAAAGCGACACCGTTATTGGTATGGTTATAAATTAAACGATGGTTATAATCGGCTTGTAGCGTTGCGCCATCCGCTAAAGCCTGCACTAATTCATCCGTATCCAAGCTTTCTTCTGGCACCAGCGCATCGTATTGACGTTTACTAACCACTTCAGACACCGCTTGACGAATAATCTCATCACCGCGCTCAGATTGTAGCATTTGTAAGAGCTGGTGTTTCATCGCCTCAATACTGCTCGCTTTTAATTCACCCGATGCTTGCAGCGCTTGGGGCAATAGCATGGGAATAAACAAATCGCTGTCGTTGGTGGCAATATCCGCCATACTATCAATAATTTGCATCAAGTTTGGACGACGGCAGCCAAATGAAAACGTCAGGCAATCATCTTGCGCGACGCCAAAATGCGACAATTTTGGCGGTACATAAAGCACGTCACCTGCTTCTAATATCTCATCAAAGATAATCTCGCCCATATCGTCAAATAATCGAATCGGCTCATCGGCGACAAACTCAGTATTTTTATCACAAAATTTGCCGAGCAGCCAACGCCGATGGCCGTAGCCTTGTGCTAAAAACACATCATAATCGTCATAATGTTTGCCGACGGAGCCGCCTTTTGGCGCATAAGACACCATAATATCGTCGCGTTGCCACTGCGGAATAAAATCAAACGCTTGCCACAATTGCCCAAGCTCAGGCGACCATTGCTCAAGATTTTGCACGAGTACCGTCCACTGCGCAGGTAAGTTAGCAAAATCGCTTTCAGTTAATGGGCTTTTTTTAAGTTGCCACTGCGGCAGGCCGTCTTGCTTGGTAGCGGCTTGAGTGAGCAGGCGCGCTGAAGCGTCTTCTTCTAACGCTAGGCCGAGCATATCGTCTGGCTCAAACATACCAATCAGCTGCGGTAAGCCTTGTTTAATAAGAAGCGGTTTTTGTTGCCAATACACGCTTAAGAACTGCTCAGCAGTCATAGAATCGGGCAGACAAAGAGGTATATAGGTCATTGATAAATCCGTGTCGGTAAATGGGGAGAAGATTAATAGTAAGGATGGCTTTATAGGCGGGTTTTAATGGTTTATGATTATCACCTAACTGATGAGCATTGTTTAAATAAGAGACATCGTCAGCGCATCCCATCAATCGTAGGACATTTATGAAAAAATTACATTTTATCGTCATTATTGCAAGCGTGTTTTTATTACAAGCCTGCGTGCACAAAATCGTGACGGTACCCGCCAAAATCGCTTATAAAACCACCAAAGGCGTGGTCAAAGGTACGGTCGCTGTTGGCAAAGCTATCATCCCAGGTGACAGTGATGACAATGATAAAAAGGATAAAAAATAAAATCTTACCCATCAACTAACTGCCTTTTAGGACAAGTAATAGTAGGTAAGGTCGATGTTTTCAATATAAATGAATAGGTAGTCCTACTCATTTATATCTATCTTAAAATACGGCCGCTAGCATTAAAGCTTAGCAATCCACTCTTTAATCGTGCGCGCTTGCTCAGCGGCGTTGCCAGTATAAGTTGCAGGGGTCAGCTGACGAAGGCGTTCTTTATCGCTATCTGAAACCGCTGCCAGCTCATCACTTTCAACGAAAGTTAGCATGGCTTCACGCGTCATGGCATTTCCGCGGGTCAGGGCTTTGAGCTTCTCGTATGGATTTTCAACGCGGTAGCGGCGCATAACCGTCTGAATCGGCTCAGCCAATACTTCTTGCGCTTGATCCAAATCGTCATTTAGGCGCTGCGCATTTAATTCAAGCTTACCAACACCTTTTAGGCACGCATCATAAGCAATCATGCTTTGCGCCAGGCCAACACCAATATTACGCAGAACCGTAGAGTCGGACAAATCGCGCTGCATACGAGAAATTGGTAGCTTTTCACCCAAATGCGCAAGCATCGCGTTCGCCACGCCTAGGTTACCTTCAGAATTTTCAAAATCAATCGGGTTGACTTTATGCGGCATGGTAGAAGAACCCACTTCACCTTCTTTTAGGCGCTGCTTAAAATAGCCTAAGCTAATATATTGCCAAATATCACGGTTAAAATCGATTAAAATAGTATTAAAGCGTTTAACCGCATCAAACAGCTCAGCGATATAATCATGCGGCTCAATTTGTGTGGTGTATGGATTAAAGGTTAGCGCCAAACGCTGGTCAATAAATTGCTCAGCGTGCGCTTGCCAATCAACATCAGGGTAGGCAGAGAAATGGGCATTATAGTTACCAACGGCGCCGTTGATTTTACCCAGTAGCTCTACTTGACCGATTTGCTTGATTTGGCGGGCTAGGCGATAGGCAACGTTTGCCATCTCTTTACCAAGCGTTGTTGGACTTGCCGTTTGGCCATGCGTGCGTGACAACATGGGCTGGTCCGCATGAGCAATCGCCAAATCAACGATGCTGTCGGTCACTTGCTGCATTTTAGCCAGCACAACCTCGCGGCTGTCCTTTAACATCAACGCATACGACAAGTTATTGATATCTTCACTGGTGCAGGCGAAGTGAATAAATTCTAAGCTATCTTCTAATTGCTGGTTGCCGCGGAACTTATCTTTAATAAAATATTCAACCGCTTTTACATCGTGGTTGGTCGTCGCTTCGATATCTTTAATCGCTTGCGCATCCGCTTCGTTAAAGTTATCAACGATGCTATTTAAAAAGGCATTGGTATCGGCATCAAACGCTGCCAACTCACCAATCGCGGTATTATCCGCCAGTGACTGTAACCAGCGAATCTCGACGGTAACGCGGGCTTTAATCAAACCAAATTCAGATAAATAAGGACGTAAGCTATCGGCTTTTGATGCATAACGGCCATCAATTGGGGAGAGTGCGGTTAAGGCAGATAAAGAGTTGGTCATGGCAGTACCTCAAATAGTTGTAGAAAGTAAAAGAAATGAACTACCCACTACCTAA
>NZ_DHYG01000034.1 GCF_002414005.1 Psychrobacter sp. UBA5136
TTCTGCGCTGAAATGTTAAAATATATTATCTATCTATGACATCCTATCGTATTTTTAATGTAGCAAACCCATTCTATTAACACAAGCATTAGACGCTGACTTTAAGGTTCTTGTTTAATCACTGTTTAGCCAGTATTTAATTGAGATTTTTCAAATATGTAGCTGCTTTTGAGAGCTATGTTTAGCGATGGTAGCCGCTTACTTGCCAGCGTTTGGCATAAATGCTTTAATGGCAAAATTTGCTATAATTCTTTTGTAGTTAATATTTGCACTTATTCAGATCCTTATTTTTTAACTCACTCTGTTCTTTATTTTAAAAGCCTTTGTACTTTTAAATCTTTTTATCCAATACGGTAATGACCTCGCTTATGCCCAAAGACTACCTAAAAAACCCACCGCTCGCCGAAGATGAAATGATGGCAGCCATTGATATTGGTTCCAACAGTTTTCACCTAGCCATCGCTCGTCTCGACCATGGCGAAGTGCGAAAAGTGGTGTCTATGTCTGAAAAGGTGCAGCTTGCTGCAGGACTCGATGAGAATAATATCTTGGGGGCGGCGGCTGAAAAGCGCGGTCTAGAGTGTTTAAGCCGCTTTGCTGCACGCTTAGATTCGGTGCCGCCTGAGCGTATCCGCGTGGTTGCAACCAACGCCTTACGCCAAGCCAAAAACGCCAATGATTTTATCAATCGTGCCAATAAAATTTTACCAAAACCGATTGAAATCATCGCAGGACGAGAAGAAGCGCGCTTGATTTACTTGGGCGTGTCGCACACCAATGCCAGTAGTGATAAGCGACTGGTCATCGACATCGGTGGCGGCTCGACAGAGTTTATCATTGGAAAAGAGTTTGACCCGTTATTGACCGAAAGTTTACAGATGGGCTGCGTTGCCTTTACGCAAAAGTATTTTGCCGATGGACTGATTACCAAAGAAGCCTTTAATAATGCCATCTCAGCGGCACGCAAAGAAGTGCTGGCGATTAACGGGCGTTACCAAAAAACTGGCTGGAGTAGTGTTGTAGGCTCAAGCGGGACGATTAAAGCGGTGCGAAATGTTTTGGTTTCAAAAGGCTGGGCGGATGAGCAAGAGCGCATTACCTACAAAGGCGTCAAAAAGTTAGAAAAATTATTGCTTAAAATTGGCAATGTGGACGATATTGATTTAGAAGGCGTAAAAGAACACCGTAAAGCCGTCTTCCCAGCGGGCGTTGCGGTACTGCGAGCGGTCATGAAAGTGTTGGGCATTGAGACCATGGTTTACTCAGATGGCGCGCTGCGCGAAGGCGTCATGTATGACATGCTTGGACGCTTTGCGAGCGAGGATGTGCGTGACCGCAGTGTCTTAGCATTAATCAAACGCTACTCTGGCGATAAAAAACAAGCCAAACAAGTGGTCAAGACCAGCCGCAGCTTATTTGAGCAAGTTCAAGAAAAGCTGGGGCTCAGCAGTGAAGATGGCGATTTACTCCGCCGGGCAGCATCCTTACACGAAATAGGCTTGGCGATTGCGCACAGTGGTTACCATAAGCACAGTGCTTATTTGGTCGAATACTCAGATATTCCGGGGTTCTCGCAGGTTGATCAAAAGCGTATGGCGCAGTTGATGCTCAATCATCGACGTAAGCTTAAAGCCGATATGTTAGAGCAGACTTGTACTATCGGTGGCGATGCGCTCGTTTATCTGTGCTTGCTGCTGCGTTTGGCCGTACTGGCGCACCACAGCCGAAGCGAGCACGAATTACCAAAACTGGCGCTAAAAGTGATCGATAATAACCGCTGGCAAATTACGCTTGGTGAAAGTAGCGAGCACTATGCTTTTTTAGTGTCAGATTTGCATACTGAGACCGAGCAGTTCGCCAAATGGGGCGTGAAGCTAAGCGTGGTGGAGGTGTAAACGCCGAGTCGTTACTATTGTAATAATGGCGCTACAGTTTGACGTAACAAAAGCTGTGTGGTCGGTAATGCCATGCCATTTAAGATGTGCTACTATAGCTTCTATTGAGTTTACAACTGTACTTTCATTATCCAATAGTTGATAAAACGTCCATTATTAAACATCACCACTTTATATAAAATTATGAAAGGGAAGCGCCTATGAATACCGTCTGGGATAGCGTTCAGCTCGCACGGCATGCCAAACGTCCATTATTTATGGACTATGTTAATCAGCTGTTTACCGAATTTGATGAGTTGCATGGCGACCGTGCTTATGCAGACGACAAGGCCATTCTTGGCGGACTTGCGCGCCTTGATGGTATGCCTGTGATGGTGATTGGTCAGCACCGTGGACGCAGTACGCGCGAGCGTATCGCCCATAATTTTGGCATGGCAAACCCTGAAGGCTACCGTAAAGTGATTCGTTTGGTCAAAATGGCAGAGCGCTTTAATATTCCAGTTATGACCTTTGTCGATACCCAAGGTGCTTATCCTGGGGTCGGTGCAGAAGAGCGCGGTCAGGCGCAGGCTATCGCCGAAAGTATTGCGGTATTTTCAAGTTTAAAGGTCCCCGTTATTGTGACCATTATCGGTGAAGGCGGCTCAGGCGGCGCACTGGCGATTGGTGTTGGTGACAAAGTAAATATGCTACAAAACAGTATTTATTCGGTTATCTCTCCTGAAGGCTGCGCATCTATTTTGTGGAAAACTGCCGAAAAAGCCCAAGACGCCAGTGAAGCATTAAAATTAAATGCCATTAACCTCCATCAAATGGGTCTAATTGATGCGGTCATTGACGAAGGCGAGGGCGCCCATGTCCAGCCGCAGCCTGTAATGACGGCGCTAAAAGCCTTAATCCTAGAGCAATTGGATGAGCTTCAAGGTATGGATGTTAATGCGCGCTGTGAGCTGCGTTATGAGAAGCTAAAATCTTTTAACTCAGATGTGATGTTGCCTTGCTAGCCTTTTATATAGCTCGCTTGTTTAAACTTCGCTTTTAACACCATATATTTATACTTAATGCTAAAATAAAAACGTGTCGTTTTATGGCGCGTTTTTTTTATGTCGATTTTTTTATACATTTATTGATTTATACATAAATATAGCCACCCAATAAATAAGCATGCTTATGATTAGTAGCGCAATCCTTCCCTATCCTATTGAGCCCATTGCAGAATTGCCCGTCGATACTGGGTTGGCAGAGGCGTTATTAAGCAGTCTGGCTGAATATAGAGAACCACTACACGGCCGGCGCGTCTGGTTGGCCTGTAGTGGTGGGCGTGATTCGTTGGCACTCGCTGCATTGTGCGTACAGCTCTATCAGCAAGGTAAACTGCCGTTTTTACCGCAATTACTGCATGTTAACCACAACCTACAAACAGACAGTGGCGCTTGGGCGCAGCATGTGGCTGACTGGGCAAAGGTGCAAAATATATCTTGTCAGATTTTACAGGCGCAAGTAAATGGTCAGGATGAGCAAGCGGCACGGCAAGCTCGCTATGATGTGATGCGCGCGCAGCTTAATCAAGACGATGTTTTATTGTTAGCACATCATGCCGACGACCAAGCAGAAACCGTGCTGATGCGCCTGATTCAAGGCGCTGGCGTGAGCGGCCTATCAGGTATGCAGCCTTGGCGTATCCAAACACAGGGCAAACACCGTATAGCGTTATGGCGACCGTGGCTGACGGTCAAACGCGATAATATCAGTACCTATGCTCAGCGTTTAAAGCTGCCTTATATCGATGACCCAACCAACGATGCGGGCGATAATGTACGCAGTAGCTTACGGCAAGATATTATGCCGATATTGGCAACCTATAATCCAAACGTTATTGATAATATCGCCCGTAGTGCGCAGTTATTAAGCGATGCGCAATTGATAATTCATGCCCAAGCAGATGAGGATTTACAGCAGACCGAGGTTGCAGCCTTACAATTACCGCCTGCCCAGCGCGTGCTAAATATAGATAAATTACAACAGTTACCTCTATATCGTCAGCGGCAATTATTGCACCATTGGCTCGGACAAGATGAGCCGTTACCGCCTGCTAAACAGCTCGTAGATGATGCACTAAACCTAAGCCAACGTGATGATAATGACCATCAAACGGCGCTGTTTTGGCAGGGCCGCAAAGCGTCTTATACCATTCGCCGGTATCGTCAGCAGCTTTACCGTCTCAGCAGTGACTGGCTTAAATGGCTAGCATTGCCACTTACTAAGCAGGCACAGACTTTATCCAGTCATACTGCTGCTGACAGTAAGCCTATTTCAATTACCTTACGCAGTGATAATAAATTTATTTGGCAATTACAAATTATGCCAAACGAAGTAATGAAACTATTAGAAAGCTATAAAGTAGGTAGCGATAAAAATAAGGTTAAGATTACCTTTACGCCGTTAGAGCGCAATCAGCGTGTGCAAACCGCACTGGCAATGCGACCGCAGTCGGGTAAAAAGCTCTATCAAACCTTGGGCATTCCGTCATGGATGCGTGAGAATTTGCTGGTAATTAGCGTGGTTTTTATGAATAAAGGAAATAGTGAAAGCGAGCTTTTAGAAAGTGAGCGCCAGGTAGAATTGCCTATTTTATTATTATCTCCTTTTACAAGTTGGTTATTGGAAGCTGAACAGTCGAGTATTCATGGCGATGTAAAACCACTTGCCGAACTTATCAAAGGCCATTTAAGTATTTATACAACCTTCTAAACGATGATATGCGGTGTCCGTTTTAAGAGTTATTTAAACGGCAAACGCTTGACTAAGCATTTGAATTTATTAAACGGTGCCAGTAGCAGTATGGTAAACTGAGTGTCATTTTACCTATCATTATGTTAGTTTGAGTGCCTTTGCATTTTTTTGAATAGGAGACACGTATGTCAGTATTAGATAATAAGAAAATCAGCTTTATCGGCGGCGGCAATATGGCACAGGCGTTGATTAGTGGTCTTGTTGGCTGCGGCATCAAACCAAGCCTGATTACCGTTGCTGACCCTAGCAGCGACGCGCGCGAGCAATTGGCTGCTAAAGGGTTGAATACGGTTGATCCAACGGCTGACGCAAAAGCTGCGGTTATCGATGCTGACATCGTGGTATTGGCGGTCAAGCCGCAAGTCATGAAAGCAGTGGTCAGCGGTTTTGCTGATGCTTTAGATAAGCAGCTGGTGATTTCAGTGGCAGCAGGGCTATCGACTGAGCTTTTAGCAAATATGCTCGGCGGCTATGGCAATATCGTCCGTGCCATGCCAAATACACCAGCGATGATTCAAATGGGCGCGACCGGACTATACGGCACCGACGCTATTTCTGCGGAACAAAAGCAGCTAGCAACGGCGGTAATGGAAGCATCAGGTTTGGTGATGTGGGTCGATAATGAAGAGCATATGCACGCAGTAACGGCCGTATCAGGCTCAGCGCCGGCTTATATGTTTTACTTTATCGAAGCGATGGTCGATGGAGGAGTGGCGCTAGGATTGGATAAAGAGCAAGCATCGGCGCTAGCAATGCAAACCATGCTGGGGGCGGCAAAGATGGCGTTGGAAAGTGAGGATGCGCCGAGCGAGCTGCGTCGTAAAGTTACTTCGCCAAACGGTACCACCCAAGCGGCTATTGAGTCGATGCAAGCCAATGACATCGGTCGTCAAATCGTTGAGGCCATGCAAGCCTGCGCCGATCGTAGTCAAGCGCTGAGTGAAGAGATGAGTAAATAATTGGCCGCTACGTGTTCATCATTATTTATAAATAGGGTATGGCATGCAGTATGAGATGCCCTATCTATAATGATAAAAATTCAAACTAATAAAAAACGCCTGATAATGACATTCGTCATCCTAAAACCTGTTAATAATGTCACATTGAGTAGCACTTCATGAACAACATGTTATTGCAAATTTTTGATTTGGTCACCACTTTCGCTATGATGTTGGTGTTTATCCGTTTTATGCTGCAGTTTGCGGGGATGGATGCCAGCAATCCTATGATTGCCCCTGCTTATAAAGCCACCCATATCGTCGATGTGTTCGGGCGTATTTTCCCAACCGTCGGGCACGGTCGTATCAGTGTCGCGGCCATTGTGCTGATGTTATTAATTCGCCTGATTGATATCTCTGGCAAGGCAGCGTTGACGCATAAAGGCATTGCTCCTGTACCACTATTTTTTACGGGTACGATTAGCTTGATATTAGACTTTTTACGCATGTGCCGCTATCTGGTTATTGGCTCTATTATTGTAAGCTGGATTGTGGTGTTTACCCAGTCTCAGCATCCGATTATTGGCATTATTATTATGCTAGCGGAGCCGATCTTAGCGCCATTTCGCCGTATCACGCCAAACTTAGGGATGATTGACTTATCGCCAATGATTGCCTTTTTTGCCTTTTATTTACTTGAAATCTTTATTGGTGGTTTGGCATCAAACTTTATACCAATGTTGGGCTAAAGCGTTTAAGACAATTCTCATTACAAAAAGGCGCTCTATATATTACAGAGCGCCTTTTTTATTGTTTGTTCATAGACTATTTTGAGAAGTCGATAAAGCGATTCGGTATTAACTGGGCGTTAGTATCGTCAGGGTGCGGCGCATCAGCGGCGCGCAGTGTTTGGGTAATCCAGCTATCCGCTGCTTTTACCGCATCAATAAGTGCGTCGCCCATCGCCAAGCGTCCAGCAATAAAGCTGGCGAGCGAGCAGCCAGAACCATGAAATTCGCCTGCTAAGCGCGGCAACGTACTTTTATGCACCATTTCCCCTTTGATATACAAATACTGCTCGATATCGCCGCTCTCAAAATCGTGTGAGGTCTTTACCAATACCGCATGACAGCCTTGGGCGCATAATTTCTGCGCGCCGATATGCAAGTCTTGCTCACCGCTTAGCGCACGCAGCTCATGAGTGTTTGGCGTGATTAAGGTTGCATAGGCAAGCAGCTCTCTAAACGCTGCAACCAACGTCTGCTCATCACCCAAGCTGCCACCGCTATTGGCAACCAATACGGGGTCGAGGACAAAAGGCGTCCCAGCAGCAATAACCTGCTCGGCAAACAACTGCGTCAGCATGGCGATGTTGTCCGTGGTGCCAAGCATCCCTGACTTAATCACGCTCACAGGCAAATCATCGAGCACGGTGGTTGCCTGATCCTTTACCAAGTTTGCTGCACAGGCTGCAAAGCCAAATACTTGCTGCGAGTTTTGGATGGTAATCGCCGTACAAGCGACGGCAGCATGAGCGCCTGCTTGGCCGATGGCTTCGATATCGGCTTGCAGTCCAGCACCGCCTGAGGGATCCAATCCGGAAAAACACAATACCACGGGTCGCATAACACATCCTTTTATTTGTTCTAAAATGAATAACAAATACTATAGCCATCCACTGCCAAAAAAGCCATAGACATTGCCTCCTTGGCGATTGAGAATGAAGCATTAAAATAAGCTTAATTTTTACGGCTAAAAGCGGTGATTTTTATACATAATAGATGAGAAAGTCATTTAAATCGATAATTATGCCAAAAGCTGCGTTAAATCTATAGACAAGGCTTGCAATTCGTTTCGGCTTTGTTATAATACTCGCCCACGGCATAAGACGTATCATTAGCATTGATACTGTATTTAACAGAGTGTTTATTATAAATATTCTAATAAGTGTCTTAAATCGTTCGGTGAAGTGGGTGAGTGGCTGAAACCAGTTCCCTGCTAAGGAACCATACGTGTAAGCGTATCGAGGGTTCGAATCCCTCCTTCACCGCCATTTATTTCGTTGTTAGTAGAGTAATAACGCAAAAATTGGCGCTCACTGTTTTTTAGGAATTGATTCGAAAATAATTTGAATTTTTATTAAAAAATGAGTTGACACCAGCGAAATTATCTATATAATAACCAACCTAATTTGCTGCAATTGTTTTTAACAACGCAGCAGATAATGTGCAAAGTACGCGCTTGTAGCTCAGTTGGATAGAGCACTTGGCTACGAACTAAGGGGTCGGGAGTTCGAATCTCTCCAAGCGCACCATTTGCATACTGGCTTATTTGTTACTTTAACCATTAAGCTAAAACTAAATTAATCGCCTGTCTTATGACAATTGGGCGATTTTTTTATGTCTGTCGTTTTTATAGCAGTATAATCTTGCCTTTCTATTTTTTCCTAAATTTAAATCTCCTGCCTTTGTATCAAAAGTCCTATCTTATCATAAGGTACGCTAAGCGCTTGAATTACGGTACAATGAGCGCTCTATTTTTCGCTTGTTATGGGCTGTCTTATGTCAAAATCATCGCCAAAAGCTGCTGCTAAAGCAAAATCGTCACGTAAAACCTCAGCGCATCAAGCCTCCGTTGCCCAAGAAGCGATGATTGCCAAACCCGGCACGCGCATGGCGGCTATTCTTTATGACGGTATGCTGATTTTGGCTTTACTGTTTTTGGTCGGTACGGTGCTGACCGTCGTTGGCACACTAATGACTATGGAGACGGGCACGCAATCACAAGAAGCCAGATCGCTGCCATCGTGGTATCAAAACTTTATTATGACGCCGTCGTTTATCCTGACGCTGGTGGGCTTCTATGGGCTGTTTTGGCGCCGCGGTGGGCAGACACTAGGCATGCAAACGTGGCGCTTAAAAACGGTCAATAATAGTGGCCATCTGCTCACGTGGGGGCAGTCGTTTAAACGTATTTTGGCAGCAAGCCTGATGCCACTGATATTTGGCCTTATTGGTAGTGTCATCGGCGGCTCGCGGGCCATCTTATTGACCAGTGCTTTTTTGGGCTTGGTGTTTAATTATGCCTTTTGCCTGTTTAATCGCCGCGGTTTGGCGGTGCAAGATATGCTATCAAATACCATCACCTTAAAAATGCCGAAAACTGAAAATGAAGGGCTGTGGCGGGTGATTAGAAACCGTAAAAAAGGTGAATAAAAAGGCAAATAATAGATAGGTAGTTGTATTCTTGATTTATACATTTAAAAATCAAGGGATTAAACGGCTTTCACAGCATAAAAAAAGCTGAATCTTATATAGATTCAGCTTTTTTATTAACCATACAACCAACTAGGCTACTTGAACGGGGATGATATTGGCCGTGTCTTTCACGGTGTTGTCTTCGTTGCAGTAAACCAGTTTTGGCTGATGGGTTGCCGCTTCCGCTTCGTCAAAATGCGCATAAGCACAGATGATGACGATATCGCCTAGGTCAGCCATATGCGCGGCGGCACCGTTTAATGAGATAATACCAGAGCCAGCTTCAGCGCGAATCGCATAGGTACGAAAGCGTTTGCCATTGGTGACGTTATAAATATCGATAGATTCGTTTTCACGCAGACCAGCAAGGTCTAATAAGTCACCGTCGATACCGCATGAACCTTCGTAGTGTAGCTCAGCATGGGTAACGCGGGCGCGATGTAATTTGCACTTGAGCATATTAAGTAGCATAGGTTGCTTCCTTAGTGTAACTGATATAAATGAACCAAATCAAAAGCTTATTGGGGACAGGGTAGGTAGAATAAAAGTTATTTGCCTAAATGTCACGGCCAAATTTATGCGCTTACCGTTTAATTGACTTAAAACTGTCCAACTATCGGCAATTTATTAAAAATAACGCGCGCTTATTCCGGTAATTTAAAACCATTAATCTGTGAGCGCGCTTTTTCAATATCTCCATCTAACAGTAGCGGCAACGCATCAAATGCGGCGCTTAAAGCGCTATCAATGGCAACTTGCTCATCGGGCGCTGCTTTCGAGAGTACATGACCGCTGACTTTAGATTTATGACCCGGATGACCGATGCCGATACGCAGACGATGAAAGTCATTGCCAATATGCGGGGTGATATCACGCAGGCCATTATGACCACCGTGACCGCCATCCGTTTTAAGCTTGATGCTACCCGTTGGAATATCGAGCTCGTCATGGGCAATCAGCAACTCATCATTGTTAATGCCATAAAAATTGACCATTGGCACCACCGACTGACCAGATTTATTCATAAAGGTTAATGGCATCAATAGACGCACATCGTGACCATAAATTTGCCCGCGTCCTGTTACCCCGTGGAATTTTTTGTCGGGGGCGAGAGCAATATTAAACTGCTGCGCCAAATGATGGACGAACCAAAATCCTGCATTATGACGCGTAAACATGTACTGCTGACCAGGATTACCAAGACCGACAATCAGCTTTATGGCCATAAAAACACCCTGCTTAAATGTAATAAATAATGATAAGGCTTAAAAAGTAGGATGAACGGATCGCATTTATCCTACTTTTTAAATCTTCTTTTTAAACCTACTTTTTAAACTTTACTTACAAAAACAGCAGGAGACATTCATCACCTGCTATTTTTTTGACCAAACGAACCTTTTTACATAGCAGCTATAAGGCCACTATATAAAGATAAAGGGTGTTTATTATTCGCCGTCTTTGTCTTCTTTAGCTTCGCCGCCAGCGTTTTGCTCAGTAGCAGGTACTTCGTCAGCATCAACTTCATCAGCGTCTTCGTCAACTTCTTCAACCGTTGGTGGCTGCATGTTAACGATAGTACGGTCGTGCGCATCTTCCATATCAAGATCAAAGAGGATAACGCCTTCAGGAAGTTTGATGTCTGATAGACGGAATAGGTCGCCGATTTCCATGCCTGATACGTCAACTTCTAGGTATTCAGGTAATTGTGATGGTAGGCAAACGATTTCGACATCAGAAACTAGCGTAGATAAGATACCGCCAGCTTTTGTACCTGGTGCTTCTTCACGACCAGCGAAATGCAGAGGAACGTTCATGTTGATCTTCTGACCTTTCACAATGCGCTGGAAATCAGCATGCATTGGGAAACCTTTAGCAGGATGGCGCTGTAGGTCTTTGATAACCACTTGATGCTCATCGCCTTTATCGGTGGTGATAGTCAAGATTTGTGAGAAAAAGGCTTCATATTCAAGCGACTTTACTAGCTCGTTGATTTTGATAGAAATAGGGGTTGGTTCTTCGTTACCACCATAGATGATAGCAGGAACTAGGTTCTGCTTACGTAGGCGGCGGCTCGCACCTTTACCTTGTTGTTCAGCAGAGCGGTCAACTGCGTTGATTGCAAAATGATCAATAGCCATGGATATAATCCTATAGAGAGTATGTGAAGTATCTACCAGCACCAATAGACTTGCGACCAGTCTATCACTGGATAATCAATACTTTAGAAAGTATCAATCATGTCGCTAAGTATGAAAATACCTAAAATAATAGGGATTAGCGAATGAGGAATACAGGCGCGCATTATACGTGATTCTTTAATAATAATAAAGACCTACGTAAAATGGCTAGCGGCAGTCTTATATAAAAAAAGCGCCAAGTCATAAAACTTGGCGCTTTTTAGTATGATATTTTTTGGTAACATTTGTTAATAGTAAGAAACCTTACGCATCAAACATGGCGCTGATAGATTCTTCGTTATTGATACGGCGTAGGCTTTCAGCAAGCATTGGTGCGATACTCACTTGACGAATTTTGCTACAGGCTTTAGCAGCGTCAGATAATGGAATGCTATCGGTAACCACAATCTCATCTAACTCTGACTCGCTGATATTTTTTAGCGCGTTACCCGATAGGACAGGGTGGGTAATGTAAGCCAATACGCGGCGCGCGCCATTTTGTTTTAGCGCTGCAGCGGCTTTGCATAAGGTACCCGCGGTATCAACCATGTCATCAACAATCACGCAATCACGGTCACGAACATCACCAATGATATGCATCACTTGTGACTCATTGGCGCGGGCGCGGCGTTTATCAATAATTGCCATATCAGTGTCGCCCAATTGCTTAGCCATGGCGCGCGCACGCACCACCCCGCCAACGTCAGGTGATACCACCATGATATTGTCGTAATCTTGCTTTTGTAAGTCTTTCAAAAGAACAGGGGTGCCGTAGATGTTGTCTACAGGGATATCGAAGAAACCCTGAATCTGATCTGAGTGCAAATCAACGGTCATCACGCGATCGATACTGACGATGTTTAGCATGTCAGCGACGACTTTAGCAGAGATAGGCACACGCGCTGAACGCGGACGACGGTCTTGACGGGCATAACCAAAATACGGCATAACCGCGGTGATACGGCCAGCACTAGAGCGACGCAAAGCGTCAGCCATCATCATGATTTCCATCAAATTGTCGTTGGTCGGTGCACAAGTAGGCTGCATAATAAACACGTCTTTACCACGAACGTGTTCTTTGATTTCCACGGCAATTTCGCCATCAGAAAAACGCGTGATGTCAGCTTTACCAAGAGGTATATGGAGATGGTCGGCTACGGTTTTTGCTAATTCTGGGTGGGCATTACCCGTAAAAATCGCCAAATAAGGCATGACAGAAGTCCTATTGATTGACTCAAGCAGCGACCGCTAAGCAGTGTCAAACTGCTCAAATTCAGAAAAGAGTATTGAAAACTATTGATGACTACTATTACAGTAAAAAATGGCAGGGGTAGCTGGACTCGAACCAACGGATGTCAGGATCAAAACCTGATGCCTTACCAACTTGGCTATACCCCTGTAATGTCTAGGTTGTGAACGTCGATGTCTAAGCATAACTTTAGTAACCGTCACTCTTAGAGTTGCGTCACGACCTTTGCGCTATCTTATAAACGCATAAACCGCCGCCTACAACATAACTTTTCCCTAACGGTGTTCATTGCGAACTATACCGAAACTGGGATAACGTTGTCAATGTCCATAAAATAAGCGTTTATTTAAAAACTGCTTATAATAAATACCTATCAAACGCTTTACGCTTAAAAATGGCAGGGGTAGCTGGACTCGAACCAACGGATGTCAGGATCAAAACCTGATGCCTTACCAACTTGGCTATACCCCTATTGAGGCGACCTATTATAAATAAATATTTAGATTTTGCAAGTCATTTGCGCTTTTTTCTGGCTTTTATCCAAAACTAAATGAATGAGCGTGAGCTGAACGATTGCGATTATAGTAAATAGAGTTCTTTTATTAAGGAACGCCTATTTTACAAATTACCAACCACATAGCCTGCGCAAGGCGCCTGCGTAACCCATTTTGCCAGCAGCGCCTTATCAGTGGTAACACTCGCATCCAACGGCAAAAACACCGCGCTACCAGAGCCAGTCATTCTTGCTGTGCCGAGTGCTTGTGACTCTAACCCTTGTAAGTATCGTAACGCTGCATCGACAGCAGGGGCAAGGCTTGTCACCACGGGTGTAAACACATTTTGATAAGGCGTATTTAAATGTTGTACATACTTACTGCACTGATTTGCAATAGTGTCAATCGATAGCGGGGCGATATCTCGCTGCAGTTTTGGATGGGCGAACAGCTTAGCGGTGTTCACGTGCGCATCAGGCGTCAAAATCAGATACTGCTGCTCGGGTAAAGCAATCGCAGTCAGCTCCTCGCCAATACCCATCGCAACGGCATCTTGCCCGAAGATAAAAATTGGCACGTCTGCGCCCACTTGAGCGCCGATTTTAATCAGCTCATTTTGCGTAAAGTTAAGCTGCCAACTCTCATTTAGCGTTAATAATGTCGCCGCCGCATTTGATGAGCCGCCGCCCAAGCCTGCGCCCATCGGTAGGTGTTTGTCTAAGCTGATCTGTATTTTTGCTAGCTGCTTAGGTAGTTTGTTTGCTTGGGTGGCAAATTTTAATAACGCACTAGCGGCTTTAAAAATAAGATTGTCATTGATACTGCTGGTTATTGTATCTGCGCCAGTTAATGTGAGAAGCTGGCTACAAAGGCGATTAACGTCTAACGTATTATCTAAAAGCGTTGTTTTATCTGCGACTGAAAAATGTAGATAATCGCCCCAGTCGAGCAGGCGAAAGACGGTTTGCAGATTATGATAGCCATCAGCGCGCTTACCGGTAATATGCAAAAATAAATTAATCTTTGCTGGCGATAAGCGCGTGATAACCGAGGTTGCCGCGGTGCGTTCAGTCATAAATAGGTATCTTTATGAGTTATTTGTAAAGGTGGTCGCAAAAGTAACAATAAATTTAATAATGCTATTATTTTTGATGATCAATCGTCATGACCACTTTATTACCTTGCGACTGAACAGCGCTGATTTTGTTTGGCAGTTTATCATTGCCTTTATAACTGAAGCTGGCACGCCACTCACCATTGACTGAGCTGATTAAACGGTTTTGCGCATCCAGTTTTGGCGCGCTGTCCGAAGGTGCTGGGCGGCCAGAAATCCAGTAGGGCATTTGTGAGATTGGCGCTTGCCAACCGGTGGCTTTTTTTAGCAAGGTTTCAGGATCAGCAGCGGTTAACGTACCGGTTTTTTCGCTCACCAAAGTTGCCGTTTGGCCATCGTATTCGATATTGGTTTTGCCAATACCTAGGGCGCCAATCAATTCGATAGCAAAGCGATCGTTTTGCTGACCCCATGCATAAAACGCACTACCGCCTTGGGTCCCTGAGTTGGCACTGCCAGGGGTGGTGACACCGATTTTGCCCGTAATGTTAAAGCTCTCAAGCTTTTTGGGTTGTGCCGTATTTTGCCCTTGTACGGTGCCGATAGGTTGGTTGGTGGCGTTGGCGGTTTTTAATGACTGACAACCAGAGGTAACAACCATTGCGGCTGTCATCGCCGCAAGTAGCGACAGTTTATTAAGCGGGCTTTTTTTACATACTGACATGATATATCCTCAAAAATAGGCAACTTTTTAAAAGTAAGAGTTTTAAAAGTAGTGGTTTTAAAAGTAACAGTTTTAACAGGCAGATAGCTTAAACATAATTTGTTACGCGCTGATACCTAGCTGTTCATTTCTTATGGCTGGCTTGTATTTTTTATAGCAAGCGTTTTTTATTGTCTAGGGCGGGTATCAATAAAGCTGTATGCGGTCGCTGACATTGCGCTGCCCGAAGGAAAACCGCTGTTGTAATTCAGCAAGTAACGCCTCAACTTTTTCATTATCGCCCAAACCTTGATAAGCGCGAAGTAGTAGCGTGCCTGAACGCAGGGTCGGAAAGACATCATAAGGCGTTTGTAGATAGTCGATGACTTGTTGGTAGTTTTGCGCCGCTAAGGCATTAGCGGCAAGCACGTTCAATGCTTGCAAATGTAGCTCATTATCGTAGCGCGGGTCATCATAACGAATCTCGATGATAGACTTCGCCAGCGCCAAGCCCTGCTCAGAGCTGCGTTCATTGGCGAGCAATAACTGCGCGTAACTGAGCTGATAAGAAAGGTTGGTCGGGTCAAGCGCCTGCAGATGATTGAGAAGCGTACGCTTAACGACGTAATCGTCTTTGTCATCAAGAAGCTGCGCGCGCGCAAATAGTAACATCTCATTATTAGGATATTTACGGCTGGCGCGCGTTAATAAGCGTAACGCTGCATCAGGTTCATTTTGCTGCCATAAAATATCTGCTTGCATGACAAAGCTATCAGGCGCGAAGATGCTAAAGTCTTTACGCAGCTTTTCTAACGTGGCCATAGCGGCATCGACATCGTCATTAAGCAGCTCAATCGAAACCACTTTTCGCCGCGCCTCTAAAACCAAGTCCTCTTGCATCACGCCATTGAGATAGTATTTTGCTTGCTCAAAGCGCTGTTGCCGCTCGGCGCTGATACCAAGGTAGTAATAGGCTTGATCAAGGTAGGCAGGGTTTTTGGCCAATATATTAAGTAGCTGATCGGCACTGGCGTACTCTTCAACGTCTAAGCTCACAAGTGCCGCTAGTAGGGTAATTTCATCATCATCGGCAAAGCGCTCATGTGTATCAAGCAGCAGCTGCCAAGCCTGCTCGCTTTGTTTTAAGTCGAGTAAGTAGCGAATTTCATACAAGTATAAACTCTTGCTATCAGGATTACGTAGGCGCGCTTGCCCAATATAATTAAGGACGGCTGCTGCTGGTTTGGTTTTGCGCAATATGTCGGCTTTTAGCGTAATAAAAGGCACGTAATCAGGCTGGCGCGCGAGCGCGCGATCGATATGGACAATCGCAATTTCAGGCTCATTAAACTGATACAGTAACCCCGCTTTTAATACCGACAGTGACGCGTTTTGCTCGCTATCGATAGGTTGCAAGGCGGCGAGTAGTTCGCGCTTGTCTTCATCGGTACTAGGATAAATGCCGATCAGAATTTCACTAAGATCAGCGCGCGGGTCGTAGCTTAAGATACGATTTAAGGTTGCGCCTGCCAGCTCATAATCGTGCGCTCGCAGTGCCAAATGCGCCACATAAAACCAGGCAGGCACGTGGTCGGGGTTTTGCTCTTGCCAAGTTTTGGCAAACTGTAATGAGTCTGCAACGCTCTCATTGCGCAGAGATAAGCTAAGCGCCCTTTCAAACACCGGCGTCGCATCTTGTTTAAAGGACTGCTGCTTATAAATGGTTAGCGCGCGCTCGGCATCACCACGATCCGCTGCAAACTCAGCATCTAACAGCGCGTATAAACTTGGCTCGTTAAGCGCCGGTTGCCAAACGCTTGCGGGCGCTAAGCTGTCTATATTAGTGGCATCAGTAGCATCAGCAACGTGTTCTGTTGTCTGTGGCGGCTGGGTTAAAGATTGCTGCATAGATGGTTGTTGAATAGACGATGGCTGAGGCAGCGTTTTATTAGAAGTTTTATCAACGTTATCGATAACGCTTGCTTGCGCCGATGTTGTTTTAGACGAATTGGACAAGTCAGCGGTTAATGTGGGACTGGTAAATCTTGCATGGGCAGGCAATCCTAAACATAAGCAAACGGCCAACGATAAGGTTAACTTATAACGCTGGCATAGGCGCTCAATAATGGTATGTAATAAAGCGCGGAGGCGAGATTGATCATTATACATAGGTTGCAATCTAAAGGATGACCCAAAAAAATCATAGCTAGCAATGTTTGTCCGTTAAATCGGTTGCAGCATCAGGCACAGCATGGTAGGGGAGTTTTATTGTCATTATTTCTAAGGACAGCGTTTTTTAAAGAAAGACAGCTACTTTTAAAAACCGCTAAGAGAAATACCCATCATTAGCATTATAAGAGCAGGTCAAGGTAATAAACAATAGTGTCCGTGTTACTCAACCCTCTGTATTTATTTTAAAAGTTGCTACAGCAGTTGATTTGTCATCGCTGTGCCCAGATACAGACAAATACCACCGCGTAGAGGCGAGTGTTAAATAAAGCTGGCAATAATGATATAATAAGCGCTTTTTAGGCTTTTACGTTGAGCCTGTTCATTTCATGAGTGGTTATTTAAAGCGCGCTGTCTTAAAACATTTTTTCAAAGTGCGTTTATCAAGCGCTGTTTGAAAAACTATTTTTAGTACTGCTGATAAAAAACGGTGTGTTAAAAGCGCTAAGAGCTTTGGCTGGCAGGTGAACGTTATATTTATGGTCTATCAATAATGAGATTAGTGGTCATTGGGGTCAATCACAAAACCGCACCAGTCGCTCTGCGAGAGCGCTTGGCGCTTGTCGGTGACGATATGAATATCGCCCTTAAACAGCTAGAAGGCTTTACTGATGGTAGCGTGATCGTGTCTACCTGTAATCGTACCGAGATTTATGCGCTCGTCCCGCAAGTGTCCTCGCCGTCAGAATCTGGTGCATCCTTATCAAAGCCGCAAACTGTTGGTACCAGCAATGGCGCAATCAGCGCTCAGCCTTCTTCAGCGGCAATCAGCGCTCACATCTTAAAAATCAAAGCATGGCTGGCTGATTTTAAGCAGTTACCTTTAACGGAAATTGACCCTTATCTTTATGTGCACCGCGATACCCATGCGCTGACGCACTGGCTACGCGTCGCTGCTGGCCTTGACTCGATGATACTGGGCGAGCCGCAGATACTTGGTCAAATCAAGCGCGCTGTGCATTTGGCGCAAGACCAAAAAGCGCTCAGCAATCAGCTTGGCTGGATTGTCGATCAGGTATTTGCTGCTGCTAAACGCGTGCGTAACGAAACCAAAGTTGGCGCTCAAGCGGTATCGCTGAGCTATGCTGCTGCCAAATTGGTGACGCAAATATTTGACGATTTGCCCAGTCGCACGCTATTGGTCGTCGCAGCAGGCGAGATGAATCGCTTGGTAGCCACCCATATCGCGGGGCTTGGTGTCGGGCGGGTAATTATTTGTAACCGTAATCCTGAGCGCGCCGAAGCCTTGGCCGCGGAATTGCGTCGCCCCGATCGTATGGTAGAGGTCAAATCGCTGCAAGAGCTGCCGCACGTGTTGGCAGAAGCTGATATTGTCAGTAGTTGTAGCGGCAGTATGGATATATTGATTGATAAAACCATGACCCTGCGCGCGCTTAAAAGTCGTCGCTATCAGCCGATGCTGATGATTGACTTGGCCGTACCGCGCGATATCGACTCGACCATTAGCCGTATTGATGACGTGTATTTGTATTCTGTTGATGACTTACAACATGTGATTGCTGGTAATATCGAGCAGCGCCGGCAAGCCGCGGTCGATGCTGAGCTACTCGTCAGCCAATTGGTCGTTGAGATGGATCGGCGCTTTCAGGTGCGCCAAGTGGGCAAAGAGATTCAGCAATATCGCGCACGCACGCATGATCAAGTGGACAAGCTGCTGCATGAATCCATTGCTCAGCTGCAACAAGATAACGCCAGCCCTGAAGCCATCATCACTGAGCTGTCGCGGCGTTTGACTCAAACGCTAACCCATGCGCCATCAAAGCTGATGCGTAAAGCGGCACGCGAAGGTGACAATGAATTGCTAGATTTTGTGGTGTCAGGATTGCAAGACGCTCATCGTAGCCGTCGCCAGTAGTCATTTCTCCTTTAACTGTCTATTGTTTTTCTTATCATCTATTTATCTTTAAACTGCTTCTCTTAAAACTGTTTCCCTTAAAAGACTGCCATTTAGCTAAGCACATAACTTACGCAAACCTAGCGTTGTCAACCCGCATTATCAGTGCTAATATCGAGTTGTTATGAGTATATTAAGCGACGATAATTTTTCGTTATATGGCAGCGGTCATTTTTTTATTAATATCTAATTGATTGGGTTTAGCGGTTTTTTTAACGCTTAAATTCATTCATTGTCTCTTAATATCTTCTCATCTCGTTAGTTGTCAGCGTCTATTATTCACAAGCTATCACCTAGTCATAATAATGGCGCGCCTATCGTATGCAATACTGTTTTAAAATAAAAAAAGCGCACAAGACATACTCGTCAACGGCAATAGCGCTAGGATAAAGTGCTATATCGTCAACCCTGCGTCATACTCTCGACTATTACTCGATATGAGTGCCAATACATACTATCTATCGTAGTATTTGGCCAGTTATAACCAAAATTTGCAAATACCTCTATTTTCTAACAATAAACTAGGAGCGTCCTATGACTGCATTACGTCAAGATATTGATCCAAACGGCTTATTAGAATACTCAGTGGTCTATACTGACCGCGCCCTAAACCATATGTCAAAAGTCTTTCAGCAAGTTATGAATGACCTATCTAGCAACCTAAAATCCGTTTATAACGCGGACGCTGTGGTGATTGTACCGGGTTCGGGTACCTATGGTATGGAAGCGGTAGCGCGTCAATTGGTCAATAATGAAGACTGCTTGATTATCCGTAATGGCTGGTTTAGCTATCGCTGGACGCAAATTTTAGAAAAAGGCAATATCGCCAAGTCCTCGACGGTACTGACGGCCAATCGTGCCGATAGCGGCGATGCGCCAAAACCATTTGCGCCAGTTGCTATTGATGAAGCGGTTGCTAAAATTAAAGAAGCAAAACCCGCCATTGTTTTTGCCCCGCACGTTGAAACCTCATCGGGTATTATTTTATCAGAAGACTATATCAAAGCGTTAAGCGACGCAGTGCATAGCGTTGGCGGTTTGTTGGTCATCGACTGTATCGCCTCAGGGTGCGTCTGGCTTGATATGAAAGATTTAGGCATTGATGTGCTGATTAGCGCCCCGCAAAAAGGCTGGAGCAGCACGCCGGGCGCAGGGCTCGTTATGCTGAGCGACGCTGCTATCGAAAAAGTAGAGAGCACTGAGTCTGATAGCTTTAGCCTAGATTTAAAACAGTGGTTAAACATCATGCGCGCCTATGAAAATGGCGGTCACGCTTACCATGCGACGATGCCAACTGATAGCTTACGCCAGTTCCGCGATGCGATTAATGAGGCTAAAGAAGTCGGCTTTGATAAGCTATGTGAGGCGCAGTGGGAGCTTGGCAAGCGTATTCGTAAAGTGTTGGCGGATAAAGGCATTGAAAGCGTGGCGGCAGAAGGCTTTGAGGCGCCGGGCGTTGTCGTTGCCTATACCGACCGCGATGATATGCATAAAGGTAGCGCCTTTGCTGAAGCAGGCATGCAAATCGCTGCGGGAGTGCCGCTAAACGTGGGCGAGCCCGATAACTTTAAAACCTTCCGTTTAGGGTTGTTTGGTTTGGATAAATTGACCGACGTCGATGGCGCAGTAGGGCGTTTTGAAAAAGCGCTTACTGAAGTGTTGGCTAAATAACATTTTTAACTTATAAGATATTTTTGGCATAAAAAAAATACTGAGCCTATTTTTAATGGGTTCAGTATTTTTTTACCTATTTA
>NZ_DHYG01000024.1 GCF_002414005.1 Psychrobacter sp. UBA5136
ATAGCTTATTTTGAAATATCTTTGCTAATTGATGACACGCCCTAGCGCTACTGTTTGCTTATATCACTTATGTGGTCAGTTTTAAGAAAGCATCTCACCAGCAAAAAATAAAGTCGCCTAGTCGTTCAAAGCTTCAGATGGAAAATGTATAGTATGTCTAACGTAGTGTTATCTGGATTGCTATTGGCATTTAATCTGTTAGGTATGATGGCATTAATGACGACCAGTAAAAGACATAGGGATAAGTTTCATCCTTATAAGCAGAAACGATATATCACTAAACAGCAATGGTTACGATGGCTGGGGTTGCTACTGCTATTGATAAGTTTTATCTTCCCTTTTTTTGCACCTCCTACTGGTTATTTTATCGTTGTCTGGTTTGCCAGCTTAATCGTAGCAGCAGGAGTTGTATATTTGAGCATGGTCATTTATGAAAAATTGGCCTAGTCAGTTTATATAAAAGCGCCAAATTCAAAATAAAATGCTGCTATAAAATTTCCCCGCTTGCAGTATGCTTTGATATTAAACATTTTAATAGTACGACTTATTAGCAATTATTCTAGCTGAGCAATTACTCTAACATAGCGATGGCGTCCGCACTGGCGCGCTGGCGTTCTTCTGCATTTAGCTCTGTCAGCCTTCCTTCTTTCATCATCAGCAAGCGGTCAGCATGCTCAAAATAACCGTCGTCATGACTGATAATAAACAGTGTTTTGCCCATGGCTCTTAATTCAGGAATCAGCGTTTGATAAAATACTCGGCGAAAAGCAGGGTCTTGGTCAGCGGCCCATTCATCGAGCAGCAGAAAGTCTTTTTGTTCGGCGACAGCGAGCAGCATGGCCAAGCGTTTGCGTTGTCCTTGTGACAGCTTGTCGGTAGACAATCGATGGTCAGTTACCGTCACTTTATCTTGCAAATTTAATTTATGTAGCCACTCAGTTACTAAGGACCTATCAGGGTCATTGTCTTGGCTGCCAATGAGTTGTTTAAAAAGATGTTGATCGCTAAAAATGGCAGAAAATAGCTGCCGATAATGGCTATTATTGTCCGAATCAATCACCTGTTTGTCTACTTTTACAGCGCCTGTCGTAGGCGTAAAAATACCAGTAATGATTTTTGCAAGGGTAGATTTACCGCTGCCATTAGAGCCTATCAAAAATACCACTTCGCCGCGCTTCAAGGTGAGATTGACGTTTTTTAGAATATAATCAGTAAGCATCTCTCTTTCAGGTACACCTTCTTGTGTATGGTGGTTTATACCTTGATAGCGATAGCTCACATTGTTCAGTGAGATGGTCTGCCAGTCATTTGCTGCGATATTGGTTAAAAACGCTGGCTGATAATCAGCAAGTGCCAACGTCTGTATTTTATCTAACGCGACTTGCGCCGTTTGTAAAGTGGGATAAGCGCCAACGGCTTGTAGCAGCGGCGATTGCATAAATAAAATGGTTAAAGAAAAAGTGGTGGCAACGCTCATGGGTATATTAAGATAGTTTGAGACCGCAAAGACGACGCCAATCGCTGCAAACATCATAATGTTCGACCAATTCACTGCTGATAAGTGAAAGGTATCCGCTTTAATAACGCGCTTTTTATAGGATTGGGCGTGACTCAAAAACTCATTGGTATACAGCTTTTGCGCGCGGTGCTGATTAAGCGCAAGCTCTTTTCGTCCTTCGATAATAGATTGATAATCTTGATACAAAAGATCATTAATCTCCCTTAATTCTGTTAAGTGCTTATAAACGTGCTTCACCAAAATAGTGCTTATCCAAATCGTCATTACAATCCAAACCATGATGATCAGCAATAGTGGCAATGACAACCAACCCAAATATAAGGCGACTCCGCTAGATAAAATTACCCCTTGAACCAACTCTGGCATACGGACAAAGGCGACGGTAATCGATTGGATATCGGTAGACAAGCTGGCGAGTAGTTGGGCGTTTCCTAACTTGTCAATCTGCGGAACGTTGGTATCGATGATTTGTTTGACCAGCTTGGTTCTGAGCTCATACACAAATCTATGACCCAAGCGGGTTAGGGCATATTGTGATAAAAAAGTCGTGACCAATAGCAGAACCACTAACGCTGAAAAATAGCCTAAGCTCTGCCATGACAAGGTATTAAAAACAGGCTGACTGATAAAGGTGTGGTTAATATAAGCAATAATACCCACACTGACCGCCGCATTGACTAAATTTAATAAGATAACTTTGAGAAAAGGCAGGCGATAATGCGACCAGATCATATGATATAGAGAAGCTGTAGCGCGAGAGGACATAATGACTCAATAATAAAATGAATTTTGCGTATTTTTAGATAGCACAAAAGGGAGTAGGTGGCGCCTAATCCCTTTTATTTAACTCTGGTAATGATTCTATAACGATAATTTAATCAGTATAGTAGTCTCATTGGCGAAGCTTAGCGTTTAAATTTAAAAGTCAAACGTCGCCGAAACTTTTAACGCCGTGGGTTCACCGGCATTTAAATAACCAGCATCTGTATAGCCACCGACTGACTGCCAATAATCTTCGCCCGTGACATTGGTTACCATGCCTTTTAAGGTGACATCTTGTCCTGCTAGCACGGTTTTATAGCGGGCTCCAAGATCTAACGTCGTATAACCGTCAACTTTTAAGGTATTGGCATTATCGGCATAACGAGGGCCTGTATGAATGATGTCACCTGTTAAGGTTAATCCTTCGAGTGCCGCAACATCATATTCTAGATTAACGTTACTTTGTAAGGTAGGAAGACCAATGACTTTATTACCATCTAACGCCGCATCACCGGTGTCCTTTTGTTTGGCACTTAAATAACTGACCCCCGCATTTAGGCGCATATTTTCGCTAGGGCTACCAAATACGGTCAGTTCTACGCCTTGGTAACAGGAGCATTGTTATTTGTCTGAGGGGTTGTTTTTCCTGGCGCTAAGCTTTAAATATAGTTACCGTAGAACGACCAATCCATGTTTGGTTGATAAACAATACCGATACTTGGTGTCCATCTGCTTTCATCGTAGTTGCTGGTTTGAGCTTGAGTATCAGGATTGTAGCTGGCTGCTTCTATATTCTGATGACGTACACCCAAGGTGGTCTTTAGTTTGTCGTCAAACAAAAAGAAGGTATCCGCTAGCGCAAAGCTTTGTAATTTTTTTTCATTGGTGAGTGTTGGGTTATTTGAATTACCCGCAAAAATGGCGCTCTCTGACCAGCTGTTATTACGATATTTAGTAGGGCGATACAAGTTTGTGGGGAGTGCACTATCGAAAGCGTAAGCGCCTTTTTCTTCTTGATCGTATATATCAGCTGCTAACACCCAATCATGACCAATTTTACCCGTTTGTAATTTACCACGTAGACCAATTTCAGCGCTTTGGACTTTATCTTCTCGAATATTATCAAATCGAGAGGTAGTGCCACTGCCATCATTATTAGTTACTGTGAGGTCTGATAAAGAATTGTCTTCATCACCACGTCGTATGCCGTAAGCACCATAAGCAGTGATATTGTCACTAAAGTCATATTCACCTCGAATGGTACCAAAGATATCTTTTTCATCTGAGTACGTCCAAGGCTGCGCCCAATTTTTTGAGCCGTCTGGCGCTTTTGGTACACGAGAAACACCGCCGAGATTGACACTAGGGCGAGTTTCTTTGAGTTTGTTATCTTGCCAGCCCAAATCTGCTGATAATCGGTATTGCTCGCCTTTATAATCTAGACCAAGGGCTGCCAATCCTAATGTTGAAGATTCATCATCGATGGCACTATCGCCATCTTGATAAGCGGCATTAAAGCGCACGCCAAATGCATCCTCAGTGCCAAAACGGTCACTCACGTCGACGGCAATTTTACCTTGGTCACCTTGACCATAACCAAGCGTTAATTGACGTAGCGGGTCATTACTATAGTCAGTTCAAAATAAAATTGTTATGGTTAGGACAAACATCATAAAACAATTTGGATAAGTCGTTTTCCAACCAGCCTTGGCGTAGAAACTTCACCTGAGCCCATTTCTTTTCGATAGGGTTTAGGTCTGGGCTGTACGGCGGCAACCAAAGAATACGATGCCCGTGCCTGTTTAGTAGCTTTTGAATGCGTTTGCTCTTATGAAATCTGGCGTTATCCATCACAATCACGCATTTGGTTTTAAGACTTGGGATTAGGGTTTGTTTACACCAGTGGTAGAATATGCTGCTGTTGATGTTTGTCTCAAAGTAATCAAACGCAAACAGCATCTTTTCATACAGAGCACCAATAACGTTGGTTCGCTTTTTACCTTGCCAGTTGTAGCTATCGATACAAGGCTTACCAATCGGTGCATAACCATGAGAGCGAATGGTCTCGTGCTCAAAGCCGCTTTCGTCCATATATACAATGGGGTAGCCTTGCTGCTTAAAGTGCTCAAGCTTATTCTGATACGCCGCTCTTTTGATCGGACAGGCTTTTGGATGTTCTAAAGTCTTTTTTTTGACTGATGCCTAGGCGCTTTAGGGCATGATGAATGCCTGTTTTACTACAGTTTAAACGACGTGCTCGCTCATACTGATAATCATCAGGATGTTCTTTGACATCATTGAGTAGCACGTCATCTGGTATTTTATAGGGTTTGGTTTGCCTGGTTGTTTTACTATGAACACGTCTCTTCCAGTTTTGTATGGTGGTTGGGCTGAGGTTATAGAATTTAGCTGCCTCGGCAAAGGTCATACCCTCGTCTATACTTTTTAGTACCTGTTTGCGAAAATCTAGTGAGTAAGTCATGGTCTTTATAATAACAATTGGGTTTGATAATTAGTTTATAACACTTTTAGGTGGAATTGACTATAGCACGTTTTGGTAATAGGTTAATCGTACCACCAGCATTGCCGCCACTAGGTGCGGCACCATTTAGCATGGCAGAAGCGCCGCGTTGGACTTCAACACGCTCGAACAGCTCCGTTGCGATATACTGTCGGGGCAAAATACCGTATAAGCCATTAAACATCGTATCATCTGATGTGGTGATCAAACCGCGCATAAAGTAAGCTTCTTGAAAGTTACCAAAACCTCTAGCCACGCGGACGGTCGGGTCTTTTTTGAGCAGGTCGCCCACGCTTTGGGCTTGTTGGTTGGCAATATACTCGTTGGTATAAGAAGTGGTAGAAAATGGCGTATCCATGATATCTTGATTGCCTAAAATCCCTACGCGGCTTCCCGTCGCCACTTGGCCACCTTCGTAAGCATCTGGCAATCCATCTGCTGACGCATCCGCACTACTGGTCACCACAATCGTATCAAGTACCACACTTGGCACATCTGATTGACTGTCATTATTTATATCGGTTTGTGCCCATGCTGCTTGGCTTGCAGCAAGTAAAACGACTGAAGTAGAGAGGTGAAAGATAGACAGTGCTTTTACTGAAAGTGAATGACGCGCTCTATTAGATGCTTTAAGGCAAAATAGAGCAGAATATAGGCGAGACAATTGCATGAATGTTACCAATATGTAAGTTAAATCACTATTATAATGATAAGCATTTTCATTACAATAGTGGCGCGTTATTAATTTTAAAAATTTTTAAAGCCCTAAATAGCGATAATGTTGTCATGTCGTTATTGAAGTATTAACCATATAGGTTACGCTCTAATACGCCGCATCAAATATAGAAAATAAGCGCCGCCAATAATGGCAGCGATGGTGCCAGCAGGTATCTCATAGGGAAATATGAGATAGCGTCCAACCCAGTCTGCTATGACCATTAAGCCCGCGCCTAGGATAGCGGACAGTTGAATTTGACGTTTGAGCTTCACCGCGCCTAATGTGCTGGCGAGGTGAGGAATCATCAGACCCACAAAACTGAGCGGACCCACTGCCAACGTTGATATCGTACTCAGTAATGCTACAAGAATGAGTATCAAGCTTTGATACAATCTCAAAGATACCCCAAGCTCACGGGCAATCCCGCTACCTAGGCTCAATATTTCTAATGGTTTGATCACCATAAAGCTTAATAGGAAAAGTATAAAAGCCAACCCTACTAAAATCCATGCCGTTTCTGGACTGGCAAGGTACGTAGAACCTGATAGCCAACTTAGCACCGCTTGTAGCCGTTGATCGCCAGATATTTTTACCAGACTTAATAGTCCGCCCATCAATGCGGCAATGGCCACACCAACCAACAATAAATAAGCTGGGTTGATTCGACGGGCAAGCCATAAGATCAAGCTAAGGACAATAAAAGCGCCCAATAATCCTGATAATATAATGCCTGTGTAGCCAAAACTGGGTAGGAAAACAAAGGCCAGTACCACACCTATCGCCGAGCCTGAGCTGATACCGAGTACTTCAGGGCTGGCCATCGGGTTACGTGTCAAGGTTTGTAGCAGCACGCCAGCAGTGGCTAGCATTATGCCAGTGGCGGCTGCGCTTAACGTGCGAGGCAATCTAAAGTCAATAATTAAATGTCCTAGCGTACTAAGCTGCCAGCCATTTGAAGTCGCCGTAAAGATAAGTACGCCTACTATCAACAGTATTAAGGCGATTCCCCAACCTATTAAATGAGTGTCACGGCGTTCTGAAACCAAAGTCGGTATAACCTCATCGGTATGTTGACGACTTTGGCTCACGATTAACCATATTACCAATGGCGCACCAAGTATGGCCGTCATTGCATCAGCAGGAATATTTAGGCTTAAATAATGTTGTAATAGCGTCGTGGCATTACTGGTGATCCATAACAACAGCGCCCCAAACACATAACTCAAAAGCAGGCGGTAACCAATACGCCGTACCGAAAATACATTAACCAGCGTGGCAGCCCCTAAGCCAATAAAACCAATAGGGCCCACGCGACTGACGACAAGGGCAGTCAGTAGGGCCACCAATCCCACCACCAATCCACGAATGAGGTTGATAGGAACGCCCAAACTTTTGGCTTGCCTATCATCTAAGCTCATTATTTCTAATGGCTTTAATAAAGGCATTAAGCTAATAAAGGCGACCACACTAGCGGTGCTTAATACGGTAGATACTTGCCAGTTATTCTGCGTGAGACTGCCCGCCGCCCACACCATAACGTTTAAGGTTTCTTCAGCATAATAAATCAATAATAAAGCAGTAATAGCGCCCAATAAAATATTGGTCACCAGTCCGCCAAGCACCAATACCAAAGGATTCATGCGACTAGGCGCAGCTAGAAGAAAAACAATCGCCATACTACCAAGCGCGCCAACAAAGGCGACCCAAAAACTTCCCCCTAACGCCAAACTAGGTAGAAATAACGTGACAATGAGCAGCGCCATGTTTGCACCGCTACCGACTGCCAATGTCGTGTCTGAGGCCAGTGTATTTTTCACCAGCTGTTGTAATAACATACTGACCAATCCTAAAAGGCCACCAGCGGTCAATGCTACCAACATGGTCGGTAGGATTTGTAGCTGGATACTCATGTCCGAAAGTGATAGGTCAAACGAGGGGGTGAACAATTCTAAAAAAGTGAGAGGCCATAGCTGATGTACGACTGCATAACTGCTGACTACTGCTAGCAGCATTAAGAAAACGACCATCATATAAATGCGGTTAGCTGACAAAGAATTATTTTTATTCATCATAAATCGGTATGGCCTACAAAAGTGACATTCGTTAAGCGCTCGGCCAAGACATTCATAGAAGCCACGCCACTGTTGTTCCATGTCGCAGGTAGTAAGGTGATACAGCGGCCTTTTTTGCTCGATGCATGCGCTTGATCAAAGGAATAACCCAAGCGCTGCCACACTAAGCTGTCTTCTAATTCAAGTTTGAGAAGGTCACTAAGAGGTTCAACGACCACAAGGCAAGTATCGTCATCAAGCTGCGCTAAATCTCCTAGCATAATGGGCGTAAACCCCCATTGATTGCCATCTGCCAACGCCACTAGCTGTAGTCCCATCGTCTCTAAAGCAGGTTGAAACAAGCTGTTATAAGAAAACATACGCAAATTATTGGTATCGGCAAATTGCACGACAGCCAATTTTTTGATATGAGGATAACGCGCGTGAAAAGTCTGTCCTGCTTGAATGATTTGTTTCTTACTGTTGTCTAAATAATCTTGTGCGGCTTGCGGTTTATTGATAGATCGGCCCAATTCTAACGTCGGCTCTATAAAGTCCTCCCACTTTGCAATGTTGTTAGGACTGGTCAATTCAATAGAGTGGATAGGCAAATCGCCGTACATAGGACGCAGATGCGCATAAAAATCGTTGTCTATGACCAAATCTAAGTCTAGCTGTGAGAGCATTTCAGGATTGGGCTGATAGCGTGTTCCTACGTCGAGAGTCGTATCAGGTATAAGAGGCTTACCGACCCATTCTCTATAGAAAGGTTTATCACCCATAGCAACTGGTGGGTATCCCATGGCAGTCAGCGTCGCCGCAATACCCCAATCAGGCGTCATGACTTTAGGCGCTTTTTGATTGTCTTTAGGCGACATTGCTTGTGGCGCTTGTGGTGCTTGTGAGGTGGCGTCAGACGACTGGCAACCGCTTAACAATAAACTTGAGCATAATGCCACACATAGCCCGAACGAAAAGGTGAGTGCTTTCATATAACCGCGACTTTATGAGTAGTGGTAGGATGGGTTAGTAGGGTAAAATCGACACCAAATATGGAGCGCAGTACATCCTTTTCCATGGTGCGTTTGACATCACTCATATGGCACAGCTTGCCTTGTTTTAGGGCGATAAAATCATCACAAAATCTTGCTGCTAAATTTAGGTCGTGCAGGATAATCACAACACCTAAGCCTTGCTCGTCGACCAATTGACGAATCAGTTTTAACACTTCTATTTGATAGACCACATCCAGCGCCGCTAGTGGCTCATCCAATAGCAGATACTTTGTCTGTTGGGCAAGGCACATCGCCAACCAGACGCGCGCACGCTCACCACCTGACAACGTTGATACTTGACGATCTCTAAAGGCGTCAACTTGAGTGAGGGCGATGGCTTTTTCTACTTGTTGATGATCATCAGCAGTCGGCTTTTGTAGCCATTTTTGATGAGGGTATCTGCCCAACATCACAAGCTCATAGACCGTAAAAGCACCCGCATCAGGTAGATTTTGCGGTAAGTAGGCAAGATGCGTCGCCAGTCTTTTAGCGGAAAAACTTCGCAAATCTGTATTTTCTATTTCAATGCCACCTTGCGTGGGTGTCATCTCTCCTGCCATGGCTTTTATAAGGCTAGATTTACCAGAACCATTATGCCCAATGAGGGCATACAGTTTATTTGGTTCGATGATAAAAGAAGTCGGGTGAAGCAAAACTTTTTTTTGACGAATTAGGCTTAGATTATTGATGTGCATCATAGTGAGCAGTCGAAAGTAAATGGGGCATTTTAAAGAAAAGTAGCTGGTTAATGCAAATGATTTTCATTTTATTTATGGAATTGAAGCAGTTATTGAGCGCGCCAATAGACTTTTATGACCATATCTTGACGAGATAAACCAAGGGTGGATTTTAATCGTTGTCTTAATGACTTGATGTCCGCCGCTTCAAGCGCACCCCATACCTTGCCAATCTTAAGAGGCAATGTCGTTAATCTTGCATGTAATAAGCTCATGATTTGTTCAGAAAGATCGGTTGTTGGCGTCTTAATGATATGAAGTAGATTGTCTTGTAGAAAACGCTCATCATGACCTAAGTGCTGACAGAGATTGAGAGTGTGTAAATAACTGATGTCTTCTGGATCTTCGGTGATAGCAATGACAAGGGGCGGCAACGGATTTTGCCAGTTTTCTAATAGATTGGCGACGGTAGGCAGAGAGGTTTCATCGCAAATTAATAAGCATTGTCCCTCACTGAGGTGTTCTATTTTTTCTGGATAGTCGCGCACCGTTTTTATTGGCATACCGCAGACGAGAGAGCGTGCCCAATTACCACCTGGCGTGTCGCCATGGATATAAACATCTATCCAAGCTTGAACAGACGAGCTGATTGGATCTCGCCATGCTTTTCGCAGGGTGTAGTAGCGCTGTAAAGGTTTATCGTTATTTTCTGACTCATTATTTGTGGTAGAGAGAACATCAGAGTTCAACTCAAATAAATAAGCATAGCCGGGATGATTGAGTGGGATATTATCAGGCGCTGTGACCACTAGTCGATACATATTAGGACTGACATAATAACCATCAATCACGCTAAAGTGCTGTTCTTGAAGTTTGATTGTACGCTTACCAAGCTTAGTAGCGGATGCCTGCAATAACGCTATATATTGCTCATGTAGTGTCTCAGCGTCGCTAATAGGCACAAAAAAGTTGATAAAGTATTGATGATTAAAACTGGAAGAGTTTTCAGCGGGGCTGTTATTAATAGGGCTGCTATCTTTGAATGCATTAAAATCATTTTGATAACGATTCATCGTAATAACGTCTAACAGAAGGCCGTCGGGATACAGTTCTTTTATCGATACTATGTCGTACTCGCCGACTGAGGCAGGGGTAAAGGCATTGATAAACATCGCAAGTTCATCTTGATGCTCTTCATTGAGATGATGAATGAACATGGCTTTATCAGCGATGGTTAATGGGGTTTTATCGGTATCATAACGAGTAAGCGTTTCAGCCATAAAGTGTCATCCAAGCCAAAAAATCATATAACGGTTAATTCACATAACAGTCAAGGAGTAGGCATCTAGAAATTTAAAGTAGTGGAAAATAGAGATAAAAATAGCAGAGGTTTAATCAATAAGTATTGCTAGCTAAACAAGGTGATAGAATACAGCAATCGATAACGTGAATTGAAAACATCTAGATGTTATTGATAAGCATTAACATCTAGATTATTATTACGGTAATACGGCTGAGTGTCAATGTATTTTATAAGTTTAAAGGCGTGCCTTCTAATACAAAACCCTGAAATTAGCAACGACTCCTAAAAACATCTTCAGTATATCGAGCCAGAACTGACCAATAACTTAAAGCTAATTTCAAAATAACCTTGATTTATTTTATTATGTCTATAGTATTGGACAAATGGAAATAATTAATGCTACTACCAGCTTTGCTGCACTCTCTCAAGAAACTCGCTTAAAGGCCTTTAGACTGTTGGTCAGCCATGAACCTGATGGTTTGCCTGCTGGTGAAATCGCCCGCAGACTTGATGTGCCCCACAATACGATGTCGGCTCATTTGGCTATCTTGGCCCGAGCAGGGTGGGTAACCTCTCAGCGCCACAGTCGCCAAATCATCTATCGAGCTTCTCTTACGCATATGGAATCTGTCATTCAGTTTTTATTAAAAGACTGCTGTGCGGGTTACCCAGAAATGTGTGGCCCGCTTTTAGAAAGTTTGAGAGGTTGTGATAGCGAATCCTCCGACAAATCCCATAATTAAACTTTATCTTTTTAAATATAAACTCTTCTAACCGTATAAAGGTCGTTATGACACCTATTATTTTTCACAACCCAAACTGCGGCACGTCTCGCAATACCTTAGCCATCATAAAAGCATCGGGCGAGTTGCCCAATATTATTGAATACCTCAAGACACCGCCGACGCGTGAGTATTTACTTGAATTATTGGCCTTGATGAAGCTCTCACCGCGTGAAATATTACGGCAAAAAGAAATGATTGCTTTGGGGCTGGATGGCGCCCAATTATCGGATGAACAAATTATTGATGCCATGCTAGCACATCCTATTTTGATGAATCGTCCTCTTGTAGTCACTGATAAGGGTGCTGCATTATGCCGACCTTCAGAGCGAGTGTTTGATTTATTAGACAATCCAGTGAATCGCTTTACCAAAGAAGATGGTGAAGTCGTTCAATCTGCTAAAGGTAAGACTTCGGACATAACGATCGATTTGACAGAATTACCAAATATAGAAGCAGCAGAGCTGCAACCGATTGATATTGATGCTCTGATTGGTGCAAATGATCCGCGTCATCCACCAAGAATCTTGGTGTTATACGGCTCTTTACGCGCGCGCTCCTTTTCTAAATTAGCCAGCCAAGAGGTGAGTCGGATATTGCGTTGGTATGGTTGTGAGGTGCGTACGTTTGATCCCACAGACCTGCCGTTGCCTGATAGTACCGATGTCAATCATCCAAAAGTACAAGAACTGCGTGAGCTAGCAGCGTGGTCAGAAGGCATGGTATGGGTAAGCCCCGAGCGTCATGGCAGTATCACTAGCATCATGAAAGCGCAAATTGACTGGATTCCACTGGCACTTGGCGGCGTGCGTCCCACCCAAGGCAAAACGCTGGCGGTGATGCAAGTAAGCGGTGGCAGTCAGAGCTTCAATACCGTCAATCAGCTACGTATTTTAGGCCGCTGGATGCGCATGATTACCATACCCAATCAGTCGTCTATTCCTAAAGCTTTTTTGGAGTTCGATGACAATAATCGTATGTTGAATTCGCCTTTATATCAGCGTGTGGTTGATGTGTGTGAGGAATTGGTCAAGTTTACTTGGCTCACACGCGGTCGCTCCTCTTATCTAACCGATCGCTATTCTGAACGTGTCGAAAGTGCAGGAGAATTATCGCAACGCGTCAATCAAAAAGCCCTCTAAACTCAAATGTGATTAACGTTAACCTTTTCTAATACCATTGTTTTATTAAGGCACCTTTATGCTTGCGTTAGCGATTTTCATCGTCACTTTGGCTTTGGTGATATGGCAGCCAAAAGGGTTGGGTATCGGTTGGAGTGCAATGGGCGGCGCATTGGTCGCCCTACTTTTTGGAGTAGTGCAATTATCCGATGTAGCTGTCGTTTGGGATATCGTCTGGGATGCTACCTTTACCTTTGTGGCGCTTATTATCATCTCATTGATATTAGATGAGGCAGGGTTTTTTGGTTGGGCGGCATTGCATGTAGCAAGATTAGGCAATGGTCGAGGTCACTTATTGTTTCCCATGATTGTAATTTTAGGAGCATTCATTGCCGCCTTTTTTGCCAATGATGGGGCGGCGTTATTGCTCACACCTATTGTTATCGCTGTCCTACTGCGCCTGGATTTTGCACCCAAATCGGCCTTAGCTTTTATTATCGCCACCGGTTTTATTGCTGATACGGCAAGCTTGCCATTAGTAACATCTAATCTGGTCAATATCGTGAGCGCCAATTATTTTGATATTGGTTTTGGGCGCTATGCGGCGGTTATGGTGCCAGTCAATATCGTGTCTGTTATCGCAACGCTACTGGTATTGTGGATCGCTTATGCGCGTCATATTCCAAAACATTATGCTACTGATAATCTGCTTGCGCCGCAGTCTGCTATCAAAGACCTTTTGGTTTTTCGCGCCGCCTTTCCAGTATTAGCCTTATTACTTATTGCTTATTTTGCCACTGAGTCATTAGGTATAGTGATTTCATTGGTGACTGGTATCGCGGCGCTAGTGCTGGTGGCAATCGCAGGTCGCTGGTGGCAAGGAGGTCGTGATACCAAGTTTTCTGTGACCCATGTGCTACGCAAAGCACCCTGGCAAATCGTGCTGTTTTCAATCGGTATGTATTTGGTGGTCTATGGCTTGAGTAATGCAGGACTCACAGCATATGGCGCGCAAACCCTAAACTGGTTAGGTCAGCAAGGAGATATTGCTGCCACATTAGGAACTGGCTTTATTTCTGCTATCGTGGCTTCAGTCATGAATAATATGCCCTCAACGCTTATCGGCGCACTCGCTATTGATCATGCCCAAGTACCTGCGGCCACGCGTGAGCTGATGATTTATGCCAATGTCATCGGCAATGACTTGGGACCAAAATTTACCCCCATTGGTAGTTTAGCAACCTTGCTATGGCTACATGTACTGGCGGAAAAGGATTATAAGATTAGCTGGGGTCAGTATATGAAGGTTGGCTTATTAATTACGCCACCCGTACTATTAGCAACCCTTCTAGCTTTGGTGATTTGGTTACCTATGCTACCGAGCGGTTAAGTTGCAATTCACTCATTTTGCTCGGTAAATGCTCTTGTTTACCCGCTGAGGGTAGTAACCAAAGTCAGTAGTGATATAATGCCCCGTTCATCGATATTTTATGAAAGGTTTACATTATGGCCCGTACCGCTAGCGCATTACACATTTTAGTAAAAGACAAAGAGTTGGCTGACGACATCATTGCCAAGCTTAAAAAAGGTGCCCAGTTTGATGTGCTGGCTAAGAAACACTCAACCTGCCCATCAGCTAAAAAAGGCGGCAACTTAGGTGAATTTACTAAAGGTCAAATGGTACCGGCATTTGATAAAGTCTGCTTTAACGGCGAACTCTTTACCCCGCATTTAGTAAAAACCAAATTTGGCTGGCATGTGGTTAAAGTGCTTTATAGAACGTAAGAGTAAGAGTCGGCGCTTTTATAAGTGCTCCGTATCTCACTTACTTATAAGTAATAATCCTGAGCTCTATTTTCTCAAAAACATAAAAGATATGAAGTTTGCAAACGACTAAACTTTATACCACCACACGTAATGTTAAGAAGATTCAAATATGTCAAACGAACGTCCTTTATATATCCCTTTTGCTGGACCAATATTGTTAGAGATGCCTTTATTAAATAAGGGCAGCGCTTTTACCTCAGAGGAGCGTGATAGCTTTAACTTAACTGGTTTATTACCGTACAACATCGAGACAATCGAAGAGCAATCATTACGCGCTTATCATCAACTCAGCTCCTTTAGCAATGATATGGATAAGCACATTTATTTGCGTAATATTCAAGATACCAATGAGACCTTGTTTCATCATCTGATTGAGCAGCATATTGAAGAGGTGATGCCGCTCATCTATACCCCAACGGTCGGTCAAGCTTGCGAACAATTCTCCAAAATTTATCGCCGTAAACGCGGTTTATTTATCTCTTATCCTGAGCGTCATAAAATCGATGATATCTTGCAAAATGCCACCAAACAAAAGGTAAAAGTGATTGTCGTCACCGATGGTGAGCGTATATTAGGTTTAGGTGACCAAGGCATTGGCGGTATGGGTATTCCCATTGGTAAATTGTCTTTATATACGGCTTGTGGCGGCATCAGCCCCGCGTATTGCCTGCCTATTTTATTAGATGTGGGCACCAATAATAAACAACTGCTCGACGACCCTATGTACATGGGCTGGAGGAATCCGCGTATCTCTGGTGAGGAATACAATGAATTTGTAGATTTATTTATTCAAGGCGTTAAGCGCCGTTGGCCAGAGGCGCTATTGCAATTTGAAGACTTTGCCCAAGAAAACGCCACTCCATTATTAAACAGATACCGTGATCAATTGTGCTGCTTTAATGATGACATCCAAGGCACCGCAGCCGTTTCAGTCGGAACCTTGATTGCGGCATGTTTAAATAAAGGTGAAAAACTGAGTCAACAAAGAATCGCCTTTTTAGGTGCAGGCTCAGCGGGCTGCGGTATCGCTGAACATATTATTCGTCAAATGCAGCGTGAAGGCTTGAGTGAGGCGCAGGCGCGTAGTCAAGTCTTTATGGTAGACCGTTATGGTTTGCTTACCGATAGCATGACAGAGTTGCAAAAATTCCAAGCTCCATTGGTGCAAAAAGAATCTGCTCTTGCAGGATGGGATAAGAGTCAAAAGCTCGGTTTGGCGCAAGTGGTTAAACAAGGGAAAATCACCGTCTTGTTTGGCGTCAGCGGGCAAAAAGGTCTGTTTACCCAAGAGGTGATTGAAACCTTATGTGCTAATACGGAACATCCCATTGTATTGCCGCTGTCAAACCCAACCTCTCGCGTTGAAGCCACGCCGCAGGAAGTGACCAATTGGAGCAAGGGTAAAGCCATTATAGCAACGGGCAGTCCTTTTCCTAATACCACTTTTGCCGGTCGGACGTTTGAAGTTTCCCAGTGTAATAATAGCTACATTTTCCCCGGTATTGGTTTAGGGGTTATAGCGTCACGCGCGAAGGGTATCAGTGATAATATGTTAATGGCTGCAAGCCAAGCACTGGCGGATATATCAATGGAATACGTAAAAGCGCCGGGCGCCATATTACCGCCAATTAAGGTCATTAGAGAAATCAGTGAAAAAATAGCTTATGCAGTCGCCTTGCAAGCGGTTGAAGATAAATTGGCTTTACCTATAACGGTAGAAAATTTAGAACGTCGCTTAAAAGCTAACTTCTGGGAACCTAAATACCGTAATTATCGTCGTACTTCCTTTTAGCTGCTAAAAAGTACAGTTAAAAAGCTCTACATACAAAAAAACCTCTTAAATTCCTGCTAAATCGGATTTTAAGAGGTTTTTTATATTTGCATTGTAGAGGTGCTGTCAGGTAATGCCAAGTGTTTAATAAAGACTGTTAACTACGCATAACAGGTGTTTAAAGGAATTGAGGTAGTGTGAGGTTATGGCGAAAGAAAATGGTTGGTGCGCTCAGTGCCGTTCAAACCCCAGTATTAAGCACATCACCTAAGTAGAACACTAAATGGAAAAAAGTTGCCAGTACTATACAGATCACAGCATTGGCAACCTTCTTACTTCTATCAAAATCAGTTACAGCGTATATTAATTTATAAGCTTGATATTCATACAACCACACTAATCGGGCGGTTGATATTTAACAAATAACAAGCCAGCATACAAAATAAACTTTCCTTACTATCAAACTCGCTTAAGGTAGTGCCAATTCCAAGTAATACCAATCCCAACAATTAAAGTTGCGCCCAAGTACGAGCAGTTAAAGACCGAATCCTCCGTGGCTGTTTAAGCAAATTATTCCAAGCCAAGCAAGCGGCATCGACAATAGCCTCATAACTGTCATAACA
>NZ_DHYG01000061.1 GCF_002414005.1 Psychrobacter sp. UBA5136
ATATTTTGGGTTTGGTATTAAGTAGGATTGATAGTGATTTGAGCGCATTTATAGAAGATAAATATTTAAAAAATGCGAGCTAAACTTGCGCGTAGAGTTTTGTTTTATCAATTAAAAAAGCCAGTTATGATAAATAACTGGCTTTTTAACATAACTGCAACATCATAAAACGTGCTACTTCAATATTAATGATTTTCTTTAGCATGGTTTAGCGTATATTTAGGAATCTCGATGGTTAAGTCGTTATCTTCAAGCATCACTTGACACGATAGGCGTGAGTCAGGCTCCAAGCCCCAAGCGCGATCCAGTAGGTCAGCTTCGATATCATCCATTTCATCTAAGGTGTTAAAGCCTTTACGTACCACGACATGGCAAGTGGTACAGGCTTTTGACATCTCACAAGCATGTTCAATCTTGATGCCTTTTTCAAGTAGCGCTTTACATAAGTTTTTGCCCGATTTTAGCTCGACTTCGGTGCCTTCTGGGCAGATTTCATGATGAGGTAATATTGTAATTTTTGGCATAAGTTGTTTATCCGCTGCTAATCAATTAAAAAATAAAAAGGGTCAACCTAGTACGGCTGCTAAGTGAGTGTCTTAAGCGCATAGCGTATACATGGTATTTATAAATGCCATCTGCTACCAATCTTGCGCACTGGTGCCTGACATGCTGGCTTTTACGCTTTGATTCATAATACGCGCTGCAAAAGCATCACTGTGCGGCTTGAGCTTAGCTTGCGCGTCTTCGATAACGGCTAAATCGTCCGTGCTAAGCGCCGTTTGTAGGGCTTGCATACTTTCGGTCAATGACTGCTGCTCTTCAGGTGAGATTAGCGTAGCAAACTCGTTAAGCGCCGACTGTAGCGCCAATAATTCACGTTCCGCTTCTACTTTGGTTTCGATTAAAGAGCGCGCATTTTTGTCTTCTTCCGCGTATTTAAAGCCTGCGATTAATAGTTGCTCTTTTTGCTCATCAGACAGACCATAAGAGGGCACAATCTCAATCTTACTTTCGGTCTTAGTGGTTGTTTCTTGCGCACTGACAGTCAGCTGGCCATTGGCATCAATACTAAAGGTCACTTCAATACGGGCAAAGCCTGCTTTCATAGGCGGTATGCCGTATAGCTCAAAGCGCCCAAGTGAACGGCAGTTCTCGACTGTCTCACGCTCGCCTTGTACCACGTGAATGACCATGCCCGTCTGACCATCTTGATAAGTGGTAAAGACTTGGCGTTTCTTAACTGGAATAGGGGTGTTACGCGGTATTAGGACTTCAACTAAGCCCCCCATAGTTTCAAGACCAAGCGATAGAGGCGTCACATCAAGCAGTAATAAGCTGTTATCACTGTCACCATTGACCAATTGGTGTGCGGTTTGGGCAGCGCCTAAGGCCACGACTTCATCGGGATTTAAGCGGCAAAGTGGCTCTCTTGCAAAAAAATCTGCGACTACTTGTTGAATCGCAGGCATACGTGTCGAGCCACCAACCAAAATGACTTCATTTAAATCGGCGGCAGACAACTTGGCATCACGTAGCACTTGCTCGCAGACGCTTAATGTACGGCGGCTAACAGGCTCTGCAATGCTCATCAAATCTTCGCGGCGCAGCACGCCTTGATAAGATTGTTCATTGACGACAATATCGATATCAACTTGTTCAGCATCGGTCAATGCTTGTTTATAGCTTTTTGCTTGTTGAGCAAGGATGGATTTGTCGTGCAGGCTCACATCTTTAGGGTCGATATTTAATTGCTTAATCAGCCAGTTGGTCAATAAACGGTCAATATCATCGCCGCCAAGGGCACTATTGCCGCCCGTTGCCAGCACTTCAAACACGCCATCACTGAGCTTTAAAATAGACACATCAAAGGTACCACCGCCTAAATCATAGATTAGGTAGTAGTTCTCACTCTTGTCATCGCTAGGCTGATCAAGACCGTAGGCAACGGCGGCAGCGGTAGGTTCATTTAATAAACGCAAAACGTTAATACCAGCAGCTTGCGCCGCATCTTTGGTGGCTTGACGCTGCGCTTCATCAAAATAGGCGGGCACAGTAATCACCGCACCTTGAATGCTATCATTAGGCAAGGCGCTTGCGGCACGTTGTTCAAGCGCGGCCAAAATACGCGCTGACACTTCAACAGGGGACACTTCACCTTGTGCCGTTACAAACGCTGGCATGGCATCTTTACTGCCACTTAACTCATAGGGATGGGAGAATTTAATATCTGCTTGGCTACGACCCATAAAGCGCTTAGCCGAGACGATGGTATTTTTTGGATCATCTGCTAAGTGGGCAAGGGCATCATAGCCAACCAAAGGCTTACCCGTACTTGGATAATAGACCACCGACGGCAGCAAGGTGTCAGTCGTGGTACCTGCCTGCAAAACTTGCGCCTTGCCTGAGCGTACCACAGCGACCAATGAGCGCGTCGTACCAAGGTCAATTCCTAGGCCAAAACGATGTTGGTGAGGTTGGGCACTTTGATTGGGTTCGGCAATTTGCAATAAAGACATAAGAAAACTCAAAGATAAAATGAATTAAGTAAAATGGAACAAATATGACATAGCAGCGATTACCGTTTAATGGTTGTGCTATTAATAGTCAAAAATCTAATAATCAAAAATCGACCAGTAAGCAAAAACAGTCGTTTAAAAATATATGGATTTAGCAAGCCATGGTAAAAACAGCAAAAATGACAAAAGGCATTTAACATTTGCAATTATACGGGATAGTGGCGCCTGTTTTAACCACACCATATATAAACTTATCTCTTATACAGTTAATAAGCGCTAGCATAGAGGACTCTAAACGTATAAATCATCGTCGTCTAAATGCGCAGCAGAGGCGACTTCATCAAGACCTGCGGTCACATCGGCATCCAGTTTCACTAAGAATTTTAATTTTTGCGTGGCATCAATCGCTATTTGCCAATCTTGGCTTTGGTAAGCGCTATCAAAGCGCTCAGATTGCTTATTTAAACGCTCGGTAATCTGCGGATGGAGTTGTTTCAATGCTGTCAGCTCTTTGCCTTCAATCGCCTCATCCAAATCCATACGCATTTGCATGGCATCTTCTAAGAAGTCCAAATCAGCAATGGAGTGCTCTAAATTTTGCGCTTGACCAGCGATATCTAATAAATAACTGGCCCGGCTATCGGGCGCACTCAGCGTTTGATAAGCTTGGTTGATAAGCGCCGAAGCTTGCTCTGATTGCTGCTTGGCTTGTGCGCTATCCGCGGCATTTTTTGTATCCGCGACAAGGTTGTCTGGATGATAGCGTTTTTGTAGCAGGCGCAGCTGTTGATCAAGGCGCTCTTGATTGACCGCAAATTGTACAGGTTGTTCAAATAGGGCAAAGAAGTTATCAAACTCTGCTTCTGGCGTGATGTCTGTCATATCGTCTGCCTTCGTTTTTATTTATTATTTTAAGGTTATTCGTATTTTAGCGGCATAATCTTAGTGGCATAGATTTTGGTGCTCATTTCTAATGGCTCATTTTTAAAAGCGCCTTTTCAACCGTTTATCTTTGATAACCCATTTAAAAAAGCCAGTTTTAAGCGCAGATGAACTGAATATCAATCGTTTAACGCCATCTTGCTTAAGCCTGTTATACCGTAAACGACTCACCGCAGCCGCATTCACCTTTTTGATTGGGATTGGTGAATTTAAAACCTTCATTCAGGCCTTCTTTTTCATAATCCATCACCAGGCCATCTAAATAGACCAAGCTTTTTGGATCGATAAAGATATTCACGCCACGGCTTTCATAACGGGTATCGTTTTCGTCAGGCGTGTCAACAAACTCTAAGACATAAGCCAACCCTGAACAGCCGGCTGTACGGATACCTACGCGGATGCCTTCACCTTTGCCGCGGTTGTCCAAAAAATCTTGAACATGCTGAGCGGCGCGTTCTGTCATTTCAATCATGCCAACTCCCATTGACTATCAATAATTAAGATATTAATTGCGGCAAAAGTGTCTTTTATCAACACTACTACCAATAAAGCGTCAAAAAATAAATAAAAGGTGACAATTACATGAGCGTTATTGTCACCTTATGGGCGTTAGTAGCTTCTAACGTCGTACTGCTCATGTTTTTTTAAACTGCTAAACTGCTACTAGTGCCCTTGCATAAATAAGCGCATACGCTCTATGTTGACTTAGCTGGTTGCTTCTTCAGTTACCGCAGCCGTGCCGTGCTTACCTTTATAGTCGCTAATCGCGGCTTTAATGGCGTCTTCTGCAAGCACAGAGCAATGCACTTTTACTGGTGGCAATGCCAATTCTTCAGCAATGTCCATGTTTTTAATCTCGCCAGCTTGATCCAAGCTTTTGCCTTTTAGCCACTCGGTGACAAGCGAGCTTGAGGCAATTGCTGAGCCGCAGCCATAAGTCTTAAAGCGTGCATCTTCGATGATGCCGTTATCATCGACTTGGATTTGCAGGCGCATCACATCGCCACAGGCGGGAGCGCCAACCATACCCGTACCAACGTTTTTGGCATTTTTGTCAAGGTTACCAACGTTGCGTGGGTTTTCGTAATGATCAATAACTTGGTCACTATAAGCCATGAGTTTTTCTCCTAGTTAGATGATGAGTAGTCATTTAAACGATTAAATTATATAAATAACTTCTTAAATAAGTAACTTACTACGTTTAAATGTCGCTCTACTCATCGATAATTGGGGTCAAACACGTATTATAAAAACTGTATTTATAAATGTCTGATGAATTGTTTGGTTTAATGGTTATATCTGGTAATCATTAAACCTTTTAACTATTAATAACTACTAAAAATTTTACTAATTAATACTAATGCTCAGACCACTCTACCGAATCTAAATCAACGCCTTCTTGATACATATCCCAAAGTGGCGATAGGGCGCGTAATTTTTCTACCGCTTCATGCATCTGTTTTACTACGGTATCGATATCTTCTTCGGTGGTATAACGACCAAAGCTAAAGCGGATTGAGCTATGGGCCAACTCATCTGGGCGACCGATAGCACGTAGTACATACGATGGCTCAAGCGTTGCTGAAGTACAGGCTGAACCTGAAGAAACGGCCAAGTCCTTTAGCGACATCATGAGTGACTCGCCTTCAACAAAGTTAAAGCTGATATTAATAATATTAGGCACGCTGTTTTCTAAATCACCGTTTAGATAAATCTCTTCGATATCTTGTAGGCCGTCCCACAGTTTTTGGCGTAATTTTGCCACGTGGGCATGGTCTTCTTCGTAACGCTCGCTGGCTAGTGCAAACGCGGCACCAAGACCAACGATTTGATGCGTCGGTAGTGTACCTGAACGCATACCGCGCTCGTGACCACCGCCGTGCTGCTCAGCTTTTAGACGAATACGAGGTTTACGGCGGACAAATAGGGCACCGATACCTTTAGGGCCATACGCTTTGTGACCTGAGAAGCTCATCAAGTCAATTTTCATCTCTTCAAGATTGACGGGTATTTTACCAACAGATTGCGCACCATCGACGTGGAAGATAACGCCAGCTTCACGAGTAATCTCGCCGATTGCAGCCACATCGGTAATAGTACCAAGCTCATTATTGACTATCATGAGTGATACTAAAATCGTGTCTTCACGTAGCGCTTCTTTAACTTGCTCTGGCAAAATCAAACCCGTACCAGGCTGCGGCTCAAGATAAGTAATCTCAAAACCTTCTTGCTCAAGCTCACGGCAGGTATCTAAAACGGCTTTGTGCTCAATTTTACTGGTAATGATATGTTTGCCGCGAGACTGATAAAAGTGCGCTGCGCCCTTGATGGCCAAGTTATCCGACTCTGTTGCACCCGAGGTAAAGACGATTTCGCGCGGATCTGCGTGAATCGCTTCCGCGACTTGCTGACGAGCCGTTTCTACCGCTTCTTCTGCTTGCCAGCCGTAGCCATGCGAGCGTGAGGCAGGGTTACCAAATATGCCATCTACTGTCAGATATTCGCTCATCTTGGCCGCGACTGACTTAGCAACTGGCGTAGTGGCGGCATAATCTAAGTATATAAGGTTGTTATGTTGGCTCATGCTGGGTTTGCCTCGCTGGTCGATAGGGTAATAGTATTGATGTCTTTTGTAGAAATGTCGTTTGGAAACGCAATGTGCTGACGGTCAGAGACTGACTGCACGTGTTCCATGTTTAATAATTGCGCTAATGTTATATTTTTCAAGTATTGCTCAACATGATTGGATAGCGCGCACCATAAATCATGCGTTAGGCACATTGTACCACTTTGGCAGTCGCCGCGTCCGCCGCACTGCATCGCATCGACAGATTCATCAACGGCAGAAATAATGCTCATCACATCAATCTCGTCAAGCGGTTTGGCTAAGTGATAACCGCCTGCTGCGCCGCGGATACTGGTGACTAAACCGCGCTTACGAAGTTTGGAAAATAACTGTTCCAGATAAGAGATAGATATCGATTGCCGCTTAGCAATGTCAGATAAAGAGACGGCGCTGTCTTGTTGGCTGGTTTGCAAGGCCAAATCAAGTAAAGCGGTCACGGCGTATCTGCCTCGAGTAGTCAAACGCATGTGTTATCTCCAATCCTTTTAATGATAAATTTATTTAACAACGATCTTAGTCTTGTCGTATTTTTAGGAAAATCATCTATCGACTAAATGGTGTCTTGTCGCTATTAAACAGCAGATGGTTTACCCGATGTGTGCAACGATAGGGTTATTATACGCAATCCTGAGTAATTTAGTCAAGATTAAAGTGTGGTTGAATGGTGAGTGCTGCTTATCACTATGATTGATAAAAACAATGATAGTTAAAAGCAGTGATAGCTAAAAGGTAAAGGAAAGCGAGGATAATAGGTGCGCAATAAAAAAGCGTTTAATAGGCCTGAGGCATATTAAACGCGATAAAAACAAGAAATTTTTAAAATTAAAACACAACCTAGCAGCCGTAGGTGCTTATAAATTACATAACTATAAATTAGGTCATAATAAATAAGGCAATGATGGCGGCAATGGCGATGACAGTAGCTATTATGGTGGTGATGATAAACGTTTTTTGCTTACTTTGTAATTCTTTAACCGTCGTTTCAAGCTCGCGGTTTTTAATGGTCAAGGTGTTAATTTGAGTTTGCTGCTCTTTAATACGCAGCTTATAACTCTCCTTTTTCTCCGCCATTTCCGCTTCAGTAGGTTTGGGCTTGTTTTTGCCGCCCTTAATCTTTTTAATCAACCCTTGGATGAGGCTACCAAGACCAAGCTGCATTATAAACTGCTTGACCAGCTGTACTTGCACAGACTCACCGCGCATTTGCAGCTTTTCAGTCGACTCAGCATCGTGAGTAGTAATGGCATTAATCACTTGAATGCTATAAGCGTTGATAATAACGTCAGGCTCACTCCGGCCAACAGGCAGCCTATCATCCAATAAAACACCCTTGGTACTAAAGGTAGCAAACACCTCCACATGGGGCAGATATAACCTAAGTGCGACGACAGTGCCTTGTTTGGCAAGTGGATAAGCGGCTTTACGGAGCTCTGGGTCTAAACGTAACAGCAGAGTCAGCGCCGACTCGATAAACACCAATATGATATTAAGAAAAGAGTGAGACAACGTAGAACGCTTCATGTAAATAATCCGTTTTTATTGTTTAAGTTAAAGATAAAAGAACAAGCAAGGATCAAAATCGACCCAAAATGTACAATACAATTGCGCTTATAGTAACGTCTTTAGCATAAAAAGTAACGCGCGTTTCTGTCAGTTAAAAATTATTACCTTACAATTTGTCGGCTCATAAAGACACTGGTATTTATGACTGACGATGTACTAGTCTGGTGACCGACGATGTACTAATCTGGCTTAAAAGTTAGTTTTAGCATGTAAACTGGAATTAGAACAGTCGAGTTATAGAACCAAAATCTGCCATAAAGTCATGGGAAAATTTGGTTTAGAGATTGCTAAACTCTCTTAGTTAAAGTAGCGATTTTGCAGAAAATTTGCAGCAGTTTTAAGTAACATTGAGTGTCAAATACGTAGTAGAGTGCACAAAAATATGTAAAATCGCTTGCGCTCCTTATGCGGCCTTGATATAAAGACGTTAACAAAGCGAGACCTGTTTATGCGTAAGTCAGGTGGTTTTTATTGCTTAACGACTCTGAGAGCGATACAATACCTGGCGTGAGCGTTTTTTACCCCCTAAAACTTGAAGGAAATTTTATGAATAAGTCAGAATTAATTGATAGCATCGCCGAAAAAAGTGGTCTAAATAAAACTCAAGCTGGCGAAGCTTTGAATGCAGTCATGGAAAGTGTTGGTGAAGCTCTAGAAGCGGGCGATAGCATCTCATTGGTAGGTTTTGGTACTTTTAGCGTAAAAGACCGTAAAGCGCGTACTGGCCGTAACCCTAAGACTGGTGAAGAACTTAGCATCCCAGCAAGCAAAGTACCAAGCTTTAAAGCCGGTAAAAACTTAAAAGAGCGTTTAAACTAAGCCGCTTTGTTAAAGCCATCTTCTTGTTTCAGCTGTTTTATAGTAGGCAGATGCTCGTTGACGACGTGATACACGAATAAAAACAGCGTTTGTTGGCAGTAAATACATAGATGGCAGCTCATGGTTTAATAGATGATTTAAGCTATGAGAGTAGTAGCAAAAAGCACCTAAAAATTAGGTGCTTTTTTTAGTGCTAGGGTTTATAGCACTTAGTCTCAATAGTAGCGTGAATATTTTGAGTCTGCATTAAAAATCACGTATCATAGGGCGCGCGATAGATGTGTTGTATAAACAAAGGTTTTCAATAAATATTATTATGAGTTTCATCAATAAGCCTTGTTTTACAGCGATAAAATGCACACGTTCTTCTTCTTACCATTGCCTGCTTATACAGCGTTGATATTATTAATAGTATTACAATGGTCTTTCATCAATATAGGTTAATAAAGCAGAGATAACTATGGATAAATTGCGCGATTTCTTAAAAAGCTGGCCGGGTCGCATTTTATTGATTTTATGCCTATCGCCGCTCGCTCTATTGGGTGTCGAAAGCTACTTTGGCGGCGGGGTCGATCCCAACCAAATCGCTCAGGTAGGGGACGCAAGCGTGGGACTGTCCGAGTATCAAACTGCCGTCAATAACCGCCGCAGCGAGCTTTTAGAGCAAGTTGAGGATGCCAGTTTATTAAATGAAGATGTGCTACACGAGCAGGTTTTAAAAGGATTGATTGACCGCACTTTATTGGAGCAGCAAGCTGGCAAGCTTGGCATGACCGTCTCTGATGACACCATAAATCGTTTGCTACGCCAAGAAGAAATCTTTAAAGATGCAGAAGGCAACTTTTCGAACGAGCAGTTTGCAAACTTTTTACGTCAGCGCAATATGACAAAAAACCAGTTGTTTGCAGAGTTTCGTAATCAGTTAAGTCTCGACCAGCTCAATGCCAGCATCGTAGGTACGGCAGTTTATCCAATGCAAGCGGTCAGTCAATTGATTGATTTGCAGCTAGAGTCGCGCAATATTTGGCTGCATCGTTTTAATTGGCAGGATTATGCTGAGCAAGTGCAAGTGAGTAAGGGTGATATACAAGCCTACTATGATGCCAATAAAGACAAGCTAAAAAGCGCTGCCATGGTAGATTTGGCTTATCTGCAATTGAACCCGCAGGCGATTGAAGTGGGTGAAGTAACCCAAGAAGATTTGCAGCAGCAATATGAAGCTTATAAACAAAGTCTTGCTGTGGTTGATGAGCGTAAACTCAGTCAAATCTTGCTAACCGGTAAAGACGCCAAAGCGCGCGCAGACAAGATTAAAGCCCGCCTTGCTAAAGGTGAGTCATTTGCCAAGCTGGCTAAAACGGAGTCTGATGACCCGTCAGGAGAAACAGGCGGCGCTATCGGTAGCTTTAATCCCTCAGTATTTGGTAATGACGCTGCAGCCGTTGAGCAAGCCCTTGCAGGTTTAAGCGTTGGTGATGTCAGCGACCCTGTAAAAACCAGCTTTGGCTATCAGATATTTACCGTGACCGAGGATAATGGTAGCAAGATACCAAGTTTAGAAAGTATGCGCGAAGAATTAACGACTAAAGCCAAAGAGTATAAACGTCAGGAAATGTATGCCGATAAAGTCACGGCAATTAACGACTTAGCGGCAGATGGCTTTAGTATCGAAGACATCGCGCAGCAAGAAAATGTGCCATTAAAGCGTATCAAAGATTACTGTAAAGTAAATAACACCTCTGTTTTGGCACAGCCTGCAGTGATTAAGCAAGCGTTTGATGAATTTACCATTCAAGACCAAGCAGTGACCGCGGGAATTGAGGTCGGTAATGGTACGGTATGGGTACAACCAAGCAATTATCGTCCAACAAAGACCTTATCTTTGGCAGCAGCGACGCCAAGAATTACGCAAATATTGCGTCAACAAAAAGCCACCGCACTGGCATTACAAGAAGCGAAAAAACTAGCGGCTACTATTAAAACGCCTGCTGACATTGCTAAGCAGCCCGTTAAGCTGCAAGCTTTAGGCGAAGTGAGCCGTCAGACCACGCAATTGAGCGAAAAAGAGCGAGGCTTGGCCTTTAGTAAGCAAGCCGCCGCCAATGGCGTCGTAGCAGTGGCAAGCGAGACTGAAACGGGTGCGACGTTATTGGTCGGTGATCGCATCAAGACAGAGCAGCAATCACCCTTATCTGATGCCCAGAGAGCGCAAACTGCCGCCATTATCCGTGATAATTTGGGGCAAGATCAGTTGCAAGATTATCTAGATTATCTGCGTATGGTGTATAAAGTTGAGATTAACGAAGCCAATATGGCCAATGCGCAAGGACGTTAAGCAAGCTATAGGCGCTTGTTACACGTTTTGTCTGTATAGTTTTATTAACTCTTAAATAAAAAAGCCACTATCAATAGTGGCTTTTTTTATGCAATGCGATTTTTATTTACTCTTAACGCTTTTATCTTAACAGCATTATTGTAACCGCTGCTTAATGGCGGAAGTGACGCATACCCGTGAAGACCATGGCGATGCCATGCTCGTTGGCGGCAGCAATTGTTTCGTCATCACGCATAGAACCGCCTGGCTGAATGATAGCCGCAATACCGACTTCGGCTGCGTTATCAATGCCATCACGGAACGGGAAGAATGCATCAGATGCCATTACCGCCCCTTCTGTGGCAAGACCGGCGTGCTCAGCTTTGATGGCAGCGATACGCGCTGAATTTACGCGGCTCATCTGGCCGGCACCAATACCGATAGTGCGCTGACCTTTGGCATAAACAATCGCGTTAGATTTAACGTATTTAGCGACGTTCCAGCTAAATAGCAAATCAGCAATTTGCGCTTCTGTTGGTTGTACGTCGGTGACGATTTTTAAATCATTGGCGGTAATGAGGCCCAAATCTTGCTCTTGTACCAATAAACCACCATTGACGCGCTTATAATCAAGCTGGCTGTCGCGCTGCTCAGGCGTTGGTAACTCACCGCAAATCAAGACGCGCACGTTTTTCTTAGCGGCAGTTGCTTCCAAAACGCCATTTTCAATACTTGGCGCAATGATGACTTCGACAAATTGATTGTCAATAATGGCTTTGGCAGTAGCAACGGTAAGCTCGCGGTTAAAGGCGATAATACCGCCAAAAGATGACTCAGGATCGGTACTAAAGGCTGTGCGATAAGCAGCGACTTGATCGCTATCAACGGCGACACCGCAAGGATTGGCGTGTTTTACAATCACGCAAGCGGGCGCGTTAAAGGCTTTGACGCACTCAAGCGCGGCATCGGTATCAGCAATATTGTTATAAGACAGCTCTTTACCTTGCAGTTGCTGCGCGGTTGCAATAGACGCTTGCTTGCTTTTTAACGCGTGGTTTTCGACATAAAAAGCTGCATTTTGGTGGGGGTTTTCGCCGTAGCGCAGGTCTTGTGCTTTTGCAAGCTGGACGTTAAAGGTACGCGGGAAATGCTCAGGCGTTTGGTTTTCATTAATACGGCTGCCCAAGAAGTTGGCAATCATACCATCGTATTGCGCCGTGTGTTCAAAGGCTTTAACCGCTAAATCGTAGCGTAAAGCATTGGTCAGCTTCGTGCCTTCACCCAAAGCTTCGAGTACACGCGTATAATCGGCGGGGTCGGTCACAATACCAACATGGGCGTGGTTTTTTGCTGCCGAACGCACCATGGTAGGGCCGCCGATATCGATATTTTCGATGGCATCGTTCATGGTCACGTCGGGACGCGCAATGGTTTCTGCAAACGGATAAAGGTTAACGACGACCAAATCGATGCGCTCAATGGCGTGCTCACTCATCACCGCGTCATCGGTACCACGGCGTCCTAAAATACCTCCATGAATTTTGGGATGCAGCGTTTTTACGCGGCCATCCATCATTTCAGGAAAACCCGTGTAATCTGATACTTCGGTGACGGCGACATTGTTTTCAGTCAGCAAGCGGTAAGTACCACCCGTTGATAATAAGCCAAAACCTGCTTTAAGCAGACCTTGCGCGAATTCAACGATATTGGATTTGTCGGAAACCGATAGTAGGGCAAGCGGAGTTGTACTCATAAAAAAAGTTCCATAAAAAAAGCCTGACGTAAACGTCTGGCAAGGTAACAATGACAAGCAGTAAAGAGCATATCGCGATTGATAAGATCATAAACTATAAACGTGCCATACAATTGAATGTCAGTTAGGAGTAGTGATAAAGGTAGTGAGTGTTATATTTAATGAGTGCTATATTTGACGTTATTAAACAAAAGCAGGCGGCTTAAACATGAAGCCGTTAGGTTATACGTTAAGCCATAATCTACATTAAACCATAAATTTTGAGCTTTTTGCGTAGCGTACCGCGATTAAGACCTAACATTTGCGCGCACTTGGTTTGGTTGCCGCGGCTTTTTTCAAGCACGACCGATAACAATGGCTGCTCTACCTCTTTTAAAATAAGCTCATACAAGTCCGTTGGCATCTCATCATCTAACAGCGCAAAATACTGCCGCACCACGCGTTCCACGTGCACCCGCAAAGGTTCGTGGGCATGAAGGTTGTTGTCTAAAGAAGACTCTACCTGATGAATGGAGCGATGGCAGCCCTCTTTATCATAATCAGCAGGATTCTCAGCATTTTTGGCAAAATGAGTGGCATTATATGGTGCATTCGGTGCCATAAGATAATGTCCTTAAGCGTAAAGCGTAAACCATCAGGCGTTTGAGCGCTATTATAACAAAGTCATCGCCTAACAGAGCAACAGATTGGGCATTGCCCTATTATTACTTTAGGCTTGACGTTATTTATTGCTATTCATTACTGCGGACTTAAAGCGTTTAGGGTAAATGTGATTGGATAATAGAACTTTTTAATAAATGGTGCTTTTAATAAATAGTACTTTTAATAAGTGACACTTTTAATAAATGTGCTTCTAATATATGGTATTTCACAACGCCTATTTTAATAAATAGGCTCGGCGCTGACTTTGCTGATTTGAGTATTGGCGACTGGAACGGTAAATAATAGCTGCTTGCGACTTGAAGCGCCCAATTGGCTTTGCGTGCTTAATAGATAGTCTTGCGGTGCCGCAATAAATTCGCCGATCAGTGCACTATCACCATAAACACTGACTTTCACGTTTGGAAGGAGCTGTGCTTGCGCGCTTTGATTGTTTAAAGTGACGCTGATATCGCTAAAGGTATTGGCAGGCTGAATGCGACTGGGTTGATGTCCAATATCGCTTGTACTCAACGCGGCCAAATTGGCGCTAGGTAGACTACAAGCAGCGATAGTACACAGTGTCTGTAAGTGCGCTGCATGGGCAGGGTTTTTAACCAAGTTATCTAGGTTAAAAATAACATACTGCGCAAAAAGTAGCAGCGCTAAGACCAGACAACCAAGTGTCCATAGCAAGGAAGCTATCGAGCGCTTAGCAGGCGTCGGGGCAAACTTGGCTTGGGCTTGCTGCCTTTTAAGGCGCGCGGCCTGCGTGTTGTCTTCGTCTTTAATAGAAACGCCCATACTGGCGAGCAGCGTTGCTAAATCTGTGTCTTTTCTTGGACTATGGCCGTCTTCGTTTTGATTTTGTTCTTTGAGCAATTTTTCAAGCCAAGATTCATCGCTATTATCATCGATACTGGCGTGAATATCATTAGCTGCCGCTGAGCTTAGGGCAACTTGGGCAGCTGATGGCGACTCTCTTAAAAGAGTATCTGTTAAAGACGGGTTTTCTACTGAGTTAACAGCTGCATGTGTCGTTTTATTTAACTGTGCTGACGTACTTTTCGCCAGTTTATCCTCTGTCTTTATAAGGGAGGCGGAAGTACTATCCGCTGCTTGCGTTAGCCAAGCTTCCATACTGTCTAATGAGCCGTATTCTAAATCTTCTTCTTCAAAACCTGCGATATCCATATCGTCATGAATCAACTCATCATGAATTAGAGTATCATCAGGCATATCATCATGGATAAGGATGTCGGTGTCTTCTGGTTCAGAAGTTATTATTGGTTTTGTTGTGATTTTTGATTCTGGAAAGTCTTTAGAAGTTTGTTTATTGCTAGGTATTTTAGACGTAGAGGCTGCTTTAGTTGCCTGCTCACTCATCCTATCGTCAGTAGTAGGCTCTGTATCAGCCGTGACAATAAGGTTGTTATTGACCAAAAAACTGTGCTGACAATGTTCACAGCAGACATTTGCGGTTTTTTGGTTTAACTGCGTTTTTTTGATATTAAAAATAGCATGACAATGAGGGCACTGGGTTTTGATTGGCGTAGTCATAGGGTCGAATCCAAAAAGGTATCAGTATTAATAGCGCATGTTAATACCGCATAATCACTCAGCAACCGCTGCCAGTTATTTTTATGTCATCTTTTACAGATTAGGCATCATGATCCATAGGCAACAATAGAGCAGCGTCAAATACACTACATTATTTAACTGCTCCTCTATCGTAACAGATGTAATTAAATGTTGCTAGCCTGTAAATGTACCAGATAAGCGCTGCCAATGTTGATCTTCTTGCGCGGTAAAAGCATGCTTAGGATCGAGCGCAAAGTAAGGCTGATACGCTTCGCTGACTTGTTCGGTTTGCGACTCAATGAGTCCCGCAAGCACGATACGGCTTTTTGGCGCCATTAAGGTCGCAAAATAAGGCGCTAAACCAATAAGCGGCTTGGCTAAAATATTGGCAACCATGATTTCTACGGGTTGAATGTCATTTTGTTGCCAGTAATCATTGAAGTCTTCTGGCAAAAACGCTTGCAGGCGATCATCGACGTGATTGCGTGCGGCATTTTGATTGGTCGCAAGCACGGCTTGCGGGTCAATATCAACCGCATAAACTTGGCGCGCGCCCAATAAAAGCGCAGCAATGCCTAAAATACCTGAGCCGCAGCCGTAATCAATCACGACTTTATCGCTAAGATCTTGCTCGGTCAGCCAGTCAAGACAGAGGCGGGTAGTGGCATGGTAGCCGGTACCAAAAGCCAGACCTGGATCCATGATAATATTGGTGGCGTCAGGGTTGGGCGGCGTCAGCCAGTTAGGCACAATCCATAAATTATTGGCGCACTCTATAGGCTTATAATTGGCCATCCATTCGCGCTCCCAATCCTTATCATCAACAGCGCTGACCCACGTTCGGCTAGCTTGTACTTGCGCGCCGATTTCATGGCTTAATTCCTCAAGTAATTGACGATTGCCAGCCTCTGTATTAGCGTCAAATAATCCCGTTAATATGACTTCATCCCATAAGGGCGATTCACCAGGAAGCGGCTCAAATAACGGCTGATCACCCGCGTCATCTAAAGCGATTGATAGCGCGCCAGCTTCTAATAATAGTGCCTCGGCGAGATCGACATTATCTTTTTCACACTGTAAATGCAGTTGTTGCCATGCCATAAGGGTAACCTTAATTTAAAATAAAAAATGAATTATTAAACCGGAGAAGAAAAATTAACGACTGAGTATATAAAGCCATTTTAGCGCTTATATATTCAGTCGTCATGGTAAATACTAGAGCTCGTGCTATTAACGTAGTGCCTGTCTGGCTTCTTTTATCACGCGAGCATTGCCTTGTGCTTGTCCTGATTGCAAGATGATTTGCCATAGCGCGCGGCGGCGATTGCTGTCTTGAGAAACTGTCAAACCTCGGCGGGCCATTGCTTCTGCTTTACGCGGTTGATTTTTTTTAAGTGCGACCTGTGCCAAGTAAAAATAGACCGCCGATGATTTCGGCGCGAGTCGCTGCGCGCGGGTAAAGCTGCTTTCAGCGCCACTGAGATTACCAGATTGTAATTGTCCCGTTCCCACTTGCATAAGATTGCGAAAGGCTGGCAGGTTGCTTTTATTGGCGGTACTTTGCTGACTGCGCTGCTGCGAGTTTTGCCGTGCCCGCTCCAATAATTCACTATGTGAGGGTATCGATGGTTCAGGTATCATGTAATCTTCACGAGAAGGCGTGAGGATAACGACCTCAGGCTGCGTCACTATTGGGCTTTGCGTGGGTAGCGTATTTTGCGTGGGCGGCGTATAAGGCTCAGTAGGGTACTCATAGGCATCACCCTTAACAATAGGGGCTTGCGTCGCCGCTTCTGGCTGTTTTGACGTTGATTGCTGAATGGTCGGTTGTTTAATGGTCGGTTGCTTAATGGTTGATGGCTTAGCCACTGACGGCGCCGTTTGTACAGAAGAGGTTTTAACTGCCGTCGGCGCCGTTTGGCAGGCACTTAAGCTCAGCATTCCAATAAGCGCACTCATGCTAAGCATAGTATGAATAAGCTTAGCCTGTGTTTTACACGCGGCGGTGTTAGCTTGTTTAGCTGCATCAGTTTGCTGTATAAATAATGCCATGTTAAAACCCTTTTTTAAGTTTTAAAAACGCTAGAACCATTCAACGGCGCGATTATACCAAGTATCGGCACGATTGCTTGTCTCATCCTCTTGCTCAGCATTGTCGTCTTCATCCGCATCCACGGCTTCGCCATCAGGAATGTCTAAGCCCTCACGGCGGCGCTGCTGATTGATAGCGCCTTGCTGATTTTGCCACTGTATCTGCTCACGGGCACGCTCTTGCTGATATAAACGCAGCGCACAACTACTGGCTTCATCGGGCAGATACGCTGACATAACGGGCAGGTAGCGCGCATCGGCGCAGCGCTCGTTAGATAGCTTGCCTGAATTGTTCTCAAGCCACAACCATTCAATCCCTTCAGGTTCTGGCAGGGCCACCGGGGTTAGTTTTAGACGTTTCATATAATCAACCCAGACTGGTAAAGCGCCACTACCACCGCTTAAACCAATCGGTTTATTATCATCACGGCCGACCCAAACCACGCTGACGTAGTTACCGCTGTAGCCTGCAAACCAAGCATCGCGGTAATCGTTGGTGGTACCGGTTTTACCCGCAAGATTTAAGTGGCTACCAAGCGATTGTACACGTCTGGCAGTGCCGTTTTTGACCACATCTTGCAGCGCATAGTTAATTAAAAAGTTGGTCTCAGGCGGAATACTGCGCTGGGTATTTAACCCTGTGCGCTGCAGAATACGGCCGTGATCATCAATAACGCTACGAATACTATGGATAGGCGTGCGGAACCCGCCCGTGGCAAACACTTGGTAAACCCCAAGCATGTCCATCGGGCTAAGATTGACCGAGCCTAATAAAGCCGAAGGATAAGGTGGGATTTTTTCTTTTACGCCCATACGCTGCAGCTGCTTAGCAAAGGTATTAACGCCAAATTCCATACCCAAACGCACCGCACTGTGGTTGTAAGACTGCGATAAAGCCGTGGTAAATGGCACATAACCATGGTCACGATTGTCGTAGTTTTTGGGCTTCCACTCCGTACCATCGCTAAGATTGACCGTAATTGGCGAATCATCAACCGAGCTTGCCAAATTATAGCGCCCGCTTTCAAGCGCCGTCATATAAATAATCGGCTTTAATAGCGACCCGACTTGGCGTTTGGCATCGACCGCACGGTTAAAACCGGTAAATTCACTGCCGCTACCAACCACTGAGACCAGCTCGCCCGTTTCAGGGTTAGCGCTGACTAAAGCACCTTGTAAATCCTTGGTCTTGCTACCGCGGCGGCGCAGCTCACCAAGTTTTCTCTCGACCGCTTTATCCGCTGCCAACTGCGCAATAGGATCTAAGGTACTGATGATGATTAAACCTTCATTTTTCAGGTCATCAGAATAATAGACTTTGTTCAGCTCGCGCTTAACGATGTCTAAAAAATCTGGAAACTGGCTTTTGCCCTCAACGGGTTTGTCCGCCACATCGAGTGGTTTTTCTATCGCTTCCTCGTATTCTTCTTGGCTAAGCTTACCTACCGCTAGCATATTGCTCAGCACCGTGTTACGGCGCGCTTTTGAATCGTTTGGATGACGGCGCGGGTTATAAACGCTCGGGCCTTTTGCCATACCGACCAGCAGCGCCTGTTGGTCGAGGCGCAGCTCTTTGAGCGGTTTATCAAAGTAAAATTGTGATGCCAAACCAAAACCATTGATAGAACGATTGCCGTTTTGACCCAAGTAAATCTCGTTCAAGTAGGTTTGCAAAATTTCATCTTTACTGTAGTGCAGCTCAAGTAACACCGCCATCATTGCTTCATTGGCTTTGCGTTTCATGGTGCGGTCAGAGTTGAGATAAAAGTTTTTAATCAGCTGCTGGGTGATGGTCGAGCCGCCTTGTCTAGGACCACCAGTAAAGTTGTTTATTACCGCGCGTGCAATACCGCGTATCGATACGCCTTTATGCTCATAAAACCCGCGATCTTCCGTGGCAATCAGCGCGTCAATCAGCGGCTGCGGCACTTGATCGAGTGTCACCACCATACGATCTTCATTACTGTCTGGATAAATGCCGCCGATATTAACCGGCTCAAGACGAATGATGCCTGTTTTGGCAGGCAAGGTGCTTTGTACCGATTCTATCTTATTGCCAGCAATCGTCATCTTGATGACTTGCTCTTTGTCCACGTCATTGGCGCTATACGTAAAGCCGCGCGTATGGATAAAGTAGGTATTGCCATATTTATGGTACGTACCCGTACGATCATACGCTTTGTTGCTCTGATAATTAAGCAGCTTAAGCCACGTCTTTATCGTGTCTTTATCGACATTGGCGCCTTGATATAGCTCTAAAGGCTGCGAGTAAACTTTGGCAGGAATATCCCAGCGCTTACCCTCAAACTTGTGAGTAATGGTGCGATCAAGCTTAATCAAGTACAGCGCCAATAGCACCATACCAGCGATAATGACAATTAATAAAATACCACTAAACACCATGCCGCGCTGCTGTGAAGGGAGCGTGTTGATAGCAGACTTAGGCGACTGTGGTCGCTTAGAATTAGATTTTTGCACTGATGACACACCATTTTGGGATAAAAAACTGCCTCATAATGACGCAAATTGACAAATTTTTCAATCTATCATCATCAACGCCAGCATTCATTCAGCATTTGCTAGACATTCATGCGGCGTGTTTTGGTCGTATTGAAACTCTGCGATAGAGGGTTAGGCTGCTTACGGCACCGGCTTATAGTATAATGGTTAGGCTGCTGCGTCGGTTGACGGCAAGCGTTTTTTACTAAGGCGTTTTCTCAAGCGAATGACACTTTTGACACTTTTAATAGCATTTATTGATGCCATATAAGTCTTATTCAAAGTACGAGATGAAATCACAACTCATCATTTATCTTCCCCTGTTATTTGCCCTTTGATATTTTTATCCATTTAATCAATGAGGCGTTATCGTTTTATTATTAACTTTGTTTATGCCAGCCATGCCAATATCTATGTAAAGTAGCTCTTTTAAAAACAGACGTATTAAATAGCTCTTTTACATAGGGATTGACCCTATTTGATCATAGCAAGTTTGCTCAAGGCCACTGCGTAATGTTTATCAGGCTTAGAGAAACTTGTCGAAAGGAAATAGCGCGATTATGTCCAGTATGCCCTCATCCATGCCATCAACTAACAATGGTCACTATCAAGATCTCTCTATTACTGAAGGATTGGTACTGCCGCGTGTTGGTCACTGCTTTCATTGCGGTGACCCTGTGCCAGAGCCGCCGTTTCATACCGATATCTTGGGTAAGCCGCGCGAGATGTGCTGCATGGGCTGTCAGTTGGCGTCGCAAAGCATTGTGGAGGCGGGACTTGAGCAATACTACCTTGACCGCTCGGAGATTAACCGCACGGCAAGCTTGCCCACGCAGCTGACGCGCCTTGAAGCTTACGATCACGACGAGATAAAGTCACAGTTTGTCTACGCTCAAGACGGTATGTCGGTGGCAGAATTGTCGGTCAATAACCTGCGCTGCGCCGCTTGTACGTGGCTGATTGAATCGCGACTAGACGAATTAGATGGCATCAGTCAGTGTCAGGTCAATTTAACTAACCAGCGTATGCGCGTGATTTGGGACGAAGGCAAGCTGCCAATCAGTCGTATTTTAGGCGTGATTAACGAAATCGGCTACGAAGCCAAACCCTACCGCCAAGATACGCACGAAGCCATGCTGGCGCGTCATAACAGCCAAATGCTCATCAGGCTCGGTATCGCCGCGCTCGGTTCGATGCAGGCAATGATGTATGCGGTGGCGATTTACTTTGGTGAATATAGCGACATGCTTATTTTTCAGCGTGATTTTCTGCGCTGGGTGTCGCTATTTGTCAGTACGCCGGTGTTCTTTTATGCCGGTATTCCTTTTTTTACCTCGGCGTGGTCAGCGATTCGAGCGCGGCAAGTTAATATGGATGTGCCGGTTAGTATTGCTTTAGTCGTGACTTTTTTCGCCAGTCTTTATGCAACCATCACCGGACAAGGGGAGACGTACTTTGACTCGGTCAGTATGTTTATCTTTTTCTTATTAGCAGGACGTTATATCGAGCATAATGCACGCCTAAAAGCCGCTACCATGGCGAATGACTTGGTGGTGGTTGAGCCGGTGCTGGTACAAAAAATTGCTGAAAATAAAGACGCGGCGGAGCGTATCTTGCAGCAGTTAGAACAAAACACGGTTAATAAAAACAATCTTGCTAGTGATGCTACACAAACTACCAATCCAGATAACAGTATAGCTGCTGATGAAACAAGCGTATTAGCAAAATCGATGCCTGATTTTATGCAAAGCATGGATGCCAATATTCAGCAATTGACCTCACGCATCGCCCAAGACTGGCAAGAAAAAAATCATAAGCCATTCAGTCTATCAAAAACCGAACGTGAGTCAGAAGCAAGGCAAATGGTCACCGCCCACAGTTTGCAGGTGGGCGATATCATTATGGTGGAGGCAGGTTCTGAGATTATCAGTGATGGCATTTTGCTTAGCCCAACCGCCACTGTCTCGCAAAGTTTACTAACCGGTGAGGGTGATTTAATCATCAAATCCCAAGGCGATTATATCGTTGGCGGCGCGCAAAACGACAGTCAGCCGTTTGAGATGTTGGTCACTGCATTGCCAGAAGACAGTCAAATAGGCTTGATTGATAGATTAATGAATCGGGCTATGAGCGAAAAACCCAAACTTGCCCAGCAAGCGGATAAGCTTGCACGTTGGTTTGTCGCGCGGATTTTAGTATTGTCAGTCTTGGTATTTATTGGCTGGTATATCGTTGACCCAAGCCAAGCGATTTGGGCGACGGTTGCAGTGCTGGTTGCAACTTGTCCTTGCGCGCTGTCTTTAGCAACACCGATTGCGCTGACGGTGGCGACCAATCGTTTGGCCAGTTATGGCTTTTTAACCACGCGCGGTCATACCTTACAAACCCTTGCGGAAATTACCCATGTGGCATTTGATAAAACGGGTACGCTCACTTATGGTAAGCCTAATTTATTAAATATCGAGTTATTGGCAACCAATGATAGGGCAGCTGCTAGCAATGAAGAAAAGGACAATCTATTAGCGATTGCTGCCGCGCTAGAAGTAGGCAGTCGTCATCCGATTGCTCATGCTTTACTTACCGCTGCTTATCAGTTGCATCTGCCTGCGACGCAGTCGTTGCAGTATTATCCAGCAGGCGGCGTAGAAGCGATAATTGATGGCGTACTATATCGCATTGGTCATGTTGATTTTGCTCTGGATAAAGCGAATAGAACGAATGAGGCAGATAATGGCTCTCATCAAAATAACGACTTAACCATTGATTTGGTTGCTGAGCGTGCCAGCTCGGCAGTGGTATTGTCTTGTCAGGATAGCCATTCAGCGGCATGGCACGCGCTGGCCTGTTTTTACTTTAATGATAAAGTGCGTGATAGTGCGCCGTCGATGCTTGCGTCCCTCAAAAAGTCAGGTATTGAGCCTGTGATGCTGACGGGTGACCCAAGCCCGCAGGCGCTGATAATGGCTGAAGATTTAGGCATGAATGCCGCTCATAATGGGCTGTCACCAACGGATAAAGTCAATCATATTCAAGCGCTACAAGCAAAAGGCGCAGTGGTACTGATGGTGGGCGATGGTATTAATGATGCGCCAGTATTGGCGGCGGCAGATGTGTCGACTTCGATTGCCGGCGCTGCCGATTTGGCGCAAGTGTCGAGTGACAGTATTATTCTAAATGGGCAAATTGAAGCCATTACTGCGGCAAAACGCATCGCTGATAAGACCAAACGCATTATTAAACAAAACTTGCGCTGGGCGCTTATTTATAATAGCAGTGTCCTGATACCAGCGGCTTTGGGCTACGTGCCACCTTGGCTTGCAGCGATTGGTATGTCATTAAGCTCACTGTTTGTGGTATTAAATGCGCTGCGTCTAAAACGTGCCTAGTTTAAACCAGCTTAAACCCATTTAGATAAATAAACCTTGGAAATTGCCCACAAAAAAACCGCCTTTTTGAACTGACCCCCATAAGTTG
>NZ_DHYG01000029.1 GCF_002414005.1 Psychrobacter sp. UBA5136
CTTCTGCGCTAAAAGGTTAAATATCGAACTCAAGCGCTCTATCACCATTAACGTCTTGAATGCGGGTTGGCAGGCCAATTTTATTGAGCAAGTTAATAAAAGGCTTGGCATCAAGCTCTTCAACGTTAACCATTTTGCCCGCGTCCCACTCGCCAGTGGCAACTAGCATCGCCGCAGCAACGGGCGGTACGCCTGCGGTATAAGAGATGCCTTGGCTACCAACTTCATTATAAGCTTCTTTATGGTCGGAAATATTGTAAATAAATACCTCGCTATCGACGCCATCAATCTTACCTTTGACTTTATCGCCAATGCAGGTTTTGCCGGTATAGTTTGGCGCAAGCGAACTTGGATCTGGTAGCACCGCTTTGACCACTTTTAACGGAACCACTTCTTGTCCTTCAGCGGTTATTACTGGCTGCTCGGACAACAATCCTAAGTTTTGGAGCACGGTAAAGACGTTAATATAATGCTCACCAAAGCCCATCCAAAAGCGAATGTTTGGCACGTCTAAATTGGCTGATAAAGAATGAACCTCATCGTGACCACTTAAATAGCTGTTTTGCACACCGACAACAGGCAAATCATCGGTACGCTTGACTTCAAACATCTTATTCGACTGCCACTTGCTGTCCTGCCACGAATAAACCGTACCAGTGAATTCACGGAAATTAATCTCAGGATCAAAGTTAGTGGCAAAATACTTACCATGGCTGCCCGCATTGATATCGATAATGTCGATATCGGTTACCGAGCCTGCATCCATCATGTCATAACCAAGGCGCGCGTAGGCATTGACCACGCCAGGATCAAATCCTGCGCCTAAAATCGCCGTGATATTATTGTCGGCACAGCGCTCGCGGCGTTGCCATTCGTAGTTGCCATACCATGGCGGCGTCTCGCAAATCTTGCGCGGGTCTTCATGAATCGCCGTATCAATGTACGCCGCGCCCGTCTCGATACAAGCTTCTAACACGGTCATATTCACAAATGCCGAGCCGACATTGATGACGATTTGCACGCCCGTCTCTTCAATCAGTTGAATCAGCGCTTGGGTATCCATCGCATCGACTTGATGCGTATGCAATACCGCGGGCAGCTTAAAGCTACTCTTGTCTTTGACGCTTTGGGCGATGGCATCGCATTTATCTTGCGTGCGTGAAGCGATATGAATCTCGCCAAGGACGTCATTATGCATCGCACACTTATGCGCGACCACTTGCGCCACACCGCCTGCACCGATGATGAGCACGTCTTTTTTGCTAGGTTTGGTTTGATTTGTGTTCAATGAACAATCCTCCTTTGTGTCCCTGTCGATACCATCGATCGTGGCGAGTCAAAACAGAAACGAGTGAATGATATGCGTGAATTAAAAAGGAAGACCGAGGAAAACCCACGCACCCGTCGGGCAAAACTGGCTGTTTTTGCCCGCGGCAATTATAACAATTTTTTTCTACTTTTCGGCAATAATTAATGGATAAAATAAACGCTAATTTCGCATCCTAGCATTCATCGCACAAGCCTTACGAGCAAAATTAAGACAAGCTGGCTTTATAGTCTTGATAGTCAAACTCACGCTGCACCTCAATCGTCCCATCTAAACGGCGGATGACGATTGCTGGCATATTGACCCCGTTAAACCAATTTTTCTTTACCATGGTATAACCTGCGGCATTGCCAAACGCAATGGTATCGCCTATCTGTAAATTGCTAGGTAAATCGTACTCACCAAAGATATCCCCTGCCAAACAAGAGCGTCCATAAATGAGGGTGTTATCTGCCATGTCAGCTGCGCTAGCCGTATCGATAGGTAAAATATTTATCTCTTCTTCGTTAATCGCCGCAATGGGTGCAGATTCACGATAAATAAGCAAATCAAGCATGTGCGCTTCGATAGAGGCATCAACGACGACAAGGTTTTTTTCATTGTGCATGGTATCTAAGACGGTCGTGACCAATGAGCCAGCGCCATGGATACTTGCTTCACCCGGCTCAAGGTAGATTTGTACGCCATATTTCTCGCTAAAGCCTTTTAAACGGCTAGCAAGTTTTTCTAATGGATAATCAGGCGCGATAAAATGAATGCCGCCGCCCAAACTGACCCAGTCAAGCTGCGCTAACACCTCGCCAAACCTGTCTTCGATATCCGCTAAGCTTGCGCTAAACGCCTCAAAGCTGTCGTTTTCGCAATTGTTATGTATCATAACGCCAGTAATGTCAGCAAGTACTGCTTTAATTTTATCTTTATCATGTTCACCCAAGCGGCTAAAGGGACGCGCAGGGTCAGCGATGATAAAAGACGAATTACTGGTTTTTGGGTTTAAGCGCAGCCCGACCGGAATATTTTTTGCCGCGGCTTGTTCTTTAAAGGCGTTTAATTGTGAGATTGAGTTAAAGATAATCTTATCAGCATAGCTTAATACCTCATCAATCTCATCGGTGCTATAAGCAACGCTATAAGCATGGGTTTCTTTTTTATCTTCGTGGTTTGCCTCCATGTTATGACCAAAAGTTTCATAGCCCAAGCGCACTTCGTTGAGTGAAGATGATGTCGTGCCATGCAAATATGGCTGCATGACATCAAACACGCCCCAAGTCGCAAAACATTTAAGCGCGAGCAGTGCTTTAGCGCCTGATAATTCGCATAGCCGCGCGATAATCTGCATGTTAGCGATAATAGCGGCTTCATCAAGCAGATAGTATGGCGTTGATGGTAGAGATGGCTGGCTGGTTTGTAACGGCGTACTTGTATTCATAATAGGTTACCTAATAGCGGCGGTCGGCGTCATGACAGACCTAAATATTTGCGCTATAGTAGACTAAATCCATCATAATTAGAATATCTTATGTCACTCTCAACCGACTATTCCACGGCTAAAAATCCAACCAACTTCGTTCAAAGAGATCCGCAAAACATCAATTTGAAGCATCTTCCCGCCGATGCGCGTGCGGTTTTGGATTTTTGGTTCGACAAAGACAATGAGCAATATTGGTTTGAAAGAAATGATGCCTTTGATAAGCAGATAAAGGATAAATTTGGTGAGATTTGGCAGGCGGCAAAACGAGGAGAATGCGTGACGTGGCGTATTGCAGATGCGCCAGCGGATAGCAACAGCTCAATCACGGCGCTGGCGGGCCGCTTGGCAGAAATTATCGTGTTAGATCAGTTTTCGCGTAATTTATGCCGCGAGCAAGCGTGCGCCTTTGCCCAAGACGGGATGGCGCTAGCATTGGCCCAAGAAGCCATTGGGCAACCACATTTTAATACGCTACCGATGGAGTGGCGCCGCTTTATTATTATGCCGTTTATGCATTCTGAATCCTTGATGATTCATGAGCGCTATCTGCCCTTGTTTGAGCAATTAAATGATGCCACTACTTTAGACTTTGAGCTCCGTCATAAAGAAATTATTGATAAATTTGGTCGTTTTCCGCATCGTAATGATGCTCTAGATCGCGAAACGTCTGATGAAGAGGAAGCCTTTTTAACCTTTTAGCGCAGAAG
>NZ_DHYG01000011.1 GCF_002414005.1 Psychrobacter sp. UBA5136
TGCTTGCTGTGTGACTTTGTCACGTCAGAGGCTGCAAAAAATTCATCCCAGTAGCGCTGTGTTTATTTTGTAGTAAATCGACTACAGGAATAATTTTTAAAATAAGAATAATAAAGCGCGTGTTAAATATTCAATTTTAAAGTAATCGAATACATAAATTAGGAAGTGTCATGCGTAACAAAAAAGACCGAATTCGCCACGCCCTAGGGTTTGAGATTATAGGTCTGCTTATCTTTGCGCCGCTAGCAAGCCTAGTGTTTGGTTTTGAGCTACATCTGATGGGTATCATGGCACTGGCGGGCTCTATCGTCGCTACTTTTTGGAACTATTTTTACAATATTTTGTTTGACCGCGCCATGCTGAGGCTGCGCGGCGCCGTGCAAAAGACCGTAGCGATACGCGTGCTACACGCTGTTTTATTTGAAGGCGGGCTATTATTGCTATTTTTGCCCGTTATCGCGTGGTATTTGAATATTAGCTTGTGGCAAGCGTTTAAGATGGATATTGCGATGTCGACCTTTTATCTGACTTATGCCTTTGTTTATAATTGGGTTTATGACAAGGTGTTTCCTATTCCTAACAGTGATTAGACATTTATCATTAAAGTCGCATTTACATTCAAAGCGAACTTAGCAAGCTCTATTTACTAAGGCTAAATGGATTAGCACGTAGCAAATGCTTTAAAATTAAGGACTTAGATTGTTCTGTTAAAGCGGATAAATATTAAGGCGAAAAGTAGAAGCACAAAGGAGCGCAGTGATATGGCAATTTACGTAGATTTTATGCAAATAGAATTTAAAGGCTACAAATGGTGCCATATGCTCGCAGATACACTGCAAGAATTGCATGATTTTGCCGCATTGATTGAAGTGGATAAGCGTTTGTTTCACCGCAACGCCAGTTATCCGCATTATGATGTCACGGTGCAAATGCGCGAAACAGCGCTTGAGTATGGCGCCATCCCTGCCGATCGCAAGAAAATTATCGAATGTGCAAAAAAGCTAAAGGCGGAGTTAAATGCGCAAATAGCGCGGACGAAATCTGCCAAATAGGCTTTTTTTACTAAATATATCGTTATGCGTGGCTTTTTTTTCTGCCTTGATCCTTTAAGACAGCATTAGTACTTTAAGACTGCATTGATATTTTAAGATGCTATTTCAGGCGTTCTGTCAAATAATCCACCAGCAGTCGAATTTTTGGCGATAAATGACGATTGTGCGGATAAATTGCCCAAATGCCTTCTTCAGGCTCTCTATAATTGTCCAATACGCTCACCAGCGCACCGGACGCTAGATGTTTTTGTACGTAATAATCGGGCAGCTGCACGATACCCAAACCTTTTAGCGCGGCATCGACTAAGCTGTGACCACTGTTATATTGCACGCTACCAGAAACGCGCAGATTTTTTTCTGTATCAACGTTGCTGCTGTCTTCTATAAAGTGCCAATAATCACGCGTGCCAAGTAAGCAGTTATGTTGTTTCAAATCAGAGAGAGAATGCGGTATGCCATATTTTTTGAGATAAGCGGGCGCGGCGCAGACAAAATTGGTACGGCGGCTCAGCTTTTTTGCCATCATGGTTGAGTCGCTTAATTTGCCAATCCGAATCGCCAAATCATAGCCGCCTTCAACCAAGTCGAGCTTTTGATTGCTCAAAAAAGCCGTCACTTCGATCTCGCGGTACTGCACCATAAAATCATTGATAAGGGGCAATAATTGCTGCTCGCCATAGGTCACAGGCGCGGTCAGTTTAATCCTACCTTGCGGTTTTGCTTGTAAATTGCTCACTGCTTGCTCGGCAGCGCCCAAACCATCGAGGACACCGCGGCAATGCTGATAAAATACGCGGCCTTCTTCTGTTAGCGACACCTTACGCGTCGTACGATATAGCAGTTTAATATTAAGCCGCTGCTCTAAAGCGCTTATCTGCCGACTGACCTGCGCGGTAGAAATGCCCAGCTCCTTTGCCGCACGGGTAAAACTCTCGTATTCTGCCACATAGACGAATTCGCTAATGCCATCCCAGCGCATGATTATTACCACTGTGAAAAAGATATTTGCAAATATAGCATATTGTTATCACAGCAGAAACAACTATAATGGTAGTTATAAAATTAATGCTCTACAGACTGGCCAAATATAGACTGCTCAAACTAGCGCTTGCCTCTATCAAACAAGCACTATAAGCTAAATTGGCCTGAGCTTAATCGAAGATACAACTTATTAAAAGAGAAAATACTATGTCAGATAAATTTATCAAATCCAAAGCCGCCGTTGCGTGGGGCCCAAATCAGCCACTGTCTATCGAAGAAGTGGACGTTATGCTGCCAAAAAAAGGTGAAGTACTGGTAAAAATCGTTGCTAGCGGCGTTTGTCATACCGATGCGTTCACCTTATCTGGTGCAGATCCAGAAGGCGTCTTCCCAGCGATTTTAGGCCATGAAGGCGGCGGCATTGTCGAGCAAGTCGGCGAAGGCGTCACCAGCGTGCAAGTCGGCGACCATGTCATTCCTTTATACACGGCAGAGTGCGGCGTTTGTAAAATGTGCCGTTCAGGTAAAACCAACCTGTGCTCAGCGGTGCGTGAAACCCAAGGTAAAGGCTTAATGCCGGACGGTACGACACGTTTTTACAAAGATGGTGAGCCGATCTATCATTACATGGGCTGCTCAACCTTTTCTGAATATACGGTGTTGCCAGAGATTTCTTTAGCAAAAGTCAATAAAGAAGCGCCTTTAGAAGAAGTGTGCTTACTTGGTTGCGGCGTGACCACAGGTATGGGCGCGGTGATGAATACGGCAAAAGTTGAAGAAGGCGCAACGGTGGCTATCTTTGGTCTCGGCGGCATTGGACTGTCAGCAATTATTGGCGCGCAAATGGCAAAAGCTGGCCGTATCATTGCCATTGATATCAATGAGAGCAAGTTTGAGCTGGCCAAAAAATTGGGCGCAACTGACTGCATCAATCCAAAAAATTACGATAAGCCGATACAAGATGTCATCGTTGAATTGACCGATGGCGGCGTTGATTACTCGTTTGAATGTATCGGTAACGTCGATGTTATGCGCTCAGCGCTTGAATGCTGTCATAAAGGCTGGGGCGAGTCAATCATCATCGGTGTTGCTGGTGCTGGGCAAGAAATCTCAACCCGACCATTCCAATTAGTGACCGGTCGCGTTTGGAAAGGTTCAGCATTTGGCGGCGTCAAAGGTCGCAGCGAGCTACCAGCCTACGTTGAGCGTTACCTAGCGGGCGAAATTCCTTTGCAAGATTTCATTACCCACACCATGCCATTAGAAGATGTCAATGAAGCCTTTGATTTGATGCATAAAGGCGAGAGTATTCGCTCGGTGGTACATTTTGCCGAGTAATGTTTAGTTAAAATATCAAGTTTTAAAATAAAAATGCCGTTCTTAATGAGAGCGGCTTTTTTATTGTGAATTCTCTTTTAGTCTTTTTTAAAACTGTGCATGTCTTCTAAGATAGCGGTAAATCTATCGTATAACCAAGGCTCATTGTCATCGATCATTTGATTGTATAAATGCGGTCCTATGGTTTCGATAATGAAATCCAATAAGAACTTCGCTGGCAAATTGCCAATATCGACATCGAATTCATCATTCATATAACCCCGCAATTCCTCTAAGACGAGGGTTTCAGCTTCATCTGACAGCGTTAGCAATTTATCTTTACTCATTGACTCCAATCCTATTAGCAAAGCCTTATTCACTCTTGCATCGTTGCCAATTGCTCTAAAATACCGACGTAATTATCAACGCCTTGCGCGCCGCTCACCAAATACCGCTCATTAAAAATTATTGCTGGTACGCTTTGAATGCCCTGCTGCTGCCAGTGCCGCTCTTCTGCGCGCACCTCTTTAGCAAAACGCTGATCTTCTAAAACTGCTAGCGCCTCACTACGATCAAGTCCAACCTCGGCAGCGATATCGGCAAGAACGGTCTTATCTGAAAGATTGCGCCCATTGGTAAAGTGAGCGGCAAACAGCGCTTGCTTTAAGTCATGCATCGGTTTTTGTCCTTGCTGACCGGCCCAGTACAGCAGCTGATGCAGATTAAAGGTATTGTGCATCCGAAGTTCATCATTAAAGTTAAACTCAAAACCAACCTCCGCGCCTGAATCCGTGATTCTGGCGCGGCTCGCATCAGACTCTTCTTTACTTGAACCATATTTTTCTGTGATATGTTCACGCATGTTTTGACCAGTACTTGGCATGTTGCTGTTTAGCTCAAACGGATGCCAATGAATCTCATAAGGTGTGTCGGTTTGTTCAAGCGCTTGTGCCAACTGTTTATAGCCAACAACACACCAAGGACAAACGACATCGGAGACAATGTCTATACGCAGTGGTTTTTTCGAATTTTTCATGATTTTTTACCTAAGTTATGATTTATATTTTGGCTGAGCTGTCTGTTATTTTATATGGCAAATAAAGACATGCCTTTTTATCAATACTAGGATAAACAAAGAGCGATTACAACGTGCGCTCAGTTAACAATAAAACGTATCCGAAAAACGAATCTAAAATTACTGTCGGAAATATTCAAAATACAGCTTGGAAGACCTAATTTTGGTTAAAAAACTACACTGCAATGACTACAAAGTGAAAACAAAGCCGCGTTTTTGATAAGCCATAATGAAGTGATTGACGCATGTTCCAAAGCGTTTACCAATATCCTTTCACGATCAACTGCCAGCGAGAAGCCAGCATGTCTACCTTGACGTTAACGATTAATCAGCAGGATTATCAGCTCGATAATCTGGATCCGCGCACGACATTGCTTGATGTCTGTCGCCAACATCTGCAAATTACCGGTCCCAAAAAAGGCTGCGACCACGGTCAATGCGGCGCTTGTACCATGCTCATTAATGGGCGACGGGTCAATTCTTGTCTGGCCCTTGCGGTCATGCATGACGGTGATGAGATTACGACAATCGAAGGCATTGGCATGCCTGAGTCGCTCTCAGATTTGCAACAAGCTTTTAAAGACCACGATGCGTTTCAGTGTGGCTACTGTACGCCGGGGCAAATTTGTTCGGCAACGGCGCTAATAGAAGAAATCAAGCAAAATTGGCCAAGCTATGTGACCACCGATTTGCAAAACCCTGATGGCTTGCTGGTACAAGAAATCGCTGAGCGCATGAGTGGCAATATTTGTCGCTGCTCGGCTTATCCAAATATTGTTAATGCCATCTCGCAGGTTTTGGCAAAGGAAGTAAAAGACAAGGCCGCTGCTAAAGATATCACCACAAAAGGGTCAGATGTCACGGGAATATGGTCGCCGCCGCCCAGTGAAACCCAGCTTAGCAAGCCGTCACAAAACCAGCCGTCACCAAATAAAAACCATACCGCGCAAGCAGGAGGTCGCTCATGAAACGCTTTGACTACATTCGTGCTGAGGCGCCCGAGCAAGCCGCAACCTCTGCCAGTCCAAAGGAAGCAGCATTTATCGCTGGTGGCACCAATCTCTTAGATTTAATGAAGTACGAGATTGAAACCCCAACCAAACTGGTTGATGTGACCCGTCTTGAGCTTGAACAAGTCGAAACCACGGCTGACGGCGGATTACGTATCGGTACGCTGGTGACCAATAGCGATTTGGCCGCGCATCCTGAAGTGATTGCCAATTATCCGGTATTGTCTCGCGCTATTTTGGCGGGCGCTACTGGTCAGCTGCGCAACAAAGCCACGACTGGCGGTAACTTTTTGCAGCGGACGCGTTGCTACTACTTTTATCAAACCGATAGCCCATGCAATAAACGCGAGCCCGGTAGTGGCTGTCCAGCGATTAATGGTGAGAACCGTACCCTTGCTGTTCTAGGTACAAGTGATGCTTGTATTGCCCAGCACCCATCTGATATGGCGGTTGCCATGCGTTTGCTTGACGCCGTTATTGAGACCGTGAAAGCGGATGGTTCAACGCGCGCCATTCCTGTCAAAGATTTTTATTGTTTGCCAAAAGACACGCCGCATATTGAAAATGTCTTGGAGAGTGGCGAGCTTATCACCCATGTCGTTTTACCAGCACCCATTAAAGGCATGCATACCTATGACAAAGTCCGTGACCGCGCCTCTTACGCATTTGCCCTAGTATCCTGCGCGTCTGTCATAGAGGTGGATGATGAGAGTAATTTAGCGACCGTACGTTTGGCATTTGGCGGCATCGGGGTTATGCCGTGGCGTAATGAGGACGTTGAAGCATTACTAACAGGGACGGCGGGCGATGACGATACGATTAATCAGGCCGCAGAGTTATTATTAAAAGAGGCCAAAGGCCATGGTCAAAACGATTTTAAAATACCACTGACGCGTCGCCTACTTAAACAAGTTATTCAGCGCGCACTAGCGGGCGAGGGAGCATAATCATGTCATTATTGGATTCAGTAATTCCAGCAGAACCGACCAAAAAAGTGACCATGAATGAGCCTGTCGAGACCTTATTTAATAAAACGACAAGCAATTTGGTTGGCAAGCCCATTAACCGTGTTGACGGTTCGTTAAAGGTCAGCGGACAAGCGCCTTATTCGGCAGAGATTTATCGAGAAAATCAAGTTTATGGCGTTTTGGTTGGTGCAAAGATTGCCAAAGGACAAGTCGAAAATATTGATAGCAGTGCGTTAGATAACATTCCTGGCATCATCAAAGTGGTGACCGACCCCAAGCACTTTTTGCGAAACTCTCAGCAAGGCGGTGAGACCGAGGCGCCAACCCAAGGCGTAAGCGAGGTTTTTTATCATGGTCAGCCGATCGCTGTGGTGGTCGCTGAGACCTTTGAAGCGGCCACAGAAGGTGCAAATGCGCTGAATGTCACTTATAAAGATGAAACCGAAAAAGCGGCGTTAAACTTTACGCAAGAGCTTTCAAACGCGCATGAGATTAATGAGAAAGAAGGCGCCGATAAAAACGCCGTACATGGCGATCCTGAGCAAGGTTTGGCGGATTCAGAAGTGACCCTTGATCGCTTTTATCATACGCCAAGTCAAAGCAATTCGCCCATGGAGCCGCATGCTACTTTGGCGTATTGGGAAGATGACAAGCTCATCCTATACACTTCTAACCAAAAAGTTGCGTCTTGCAAACAGCAAGTCATGGATGCATTGGATCTAAACAAGGATCAAGTGCAATTAATCTCCTATTTTGTCGGTGGCGGTTTCGGTAGTAAGCTCGGTATTGCGCCCGAATCCATTGCCGCGGCTATTGCGGCAAAAGAGCTTGGTCGTCCGGTACTCATCAATATGACGCGCCCGCAAGTGATGGAGGCGACGGTTAGGCGTTCAAACACGCGGCAACGTATCGCCATTGGCTGTGATAAAGACGGCATTATCAACACCTTTATCCATGATACGACGAGCAGTAACTTGCCGGGAGAGGGGTTTTTTGAACCAACGGCGTTATCTACTCACTACCTGTATCGCGGTGAGAATCGCCGAGTTAGCTATAAAATGGTAGACATGAATTACGTGCTATCTGGCTCTATGCGCGCCCCCGGTGAGGGGGTAGGTATGATTGCGGTTGAATGTGCGATGGATGAATTGGCCACGCAACTGGATATCGATCCGCTTGAGCTGCGCCGCCGCAATGAGCCTGAGCAAGACCCCAGCAAAGAGATTCCGTTTTCAACGCGTCACTTGCTTGCCTGCCTAGAACAAGGCGCCAAGCAATTTGGTTGGGATAAGCGCAACCCCAAACCTGCCAGTCAATTGGAAGGCGACTGGTGGATAGGAATGGGTATGGCAGCGTCTGCTCGCGGTAACCAACTGGAAAAATCTGAAGCTCGCGCGACCTTGCAAGTCGATGATACAAAAGCGCTTGGCGTCAAAGCCGTCATTGAAACCGATATGACGGACATTGGAACTGGCTCTTATACGGTGTTATCTCAAGTGGCCGCTGATTTACTTGGCTTACCGATAGATCACATCGAGATGAAGTTGGGTGACAGTGCGTTTCCGCCTGCCGCAGGTTCAGGAGGCAGTAAAGGGGCGGCCAGCTCGGGTAGCGGCGTGTATCTTGCCTGTGAGCAATTGCGTGAGATGATTGCAGAAAAAGTCGGACTGTATCCTGACACCATTCAATTTGATAAAGGCCACATCAAGCAAGCAGGTGAGCATGATCCAAGTGTGACAGAAGCGGCTGTAGAAAAGGTTAAAGATAAAGCGACGGACTTAAAAAACCAAGTCTCTGATAAGACGGGCTTAGCACTACCTGAGTCGGCTACAGAAAAGTACGATTTTAGCAATTTTCAGTCTTATGCGTTGGCGGATATTATCGCTCAGTACGATGAGCAAAAAGTCAGCGCTAAAGGTCAAATCAAACCAGGTAAAAACGCTAAAAGTCACCGCCAAGCGTCTTTTGGGGCAAATTTTGCCGAAGTTGCTGTCCATAGAGTCACCGGCGAGGTTCGTCTTAAACGTATGACGGGCGCCTTTGCCGCTGGTCGTATTTTGAATCATAAAACCGCCACTTCGCAGTGCTACGGCGGCATGGTGTTTGGTATCGGCTCAGCCTTAATGGAAGAAGTCATCCATGATAAACGCGATGGCCGTATATGTAATCATGATCTCTCTGAGTATCATGTGCCGGTCAATGCCGATGTGCCGCAATTGGAGGTGATATTGGTAGAAGAAGACGACCCTTATACCAACCCGATGCATATTAAAGGTATAGGTGAAACGGCTATTTCGGGCGCCGCGGCGGCTATAGCCAATGCGATTTATAATGCGATCGGCGTACGGGTTTATGATTTCCCAATCACGCCTGATAAGCTGCTTTATGAGCTTCCAGAGTAGTTAGCTTAAAAAACAGGATAACGGACAATTAATATAAGAAACCCGCTAGCGGCTATTACTAGCGGGTTTTTAAACACTAAAAGTCCAGTAGCGCTGTATTATTTTATAGTGAATCGACTTAGAGATAAGAGGAATTATGAATCACGTTGCCGACATTCTTAAGCTTGCAGCCGAGGCGCAGCAGCAAAACATCGATGCCGTGCTAGCAACGGTGGTGCGTACTGAAGGCTCTGCCTATCGCCGCGCGGGCGCAATGATGCTTATCTGCGCGGATGGGCGTTCAGTGGGGATGATTAGCGGCGGCTGTCTTGAGCCGCACATAATCAAACGTGCTTTTTGGTTGACGCGTAATGGCGCAAACGTGCAGATTTATCAAACGGGTAATGATGAGGCGGACACAGATGATGACGTTGAAAATAGCGTAAATAAAAATGACGATTTAGACAACGAGTTAAATTTTGGTTTGGGCTGTAATGGACGCGTGCACGTATTATTTGAGCGTTTGACAGCTGCAATGCCGCTTTTAGAAACTTTCCGTCACGTTCGCCGTAGCCAGCAGCCAAAAATAATAGCAACGTTGATTCGCTCAAACGCTGATAAGGCTCATTTATCAATTGGACTGCGCCTAGATTTAGAAGATTCTATTGCCAACAAGAACATCCCTTCTATCAGCGACGACAACTTATCTAACCAACCCTTGATTGATAACTCGAGTGCTCCTACTCCTGAGATTAAAGCGATAATTACAGCGCTATCAACCTATCAAGTTTCTGATAAAAATTCCGAATACGCTGTGTTAGAAAACGATGATATAGCTACAGAATGGCTTATTCAGCGCCTGCAGCCACAACACCGTTTGCTTATTTGCGGCGCCGGCAATGATGTGATGCCGCTTGTGACCATGGCGAAATTGCAAGATTGGCATGTTACCGTTATCGATAGCCGCGCCCAATATGCCACGCGGCTGCGGTTTCCTCAAGCGGATGTCGTGATGCCCGTTTCATTAGACGAGACCGAAAAACTGCTTAAATTAAGTCATAATGCGGCAGTTGCTTTAATGTCGCACAGCTTAACCCAAGACCGCGCCCGTCTTGCGGTATTGCTAGAGCATCCGACCCATTATAAGTATCTTGGACAATTAGGGCCAAGTTATCGCACCGAGCGCTTAGTGAATGAGATTCGCGCTGTCAAAGACCATCCCGAACGCTTAAACGACGGTGTGAAAAAATTACATTATCCAATAGGCTACAAATTGGGCGGCGATGGCCCTGAAGCCTTAGCGCTTGGCATCATGGCCCAAATAAATGCTGTCATGCATGAGCAAACGCCGCCAGCTGATTTTTTAGCAAATAACGACAGCAGGCCAGCAGTGCTGAGCTGTGTATGAGAAAAAATACAGCGAGGTTAGACGGCAACAAAACCACAAAACAAAACTCCCATTTCAACCAGCAAAACTTTCAGCAAAACAACCATGCCGTCATTATTTTAGCCAGCGGGCTTAGTCGCCGCCTTGGAGAGACTAAGCAGCTGCTTTGCAAAGATGGCGAACCTTTGATTGGCTACATGCTAAAACTGGCAGCAAGCACAATTCCGCAAAGCATTATAATTGTCATCCCTGATAACGCTCCTGATATAAGCAATGCTATTGATAAAGTGGCCTTTTTACCTTCAATGGTTCAAATTGTTATAAATCCGGCTCCTAAAATGGGTATGGCTCATAGTCTAAGTTTGGCTATCGAAGCAATAACCAACCTTGCAAGCTCATCGATTGAGCGCATACTAATCATGGGCGTTGACCAAGTGTTATTGAATAAAAAACATTTAATGGCATTATTAGCAGGCAACCATGCCGTGGTGGCAAGTCGCTATGCAAAAGCTAATCACGGGCAGAAGGTAGAGAATAAGAACACGATTGAACAGCCCAAAAAAAATATCACCGGTATGCCATTAGTGATTGATTATCACCTACTCAAACAGTGGCAACCTACTTTAAGTGGAGATAAAGGCCTACGTCATCTAATCAGAGCGTTACCGCCGCATCAGCTGTCAGCGGTGATCAATCCTAAGCTCAGCTACGATATCGATACCCCAGAGCAGCTTGCTTATGCCAGACAACAGGGCTGGGTTGACGCTGCGCTGTGTGACAATGCATAGTTGCCGTATATGTATTTTAGCGAGAAGTTTTCTGCTTTAATATCGCACGGATTTTAAAGCAGAAAACTTCTCGGTTCTTTGATTTAGGTGTCAATCCAACCACGACGTATGGCAATATTGAGCGGTACATGCGTACACCTCGAGTAAAAAGAGCGGTAATAATGACTAAATCAAGGATGATGACATGGCGATCGAACGTTTTAAGCCAAAATGGATGGACGAAGAAATTAAGATGCTGCACGAGAGCGCATTAAAGTTTTTTAACAGCTGGGAGCAGCACGACGAGATGTGGCGTAAAAATGGCATGCTCGATCGTGAAGCATGGTTAAAAGCTGGCGAGGTAGGATTTTTATGCGCCTCAATGCCAGAGGAGTACGGCGGCGCGGGCGGTGACTTTCGCCATGAAGCGGCTCTTATTTATGCCCAAATGGAAGCCAATCAATCAGGCTTTGGTGGCTTTTTGCACTCCGGTATCGTCGCGCCTTATATCCTCCATCATGGTACGGAAGCGCAAAAGCAGGTGTGGCTACCTAAAATGGCGACTGGTGAGCTAATCGGGGCAATTGCCATGACGGAGCCGGGCACAGGCTCAGATTTGCAAAACATCAAAACCTACGCGGTCAAAGACGGCGACGATTATATTATCAATGGCTCAAAGACTTTTATTACCAATGGTCAATTGGCCAATTTGGTCATTGTTGCCTGTAAAACCGACAGAGAGCAGGGCGCCAAAGGCGTTTCTCTTATTGTCGTTGAAACAGACAACGCTCCAGGCTTCGAGCGCGGGAAAAAGCTTAAAAAGCTTGGTATGGCGGCGCAGGATACGTCTGAGCTATTTTTTAATGATATGCGCGTGCCGCAAGCCAATTTGCTAGGCACTGCCGAGGGTTTGGGCTTCACGCAATTGATGCAGGAGTTGCCGCAAGAGCGTTTGATCGTGGCACTGGTCGGAATTGGTGCTATGAAGTTGGCGCTTGATTTGACCATTGACTATACCAAAGAGCGCACCGCTTTTGGTAAGCCTATTTGGAGCTTCCAAAATACCCGCTTTAAATTGGCCGAATGTAACAGCCATTATATTGCTTCGAGCGCCCTTTGCGATGCGGCAATTGAAGCCTTAGTCGAAAAGAAGTTAACCGTACAGCACGCTGCTTTAATCAAATATTGGGTAACCGAAAAACAGTGCATCGTCATGGATGAGTGCGTGCAGTTATTTGGTGGTTATGGCTATATGATGGAATATCCGATTGCGCGGCTTTACGCTGATGCGCGGGTACAAAAAATCTACGGCGGTACTAATGAGATTATGAAAGAGCTAGCGTCACGCTTTATGTAGTGGCGGCTGGCTTTTTTATTATCAGCATTTCTCATTTACACAAATCTCTAAGACTATAAGGACATAGCATGTTTCAGACGGCTTATATTTATGACGCCATTCGTACCCCGCGCGGTAAAGGCAAAGCAGGCGGTAGCTTAAATCAAGTAACGCCCATTTGGCTGGTTCGCACCTTACTTAATGCCATGCAGCAGCGCAATGATTTAGATACCAGTCTGGTCGATGACGTGGTGCTCGGCTGCGTGACCCCAATCGGTGAGCAAGGTGCAGACATTGCTCGTATTGCGGTGCTTGATGCCGGCTGGCATGAAACCGTCGCTGGCGTGACCTTGTCGCGCTTTTGCGCCTCAGGGCTTGAGTCCATTAACTTGGCGGCAAGTAAAATCATGTCTGGCATGGAAGATATGGTGGTTGCAGGCGGGGTTGAATCGATGAGCCGCGTACCGATGGGTTCAGATGGCGGCGCGTGGGCAACCGATCCGCGCGTAAATGCCGCCACGGGATTTGCGCCGCAAGGGGTTGGTGCTGACACTATTGCGACCCTCGAAGGCTTTAGTCGTGCGGATGTCGATGCTTTTGCAACCAAATCGCATCAGCGTGCTGCTAACGCATGGGCTGCTGGCTACTACGATAATGCCGTGATACCTGTCTATGATTTAAATGGACGTTTGCTACTTGATAAAGACGAAACCATTCGTCCTGACACCACGGTTGATACGTTGACAGGATTGAAACCGTCTTTTGCTCAGCTTGGCGCGATGGGCTTTGATAGTGTTTTACTGGACAAATACACTAGTATTGAGCGTATCAATCACGTCCATCATGCGGGTAATTCTTCTGGTATCGTCGATGGCTCCGCGCTTTGCTTATTGGGTAGTGAGGAAGCTGGGGAAAAAGCAGGATTACGTCCACGCGCCAAAGTCATTATGGCCTCGGTCATCGGTTCTGAGCCGTCTATTATGCTGACTGGTCCGACGCCTGCTTGCCAAAAAGCGCTGAAAAAAGCCGGTATGAGCGCCGCCGATATTGACCTATGGGAGATTAACGAAGCCTTTGCGGCGATACCGATGAAAACGGCAAAAGATTTGGGCATCTCACTCGATAAAGTCAACGTCAATGGCGGCGCGATTGCCATGGGTCATCCATTAGGGGCAACCGGTGCGATGCTGCTCACTACCGTTCTTGAGGAGCTTGAGCGCCGCGACCTAAAAACGGCCATGATTAGCTTATGCGTTGGCGGTGGTATGGGCATCGCGACCATCATTGAGCGTGTTTAAGCTATTTGTAGAAAGTGATTAAATAAGACATTTGAATATAAAAAGGAAGAATAATGAGCATGGATTGCACCCAAATAATTAGTGAGTTAGCGCACTTTTCTGCTGAACGCGACAATGAAGGTATCGTGACCGTCACCATAGTTCAAACTGATCGAAAGATGAATGTGATTGATGATCATTTTAATCACTCGTTTGCTGCTTTAAGCGACGCTTTTATCAATGATAAATCGGCTACCGGTCTAATCATCACCTCGGGTAAAGACAGCTTTATCGCGGGCGCTGATATCGATCAGCTGGTCAATCTTCAAACCCATGAGCAAGTATTTGAGTTGGTTGAAAATCTAAAATCAAGTATGCGTCAGCTTGAAAAATGTGGCAAACCTATCGTTGCTGCCATGACTGGCACCGCGCTTGGCGGCGGCCTTGAGATAGCATTAGGCTGTCATTATCGACTGGCTATCGATGCGCCTAGTGCCAAGTTTGGCTTACCGGAAGTAAAGCTGGGATTATTGCCGGGCGGCGGCGGGACTCAGCGCTTGATGCGCCTCATCGGTATGCAAAAGTCGCTTGAGATGATGACCCAAGGTCAGATGGTCAGTGCCAGCCGTGCAAAGGAGCTGGGCTTTATCGATGCCCTTGCGAGTGATAAAGCGGATATGCTCAGCCAAGCTAAAGCATGGATTAACGCCCATCCTACCGCCCAGCAGCCGTGGGATGTCAAGGGTTTTAAAATCCCGGGTGGCAATGGCAACAATCCAAAAAATGCGCAAATGCTCTCCGTTGCCCCAGCGATGGCCTATCAAAAATCGCACGGCAACTATCCAGCGATTATTCATATTATGTCTTGCGTTTTTGAAGGCAGCTTACTTGATATCGATGCTGGGCTTGAAGTGGAGTCCAATTACTTCGTCGCTTGCGTACTGTCGCCAGAATCGAAAAATATGATTACCTCGATGTGGTCGCAGCTTAACCACATTAAAAAAGGCCAATCGCGTCCTAGCGGTTTTGAGCGCCAAAAAGTAAATAAGGTTGCGGTACTTGGTGCTGGCATGATGGGCGCGGGGATCGCTTACGTCGCCGCCAAAGCTGGTATTGATGTGGTGCTATTAGATACTAGCATCGAAAATGCCAATAAAGGTAAGCAGTATTCAGAAATGCTATTAGATAAAGTCATTAGTCGCGGCCGCTCAAACGACAGCAAAAAACAAGCGCTACTAAATAAAATTCAAACTACGACCGCTTATGATGACATTGAAGACTGCGATTTGGTCATTGAAGCAGTATTTGAAAACCGTGATATTAAAGCTAAGTGTACCGAGCAGGCCGAAGCAATTATCCCTGAGTCTGCCGTTTATGCGTCTAACACCTCGACCATTCCTATCACTAGCTTAGCGGTAGCAAGCAAACGCCCGACGCAATTTATCGGGCTGCATTTCTTCTCGCCCGTTGATAAGATGCCTTTGGTTGAAATTATCATGGGCGCGCAGACTGACGATGCCACTTTGGCCAAAGCCTTTGATTTTGTGCTGCAAATTAGCAAAACGCCAATCGTCGTCAATGACAGTCGCGGTTTTTATACCTCGCGCGTGTTTGGCACCTATGTATCAGAGGGTATTGCGATGTTAGGCGAGGGCGTGCATCCGCGCCGTATTGAAGTGGCAGGACTTAAAGCCGGTATGCCGATGCCACCACTGGCGCTAGAGGACGAAGTCGCGCTTGATTTGTCGATGCTGATTATGGCGCAGTCTAAAAAAGACACCCTTGCTGAAGGTAAAGACTGGGTCAGTCACCCAGCAGAGGCGGTGCTTACGACACTGGTCAAAGATCATGAGCGCTTGGGTAAAAAGGTTGGCAAAGGCTTTTATGATTATACGAAAAATGCTGAGGGTAAAGGTAACAAGCAGTTATGGCCCACGCTGACTGAACTATATCCTCCCGTTACTGAACAGCCCGATATGCAAGAATTAATTGACTGTCTGCTTTATATCCAAGCCAACGAGGCGGCGCGCTGCTATGAAGAAGGGGTTTTGCGTTCGGTTGCTGAAGCTAACGTCGGCTCCATCTTTGGTTGGGGCTTTGCCCCGCATCAAGGCGGCACTTTGCAATTTATCAATGCCACAGGTATCGAGCAGTTCGTTGAGCGTAGTTGCGAGCTTGCGGCAAAATATGGCACGCGTTTTGCGCCTGCCCAGATTTTGGTTGAAATGGCAAAAAAGGGCGAGGTGTTTACAGATGGTTAACAGCGCTCAAATACCACAAAATCCATTATCAAATATAACAAAAAATATAATGGCTGATTGCTTAAAGGGGCTAAAGGTAGTGGACCTCACGCGTAATCTACCCGGTCCATTTGCTACCAGATTACTTGCGGATTTGGGAGCAGAAATCATTAAGATTGAACCAAAAAATGGCGACCCGGGACGGGCGTTTGGTGAATTGTTCGAGGCTCTAAATCATGGCAAACACTGCGAGAAAGTTGATTTTCGCAGTGCAGAAGGTATCGACACTATCAAAGCTTATATCAAAGACGCCGACGTCATGCTTGATAGCTTTCGCCCTGAAGTACTGGCAGGTATGGGTTTAGATGCCGCTACTTTGCACGCCATCAACCCAAAGCTTGTCATAGTATCCATCACAGGATATGGCATCGCTGATGCTCTTAACGAGTCAGCCGCGCCTTGGACGGCTAAAGCGGGTCACGATATCAATTTTATGGCGATGAGTGGTACATTGGCACAATTAACAACCGCTTCAGGCGAGCAAGCCATGCCCAATATGCAGTTTGCCGATTTGGCAGGGGGCAGTGATACCGCGGTGATCGCCTTACTAGCAGCAGTATTTGCCGCCAAAAACACTGGGCGCGGACGCCATATTGCCGTTAGCATGACGCACAGCTTGTACCATCACTTAGTAATGCCAAAGGCCACGGCTAATATGATGCAGGATATCAGCGGTCGCTATCCAGCGCCGCAACAAGACTTTTTGGGCGGTATATTACCCTGCTATCGGTTATACAAAACCCAAGACGGTCGCCACATGGCAGTCGGTTCATTAGAGCTGAAGTTTTGGCAGCTATTATGCAGGACATTAGATTTGACTGAGTACGCCGATGCGCATTGGCAGCGCGGCTTTATGCCTCATACAGCTGCGAGTAAACTGGCTGAGCAAGCCATGACAGATAAGTTTGCCAGTCAAACCTTAACGCATTGGCAAGCTGTCTTTAGCGATGTTGATGCTTGCGTGACGCCCGTACTGACACTGGCAGAAGCACAAAAGCATCCGCTATTTGCCCATCAAGATAAGTATCAAGCAACGGCTGGCTGGCAAGTGCTTGCGGGGGCGTAACGTTATAATCAATCTACTATAAAAGACGGATTGCTGATTTAATTAACAAATCTAGGCCCCGAATCTAGGCCCCGAACCTAAGCCCCGAAGTTTTGAGTGCCCATACCAGCTCAACAAAGGCACGATTGTTGGTCAACGGCTCGCCATCGATGATAAGCACGTAACCTGAGCCGTCAATCCATAAAAATACAAAACTGGTTTCAGGAATCAGCAAATCAACTTGTTGAAAAAAAGAGATGGCTTGGCTCTCTACCGCCCAGCCGCGCTGTTTTTGGCGCAGCATAAAGCCTGAAAAGTCAGCCGCCGCAACGCTCAGCATATCCGCTTCTTCTTGGCTATAACCAATGCGTGCCAGACAAAAACCTTCATCAGTACCGATCGCCGCGCGGCGTTTACCAGATAAGCTTGAAACGACGTACGGTAAAAACTGGTCCAAAGGCAAATTCGGCGCTGGCAAAAATAGCGACAGCTTCTCAATCCAGCCGTGTTCTAAAAAGCTGTCTAACCATTCATCAGAATAGCGCTCGAGCCAATCGGCAGCCAGTAGCGTTTCATTGTGCGACAATAAATCTTGCAAGGATAACTGCTCAGGCGTCGGTTCACTTTGCGAGAATGCCTCAAAAATGCCGGCTGGGGTCAAGGTCAGATAGGTTTTATTAGCGTTTAGATAAGAGGACATAGCGGCTACCCGTTAGATGAATGTTTTATGATGCTATGAAAAAATAAGTAAGTTAGGCTCTAAGTATTTTGGACGTTCTGGGCATTTTTGGTTTGATCAAGTTGTTGCTGACAGTCATTCCAGCGCTCATCAAACTGCCAATCACTTTTACCCAAGCGAAACCAAACCAAGGAGAACGCCAGACGGTCGTGACGCGCGATACAATGGGCAAAAAACTCATTTTCTATTTGCTCTATAGTGTCAAAGTCTTGGTTATCACGCGCGAGCATCAAATCGCGGGTGATGTCCTTGGCGATTTCTTTAGCATCATCACTACTGATACGTAGCCGCTTGGTTTGCTCATTTAACGACGGCGATACCAGTACGCTCCAGCGCGTTGCTAGCATACTATTTTTTTGGATATAGCTTTTTTTATCGATACAATCGCGAAAGCCTTGCTCGATATGCGGCAGCATGCGCCCTTGTAAGCGGGTAAACATATTGGTGACATCATAAGGGATGTCATACCAGCAGCCATAAAAAAAGTCTGCAACTGCGCCTTGCAGCGGCTCTTTTTCGTTTAACAGTAGCGCAGCATTGATACGTTGCTCGTGAAAATGGCGATTGTTGGGTGCGATAAATATTTTACGTGAGTAAAGACGATACACACGCCGCGCCGCCATTTCACTTTCTTTGATGAGATCTAAATCAGACATAAGGGTGTCCTGTTAGTCATAGTCATTGTTATGTAAGTTCGCAATACAATCGATACGTTGATAGCCATGTGCTACTGGGATGAATTTTCCGTAGCCTCTGCGATAGCAGCAAGCAAGGAAAATTTACAACAGTAGCACTGTCGCGCTTTTAAAATAAATCGACTATAAATAACTACTATTAAATGAGTGCTATTAAACAAGTGCTATCAAACAATCACTGTGACTTAAATAAGATGCCGATGAATAATAAACCTGTCAGCTAAATTTAGCTCAGTAAAGTTTGCATCAAATCAATCATAAATTCCGCGTCTTCTTCGCTCATGGCTTCAAAACCTTGCGGCATACCAAGTTCGGCCAACGCTTCTTTACCGTCGTCATCGTTATGCAGATTCAAGATGGCATCCATCAAGATGTCTGTATCAGGAAAGCCCTCTTTAATAAGCAATACATGACTGATATCGGCCAAATCGCTTTCGATTAAGACGGCTAACTGCGCCTTGGTCAAGCGTGAAAAGCTGTGGAAAATCTCTGCCAAAAAGAACGCCGCTTGCGCTTCGCCTTTAATGACTTGGCGCGCCGCTGCTTGATACGTTTCAGTCACTGACCAATGAAGATCCGCTTCTTCTATATCAACCGCTTCAAGCAAGCGTAAACCAATTAATTTTACATCGCGGTTATCTGCCATCGCTATGGTAGCGCCAGCTTTGATATCCTCTAAGCGATTGATGTCGCTATTTGCTGCTGCCGTAATGACCATCTCATCAGATTTGCCGATAGGACGCGCAATCGCACGGTAGCCTTGTTCACGGATAAGGGTAGCCGCATCAAAGGGATTGGCATAAATAACCTGAATATCGCCTTGATTGATGATGTCTTCTTGTTCAGCATGCGAGGTAGGGATGTTTAGGTGCATGTTGAGATTGGCACGCTTTTGAATCAAGGTGTTAAACATGTGCCAGCCTGCAAAACGCTCCGGCGAAAAATCAGGGGCGATTAACATATTATGTGTCGTCATGATTTAGCCTTCCTCGTTTTGTTTTATTTGGGCATACTGAGCGATTGCCGCCTCAATTTTACTGCGCGACGGCTTACGGCGTACAGAGGTATAACCAACCGTTTCGCCGCGACGGACGTTTGGCACCACAGTCGCATAAACCCAATAATGGCTGCCATCTTTGCATAAGTTTTTCACATAGCCATGCCATTTTTGCCCAGCATTGGCGGTCGCCCACAAGTCTTTATAGGCGGCTTTTGGCATGTCAGGATGGCGCAAAATATAATGCTGCTTACCGATTAATTCATCGACGTCATAGCCGCTAATCTCGACAAAGGCATCATTGACATGCGTCAAAACGCCGTCTAGGTCGGTACGTGACACGATCAGCTTACCGTCAGGATAAGGGCGTTCGATACCGCTATCATAGATGGTGCGCGAGGTGCCATCATGATACGTCATGGTGATTTGCTCGGCTGGCACGTCAGGCTTAATGGCGTCGGGGAGTGGAGAACCCATTGTAATCTCCTTTATTTATCATTGGTGCGATAATTATTAAAGTGGTTAAAGCTATTAGAGTTTTTAAAGCTATTAAATACAGGCCGATCAACTTTAGGCAAATTCGGCGCGCTGAGTACTTGTTAAGTGTTCGGTAAACGTTTAGAAAACCTAATCACTCATTCAATATAAACAGTATGCAATACCTTAAATAATTTTTATAAGACATGCCGATAATTTTCATTTAAAGTGTTGTTTATCAAGTAGTTTGTAGCACTGCTGTCGCGTAAAGCCTTATCGGCCGAGAGTAGAAGTCATCGATTAGATAAGTTTTGCCAAGGCTTCTGATGCGCGTTTAATGTCTAAGAATATCAAGCCAAGCTTAGCGTTTGGTTTGGCCATAATGGTCAATACCGCTTCATCGCCTGATGAAGTCATAATCACGTAGCCTTTTTCGCCTTGGATCATGATACGGTCGATGCTGCCACGAGCCAATTCGCGACCTGCGCGGTCACCAAGTGACAATAAAGCGGCAGACATAGCGCCAACGCGGTCTTCATCAACGCCTGTTGGCAGCGCGGATGCAATCATAAGACCATCGTTCGAGATAAGGGCAGAAGCTTCCACATCGGCTGATGAGCTGTTTAGGTCTTCCAAGATTTGCTGGAATGAGTCTGTACGCATAACGATTTCTCTGTGACGAATGATTAAATAAAATGGATTAAACCGTGTTTAATACTGTCTTAAGTAGACAATAATAAGGGCGAGATTATAAACCCTTACTATTAGCATTGATATAGGAAGACCCCATTTATTATATAAATAAAATGTATATTTAACCTTTTATTCCTATTTCCCAACCGTTCATCGTAATGTTATTACAACTGATAAATAAAAGTTGGTTTTGTATGAAATATCTAGTATTTTTATTTTTCATTCAGGCGTTTTTACGGCACACTGTGGGTAGCAAGTAAGCATAAAAAATCGCTGTTTAAAGAAACAGTTTTGCACAAAATGGTTTTAAATTGCGCAAATAATAGGGGTTGTTTTTTTGACTAACGAGTTTTCACAGCAAGGTTATTGATAGATTATAATTAAAAAAAGTCTCTTATAACTTTTGATGATGGTGATATTTACTAGACTTATACAGCAAAAAAATGCTATATAGTTATGAGATAAAAATTGTTTGTGCTTCTGGGTTTAAGATTTAGAGACACATTCAGTTGGCTTCTAATCCCACTAGCTTCTATGTCCCACAAGGCCTAGAGGCGATTTCAGTCCCGCACTCGCGTTTTAAAATCCCATCGTTTGCGCTTAAGCGATAAAACGTCCGTGTGAATCAGCATGATTTCAATTTTTACCCTAAGGAACCTATATGAGTATCAGTCAGGCAATCGAAAAAGTCGAAGCACGTTACGCCCATCAACCTGAATTTATTCAGGCGGTAAAAGAAGTTGCAATCACTATTGCTCCGCTATACGACGCCCATCCCGAATACGATACGTTCAAAATATTTGAGCGCCTCGTTGAGCCTGACCGTGTTATCGCTTTTCGTATCAATTGGGAAAACGATAAAGGGGAAATACAGGTGAACCGCGGCTGGCGCGTGCAGTTCAATAACGCTTTAGGTCCTTATAAAGGAGGCGTCCGCTTCCATCCTACCGTTAACCAATCGGTACTTAAATTTTTAGGGTTTGAGCAAATTTTCAAAAACGCCTTAACGGGTTTGCCGATGGGCGGCGGTAAAGGTGGCGCTGATTTTGATCCTAAAGGCAAGTCTGACAGCGAAATCCGCCGTTTTTGCTACGCCTTTATGCGTGAGCTGCACCCATACGTCAGTAAAGACATCGATGTACCAGCAGGCGACATTGGCGTCGGTGGCCGCGAAGTCAGCTATATGTTTGCGATGTACAAAAACCTGACGCGTGAGCACGGCGGCGTCTTGACCGGTAAAGGCGTCGGTTTTGGTGGTAGCTTGATGCGTACCGAAGCAACGGGCTATGGCGCGGTTTATTTCTTAGAAAACATGCTAGCGGCGCAAAACGATAACATCAAAGGCAAAAAGGTGCTGATATCAGGCGCTGGTAACGTGTCACTTCACGCTGCTGAAAAAGCGCATATGCTGGGCGCAACGGTACTGACGGTATCTGACTCACAAGGTACGCTGTATGATAAAAACGGCATGGATCAAGAAAAAATTGATTGGCTAAAAGCGCAAAAAGCCCAAAGTAAGCCATTGTGTGATTATGTCGATGTATTCGGCGGTGAATGGTTGGCTAAGCAAAAACCTTGGCATATCAAAGGTGATATCGCGATTCCATCGGCGACCCAAAACGAAGTTGATGAAGACGATGCCAAACTAATGGTTGAAAACGGCATTAAATATATTGCCGAAGGCGCGAACATGCCATTGACCGCTGATGCGATTGATTATGTCCGTCTGCACCGTGTGCACTATGCACCAGGTAAAGCGGCTAACGCTGGCGGTGTGGCGGTTTCTGGTCTTGAGATGTCACAAAACTCAGTACGCCAATACAAAACCTTTGAGCAAGTCGATGAGCGCCTAAAAGCCATCATGAAAAATATCCATGACTGTGCTGCTGAGGCATCGGAAAACTATGGTCAAACGGACAATGGTTATATTGACTATATGACAGGTGCTAATATCGTGGGTTTTAAACGCGTTGCTGATGCCTTATGTGCTTATGGTATCTTGAACTAAAAATGTATTCACACTGAAGTTGTCTTTAATAGACCGCGCTTATCTGAAAGGATAGGCGCGTTTTTTTTGTTTTCAAACAATTTTGACTTCAAACAATGCTGATACATTAGGATACTTTTTTGCCGCACAGGTTTATCTCATCAACGTTATGATAAGGAACACTACTGAGCTAAATAAAAGCGACGTTAAATGAAAAACACTATAAATGAGGAGGTAATCTTATGAATAAAGTTCTAAAAAGCTTTCAGCTAACCACATTAGGTGCTTGCCTGACATTGGCTTTGACAACGGGTGTCATGAGTACAACTGCCAGTGCAGCCAGTAATGCAGACGAAGTACGCGCCGCTCAAGCAGCCAAAATTAGCTTAAAGCAAGCCATTACTATCGCCAGTAAAGCGGCTTCTGGTATTTTAATCAGCGCAGAGTTCGATGACGATGATAGCGATGCGGTAGACAAGGGCGGCGTCTATGAATTAGAATTCAGTACAGATAGCGTCAACTATGAAATCAAAGTAGATGCTGTTACTGGCAAGATTGTAAAAACAGAAACTGAGCGTCTAGATGGCGATGACATCAACGATTACCAAGTTCAAAAAAAAGCGAAAACCGATATTATGACGGCCATCAATAGCGCTGAAAAACAAACAGGCGGACGAATCTTAAAAATTGAATTTGAGAATGACCGTGATTATGCCAATCATACGGCGTATTATAAAGCCGACCTATTAAAAGGTAACCAGATTATCAGTATCAATGTGGACGCCAATACTGGCAAAACATTTGCCAATAAGTTTAAAAAATAGCAGTCATCTTTATAAAGGTAGTAAAAAGACATCAACTATATAGTTGATGTCTTTTTTTTGAACCATATTTATTCTAATTCCGGCCGTTGCCGTGCTTATCAATAAAGAGTTTGACCAGAAAAAGGGCTATATAAATCTTTATAAGCCCGTAAATTTTAATAATCTTACGCATACTCACTGTTTTTGTACGTTTATTCTTACGCAAGTGCGATAATATAAAAGCAACTCACTGTTGTATAATCAGTGCTGCTGGTTAAAATATTGGTTAATAATAACCGTTACCTAGCGTGGTTATATCAACAGCATATAAAAATAGCATTGAAAAATACTCACAGTATCCTCAAATCGGAAAGCCAAAGCCAAGCATGACAGGCAATAGGCGCGATTTTTAGTCAATACTGTTGGCAACTTTTATTCCTATTTGTTGATCTGATTGTTGGTTTGATATTTTTTGCATTATTCACCTACTTTATAAGGACGTCTTATGAAACGTCGTACTCTTTTAGCCTTCGCCGCCAGTACTGTATTACTTGCCGCTTGTAATCAGTCACCTACTACTGATACCGATACCAATGCGACCGATAGTGCGGCAGCTAGCGGTTCTGATTTGCTACAACGTATCAATAATGGTGGCACCATTAACGTCGGTACCGAGGGTACGTATCCGCCGTTTACCTATCATGATGAGAGCGGTAAGCTGACGGGCTATGACGTTGAAGTGACGCGTGCCGTAGCTGACAAACTAGGAGTGGATGTTGAATTTAAAGAAACCCAGTGGGATGCGATGCTTGCAGGACTTGATTCAAAACGTTTTGATATGGTGGCCAATCAGGTAAGTTTGACCACGCCTGAGCGCTTAGCAAAATACGATAAGTCGACCGAATATAGCTGGTCCGGCGCTGTGGTATTGGCGCCAACGGATGACAATCGTTATAGTTCTTGGGAGAACCTAAAAGGGCTACGTTCGGCACAGTCGCTTAGCAGTAACTATGGCGAGCTGGCAGAGCGCTATGAAGCAGAAATCGTTCCTGTCGATGGTATGGCGCAAGCAATCCAATTGGTCAAACAAGGCCGCGCTGACTTTACCATGAATGACAATCTTGCCGTATTGGATTATTTAAAGAAATTCCCAGACGCCAATCTTGAGATTAAACTGGTTGCGCCTGCCAGTGAGCAGACGGGTTCAGGCTTGGTATTGCTTAAAGGCAACGATGCGGTTGTAGAAAAATTAAATGCAGCGATGGCAGAGCTAAAAGCTGATGGGACGCTAACCAAACTTAGCGAAGAATTCTTTGGTGCTGATATAAGTCAACAAAAATAATGCTAGCTTCTATAACCTCAGTATTAACCGATTTATTAGCACTACTGCCATTTATGAGTGCTGATCGGGCGCATATTGTCATCAATTCGTTTTGGCCGATGCTCAAAGGCGGTATCTATTATTCGATACCGCTGGCATTGATATCATTTACGATTGGGATGGTTATTGCGCTGACGGTGGCGCTGATTCGTATCGTGCCGCGCGCTGGCTGGTTTCATGAGATTCTTTATCGGCTTGCCCGTATCTATGTGTCCGCCATTCGCGGCACGCCGATGCTGGTACAGCTGTTTATTATCTTTTATGGCTTGCCAAGCGTTGGTGTTAAGCTTGATCCATTTCCCTCAGCGATTATCGCCTTTTCATTGAATATCGGCGCTTATGCGTCAGAAACGGTGCGGGCGTCGATTTTATCGATCCCAAAGGGGCAGTGGGAAGCAGGCTCAACGGTTGGTTTGACGTATTTGCAAACCTTTCGCCATGTGATTTTGCCGCAAGCGCTTCGGGTATCAGTACCGCCCTTATCCAATACTTTTATCAGTTTGGTAAAAGACACCTCACTGGCGTCATTGGTGCTGGTCACTGAGCTGTTTAAACAGGCGCAAATCATCACCGCGCGTAACTATGAGTTTATGCTGGTTTACACTGAAGCGGCATTTATTTATTGGGGAATTTGTCTGTTTTTAACCTTTATTCAGGGCAAACTTGAGACCCGACTGGATCGTTATGTGGCAAAGTAATTTTTGCTAAAAATGTAGCCATTTACCTTGACGATTGTTTTTCTAATTAGCACTTTTCAATTAGCGTTTTTTAATTTGTAAGCGGAAACCTTTATGATTCAAGTCAACAATATTCACAAAGCCTTTGGTAGCAATCAAGTGCTCAAAGGCATCGACTTGTCCATCGAAAAAGGCAAGGTGGTGGTCATATTAGGACCGTCAGGGTCGGGAAAAACCACATTTTTGCGTTGTTTAAATGCGCTAGAGATTCCTGACCAAGGCGTTATCGCTTTTGATGATGGTAGCTTGACCGTCGATTTTGCCACCAAACCTAAAAAGAAAACCTTGCTCGCGCTACAACGTAAGTCGGGCATGGTGTTTCAGTCTTATAATTTGTTTCCGCATAAGTCGGCGATTGAGAATTTGATGCTTGGGCCGACGGTGGTGCAAGGACAAAGTAAAGCGCAAGCGCGCGAGCAAGCATTGGCGCTACTCGATAAAGTGGGGTTGTCGGATAAGGCAGATTTGTACCCATTCCAGTTATCTGGCGGTCAGCAGCAGCGTATTGGTATCGCCCGCGCGCTGGCGATTGAGCCGTCATTATTGTTATTTGACGAGCCAACCTCGGCGCTTGATCCCGAGTTGGTACAAGATGTCCTTGGAACGATGAAGCAGTTGGCATCTGAAGGTTGGACGATGGTGGTGGTGACCCATGAAATTAACTTTGCCCGTGACGTAGCAGATCATGTGGTGTTAATCGAGGATGGTCAAGTGGTCGAAGAGGGCAGCGCAAAGCAGCTATTTGAGGAATCAACGCATCCACGGACGCAAGCGTTTTTGCAGCGTATTGAAAGTTAAAAAAAGACCGGCTTTAACAAGTCGGTCTTTTTTATTTAACGCTCTTTTTTATTATCGGTCTTTTTTAGTACGTCTTCATTACACCTGCAATAAAAAATTGGTTAATAAACGCTTCGCCCCCTCGGTCGCAAACGACTCTGGGTGAAACTGCACGCCTTGAATGGGATAGTCGGTATGGGTAAGTCCCATAATCTCATCGCCTGCTAACGCTGCCTCTGTCAGGCTTAAATCATGATGCGCGTCATTGCTCACGACGGCGGTGACGGTTAAGCAATCTGGCAGGGTATCGGCTTTTACCATCAGCGAGTGATAGCGCATGATTTCTATCTCTTGCGGCAATCCTTGATAAACACCCGCATTATTGTGGCGAATGGCAGAGACTTTACCATGCATCGGCACGCTGGCTCGTACCACCTCACCGCCAAAGACATGGGCAATGCCCTGCATCCCCAAGCAAACGCCCAATAGCGGCGTCGTCTTGCCCATCACCTCAATCACTTCGGCACAAATACCAAAGTAAGTGGGATCATCAGGCGCACCAGGGCCGGGTGAGATGATAATGCGGTCAAGATTCATCGCTTGTACATCAGCCAAGGTAATCTCATTATTGCGTTTGACGATGACATTGGCTTCTTTAGCGCCGTCTTTATCATTGTCCAAGGTCTGCAAAATCTCGCCAATATATTGATAAAGGTTAAAAGTAAACGAGTCGTAGTTGTCGATAATTAAAACATTCATAAGTTATAGCTCTTTAGCAAAATATAATGTATTTAGGCGTTCATAAAGCTGTCTAAAACCACTTTCATGGCCGACAGCTTACGCTGAATTTCTAGATATTCATCAGCAGGATTTGAGTCATAAACATTGCCGCCGCAGGTTTGCGCATAGGCGGACTCGCCGTTGATAAATAAGCTACGAATAGGAATGGCAAAAATGCAATCGCCATTAAAATTAAATGAGCCCAGCGCGCCACCATAAGCACCGCGGCCGTCGGGTTCTAGCTCATTGATGACTTTGATTGCTTCAACCTTTGGTGCGCCCGATAAAGTGCCGGCAGGGAAGTTACTGGCAAGGGCGCTAAACATGTCCTCGTCAGGGTGCAAAATACCGACGATTTCAGAGGAAATGTGCTGCACGTGGGAGAAGCGTTTGATATCCATTAGGCTGCGCACCTTTACCGTACCAAACCTTGCAACACGGCCAATATCATTGCGATGCAAGTCGACCAGCATATTGTGCTCGGCAATCTCTTTGGCATCATTAAGTAGGGCCCGGGCAAGCTTACGGTCTTCTGCCACATCGACGCCGCGCTTGGCAGTGCCTGCCAGTGGATAGGTCTCCATCTCACCTTGACGCAAGCGAAACAGTAGCTCAGGCGAGGCGCCAATAATGCATTGCTGAGCAAATTTCATAAAATACATGTGCGGCGATGGATTGACGGCACGCAATTTTTCATAAATCGGCATCTTATCACCGCTGATGCGATATTTAGATTTAAAGCCAACCTCGCATTGAAAGATACGCCCAGAGATGATGTCTTCTTTGACTTGCAGCACCGCCTTGGCATGCTCCTCTTGGCTCATGCCATCACCCAAAAATTCAACCGTGGGCGCCTCAAAGCTTGGGATTGGCGCATCAAGTAAAGCTTTGATGTGCTCAATACGATTGTCTTGCTGCGCGGTTGGATAATAAAAATAGAAAATCTCTCCGGTCATCTTATCAAGCGTCAACCCATCTAAATACACACCAAATTTAAAGGGTTCAAAGTCGTCACTGGCTTTGGCGTTGAGGCTCGGCTCAAAAAAATTGACACTGTCATAACCCAAGTAACCGACCAAGCCGCCGCTTTGGTCGCGCGCAATGACGTGCTGCGGGGTAATTTTACGTAGCAGCTCGTAAGGGTTGTCAGTTTGATAGTGAGTGGTTTTAGCAGTTTTATTATCAGTGATAGCCAAAGTAGTACGGTCGATAGCGGCGATGGTCATAACCGGATCAAAACCAATGGCATGATGGCGCGCCATATGACCGTCCTCACCCAATGATTCGAGCAAATAACAGGTCTCAAAAGCGCGCTCGATACGTTTAAATAACGCAAAAAAATCAATATCTTGCGTAAGTTTAATACGCTGCGGCTTGCTAGGAATGTCAATAGCAGCAGGTTGGCTATGCTGAGAAATAGAAGCGGTCATAACAATGTCCAAAGTGATTCAAGTATTTATTTAAAAAAATAAGGCAGAATGAAATTACGCTTTTTGCACAATTAAGCGTTTTTTTTATGCTTGGTCGCTAGGCATATTTTCTCTATGAGTTTTAAGTAAGGCGCTAACATCATGACTTTGCATGGCTTTAGCGCCGCGCGACACAGTAGCGATACCGACGCCGAGCTGCTCAGATATCTCACGCTGGGTCACGCCGCGCTCTAATAAATCAAAAATACGAATACGATTGGCAATCTCAAATTGTTCTTTGTCGGTCAATAGCGCACGAAATAGCTCGTCGATAGCAGCGCTGTCACGACAATTTGCCAGATGGTTTAATAAACTGTGATAAGGATTGGTGTTCATAATATATAATCTTAGTGATGGCAGGATAATAAGCAAAATATTGGTTTGTTTCAGTATTCTAGTACGATAGTACAAGAAACACAAGTAAGATTATTAAATGTTTTTAAGCTAACCCAAATTATAAAGATACTGTGCGACTAGTAACAATTTTCCTTGCTTGCTGCTGTCGCAGGGGCTGCAAAAAATTTATGCTCTTTTTATAAAAAACTGCGCCAGCAATATAATTGCTAGCGCAGCTTTGAAAAGTAAGAATTTGAAAAGTAAGAAGTGACCTACTTAAATTATGGCTTATCGTTCTGGGCGAATAAACGGCATGTGGCGGTTCACATCTTTATAGAGTAAATATCTAAAGGGGCCAGGCCCGCCAGCGTAACAAGATTGCGGGCAAAACGCGCGCAGCCACATAAAATCACCCGCTTCAACTTCTACCCACTCGCCGTTTAAGTGATAAACCGCTTTACCTTCTAGGACATACAAACCATGTTCCATCACATGGGTTTCATCAAATGGAATCACGCCGCCTGGCTGAAAAGTAACGATATTCACATGCATGTCGTGCCGCATATCAGACTGCTCGGTAAACCTCGTGGTTTTCCATACGCCATTGGTGTCTGGCATCTCAATCGCTTCGACATCGTGATCGCTGGTGACAAATGCTTCTGGCGCATCAAGACCTTCTACAAATTGATAGGCTTTACGAATCCAGTGAAATTTAACGTGCTTATCACTATTGTTTTTTAGCGTCCATTTACAGGCTGGTGGTAAAAATACATAACTACCTGCTTCGAGATGATGCGGCACGCCTTCGATAGTGATGTCCATTTCGCCTTCAACGACAAACAATACCGCTTCTGCTTTGGTATCCAGCTCCGGCTTTTCGGAGCCGCCGTTTGGGGCGACTTCAACGATGTATTGTGAAAAGGTTTCTGCAAAACCGCTTAAAGGACGCGCAATCACCCACATGCGCATGCCTTCCCAAAACGGCAGGTAGCTAATCACAATATCGGTGAGTACCCGTTTAGGAATAATTGCATACGCTTCGGTGAAAATGGCACGATCGGATAGTAGCTGTGTTTGCGGCGGCAAGCCGCCAGTTGGGGCATAATAGGTATTTCTTGTTGACATTATTTATGTTCCTTAATGGATTTGTGCCGCGATAAATTTGTGTCTAAACGCAGGGAGCAACGGGTAAGTACCGTCGTTTGGCTGGGGTTTACATTTAAACCATTTAAACATCAATCAAGTGCGGCTTGATAGGCTAAGCGTGTTCATTTTCTATTTCAATATTCACTTGCCAATCATCAATAGTCAGCTCGTAGCAGTTATTACCCTCACCATTGATACGGTCAATGACTAAAAAATCAGAGTCGCGACCAAGGGCCAGTAGTGGATGATGCCAAACGTTGGCGTCGTACTGCACGCCTTGATGCGATTTGGCATGAAACACCGACAAATCAGCCGCAGAACGAGGCGGTTCGCCAGCTGGTGCAACGACAACAATATAATCCTGACCATTCATCGAAAAGAACGCCTGCGTGCCAAATGGATGATACTCCATTACCGATAAGGCGATGGGTAGCTCACGCTTTTTGGCGCGGAAGATACTGATGCCAACATCGCCACCGTCGAGCTTAGCCTCAGCAATCGCATGATGTCGACACGCGTAGCCTCGGTTAATAAAGTAGCAGTTTTCAGACGTCTGATCTTCTTTATCGTAGGGTTCAATCACCGTGCCATAAGGTGCAAATTCGGCCTTGGTTAAAGGCTTAGCGATGATTGTAGTAGTCATGATTTTACCTTTTAGTTAATGAGTATGGGTATTTATTTATTAAATTTAGCATTTCCTGCTTACATCCAGTTTGCGCTGTTGTCAGCCGTTGCCGGATGGTTTTCATACCAGTGTTTGGCAATTTCATCGCGGCGGCATATCCAGACATCTGGCTTACTGGTGATGTATTGCAAGAACTTTTTAAGGGCGGTGATGCGGCCCGCGCGGCCAATGATGCGGCAGTGCAAACCAATGGTCAGCATTTTGGGTTCGTTTTTACCATTTTTATCGCCTTCTTCGTATAACGTGTCAAAGCTGTCTTTTAAATACTGATAAAAGGGCTCAGCATTGGTAAAGCCGGGACTTGAGGCAAAGCGCATATCATTGGTCTCTAACGTGTAAGGAATAACTAGATGCGGCTTACGAGTGATTTTATCACCATCTTCTACCTTTACATTTAGCCAGTAGGGCAGCTCGTCAGCATAAGAGTCTGAATCATAGATATAACCGCCTTGTTCGGCGACCAGCTCACGCGTATTGGGGCTATCGCGGCCGGTATACCAACCAAGCGGCTGACGACCGAGCATACGCTCAAAGATTTCGGTGGCGCGGCGCACGTGTTCGCGTTCCGTTTCGCGGTACATGTATTGATAAGTAATCCAGCGCAGCCCGTGACTGGCAATTTCATGACCATCTTCTAACACGCGCTCGATAATATGCGGGGTTTTTTCAGCGGCGGCCGCGCAGGTAAAGGTTGTGATGGGTAAACCATACTCTTTAAAGGTATCTAATACGCGCCAAACGCCCACGCGGCTACCATACTCAAAGGCGGATTCGATAGACTGGTGACGGTTGTTAAATTCGGGCGTTCCTAATACGTCAGACAAAAAACGCTCTGATTGAGCATCGCCATGAATGACGCTATTTTCTGCACCTTCTTCAATGTTTAATACAAACTGTACGGCAATCTTTGCGCCGCCCGGCCAGTTGGCTTTTGGCGGGTTGCCAGCATAGCCTTTTAAGTCACGTAGGTAGGTGTCGTGATTAAAATCGCTGGTTATTTTTTTACTCATTTTTAATATATCCTAAATACAATAAAGCAAAACGAAGGTGAGCGTATCTATTTATTTACTTCTATCTACTTTTAGTCACTTAGCTACTTATAGCCCTGAAGCATAAGCGACGATTTGTTGGCGTTCTTCATCGGTCAATTGGGTAAGATTGCCTAATGGCATGTAGCCAGTTTGCACCGCCGTGACAATTTTGTCTTGATGGGTTTTTATATCTGCTGGCGTCTGCAAGATAATACCCAATGGCGGTGCTGCAAACCCTTGCTGGGTTGGCTTGGCCGCATGACAAGTTGTACACCGCGTATGCACGATATTCATAATCGCATCATCAGCTGAGGCGGTCACAGGCACAGCTTCGGCAGCCTTTTGATTGGCAGCGGCATCCGCTTCGATGGTAGCATTTTCAGTGGCACCATTCGGCTGTTTGGCAGCAGTACTAACGGCCGCACTCTCAGCAGCTGGCGGCGTGTTATCTGAGGTAGCCGTCTTAGCAGCGACAGGAGCAGCAGATAGTGGCTCAACAGATAGTGGCTCAACGGGGGCTGGACGCATCCAAATAATCAATAATACCGTCGCTAACGCCGGAATCCATAGGTACTTTGGCTTATTGTGACCCAAATGTTTTTGGTTAAAGTAATGCCGCACCGTTGCCGTGATAATACCGACAAATACCAACACCAACCAGCCGTGTGCGTGCGAATACATCATCGGATAGTGGTTACTAATCATGGTAAAAATGAGCGGTAAGGTAAAGTAATTATTCATCAAGGAGCGGTTTTTTGCTTGTAGCGCCAGATCTGCCACTTCCTTACCCGGCTTCACACCGCGGCGCACACAATCAACCAGCGCGCGCTGGGCAGGCATGATGCCAAAGAAGACGTTACCCGCCATCACTGTCCCTAAAATAGCACCAATATGGATAAATGAAGCGCGGTCACTAAACAGCTGATAAGAGCCCCAACAAGCAAGGATTAATAGGATAAAAATAATGCTGCTAAAAATCAGCGAGTTTTTACCAAGACGGCTACGAACAATCACCTCATAAAGAAAATAGCTGCCAAATAAAAATAATAAGCTGGTCGAAATAGCGCCGACGCTGCTACCAAAAGCCACTTTACTTGGGTCAATCAGATAAGCGGTCGCATTGGCGTAATAAACGATAGACAGCATCGCCATACCGGTCAGCCACGTGGTATAAGCTTCCCATTTAAACCAATGCAGGGTTTTTGGCATCTCTTCTGGTTCAAGTTTATATTTGGCAATTTCATAAAAGCCGCCGCCGTGCACCGCCCATAAGTCGCCTGAGATGCCTTTGTCCGCCTTCCACTGTGGCGGCTTACGCAAACTCATATCTAGCCAAACAAAGTAAAAGGACGCCCCAATCCAGGCCACGCCAGCGATGACGTGAAACCAGCGGAAAAATAAAGCGACCCAGTCGAGAAGATATGCACCCATGCGTGAATTGTCCTTTTTTGCAATGTTCTTACTTTTAATGTTTTTGTTCGGCGTTCTTTGTTTGGCTTTTTAGAGCGTTCTTTGATCAGCTTTTTTGCTCGTGCTCATTTTAAAAATATCAAGCTATGAGCCGCGATAAGTACTGTAGCCGTGGGCGCTTAGCAGTAACGGTATATGGTAGTGACCGCCGTCACTGATCATAAAGTCGATGACCACTTGCGGATAAAATGCCGTTAAGTTTTGCGCATCAAAATAGGCTTGGGTATCAAACGTTAAGGTATAACGGCCAACATCCAAGTGATATTTAGCGATATCGATACTGGTATCAAACTGCCAGCTGTCGATAGCCACGCGACCATCAGCATTGGTGACACTTTCGGCCAAAAATGAGGCTTCTCCGTCTGGCGTGAGACGATGTAAGGTGACTTTGATGTTTGCCGCAGGTTTACCAATATGCGTGTCTAAAATATGAGATGAGAGAGTCCCTGACATAATAATTCCTTTTATGTATCAAAAAATAAAAATAAGCAGCAGTTACCTTAAGCGGCGCCCAGCAGCTTTTGTAAGCGCAAACGGGTAATTTTATTTTGCTCAGCCGCCGCATTGCGCAGCTCGGTGTCACGATCGTTTGGCAGGCGCGCGAGCAATAAATCCAGCATTTCTTGCGCGCTCTTGCCCGTTGCAAAAACGATAAAGATAAAGCCAAATTTATCAAGATACTCTTGATTGCCTTTTGCCAGTGCTTCAATGACCTCCATATCAGCGTTATTGGCGCCAGATTGCTCATGGGCGGCGCTGTCTTGCGTGTTGCGGTATTTTTCTTTTAATGAGTCAACGTTGCCAATTTGTGGATGACCATCAAAAGCCTCAAGCAAATTGGCTTCTTCTATTTGCGCCTCTTGCCAAGCCTTGTCGCTACTGGCAAGCACGTCGTCTATATCGGTAAAAGGCCGAGCGCTTGCGACGCTATGCGCCCAGCTAGCACTGGTGCAGCAGGTCAATAGTTTTGAAGTGGCATCGGCTTGCGAGAGGGCGTTGAATTGCGCTAGTGATAAGCTCACAGTGACATCCTTTTCTTTTAAGTCTAAAGCGTTTGATGCTTAAATTGTAATGGCTGTTTTTTAGTGACTGTTGTTAACGGTTATTTTTAATGACTGTTTTTTAAAAGCTAGGTTGTTATTAATACGTTTTAATTACTCGTTATAATAGCGAAGCATCGTTTTTTTGGTGATAAAAACCATGCGCAGACGCACGCTAAAACAGTACCGAATGAGTGTTAATTGGTTTACTATGTCCCATTCTGCTTAAACCTGACCATTTGGTCAACAGTTTTGTGCAAAATATTTTTTACTGACTGGTTATATTTTCTACATATAAAAAATTAAATTGGCCTATTGGCCCAGTTATATGTTGCAATATGGCTACTTATTTTCCGTCCTATTTAATGGTTAATTTTATGACCCAACCTAATAAAACGTCCGCTTCTGATACCTCCGTTCATCGCAATCAGCAAGATATCCGCGCACAGAACCAAGCGGTGATTTTGGCGGCAGCAGAAGAGGAATTTGTCCTACAAAGCTATCGCGGTGCGACGATGCAAGGGATTGCTGATCGGGCAGGACTGCCAAAAGCCAATGTTCATTACTACTTTAAAAATAAAAAGAACCTCTACAAAGTGGTCTTGCGCTCTATTATTCAAGAATGGAATGATGGCTTGGTGACAATGACGGTCGATAGCGACCCAAAAACCGTGATAGAAAAATTTGTGCGCACCAAATTACACCAAGCGTTTGCCCACCCAAACCGTCATAAATTGTTTGCTTTAGAGGTCATCGGCGGCGCTCCGCATCTGCATGATTTTATGTCGACGACCATGAAAGAGTGGGCGCTTGATAAATCGCAAGTGATGAAAACCTGGCATGAGCAAGGCCGCATCGGTATCGCCGACCCCTTGCAACTATTGATTTTGATTTGGGCAACGACGCAGCGTTATGCAGAATTTGAAACAGAAATCGTTGGTCTGATGCAAAAAGACGCTTATGACAAGCAAGATGAAGCGCGCGCGGCTGATTTCTTGATACCGTTTATCCTGCGCGGCTGCGGACTTGAGTAGCGGATTTAAATAGCGCGCCAGTTTTGGGAGACTGGCGCAATGATCACTTATTCAACCAAGCCAGCTATCTTTTATAATGGCTGACCTTCAATCTCACTTTTAGACAACACGCGCGCAGGCTTTAGGCCATCTTCGACATGTTGATCAGAGGTATCAAACTCGACACCATAATTCTTTGGTAAGATCATATCGAGCATGATAGCAACGATACCTGACATGGTCACCGCTGAGCCAAAGATATTACGAAACAGCTGCGGCGTTTGCGCAAAGACGTCAGGAACAAACGCGATACCCATCGATAAGCCGAGCGAGGTCGCAATAATCAAAATATTACGGTGGGTAAAGTTCACCGTAGATAAGATGCGAATGCCTGCGGTTGCAACGGTTGCAAACATCAATAGCGTGACGCCACCAACGACGGGCTTTGGCAGTTGGGTAAAGATAGCGCCGAGAACAGGAAATAGCCCCATGGTAAATAGTATGGCGGCCACATAAAAACCAACGTAGCGGCTTGCGATACCCGTCATTTGAATCACACCGTTATTTTGGCTAAAGGTAGTCACAGGAAAGGTGTTAAATACCGCGGCAATCCACGAATTGACGCCATCACCTAGCACGCCGCCTTTGATACGTTTTTCGTAGACAGGACCTTGAATGGGTTCGCCTGAAATCATCGAGGTGGCGGTCAAATCCCCTGCCGTCTCAATACTGGTGATGATATACATAAAGGCAATCGGGATAAACGCTTGCCAATCAAAGCTTAAACCGTATTTAAAGGGCACAGGTACGGTAAATAAGGGCGCTTCAGAGACTAAAGAGAAGTCAATACGGCCCATAAACATCGCTGCAATTAAGCCGAGCATCAAACCGATAAAAATAGCGCTTGAGCGAATCACTTTATTATTGACGATACTAATCAGCACCACACTGACCAGCACACCACCGCCCAATAGTAAGTTCTCCATACTACCAAAGTTTTCGGCCCCAACCCCGCCTGCCAAATCCGTCAGGCCCGTTTTGGTTAAAGACAGACCAATGGTGACAATGACACAGCCGGTGACGATAGGGCTCATCAAGGATTTAAGCTTGGTAATAAACTGGCTTAAAAATATCTCAACAAAGGCGCCAAAAAAAGAAACTCCCAAGATGACAGAGAGAATGTCTTCAGGACTGCCGCCTTTATTTTTTACCACAAAACCTGCAGCAAGGACGGCGGCTAAAAAACCAAAACTGGTGCCTTGTAATGCCATCAGCCCAGAGCCGACGGGCCCTACTTTGCGAGTCTGAATAAAGGTGGCGACCCCTGATACCATCAACGACATGCTAATAAGGTAGGGGATGTGTTCGCCCAAACCCAAAGCGCCGCCAATGATGAGGGAAGGCGTAATAATCCCAACGAAAGCGGCAAGTACATGCTGTACCGCGCCTAAAAATGCTTTTGCAGGGGCGGGACGGTCATGCAGCCCATATAATAAATCAGGGTTTCCTTGAGTCATTTCACTCATTTTGGCTTTCTCCTAAAGTGACTTTTAGTCCAATCTCTGTAGGTAGTCTTCAACAGCGTAGTAAAGGAAATAACTTGAGAATAAAGACTTTTATTTGAGCATAAAGGCCCTTAGTTTTCTCTTGTCCTGCACCTTATCTGTCAAACCATTTATTACCAGTTATCCAACAGAGAGTCGCACTGGTCCGTGTGCTAATAAATAAAAGCAGCTCACCATTATTTATTAATATTGCCAAACATCGTAGTTTAAAACCTGACTAAATAGTCAGCTATCTAAGGGTATAGCGAAAGCCTTGCTTATTGCAATGTTTTTTTTGCGATTAAGAAGGTTATTTATCCCATCATCACGCTTTAAACGAGCGCTAGCATACATATTGCAAATAAAATAATGGCTGACGCTAAGCGTTTAAAAACAGTCACTCAAAGACATCTCTTAACCTTTGTGCTTTTGCCCATTTCGCCAAAATAAATTTCTCACTTTATTTATTGCCAAATTGTTAATACTTCGTTATTATGCCTGTCATAATTCAAATGCTAATCATTATCATTAGTATTAATCATGTCATTCGTATGCGAATTTTTTGCTTTAGCAAAAGCTATAAATCAGAAAATGATAATGGTCTTCCAGAAAGAGTAAGAAAGCAAAATCCCGAACCCTCTTTTTAAAGTGGCGCTTAGATCCTTCAATCCCATAGTAAGTAAAGTGAGTGTGTTATGCGTGAAATAAAGTCAGCAACGTTTTCTAATCAATTGACGGTCTTATCAGTGGCAGTTTCAGCCGTTCTGTGGTCACAGCTGGCCGTGGCGGCAGAGGACTTGCCGAGTACCACCTTACAAACCATCACCGTAACTGCCAATGGCTCGGTACGTGAAAAGGTACAAGAAGATGGCGTTGATGTCGAAGACTATACCCCAGCGCAGCAAGCAAGTCATTTGAGCGATTTTTTAAACGTGGTGCCAGGCGTTACCATCGGTGGTACGTCATCGGTCAACCAGCGCATTCGTATTCGTGGTCTTGAAGATAGCAACCTAAAAGTCACCATTGATGGCGCGCGCCAAGAAGGTAAATTGTTCTACCATATGGGCGATATTACCATTGATCCCGATTTGCTTAAGCAAGCAGAGGTAGCGGTGGGCAACAATTCTGTCACGCTTGGCAATGATGCCATCGGCGGCGCAGTCGCTTTTACCACCGTTGATGCAGCGGATTTACTCAAACCTGGTCAAAAGATTGGTGCCAAGCTAAAAGCCGGTTATGCCAGTAATAACGATGAGCTACTGACGTCAGCCACCGTTTATGGCGCACCAACTGATAATGTCGATTTATTGGCCTATTATGGCAAGCGTGATACCAGCTCAGGTGAAGATGGTAGTGGCCGCGAGTTGTTTGAAGACAGTGAAAGCGAGAGCATCTTATTAAAAGCCGGCGCTTATGTCGGCGATGATCATCATTTTGGTGCCAGTTTTAGCCGTACGGATAAAGAAGGGACTTTCCCATTCCGCCCAGATTTTCCAAGTCTTGGCGATGATCCAATCCCACAAAAAGTAAAGCGCGATACCTATACGCTTGATTATAACTTTAACCCAACAAGCTCGCTGGTTGACGTCGATACGACGGTTTATCAAACCGAAACACAAATTTCGCGTGATAACGACTCAAAAACATCGCCAGGCTATGATTGGAATGCAAAAGTAAAAACCACGGGCGGAAAAGTTGAAAACACCAGCCTGATTGATGCAACCTCAGGACGCCATAAACTGATTGCAGGGCTAGAGCACTATAAAAAGCAGTCAGATTATAGCGCTCTCGATCGTAATACAAAACTGCCAGTATCAGGTACTGATGAAGCCAAAAACACCTCAGTATATTTAGAAGACCAGTGGCAAATGGGCAAGTTTAGCCTAACGCCAGGTGTGCGTTATGACCGCTATGAAGCGCCAGATTTTGTTGCTGGTGGTAAAACCTATGATAATGTCGTTGGTGCGCTAGCAGCCAGCTATGAGATTGCGCCGCGCACGCAAGTGTTTGCCAGCTATACCCAACTGTTTAATGGCCCAGATTTAAGCCAAGCGATTTTCAATCGAAATGGTGCTGGTACTTATGTCAATAAAGACTTAAAAGCTGAAGAAGGTGACAATACTGAAGTTGGTATCGTGACCACATTGCGCGATCTCACTACGCCTAATGATGCGCTACAATTAAGCGGTAAATATTTTGAAACCAATATCGAAAACTATATTGAATACGTGCGTAGTGGTGGTAGCCATACAGGCCTAGATTGTGTAACCGGCACGATAGGCGGTAGCTGTCAAGGTGCCATCAACAAAGATGAAGATTATAAAATCAAAGGTGTTGAGCTTGCCGCTGATTATAAAATGAATAACTTTAGTATGGGGTTAAGCTACGCTCATGCTCGTAGTAAAGGTAAGGATACTGGCAAGACCATTTACTCACAAACGGGTACTGGATCAGATACGGGTGATAAATACATGGTCAATTTGGCCTATCAGCCAACCGATACCACTGAGCTTGGCTGGCGCAGCACCTATGTAGCTGCTATCACGCTAGACACGGCAGAAAAAGGCGAATTTACAAAACCAAGCTATGATGTGCATGATATCTTTATGAGCTATTCACCAACACAAGTGGAAGGTCTAAAAGCCACGGTTGGGGTATACAATATCTTTGATGAAACGTATGCCAGTCATGCATCAAGATTCGATCCGTTAAAAGATGCCAGTACTGACTTTGAGCCGGGCCGTAATATCAAAGCTTCTTTAAGCTATCAGTTTTAAGTCTGCATTTATTTCCTAGTAGCAAAAAAGCCAGCTTTTTATAAAAAAGAGCTGGCTTTTTTATCGCCCTTTTTTGGCGCTTATGCTTGCTTTTTAAAAGCCGCGCTTTGGCTGTAACACCATTAACCCTATATATTCATACAGAATTAGCACTCATGACTTCATTTTCATCGACCTCATTTTCATTTAACCTGCGCCGTATTTGTCTTTGGATCCACCGTTATACTGGGCTTGTGATGGCAGGCTTTTTAATCATGGCTGGCATTACTGGCTCGTTGTTGGCATTTCATGACGAGCTAGATGATGTGTTTAATTATAAATTGGCGCACATCGAGCGGCAAGATACACCGCAGCTACCTATTGCAGCGCTGCACGATAGGGTAATTAGCGCCTATCCAGAGTACAATTTTTCTAGTATGCCAACGTCATTAGAAGCGGATAAATCTGCGGTGTTTTTGGTAGATAGAGTTCGAGATCAAGCGACCAAAAACCCGCCTAAAGCACCGTTTCAAGAGGTATATGTCAATCCTTATAACGGCGATATTGTAGGTACCCGTGATAAAGACGCGTGGGCATGGCGCAATACCATGTGGAAGGTATTTTGGTTACACCGTGATTTATTGCTTGGCGATATCGGCAAGTTGCTACTAGGCGTGATAGCGCTTATTTGGACGATTAATTGCTTTATTGGCTTTTACCTGACTTTTCCTAGAGCGGTTAATAACAAAAAAGCGCTGCAAAAAACTATGCTTGAAAATGGGTTTAAAAATGGGCCTAAAAAACGCACGTCCTTGTTTAAGCGCTGGCTACCGGCGTGGAAAATCCGCCGCAAAACCAATACCTTTAAGCTCAATTATGATTTGCATCATGCCTTTGGTTTATGGTTGTGGCTGATGCTATTTGTCATTGCTTGGTCGAGTGTCGGCTTTAATTTAAAATCGGTGTATCAGCCGATTATGCAGGCAGTAGTTGGATTTGAAGGCAGAGAAGGTAAGGGAAAGGAGAAGTCACATATAACAGATAAATCAAGCACGCAGGATAGAGCAGATGTTGCGCCAGTTATCAACTCAACTGCTGCGGTTAATAAAGCCAATAGCATTGCTTATTTAAGCAGACAGGCAGAGATTGCCGCGCAAAATAATGGGGTAACGGTACAGCAGTCACTGAGTATACGCTGGGTCGCGGAAGAAGGGCAATGGCAAATGCGCTTTAAAACCGATAAAGATATCGGCACTCACGGTGGTGCTTCGACTATCACAGTGGATGCGGCGACTGGTAACATTGCAAAGGTTAGTTTCGGTTATCAAAGCGCATTTGGTAATAAGATCGATCAATGGTTCTCAACCTTACACATGGGGCATATTGGTCACGGTATCGCTCATTTACTTTATCAAATATTTTTAGCACTGATAGGATTGGCCGTGGCTATTTTGTCCGCTACAGGTGTTTATTTATGGGTCAAAGGTCGTCAAAGTCGCTTAAAGCAAAAACAGAAATTGACGGTTAAAAAAGACTGTTCAAAGCGGCTACTTAATACCTAAACTGTATCGACAATCACAGGTCGCCCTTCGTGGGTCAGTACGGTAACGTCAACATTGTATAGCTCTTTCATGGTCTCGTGCGTGAGGACATCAACGGGTGCGCCGGTTGCTAGGACGCGACCTTCTTTCATCGTCACCACCGTATCAGCAAATTGCGCGGCTTGATTGATATCATGCAAGACTATCACCACGGTTTTTTGCTCGCTATGGCTCAATTCGCGCAGCTCACGCATCAGACGCCCTGCATGATACATATCCAGATTATTGAGCGGTTCATCAAGGAGTAGATACGGCGTATCTTGACAGACAATCATTGCAATCAGCACGCGTTGGCGCTGACCGCCAGAGAGCGTTGATAAAAAGCGCTCGGCTAATGGTTCAAGCTCAAAGCGCTCGATAATGGTTTGTACTTTTTGCTCGTCAGCAGCGGTTGGTTGCCCTTGATGATAAGGATAGCGCCCAAACATCAGCAGCTCATGCACGCGCAGTCGCCCTTGTACTTGATTGTCTTGCCCAAGCATTGCGACTGTTTTAGACAGCGTGCGCGCAGGGCAACTGACAATATCACGCTCCTCATTACCTACAGCAAAACTGACTTGCCCAGATTGCAGGGGCTGCAAGCGTGCCATCACTGAAAACAGCGTTGATTTACCCGCACCATTTGGCCCTATTAAAGCAATCACTTGCGAGGGCGGCAAAGACAGAGTAATGTCGTGCAGGATTTGCTGTTTGCCAATATGGTGGGAGAGATTATTTATTTTAATCATAGCAATTCTTGTATTTAGCAAAGTGTTAAACTGTAGCGTTTTAAAAGGTCATCATTAACGGCGATAGGTCATAAATATCAGTAATAAAAATACCAAGCCGCCCGCCAGTTCGATCACTACTGACAATACGCCTGCCATGCCGAGCACTTGCTCAAATATGGTTTGGCCGAGTACCAAGCAAATCATCGCCACTAGGCTAACCAATACCAGGCGCTCACTATGATACATATGCCGCGCGATGCGATTGGTCAGGGCGCAGACCAGTAAACCAAAAAAGGTAACTGGCCCTACCAAAGCGGTCGCCGTCGCAACCAATACTGCAATAATCGTTAATAGCCCAAAAGCGAGGCGTTGATAATGGATGCCAAGGTTAATTGCTTGTGATTTGCCCAGCATTAAGACATCGCATTGATAACGCCAGCGCCAAATAAACAGTGCACTAACGACACAAATAACGAAGCTAATGCCAAGGAGCTGCGGATTGACGGTATTAAACTGCGCGTAACTGGCCGATTGTACGACCACAAAATCATCAGGGTTAATCAGCCGTGCAACGAGCGCCGATAAGCTGCGAAACAACACACCAAAGATAACGCCTACCAGTATCAGCCGCGTCAAATCCTGACTGCTTTTTGAAAATAACACGCGAAATAATAGTAACGAGGCGCCAAACATGAGGAAGATTTCGAGGGTAAATTTGACGATAGGATTGATACTGGTGAAACTAATGGCGCCCAAAAAGAATACCAATAAGCTCTGCAATAACACATATAGCGAGTCAAAGCCCAATAGCGATGGCGTCAAAATAGGGTTATGCGTTAGAGTTTGAAACAGTAGCGTTGATACGCCAATTGCATAGCCGACAACCATCAGCGCCAGCAGTTTTTTACCACGAAGGGGCAAAGCAAAATCCCAATGGCCGTTGACGTTAATCGTCAAAAATAGCGTCATCGAGATTAATAATATGATGGCGGCAATGGATTTTGGATGACCAGCAATAAATGTCCAAAGCTGAGCCAATCGGCTTTGGTTAGAAGTATCTGCATGGCTGTTGTCTTGTAAAGTGCCATTTTTAGGAATACGCTTTTCTGCCGAGCCAGTTTTTCCAGAATGCAGCTTAGACGGTGAGAACATGAATAAATCCTATAGTGCCAAGCTTATCTAGTAAGACAAAAAAGTTAAGAAAAAAGATGGCAATGTTTAAATAACCATGTTTAGTGAGCAGAATTATTGCTCAGCAGGCGCGCGTAATAGTAGCCATAAAAACAGTACGGTGCCGACCACACCAAAAACCGTCGCAACAGGCACTTCAAAAGGATAGCGAATAGAGCGCCCGATAATATCGCAAAGCAGGACAGCTGATGCGCCTAAAAGCGCGACTGCGGGCAAGCTGCGACGTAATTTATCGCCCATGATGCGGCTAACGATATTGGGTACAACCAAGCCAATAAAAGGAATCATACCAACCGTTACGACGACGACAGCACTCATCATCGCTACCATGCCAACGCCAAGCCACGTTACTTGCCGTTTACTAATCCCCAAGTTTAGCGCGATATTGTCGCCCAAACCAACGATGGTCAGTTTATCGGCGATAATATAGGCCAGCACGCACAGTGCGCCCGTCAACCACAACAGCTCATAACGGCCTGCTAATACCGAAGAGAAATCACCAAATTGCCAAACGCTAAGCATCTGTAGCGATTCCGTTTGATAGGCGATAAAGGTCGTTACCGCCTCGATAATACCGCCAAAGACAATACCAATCAGCGGAATCATCAAAAAATCCGTCGGTGGTACGCGATGTATCAGCAGCATAAACAGCATCATGCCGCCTACTGCGGCAAGGGTCGCGACGCCCATTTTGACCAGCAGCGCACTAGCGGGAAACAATAAGCTGACGACCAGTAAACCCAGCGCTGCGCTTTGGGTTGCGCCGACCATCGATGGCTCAACGAAGCGGTTTTTTAGCACCACTTGAATAATCATGCCTGCCACTGCCATCGCCACACCCGTCAAAATAATGGCAATCGTACGCGGTAGGCGACTGATCAATAACAGTGAGCTATCAGAGTTGGCGCTTTGACTGACCAGACTTTGCAGGATACCTGACCACGAAAAATCTGCCACCCCAATCGATAAACTTAACAACACCAACAGCCCCATAATCATGAGGCTAGCGGTATTGATAAGCCAAGGCGGTATGGCGGCGCGGCGCTGTTTGTCGCGGACGTAGCGGCTACCACTACTTGCTCGCTGCTGCCAGCTTGATGGCGCAGCGGGCAGAGCAGAGCTGGATTTAACGCTGGCTTGAGCACGAGGTGAAAATAACGACATAGCGGCTACTGGCTTACAAATAAAGTATGAAAATTGTCATGAGCAGCAACGGTTATAAACAACAGTTGCTTGCATAGCGATAGGATTTATTTTGCCTTAGCAAAAGCGTTTTTAATCGTCGTTAAATCTTGTATCCACTGATAATAACCACCAAAGGCAAGGTAAGAGTCTGGGCTTAGATACACCACTTGGTCTTTATTCCACGCCGTGGTTTGCGCGACCAATGGATTGTCTAGCACGGCTTTGGCACCAGCGCCATCTTCACCAATCGCGGCGCTGCGATCGACGACAAATAACCAGTCAGGATTGGTTTTTTGTATGTATTCAAATGAGATTGGCTGACCGTGACGCGCATCCGTTATTTGGTCATCTGCCATTGGAATATCTAACACACCGTGAATAAAGCCGTAGCGCGACTTATCACCATAGGCTGACAGCTTATTGCCGTTAACCATGACCACCAAGCCTTTACCTTTATTGTCTTTTGTTAAGGCTTTTGTCTCATCAATAAGCGCGTCGATATTGCCTTGCAATTTTAACGCTTGATCGCTTTTACCAAATAAAGCTCCCAAATCGTGCAAACGCTGCTTGCTTGATTCGTAGATATTTGCCGTATCAATACTCATATCGAGCGTTGGCGCGATACTTGATAGCTCGTTGTATTTTTCTGCCATACGCGAACCGATCAAAATAGCTTGCGGCTGCATCGCGTTTAAAGCCTCAAGGTCTGGCTCAAATACCGTACCAACTTCTTTAGGATCAGGGTGTACTTTAGATTGTAAATTATCTAGGTGCAGCCCACTTGGCATACCGTCAACCGCCACGTCGAGCGCCGCCAAGTCTTGCATCAAAGTCATGTCATAAACGACCAATGGTGATGGGTTCATCGCCAAGTCAACCTTGCCTTTTACCGTATCCACAGCAATGGTTGCAACAGAAACGTTGTCATTTTCAGCAACGTTTGAAGCGGCATCGGCCGTTTGGTTTTCAGCTTTGGTTTCGTTTATCTCATTATCACTCGAGTCAGGCGAGCTACAACCTGCTAGGCCAACACTGGCGATGAGCGCTGTCATCATGGCAGCTAATAATGGACGTTTAAAAAGTGGGCTGGCAGTACGATTAGAACATGAAGTAGTAGACATAAATAACTCGGTATATCAAAGGTTTGGTTGGTATTATTATAAAAATGATAAAGAAAACGGCGGAACAATGAATAAGCAAGCGCGGGTTTATAAGCAGCGTTTGACGTTAACTTGCTTTTTTAACATAACAAAACAACTGTCATAATAAAGTAATTGAGACTTATTATCAATATTAATGATAATGGTTTTTATTAAGCACTTTTTGTTTTTGAAACGACTTTGCTTAAGAGCTTTGCTCAAGAACTTTGCTTAAGAGCGTTATCTAAGATGGGCGGTAAAAAAATAGAGGAGTTAAACATTTACTATTGATAATAGTTATCGTTTGCATTATTATCAACGCCATTCTATGACGGTTAAATGTTAGGGTGTTATGAGTTCAACGGATTTAGACGCGCCACCACTCAGATTGGTACTTATCGCTACCATTTTAGTGGTTGGGCTACACGTGCTGACAGCAATCGCTTTAGTGGTAATCAAGGCGCCTGCACCTAAAGTTGAGCTTGCAAAAGAAACGCCGCCGCTTGAGATTCAAATGGTCACATTACCTGCTAAGCCTGCCGTAAAGGTGGCCGAGCGTGTGGTCGCTGAGGTAGAAGAAACCCCAGAACCTAAATCTGAACCTAAACCTAAACCTGAGCCCACTCCTAAGCCTAAGCCGGAACCACAACAAAAAGTGGAAGCGGTTACGCAAGAAGATCCAGTGGTAAAAGAGGAAAAGCCAACGGTTCAAAAAGAAACGCCGCCACAAAAGCAGCCTATAAAAGAACCACCCGTAAAGAAAAAAATAGAAGACAAACCAGCAAAGCAAAAACAAATAGATGCTGATAAAACAGCCGCTGACGAGCAGCGCCGTATGATAGCCGCGCAGGCAGAAAAAGCCGCACAAAAAGCGCAAGCGCAGGCAAGAGCTATGCAAGAAGCAAACGCGCAAGCTGCCCGTGAGGCGCAAGCACAGGCAGACGCCAACGCTGCAAAAGAAGCTGCAAAAGAAGCCGCGCAAAAAGCAGCACGAGCAAAGGCTGAAAGAGAAGCAGAGGCCGCTGCCCGAGCAGAGGCTGATGCCAAAGCTGCGGCGGCAGCGAGTAATGAGCCCGTCAACTTTACTGCCAGCGCCGCCAACTGGGCGTCGGCGCCAAACTTTAGCTTTCCTGATCGCGCCGCTCGCCGAGCCCGTTCAGGCGATACGCTCAACGTGGTGCTGGTGTTGAGAGTGAATAAACAAGGCGGTATTGATAGCGTGCGTGTTGCCCAGTCATCTGGAAATGCGCTGTTAGATAAAGAAGCGCAGCGCCAAGTACGCTCAGGGAAATTTAAGCCCTTTACCAAAAACGGCGTACCAGTGGTCGGTAATGTCACCCTACCAATCGCTTATGCGGTTCCGTAGATATATAACAATAGAGATATATACAGGTATATAGCAACTAGGTGTGACAAAGAAATACGCCAATAAGTATTTGAAATGTAATAAATATTTAAAATATGCCGAGCTGCAAATCATAAAATGACAAGTAACGACATCCCACTTTAAGGAATCTGATATGGATTTTACAACCTACTGGCAATATAGCGACACGGTAACCAGAACCTTATTCTTTTTGCTCATCGCTTTATCTGTCGCCTCTTGGGTGACTGGTATCATCCGCATCCTACAAAGCCGCAAATTGGCGGCTAGCGTTGCCGATGATTTGAGTGCGCAGATTCATAGTAAACAGGCAAGTTTGGTTGAGAGCGATGCCGCGTCAAGGCGTTTGGTGATTGAGCAGACGTTGCTTCAGCATATCGGTCGCTACCGTTTTGCCAGTGAGCGCGGATTGCCGATACTGGGCACCACAGCCGCAATTGCGCCATTTATTGGTTTGTTTGGTACGGTTTGGGGAATTTTTCATGCACTGCATAACATCGGTACCACTGGCCAAGCGGGATTAGGCCAAGTAGCGGGACCCGTCGGTGAAGCCCTTATTATGACGGGTTTGGGGATTGCCGTTGCCATTCCAGCGGTGGTATTTTATAACCTTGCGGTGCGTATCAATCGCCGCGTGATGTATCACGCCAATGATAGAGCGCATGATTTATTGGCGCAATCTAGCGAGCTTGCCTCTTTCAAGCAAGCGCCAGCCCAAAACTCAGCAGCTCAGCAAGCCACGACTGCTACTCAAGCGCAGTTAACAAAAAATGCAAATACAGACAAGCAAGCGGTGCAATCATCTGAGCATTATCATAAATCCGCGCCATCGCAGTTGTAATGACTCTTCAGTAGAGAAAAATAAGGCAAAAAGCAACGCGAAAACCAGTTAAAAGCACGAGCAGCAAAGACGACAACCAACGGTATTGAGAACAATTATGGCATTTCAATTGGGTGATGATGACAGTCAAAGCATGAATGAGATGAACCTTATTCCGCTTATCGATATCATGCTGGTATTGATGATTATCTTTTTATTGACGGCGACCGTACTGAATCCAACGGTGCCATTGGATCTGCCAAAGACCAGCGCCGCGGTCAATGAAACGCCGCCAGAGGCCATTCAAATTAGTATCGATAAAGATGCAGGTTTATTTTGGGATGATGAGCCTATCAGCATGGAAGCACTAGACACGCGTCTGCAAGCGGAGTCGGCGAGCGGTAAAGATCCTTCTATCCAATTGCGAGCAGACAAAGAAGGCAAGTACGATACCGTCGCACAAGTATTGGCGGCTGCCAGTCAAGCGGGGTTAACTAAGATTGCGTTTGTTAACGAATAACGCGCAGATAAATGAGCATTAAAAATGAATCAGTGGTTAAGAGTAACTGCTAAAACAATAAGCTACCAAGATAAACCAGCAGGCTTAGCAATAAGAAAATAATCAAGACAATAAGAAGAATAATTACAATAATAAAATTTCTCTCCCGCCTCGCTTGGGCAACCTTGCGAGGTTATCTTTTTTTAGTAGCCCTTAACCTAAGTCAGTAGATTATATAACAGCTACCAACTAGAGCGATTACCAACCATAACCAAACGGACGATAACCATAGCCTAAACGCGGTCCATAACCAAACGGATAGGGCGAGCGCAGATAATCGAGGTCACGCTGGCGGATATAATAGTAGCGCCCCTGCGCGTAGGCTTCTTCAAGCTTTTCGATGCCTTCGAGCGGACAAACCGGCTGCCAATCATAGCCTTCGCGGCCTAATTTATAGGCATTGAGCTCGGTACAATAGTTTTTCAGTCCTTGCTGTCGTCCTTGCTCCCACAATACGCGGTTTGGCGTTGCCCCAACGATGCTTGCACATTGATTGGTATAGTTGCCAAAGTAAGCACCCGAACGCCCGTGAAGTCCATCGACATAGCCGACTTCCTGCCAATTGCTGTTTTGGCACTGTTCAGGCGTTAGACTTTGCGTGGTTGCGCAGCCCGATAAGGTAAATAAGGCCGCGCCTATCAGAGAAATAGTCAGTTCAGATTTACTCATAACTTTACCGCCACATTTGCTCACCAATGCAGCGGTCGATGAGTTTTGCTTAAGAAGATAATTCATAATAAACCTGCGCGCGTTTAAAATTATGGTTTATCATAGCACTTTTTTACACGGCCAATTTTTTGCATCTTGTTGTTAAATGAGGCGCTTTCTGTACTAAGTATTTGATATGCCACTATAAATAATAAGGCGGCGATAAGTGTCAGCTTTGCTTAGTATTTAGCTATTTATAAACGATAGCTTTTGCCTACGCTTAATTTTTGCTTGATTTTTAAAGGTTTGCGCTCATTATAAGCAGCTAGGTATGAGAGGGTTTATAAAAGCGGTTTATATAAACACGCTTACAAGTTATTAACCCTGTTTTCATGGTTAGCACTACATTAATTTTGTTAAAAGGTCAGACGGTTATGGGCATGTGGATTGCGATTGCCATTGTACTATTCGTATTAGGGAGTATGATGGCGCTCAAACCTAGCGGTATCGACCAGCGCTTGGATAAGCTGCGCATGACGGCGCGCCGTTTACAGCTCAATCCAAAGCTGGTCACTTGCCCAGATTGGGTAAAGGGTAAAGACAACGAATATGGCCGCGGCATGATTGGACAATATGGTTTGGTACTCGATAATGTAAAGCTGCCCTTAACGCGCTATCAGGTGATAGATGGACAATGGCGCCCCATAAGCGATGTCAATAGTAGTGATAACAATAGTAGCGATGACAATAGCTTGCCAATTCAAGCCAATTTTAGTTTAGATAAAGAGCCTTTAGCGCTGCCAGCTAGCATCGAGCCTTTTGTAAAAGCGTTATCGATTAAGTCAAATAGTATTGTTATTTACTGGGAAGATATCGCTTATGTACGCCCCGCGACCAATCCTGCTTATAAGCAACAAGCGATTGAAAGCGACTTACTAATACTAAAAGAAAAGCTTGAGAAATGGGCGCTGCAGATGCAGAAGTCGCCATAAAAATCGCGGCAAGCTAGTAAATTATTTTTTCGTCTCCATTAAAAGGTATTATGCAAGCGCTTTTGGCAAACTCTCAGTCATTTTAAGTTGACAGTTTAACGCCTAGCAGTGTAACGTCTTTATAACTGTACTTATGCGTTACGGTTATTGTTTGTTTGTTTTATAACCGTTTTTATCGGCAGTCCTTACTACAATAATTCGCTGAGCCATTATAACTAACTATTATAAATTGCCATGCTGCCAAATTTAACCTTATTTTATTTTACTTATTATGGTGTCGTCACTTATGGCAAAAACCTCAACCAAAAAAAGCCCAGCCACGGCAAAAGACCAACCCAAAGGCAAGTCTTTGGTGATTGTAGAATCACCCGCCAAGGCCAAAACGATTAACAAGTACTTGGGCGATGATTTTATTGTCCGCTCAAGTATTGGTCATGTCCGTGATTTGCCTGTGGGCGCAAGCAAAAGTACGAAGAAGCCAGCCGCAAGCAAAAAAGATGACAGTCTGAGCAAAGAAGAGAAAACCCAGCAAGCATTGGTACGGCGCATGGGCGTCGACCCTGAGCACGATTGGGCGGCAGTCTATGAAGTATTGCCAAATAAAACCAAGGTTATTAAAGAGCTGAAAGCCTTAGCCAAGGATGCCGATAAAATCTATCTGGCAACGGATATGGATAGAGAAGGGGAAGCGATTGCTTGGCACCTAAAAGAAGTCATCGGCGGCCCAGACAGCAAATATGAGCGCGTGGTCTTTAACGAGATTACCAAATCTGCGATTCAAAATGCTTTTAAGCAGCCATCAAAGCTCGATATCGACCGCGTCAATGCCCAGCAAGCGCGGCGCTTTTTAGACCGCGTGGTTGGCTTTATGGTGTCGCCGCTACTGTGGCAAAAAGTGGCTCGCGGTTTATCAGCAGGTCGCGTGCAGTCGGTTGCTATGCGTTTGGTCGTCGAGCGTGAGCATGAAATCCGCGCCTTTATCCCAGAAGAGTACTGGCAAATTCATGCTGACACCCACGTTGCTAATAGCAAAACCAAAAAATCTACAGACGCCGAGCAAGATGCGATTCGCTTAGAGGCAACCAAACAAGGCGGTAAAACGCTTAAATTGGTAAACAAAGAACAGACCGATAAAGTCCTAGAAGTGCTAAAAGCAAGCGACTTTGTCGTCAAAGAGCGTGAAGAAAAGCCCACGCAGTCACGCCCAAGTGCGCCGTTTATCACCTCGACTTTGCAACAAGCAGCCAGCACGCGGCTGGGCTTTTCGGTTAAAAAAACCATGATTTTGGCGCAGCGTCTATACGAAGCCGGTCACATCACTTATATGCGTACTGATTCGACCTTTTTATCTGGCGATGCGCTTGCTGCCGGGCGTGGTTATATCGAAGACAACTATGGCGATAAATACGTGCCAGAAAAGCCGAATTTCTATGGCAATAAGCAAGGCGCACAAGAGGCGCATGAGGCGATTCGTCCATCTAACGTCAATATGAAATCAACGCAGCTAAAAGGCGTTGAGCGTGATGCTATCCGTCTGTATGAGCTGATTTGGCGTCAGTTTGTTGCTTGTCAGATGACGCCTGCAAAATACTTATCCGTGAATTTATTTGTTGCGGCAAGCGATGTTGAACTAAAAGCGCGCGGCCGTACCTTAGTATTTGATGGCTTTACTAAAGTCATGCCACCAGCGAAGTCCGACGATACTTTGCTTCCAGATGTTAAAAAAGGCGATAAATTAACGCTTGATAAGCTTGATCCGAGCCAACACTTTACCAAGCCGCCACCGCGTTATACCGAAGCAAGTCTGGTGAAAGAGCTTGAGAAAAAAGGCATTGGTCGTCCATCAACTTATGCTTCTATCATCTCAACCATTCAAGATCGCGGCTATGTAAAGCTTGAGAATAAGCGCTTATTTGCCGAAAAAATGGGCGATATCGTCACCGATAGATTGACCGCAAGTTTCCCAGATTTGATGGATTACACCTTTACTGCTGCATTAGAAGACAAGCTTGACCACGTTGCTGAAGGCGATACCGACTGGAAAGATGTCCTCGATAATTTCTATGGCGACTTTAAAAAGACCCTTGATCGCGCCAAAGAAAAAGACGGCATGCGCCCAAATGATCCGACCGATGTGCCAGACGTGCACTGCGATATTTGCGATCGTCCGATGCAGCTGCGTACGGGTTCAACGGGTGTGTTCTTAGGTTGTACGGGTTATAACTTGCCGCCAAAAGAGCGCTGTAAGGGCACCAAAAACTTAATGCCAGTTGAAGCGTTTGCCAATCTTGATGATGGCGACAGCGATGATGAAGCAGCCGAAGTCAAAGATTTGATGGAGAAAAAGCGCTGCCCGAAATGCGGTACGGCGATGAATGGCTATATCGTCGATGGTGGGCTTAAGCTGCATATCTGCGGTAATAACCCGGATTGCGACGGCTATATCCTAGAAGAAGGTAAGTTTGAGGTACCGGGTTCAGATGCGCCAACCATCGACTGTGACAAATGTGATGGGCAAATGGAGCTAAAGACGGGGCGTTTTGGGCCATACTTTGCATGTCAGAAATGTGATAACACCCGTAAAGTGCTTAAAACGGGTGAAGCAGCGCCGCCGCGTATGGAGCCAATTCATATGCCGGAGCTAAAATCAACCAAGCATGATGATTACTTTATCCTACGTGAAGGGGCGGCTGGGATGTTCTTAGCGGCGTCTAAATTCCCAAAAGTCCGCGAAACCCGTCCGCCAAAGCTGGCTGAGCTACGCGACATCAAAGATAAAATGGAAGATAAATTCCAGTATTTGTTTGAAGGTCCAGATGAAGATCCTGATGGCAATCCAACGATTTTGCGCTGGTCACGCAAGAAAAAGGAGCAGTATATCGGCTCTGAGAAAAACGGTAAGGCCACGCGTTGGGGCCTGTATTGGCGTAACGGCGAGTGGGTAGAAGAGTAACGGCGTCCGCCTTATGGCTTAAAACTATCGATAATGTTAAGCTGCAAAAAAGCCTCTTAGGTCATCTAAGAGGCTTTTTTATGCTATAAACTTTTACGAAACCAACAGCATTTAACTTTTAGCACTATTGATTAAACCTTATTAGGTCTTTTCTGATTAAACCTTAGGTCTTTTCGATAATACCACAGGCGACGCGCTCGCCTGAATTACCAGCTGGCTGGCTCTTATAGTCGTCAGTACCGCTATGCACGATAAAGGCTCGACGGTTAACGCTATATTTACCGACATCAGCGGTAGAGATTTTCTTGTTCACATAATTAATGGTTGCCACGCCATTAGCATCGGCGGTTAAGTTTGGTAAATCGCCTGCATGACCATTCATGTCATCAGGATGAGAGTGGGGCTTGTTGTCTGGGTTAAAGTGACCGCCTGCCGCTTTACCCATATTGGCACAGCTACCCGTCTCATGAATATGCAGAGCCACAGTTTTGCCGGGCTGCAAGTTCATAAGCTTACCGTAAACTTGGACGCCGCCATTAACCGGGCGCAAGAAAATCTGTCCCACTTCGCTTTTATTACCAGTAACCGCTTTAATGGTTGATTTTAGCGCTGGTTGATTGACAGGATTGCCCGTGTGCATTTGACCTTCTACCGTTTGGCAGCCAGTCATCGCTAGAGCAGAACCACATAATAGGGCACTTGCAAGCATCGTCTTACTCATTATTATCTCCATTTGTATGTAATCGTTATGATGAACTTCTGTGTTCATGATTTTATTTAAATGCTCGAACTTTATTTTTAAAACGCTTTTTCAAACTTTGCTTTTCAAACATTGTTTAATGTCGCAATCAGTATAGCCAAGGATTAAACATAACTATTCATCAAATGCGCAACAATCCGTGAATAAATGTAAATAACGTATGGGTTTGAAAATCGTTTATGGGGTTTTCTTTAATTCGTTTTGCCAAACTAAAGTTTCGCCTGTTGCCGTCTTTTGCAATAAATTATAGCGAGGCATATCGGTCTGATTGTCAGCTGTGGAGGCTATTGGTTGTGAAGGTTGCAAACTTAACGTTAGCTGACTGCTGCTATCACGCATTAAATCAAACAAAGCGGACTCGATTCTATTGCCTGTCTCACCGCAGCCCATTACAGTGCTGATGATGGTGCCGACTTTGAAAGTATTATCATTGAGTAAAAAATAGGGCGCACGCGAGCCGTTACAGCCTGAGCTAAAGGATGCGTATTGATTGTTAGGCCAACTCTCAAAGCTCGCTGAAATAGGATGATCAGGATGATAAAAATTGCCCAAAGATTTTCTAGTTAATTCCCCTTTTTCATCGTAAGTATTACTGACAGCGCTGACCAGCTGCCAATCGTAGCGCTCCAATAACTCGTTAGTAATGGGCAATCCAGTGGGAGCGGCTAATGCTTTAGGTGAACCTATAAAAATTAAGCGATTACCGTTTTCGATATTAAGTGCCAAACGTTTAGGGGCTGCTTGTATGGCGACTGGCGCTGATTGTGATGTTAAATGCGAAGCTGGCAATAACTCAAAATTAAGCCTAACAGGTGCGTACTTAACAAATAACGATTGAATACTATTATCCTCTCTAATTGCAGTATCAGTATTATTGTCGTTATGACAAGTTGTGGGAACTTTAGCAAGATGAGAATAATAGGGATAAGGCGGCGCGGACAGCGCATGAAAATCCATTCTATACTGCTCACAGCCTTGGTAAAGACTGATGGAACTAGGTGCTACTTGTAAGATAATCGGTGCAAAATTATTTATATCGACAGTTTTACCGTTTTGATTAATCACTTGTGCCAACTGCCAATCATAGTGAGCTACCCATTGCATTACTTGTGATTCTTTAATTACTATCTCGTCAGTAAAGTTAGATTTATCTTTAGTAATAGGTGCGTTGACGATAGTGGTCTGCTGGGTACTATCCAATGGCGCAGACTGGCAGCCCATTAACGCCACTGCTACAGACAAGCTGATAATAGTTAATGAGCGCTTTATAGTTGGCAGGAGCATTGTAAAATCCTTTTTAAAAAATATGAAAATGAATAGGAGCTAAGATATTTTCTTTACTTCGTTTTTCCAAATGAGTGTTTCGCCAGAATCGAGTTCTTGGGTTAGCAAGTAATAAGGTAAGCTTGGAGCATCGCTATTGATATTTGGCAATTGTCGTAAGGTCAATTGGCTTTTGCTTAACTGTTCAAGCTCACGAATTTTATCTTCAGCAGCTTCACGTTTGGGACTACAGCCCATCATTGTTTGGGGGCTTGAACCGATTAATAATTTACTGTCAGGCGTTAAAATGTAAGGACCACCAACGCCATTACAATCAGAGCTAAAGCCAACATGATGTTCATCGTTATATACTGGATAACCAAAATAGGCAGTCACTGGAAAATCTGGACGACTAAGCTCAACAATGGTTTTTTTATTGCTATCGACCGCACTTACCAATCGCCATTGATATTCTTTTAGAAACTCATAAGTAATGGGCAGCCCAGTTACTGGTCGTAGGGTCTTAAGTGTACCTTCAAATATGAGCTGCTTGTCCTGAACATTTAATGCCAATTCATAAGGTTTAGGCTTTATTGAAGTAAGTTTATTCAACAAGGAAAAATATTTCGATGTTGTTTGCGTTGATGGTGGAATGATTCTAAGGTTAAAACGTCCTCTACCATACTCAGGAAATAGTTGTTCTAAATACTGAAGGATATTGCTCGCTGCTTGTTTATTGGTTATTAAGCAAGAGGGCGGTGTGATAGTTGTTACACCGTATGAGCTGTAAGTGTAATCTTGATAACCATCATGGTTTAAGCGGTAGCGTTGGCAGTCGTATTTAAATACTAGATTGCTAGGTCGCACGTCCAGCATTAACGGCGGTATGGAATCGACATCATTAACAATACCTTGATTGTCTATCCAGCGCACCAATTTCCAATCAAAGCGATTGATACTTTCAATATTTATCACTTGCTCAGATAGCATTGGAGCAGAAGTTCTAGAGCCAGTCACTATTGAGTTAGCGGGTGTAGAACTATCTTTTGCAATATTGGACTGACAACCTATTAACGCTGCCGGAAAAGAGATAGCGAGCAATAAGGATAGAGTTAAGCGGTTTAAAATCAGGTGGTTTAACATTATGGCTATTACCAAATAAACATTTGTCTAAAATATAATACCAAACCCAAAATATATA
>NZ_DHYG01000055.1 GCF_002414005.1 Psychrobacter sp. UBA5136
TTCAGTATTTTTTTACCTATTTATTATATTTTATTATATAATGTATTTATATAAATCGAATTATGATTTTAATGACGCTCTTGATTTTGATAAAAATTGATTTGGGTAAATATGATGAATATACAAATAGACTGGCAAGCTTTTACGCCGATTTCCTTAGTAGGCGGGCTGCTGCTAGGGGCATCGACCGTTATTTTATTGTTGGGCATTGGGCGTATTGCCGGTATCAGCGGTATCGTGTCAAGCGTGCTAAAACCCAAACACATAGAGATGTGGCAGGTGCTGTTTATCGCAGGCCTTATCTTCTCGCCCTTACTTTACAGTCTGGCTCGACCCTTGCCGGATATAGAAATCACCACGTCATTACCCTTGTTAATCGGCGCAGGGTTGCTCGTCGGTTTTGGCACGCGCCTAGGTTCAGGCTGTACCAGCGGCCATGGTATCTGCGGTAATGCGCGTTTGTCACCGCGTTCGATGGCGGCGACGATAACCTTTATGCTCTTTGGTATTGTGACGGTTTATCTTGGCCGCCATGTCTTGGGCTTGATTTAAAAGCTACATAGACGGCTTGTTGCAAAGACAGCGAACAATTTGGATTAACAAATGAAGTGCGAGAAACAAACATGCTAAAAAATATGATTGGATTAGTGGCAGGGTTATTATTCGGCTTGGGACTGCTGATAGCAGGGATGACCGACCCTGCTAAGTTACAAGGGTTTTTGGACGTCTTTGGCGCCTGGGATATCTCCTTGGCTTTGGTGATGGGCGGCGGTCTGTTAGTGGCCACCATCGGTGTACAGTTGGCCAAGCGGCAAAAAACCAGCTGGGCGGGCACTTTTATCTTATTGCCAAGTAAGACTGTGATTGATAAAAAGCTGCTGATCGGCGCGATGCTGTTTGGTATCGGATGGGGCTTGGTCGGTATCTGTCCAGGGCCTAGCATTGTGCTGTTAGGGACAGGACACTGGCAAGCGTATGTGTTTGCCGCTGCCATGCTGCTTGGTATGCTGATTTATCAGTGGTTTGAGCCAAAACTGAATGAGTCACTTGGCTAATAACAGGCTTTACGTTTCTAGTTCAAAAAACAGGGTCAGCCTAATAATTAGACTGGCCCTGTTTTAGGCAAGTTACTCAAAGGCTATTATTTAGCGCTAGCGGTGACTTTTGGCGTCTCGTGCGCCAATGATTTGGCCGCTTGACGCAGCTCAAATTTCTGCACTTTACCGGTACTGGTTTTGGGTATTTCAGCAAAGATAATGTATTTTGGAACTTTAAAACCCGCTAAATACTGCTTGCAATGTTCCATCACATGATCGCGCTGTAAGGTGCTGCCTGCATGGATTTCGATAAAGGCCACGGGCACTTCGCCCCACTTGTCGTGCGGTGCGGCAACGACGGCGCAGCTTTGGATTTCAGGCATTTTATATAGGACGTTTTCGACCTCGATACTCGAGATATTTTCACCGCCTGAGATGATGATGTCTTTGAGCCTATCCATGATTTTGATATAGCCATCAGGATATTTAACCCCCAAATCACCAGTGCGGAACCAACCATCAGCAAAGGCTTCTTCGGTCGCTTTACGACTTTTCAGATAACCTTTCATCACCATATTGCCGCGCAGTGCCAGCTCGCCCATCTCTTCACCATCGGCGGCAACCGGCTCAGTAGTGCCTTGTTTAAACAGCTCAAACCCCGTCATCAAATGTGAGGTTACGCCCTGACGTGATTTTTTCTGCGCGCGTCCAGCAACATCAAGCGCATCCCATTCTTCTTGCTCAGCGCAGACAGTGACGGGGCCATAAACTTCGGTCAAACCATAAACGTGCGAGATATGAAAGCCCATGGCTTCCATGGCAGCAAGCATGGTTTCAGATGGCGGCGCACCAGCGACCCAACCTTTAACCTCATGATTAATGGCTTCTTTATATTCAGCTTTGCCGCCCGCAATCATATTGTGTACCACGGGCGCTGAGCAGTAATGGCTGACTTTATATTTGGCAATTAGCTGCAAAATCAAATCCGCGACAATTTTACGCAGGCAAACGTTGACGCCCGCGCGCTCAGCAATGGTCCACGGAAAACACCAACCGTTGCAATGAAATAGTGGCAGTGTCCATAAATACGTCGGATGCTTGGGCATATCCCAATCTAAAATATTAGACACGGCATTGAGCGTCGCTCCGCGATGGTGATAAACCACGCCTTTGGGTTTGCCCGTGGTGCCAGAAGTGTAGTTGAGGGCAATGGCATCCCATTCATCGAGCGGTTTTTCCCAATTATCCAAACTGTCTGAGCTGCCAATGAGTTCTTCATAAGTCATTTGTCCAAAACGCTCGACATCAAACGCTTTATCGGTCGCATGAATCACGATGAGATTTGGAAAGGCTTCATCGATAATTTCAGCATGCTCAGCAAATTCGCTGTCTAAAATTAATACTTTGGCTTCTGAATGCTGCAAGCAAAAGGTAAGGGCGTTGATATCAAGGCGGGTATTAAGGGTGCAAAGTACGCCGCCTGACATCGGCACGCCAAAGGCTGCCTCGACCATTGCAGGCGTATTTGGCATCATGACCGCCACCGTGTCATTTTTATCGATGCCCAATTTGCGCAGACCATCTGCCAACTGGCGGCAGCGATCATACGTCTGCTGCCACGTTTGGGTGAGGTTATTGTGCTCTAAATCGTCATAAATGATGGCGGTTTTGTTAGGATAAACCTGCGCGCTACGGATGATGAAGTCAATAGGGGTAAGTGGTTGGTGGTTGGCAGCGTTTTTGCCAAGACCGGTATGAAAGTCTGTCATGTGGATAGTCCTTTATCGTATTGCTGGTATTCGATGATGCAGGTTAAGCGAAGCGGATGCTGTAGAAGCGATTGGTGCATAAATAGCTGTTGTATAAACAAGCTAGGTATTTAGCAACGCCCCCGCTATTATAGCCAATTGCCCCAAAAATTGGGCGGATTTTGTGGTGTTTACTTAACCAGATATCATAAACCCGATGCAAACATCGACCTATTTAGCATTGGCATTAATATGTGTTCACTCATCAGTCGCTTGTCCGCATAGCTGATGCTAATAGCGGTGTGATACGATAGCCTCAACGCTAAATCCCGTAGCCCTTCTGTTTTCAAAAAGTAATTTGATAAACCATTCATAAGGAAAATGATATGACCGCCAGCCGCCCTGCCAATACCATTGAGACCGCTAGCACCAACGAACACTACCCGCACTTATTTGAGCCACTCGATTTGGGCTTTACCACGCTGAAAAACCGCATGGTAATGGGCTCGATGCATACGGGGCTTGAAGACCGTTTTTATAATTACGGCAAACTGGCGGCGTATTTTGCAGAGCGTGCCAAAGGCGGCGTGGCGATGATGATTACGGGCGGCATTTCGCCCAATCGTGAAGGCTGGTTGCTCCCTGCGGGCGGCACCATGAATACAAAAATGGACGTCATTAACCATCAACGCGTCACCCGTGCCGCGCATAAATATGACAGCAAAATCATCATGCAAATCTTGCACAGTGGTCGCTATGGTTATCATCCGTTTGCGGTATCAGCAAGCCCGATTAAGTCACCAATCTCGCCATTTAAACCGCGCAAGATGAGCATCAAAAATATCGAGCAAACCGTCAAAGATTACGCGCGTTCTGCCAAACTCGCCAAACAAGCGGGTTATGATGGCGTGGAAATCATGGGCTCAGAAGGCTATTTGCTCAATCAATTTTTATCGCGGCACGTCAATAAACGTAACGATGAGTATGGCGGCGATATTCATAATCGCATGAAATTTGCGGTCGATGTGGTGAAGGCGGTACGCGAAGCAACGGGTGAAGATTTTATTATCCTGTTTCGCTTATCAGTGATTGATTTGGTTAAAGACGGTAACGTCATGGATGAAGTCATCACCGTCGCTAAAGCGCTAGAAGAAGCGGGCGTGACCATTATGAATACCGGTATCGGCTGGCATGAAGCGCGCGTACCGACCATCGTTACTAGCGTACCACGCGCGGCGTTTGTTGATTTTACCGCTGAGATTAAAAAACACATCAATATCCCAATGATGGCGGCCAACCGTATCAATATGCCAGAAACCGCGGAACAAATCCTCGCCAGCGGGCAAGCTGACATGATTCAGATGGCGCGTCCGTTCTTAGCCGATCCGCATTGGGTCAATAAAGCCAAAAATGGCCAGACAGATCGTATCAATACCTGTATCGCTTGTAACCAAGCCTGCTTGGATCATACCTTTGAAAATAAACGCTCGACTTGTTTGGTCAATCCACAAGCCTGCTATGAGACAGAACTGGTTTATAAGAAAACCAAAAAACCGAAAAAAGTCGCGGTCATCGGTGGCGGCGTTGCTGGCATGTCAGCCGCTCATGTTGCCGCGCTACGTGGTCATGACGTGACGTTGTTTGAAGCAAAAGATATCTTGGGCGGTCAGTTTAACTACGCTAAAGTTATCCCTGGTAAGGAAGAATTCTTTGAAACCATTCGCTACTATATCAATGAGCTTGAGTACTTAGGCGTTGAGATTAAACTCAATACCAAAGTTGATAAAGCCATGCTAGAAAATGCCAAATTCCATCATGTCATCGTTGCAACTGGCGTGGTGCCAAGAAGTCTAAAAGGCAAGCTAGAAGGCGCGGATTTACCACAAGTCATCAGCTATGCTGAACTGCTCTCTGGGGAGAAATCCGTCGGCGAAACCGTAGCGGTCATTGGTGCTGGCGGCATTGGTTTTGACGTCAGTGAATATCTAACCGCCAATCATGGTCAGCCATTAGATGAGCTAGGTCCTGAGACGCTAAAAGACCCAAGCTACCGCCCAGAGCCGCAATCTATCAGCGATTGGCGTGAAGAGTGGGGCGTGACCTCTGATACCGACTATCAGACAGATGGCGGTTTGATTAAACCTGAAGGCATTAAACCTGTACGTCAAGTGTACTTGATGCAGCGCAGCAAAGGTCGCTTAGGTAGTGGTCTCAATAAAACCTCGGGCTGGGTACATCGCGCGCACATCAAATCGCACGGCGTCATTCAAGTATCAGGCGCGCAGTATGAAAAAATCACCAACGAAGGTATATGGATTACCAATAATCAAGGTCAAAGCCAGCTACTTCGTGTCGATAGCGTTGTGGTCTGTGCTGGACAAGAGTCGGTCGTAGAGTTGATGCCAAATGTTGGTGATGCGCCAGATGCGCAGTATCATCTCATTGGCGGTGCAAAGCTCGCGGCTGAGCTGGATGCTAAACGTGCGATTCGTGATGGAGCTGAGGTTGCAGCAATTATTTAATCAGTGATTTAAAATAATAAATCTAGAGTGAAAAACGGTAGAAAAATATTTTCTGCCGTTTTTTCGTTTAACCCTCCATCTCCCTAACCAACCACGTAGACACGTCATCAATCTGCGCTGCAATGTCAGGATGCGCTTTACCCAATTCATCAAGCTTAGCTTTAATCTCATGCTTGTCATATTTGACATCAGTTAGTGTTTCTTTTAGCAGGTCAATTAATTCAACATTGAGCGCATCAGAGAATATAACCACATCGCGAATAACGGCTTGCTTGACATCAAGGTGCAAATCGATAATGCCCCAATCAAAGCGCGTCTCAATATGATGGCTAAATTCAGGCGTCTTACCAAAGCGCCAATCCCAATCCGCCATTTGCTGATAGTATTTGTTTAGCGCTGGCTGCTTGGCGAGACTGGCTTCGTCCAATTCTTCTACCGGAGCAGTATCGCCATAATAGTCACAAAATGCCTCGATAATTGCATCGGATAACATTTCGTGATTGATGTCTGCATTAAACTCAACCAAGTTTGCCACCCGTCCGCGCACCGATTTGATGCCTTTGGCCTTGAGCTTCAGCGGATGCGGATTAAGATAATCGCCGAGCTTTTGCATGTTGGCATTCACGAGCAATGTGCCGTGATGAAAGCTACGATCGGACGCATGTTTAAAGGCGCTTCCTGATATTTTTTTATCGCCGACTTGCATGTCATTTCGACCAGATAATTCCGCGTCGATACCGAGTTTTTTTAGCGCACTGATAATAATGGTAAAGTTTGCTTCTTGGTCGTAGTCGTCTTTGGGCGATAAAAAGGTAAAGTTGGTATTGCCCAAATCATGAAACACCGCGCCGCCGCCACTCTGCCGCCGCGCCAAAAACACCTCGTCGGCTTCCATCTTATCGATTTTGCATTCCACCCATGGGTTTTGCGAGCGCCCAATGACTACGGTCTCGCTATTGCGCCATAAAAATAGCGTGTGCGAGTCGGGATTGAGCGTATTAAATATCCAATCTTCGGTCGCAAGGTTAAACCAAGGGTTGGTAACGGCAGACTTTAAGATGCGCAGTTTCATTGAGTGTCCTTTTTGTGACTTATTTTTTTAAATAAATGATGATTGCCATTTTTACTGATGTTAGAAGTGAATTCAATGACAAAAAAGTGGTTTGAGATACAGCAGTCAAATTAGTGGAAAAAAGATGTCATAAAACGAACCGCCTAAACATGCGCAAATCTAAGTCAAAAAAACGCCCCTAAAGAGCGTTTTCTATTCAACCAATTCTCCAATAACCTACCCAAAATCTTTCTTTAAAATAGCCGCCATATTCCGCTCCGCAAGTCCGGTGATAAACACGTACGGATTGACGCCCGCGCTACCGGGGATTAACGCGCCATCTTGCACGTAGATGTTTTTATGCCCTTTGACGCGGCCAACTTCATCAGTCGCTTTGCCCAATACGCAGCCGCCAAGCGGGTGATAGCAGAAGTTATCGCCAAAGCCTTTGGTAAACAGTAAGCTTGATGTCGAGCCGCCATTGACTTTAGCAAGTTTTTCGATCAGCTCTTTGGCGGCATTTACCGAATACGCATTTTGCTCGCGTTTCCAGTTGAGTTTGACGGTTTTGGTGGCTTTATCATAGTAATAATTGCCGCGTTCTGGGTTGTCAGTGATAGCAAGGTATAGGGTGCTCCAGGTCTCAAGTCCTAGCGGCAATGGCGCAAGCTCGGCAAAGATTTTGTACTTTGAGCCATCTCTATCGCCGTCCCACATATTGATACCTTTGACCGGAATGGTCGATTGGGTGGTGCCAGCGGCGTGGACGAAATTGCGCCCCGTCATGATGTTGCCGTTTGGCCCCCAATGCTGGCCAATATGCTCGTTTAGCTTAGTAAGCTTGCCTTCCGCGTGGCTTTTAAGTAGCAGCTCTGAAGTTCCCGTACTGCCTGCGTTTAAAAACAGCTTATCGCAAGTATAATGTTCGATTTTATCAACGCCGCCCGTGGTATTTAGAACATAAACCTCTAATCTGAGATGGTCGTTATCGAGCGCTTGAATGCTATTGACTTTGCGTAAGGTTTTGACCGTGACATTACCCGTCGCTTCAGCGTCTTTTAGATAGGTTAAATCAAGTGAGAATTTGCCTGCGTTATTACCGTAGATGACTTCGCCGCCGAGTGCTGACTTGTACACTTCGCCGCGCGCCTCTTTTTGCATATAGTCAAAGTCGTAGCTGTTGCCAAAAAATTCGGTTTTCAGTCCTGCTCTCGACGCTTGGCGCTCAGCAGCGCGGGTAAATTCGTAATGCTCAGACTCATTAAAAAAAGTCTCGGGAATTTGGCTAACTTTTAATTCTCGCATGGCGCGCGGGAAGTAAATATCGTACATCTCATCGCTATCGATCCACGGAAACACGGCTTCAAAGTGCGCGCGTCTGGGAGCAATGGCAATGGCGCCATTAACGATAGAGCCGCCGCCATAAGCACGCCCTGCGAATACTTTCATCTCGTCGTATTCGATTAAATCTAAAACGCCCGGGTATTTCTTAATCGGGATAGGAATCGGAATGGGTGCATTTGGCCAATTGGTAAACCAGCTTGAGCGCTTATCGGCGCTTATCATTTTGCAAAAAGTATCGTGCTCGGGCGTTCTATCCCAGCGCATGCCCATCTCTAATATCAACACTTTATGGCCTTTTTCGCTTAGTCGCAGCGCCGATACCGCGCCGCCATAGCCACTACCAACGATGATATTAGGAAAGTGTCCCGCTTGGGTGATGGTACTTGGTAGTTTTGGCGGCTTGGCAAGCGTTTGGCAACCGCTCACCGCAGCGGAGGTGCCGATAGCGCCTAAGCTTAGACCCATGGCTTTAATTAATTGACGTCGTTGCATGGTTTTCCTGTTTCTATATCTTTAATAAACGAAGTAATGAACGAGAGTTTAGCAAAAAAAAGTGTCGTGATTATTTCTTTGTTGCGAGCCACACGATTTTAGTCAAATTAAAAAATCACGTTGTGCGAAGTAAGGCTTTCAAGTATTTAGTGCGCTCAAATTTATAAGGAGACTTGACCAAATAAGAAATATCCCTTACTATCTCGTTTCAATGTACTAGAACACAAATACATTTAATGATTTTTAAAATGCTAAAGAATTTGGCAAACACGACACTGTAAATATTTTATTTAAAATAATAAGGTTTAACTATGACAACGCAAAATACCGCCACTGGCTACGGTTTACATCAATCCATCTTACCTAATAGCGATGGGTTATATGGCGAATTTGGGGGCAAAATTGGCCATCCTGAGCTGGCCCGAGCCATGAGCGAGATTGAAACAGGCTTTCGTGACATCATCAAAGACGACGACTTTATCAAAGAGATGAAGCGCTTACGTGAGACCTATGTGGGTCGCCCAAGCCCTATTTATCATGCGCAGCGTTTGACCGAGCATTGCGGCGGCGCGCAGATTTATTTTAAGCGTGAGGATTTAAACCATACGGGCGCGCACAAGATTAATCACTGCTTGGGTGAGGTGTTATTAGCCAAAAAATTGGGCAAAACCAAAGTCATTGCCGAGACAGGCGCAGGGCAACATGGCGTGGCACTAGCAACAGCAGCAGCCTTGATGGGAATCGAATGTGAGATTCACATGGGCGTGGTTGATATCAAAAAAGAGCAGCCAAACGTCAGCCGCATGAAAATTTTGGGCGCCAATATCGTACCTGTCTCACGCGGCGCAGGGACGCTTAAAGAAGCGGTCGATAGTGCCTTTGAGACTTATTTGAATGAGCTTGATAGCAGTATGTTTGCGATTGGCTCGGCACTGGGACCGGCGCCCTATCCTGAAATAGTCAGCTACTTTCAGTCAGTAGTCGGGCATGAAGCGCGGGCGCAGTTCTTAGCGACGACGGGTAAGTTGCCGAATAAAGTGGTCGCTTGTGTCGGCGGCGGCTCCAATGCTATTGGCATGTTTAGCGGCTTTTTTGATGATGCCGAGGTAGAAAAAATCGGCGTCGAACCAGCGGGCGAAGGCTTAGACACGCCCAATCATGCGGCAACGATGTCTCTTGGCGTTAAAGGTGAGCTGCATGGTTTTAAATGCTACGTGCTGCTTGATGAAAGAGGCGAGCCTGCCCCCGTGCATTCGATTGCTTCGGGTCTTGATTACCCAGGCGTTGGGCCACAGCATTCGTATCTTAGAGATTTGGAGCTTGCCACTTATGAGTCGGCAACCGATGCAGAATGTTTAGATGCGTTTATGGCGCTATCCCGCCTTGAAGGTATTATTCCGGCTTTAGAGTCGGCACACGCCATTGCCTATGCGATGAGAATTGCCAAAGACATGTCAGCCGATGAGACGATTTTGGTCAATTTATCAGGGCGCGGCGATAAAGATATTGATTTTATTTTAGATAAGGTAAAGCTATAAAAAATCTGTGAGAAGAATAAAAAAACAACACCTATTTAGCGCTTAAAAAGTTATCATCGTGGTTTTTTTTAGTCTAACGCTTGATAGGATTCACCCATGTCCAACCGCGACCTCATCATTTTTATGACACTGTCCTTTATGTGGTCGCTGTCGTTTATTTTTTACCGTATCGGCGTGCCGGAATTTGGCTCGCTAGCGTTTGCCAGTTTGCGCGTGGTATTTGCTGGTTTGGTGATGCTGGTTTTTGTCTTAATCAGCCCAAAAAACAGGGAGGGTATACGCGATAACTGGAAAGTGCTCACGCTGGTGGGACTATTTTCTGCCGCCATCCCTTTTATGCTGTTTGCTTTTTCAGCGCGCTCGGTCAATGCTGGGGTGTTGGCGGTGCTTAATGCGTCTGTCCCGATGATGAGCGGCTTTATCGCCAGTACCTTTTTTAAAGACAGACTGTCAAAAAAACAAATTCTTGGTTTAATCATTGGCGTTATCGGCGTGATTATTTTGATGAGTGAAAGCTTATTTGGTAGTCAAAGTGCTTCTTCTGAGTCGTCATTATTACCAATGGGCTACGCCTTATTTGCCTGTGTCGGTTATGCGGTCGGCGCCAATATCACCCGCAACTATTTATACAACGTCTCGCCGGTGGCGATTACCGCAGGCTCGCTTATCATCGCCAGCATCATCATGCTACCGATAGCCGTCTATGAGTTTCCCTATCACAAAACCATCAGCTTCACCGCTTGGATGTCAGTGATTTGTATTGGCGTCTTTTCAACTGCCATCGCGCTGATTTTTATGAATCAACTCATTAAAAGTATCGGCCCGATGCGCGCGACCAGTATTACCTTAGTGATTCCAATTTTTGCCATTATTTTTGGCTATTTACTGCTTGGTGAAGCCTTAGACACGCCAGCGATTATCGGCTCGGTGGTGATATTATTTGGCACTTATCTGTCTTTAGAGTTGTCTATTAAAAAAATGCTGAAATCTTAACTTCGTTTATTTTAAACTGGTAAAAAGTATTTTTAATACACTGCTCTTACTTAGAACCTTCTACCATAATAAGTTGAATCGGAAAGGTAATAATGTCAAACGCCTTGGCAAATGGCATCAGCGCCTTTAGCCTTTTTTTCTCCGCCTCGGCTTTATCTGGCTGATAATGATAAAACTTTAGCGTGGTCGGTTGCGGCAAGCGATACTGCAAATTATCGATATTTTTCACCGCTGGTGCCACCGTCACAGGAAGGCGCCACAGATTTTTTGTGCAGCGTGTCATACTCCCCGCAAAGCCATCGTGACAAGTAAAATCAAACTTCTCAAGCTTAGCCGTTTCACCTGCGGCTAGCAGATGGGCCGGTTTTTCAAACCATAGCTTTAAGGCAATACAGCCTTGCTGTGACGTGCAGCCTTGCTCGCCTATTCTTATTCTAAAATATGGCGCATTAAATGCTGGCATCGGCTCAAAAGAAAAATAAGCCATATCCACTTGGTCTAAAATGTCAAGAAATTCGCCATCTCTCTTGGCGCTCTGTACCAAATAGCTGCCCTTTTCTCCGGCAAACACAATCGCATTATCAACGCCTTGAACAGGCGCGGCGGGCTTACCAACAGCAATAACCGTGTCGGTAAATTGCTCATCGGCAACCCATTTGGCATCCTCTTGTCGCATCAATTGATAATCGAGCTTTTCTGACGCAATACAGCCGCTTAAACCTAAAACCAGTGAGCCAGCTAAACACAGTCTAAAAAGTGATTTTGACATTCTATTTTTCTCTGCTTAAAGAATAAGTGGCAATTGAGAAAGGATGATTGTGTATGATATTAGATCAATTTTATAAAAATAAGTTGGTTAGTTTGTTAATTAAATATAAAGAAAATATTTATAGGTTTAGCAAAAAAATGTGCAAAGGTTAAGCCGTTCATTGACTGCTTTTGTTGAATGAAGTATAGAATGCCATAAAGTTGCTGCTGATATATTGACAAAGGTCGACATTCGCTATTTAATCTAGAGATTAAGGCCAGCTATAAAAAGTCTTTGTGGTTTTATGGCTTGGTGGTGTTTTTAACTGACAAAAGGATATTGTCATGAGCGCTCAGCTGTTTTTAGGACTTAATAAGTCTGCTATTCTTTCTTATTCTTCGCGCTATTTGCTTACTGTCGGTACTTTGACGGCGCTTAGCCTCGCTATTAGCTCAGCACACGCAGCTGGCATCGAATATAGTAAACAGTCGGTTGCGCCTTTTTTTGAGCCAGGCCATTACGCTGAATTGTCTTATGGTTATGTCAACCCAAAAATCGAAGGTACCGATGCTGCCGGTAATAAAATCGGCGATATGATGGACAGCTTTGATTTGCCCGGCGCGGCTATCAAAATCGCCCCGACCGCCAATACAGCACTGGCAGTGATTTACGAAAAACCCTTTGGCGTTGATACCGAATACCCAGCAGGGAATATTTTTAGCAATCGCATGGGCACCACCGAGGCGCGGGTAGAGACAAATGGTATCACGCTTTTAGGTGGCGGTAAGATTAGCAATAATGTGTGGCTATACGGTGGCCTTGAATACCAAACGCTAAAAGGCAATATCACGGGCGCGCAGCCAGTTGGTCTAACCACCGCTGTCTCTCAAGTGATTGATCAGGCAGGCGCGATTTTTGGTGTGCCGACCGCTGAGGCTTATTATGATTTGGTCAATAAACAAAATAATGGCACGATTAGCGCTGCGGAAGCGGAAGCGTTAGAGACAGTCAATGGTCTTGCCACACCAGTGGCAGAAGCACCAACCTATTATACGTTAGACTTTGAAAACGAAAATACGCTAGTGCCTGTTATTGGGATGGCGTATGAAAAGCCAGAGATTGCACTACGCGCCGCATTAACCTATCGCGCGCCTGCCAAATACCAAGTAACTGGGGTAGAAAACCTGCAAGTTATTTTGCCACTTATCGCTGGTGGTGATGGTGTGACACCGGGACCAGCGACCGACGAAGTGCCCTTACCGCTAGCGGGCAAGACCGAGGTTAAGATGCCGCAGTCGGTTAATTTAGACTTTCAAACGGGATTAAGTGAAAAGTATCAGTTGCTAGGTATGGTAAACGCGCGCTGGGTCGATTGGAGTAACTTTAATGTTGCCCCGCCTTTAGCGACATTTTCGACACAAGAACCACTAGCTGCTTATAAAAAAGACGGCTATGCGGTCGAGGTGGCCTTGGGTAAGCAGTTTAATCCAAAAGTCTCAGGCGAAGTACGCGTCGGCTATGACCATGGCACTGGTGCGCCGCTCAGTTTATTGGGTCCTTATGACTCTATCAAAAGTTTAGGACTCAGCGCGCAATATAAATTAACCGAGCAGCTAAGCGTTGCTGCAGGCGGTCAATATATGTGGTTTGAAGGTGGTCCGGTTGACACCGAAGTCGATGGTCGGGTTGCCAATATCGATGACGGGACGGGCTATGCACTTGGTATGAAATTGGGTTATCATTTTTAAAAATTGACTGAAATTATCAGTAGATAAGCATTATCAAAGAGAGTCAAAGCTACTATTTACCTAGAAAGCAATTACGTTATATAATACCAATCCCAACAATTAAAGTTGCGCCCAAGCACGAGCAGTTAAAGACCGAAT
>NZ_DHYG01000065.1 GCF_002414005.1 Psychrobacter sp. UBA5136
TTATCCCGAACTGGGGTTATAAATAATAACGCTGTCGCTAAAAGGTGACATTTACCAAGATGAAATTATAAGCCTTTAAAAAAAGGCGCTCTACTGCCTATGCAGAGCGCCTTTTGCGGATAGGTATTTACGTTGGCTATAGCTGTAGGCTAATCATAGCTGTGGATTGTCTGCGATATGTTTTTCACGCAGTTTTTGGCGCAGTACTTTGCCCACATTGCTTTTTGGTAGCTCAGTGACAAACTCGATATGACGCGGACATTTATAGCCGGTTAAATTATCGAGAGCAAATTCTTTGATCGAGTTTTTGGTGACATTGTTGTCGGCAGGAATGACATAAATTTTAACCGCTTCACCTTGACGTTCATCAGGAATACCAATCACAGCACAATCAAGAATGCCCTCGCAATCAAGCATGACGGATTCTATCTCGTTCGGGAAGACATTAAAGCCTGAGACCAAAATCATGTCTTTTTTACGGTCTAATAGTCTAAAGTAGCCTTTTTCATCCATACTGACGATATCGCCTGTGCGAAAATAACCATCTTCAGTAAAGTCATCACTACTGTCTCTGTTCAGATAACCTGAGGTGACATTAGGACCTTTAACGCACAATTCGCCCGCTTCATTGGCCCCTAAGCGATTGCCTTCATCGTCAATGATAATAACATCAACGCTAGGGACAGGAACGCCAATCGTACCGTTAAACTTACGGTCGGTAATGACGTTAGCAGTACCAACTGCCACGCCTTCTGTCATGCCCCAACCTTCAATCATCGCGCAACCAGTGGTTTCAAGCCAGCGAGCTGCCGTTTGTTCGGTTGCTGCCATTCCACCGGCTTGTGAGATACGCAGTGAGCTAAAATCAAGATCTTTAAAGTTTGGGTCATCAAGTAGAGCTTTAAATAAAGTATTCACCGCTGGGAAAATGTGGAACGGCTGCTTCGATAGCGTTTTGATAAATGTTGGAATATCTCTTGGATTAGGAATCAAGATAAAGGTATAGCCTGAGCGCATACCGAGTGAGCTTAGCATAAAGGCAAAAATATGATACAGCGGTAGGGCCATGACCATATTGATATACACCTCGTTAATCTCTGAGGTAATAGGGCGCGTCCAAGCTTCTGACTGCATCGCTCCTGCGACGATATTACGCTGAGATAAAATCGCGCCTTTAGACAGCCCGGTTGTACCACCCGTGTATTGTAAAAACGCCTTTTGATCCAAGGACATTTTTGGCTTTTGGAAGGGTAGAGTTTTGCCTTTTTTTAGCACATCGGGAAACTTCGTGACTTCGTGCTTTGGGTCATTAAGCTTGTATTTTGGTACCAAGCGTTTGACTTGACGGATAATGGTATTTACTAAAATACCTTTTAAACCCATCATATCGCCCATTTTTGACAAAACAATACGTTTAATATCTGTTTCATCAATGACTTGTTCAAGCGCTTGGGCAAAATTCTCAACCACGAAGATAACTTTGGCGCCCGAGTCATTTAGCTGATGACGGAGCTCGCGCCCAGTATAGAGAGGATTGACTGGCGTGCAGACGTAACCTGCCCGCAAAATACCAATCATCGTTGGCAAATATTGCGGCACGTTTGGCATCATGAGCGCAACCACGCTGCCTTGAGGCAGTCCTTGCGCTTGCAGCCAAGCGGCGACGGCAAGAGAAGCTTTATCAATGTCATCGTAGGTATGGGTTACGCCCATACAAATACTCATCGGATGCAGACGAAAGCGATCAAAGCATTCTTCATACAGCTCCACGATGCTGCCATACCTATCTGGATCGATAGTTTTCGGCACACTCTTAGGATATTGGGCAAGCCAAGGTTTATTCAACGTCATAGTCAGCGTCCTGGAATTTCAATTAAGTTTCTATCGTTAAGCAGCCATATCCGTGTCAATAAAAAAATCAGCGCTGACGTAAAACAATTGCCGCTGAGTTTGACAACATCCTTATCTATTGACGGACTACTAAATTTTTTTGCAACTAAAAGATTTGCAACTAAAAGATAATGTATCGACGATATATTGATACATTTAAGCAATACATTAGCATGAATCTAAGTAAAGGCAATATTAGCATGCGCGTACTGCCCAGTACATATAAAATGCTGCTAAATAAATTTATCTATAAGAAAAAAAGAGGCGCAATAACGTTAGGGTAGGATGAACTGCTGTTTGTCATTGAAAAAACGGCGGTAGATGAGTAAGGCGCTTATCGTGCAGCCAAGGGTGCTGCTTACGCAGATGAGAAACATAGTAACAATCTGGTAGCGTACCGCTTGGGTGGGGTCAGCGCCAGCAAGTATTTGCCCCGTCATCATTCCGGGTAAGCTGACAATGCCGACCACCAGCATAGAGTTAAGCGTGGGTGTCATGCCATTGATGATGGCAGCACGTATCTGTTCATGGACAGCTTCAAATGGTCTGGCAGATAGGCTCAACATCATCTCGATTTGTCCTTGCTGCGCATGGAAATTTTCAATCAGCTGGTTGCTGGTCAATGAGATGGCGGTTAAAGAATTACCAAGTATCAAACCGAGTATAGGAATGATAAATTGCGGCGTATACCAAGGCTGCACTCGTAAAATAAGGCTGATGGCAATGGCAGTAACCAGTACCGCTGAGGTACCGACAGCGATTAGCGTATCAACCAATAAACCTTTATAGGTGCGTTTGACGCGATTTTTGGCCGCGCTACCGGCAATCAAGGTCATGATGGTTAAAATAACAAGGACTTCGTACCATTGTTCGCGTGCAAATATCCATGCCAAGATAAGACGATAAAACTTAGCTGTATGACGGTACGAATAGCCGCAATCAAAAGCGTCTTAGTCAGTTTTAAACCTAAGTACCATGAGACGATTAGCACAATAGCAATCAAACTACTGGCAAGCGCAATATCACCATAAGTGAGTATGATTTGCATATTTTTTGTACTCATCCCAAGTAGTTATTAGAAAAAAAGTAAGTATTGAACACGTAACTGGTATGCAAATATGAACTTAAACCGCTTTAATTGACTACTAATAAATAGATAAGTTAAAAAATAGATAAGTTAAAAAGGCGCAGTTAAGCTACTGTGGTTAAGGCGCCTGCTTGCATCTGCCAATGCTTATCCGCTAATGGCATAATATCGTGGGTGTCATGAGTCACCCACAGTACTGTCCGCTTTGGCTCAGCTCGTAGCCAGCTGACCAGCAAGTGTACGAGTTTTGCTGAGCTATCAGTGTCTAAGGCTGCGGTCGGTTCATCCAATAATAGGACTTGAGGGTTTAATTGTAATAGACGCAGCGTATTGACCAATTGTCTTTCGCCGCCCGACAGCGTATAAGCGTTTTGTTGTAAGAAATCAGCTGGGCGCTCTAAATACTCAAGCTGCTCGATATGCCAATCGATATTAAAATGCTTGTGCTGATGGGCGGCCAAGCGGTAAGGCAATTGCAAGTTATCAAGGACGCTGCCTTCTAATAATTGCGGCTGCTGAGCGAGCAGGGCGACCTGCGAGCGCCAGTGCGCGGGTGTCACCTGATGAATGCTAGAGCGAGTGCGACTACTTTGCTCATCGCTTTGTAGCCAAATATCGCCAGTAGTCATGGGCGATAGCCCTGCTAGGGCACGTAATAAGACAGACTTGCCGCTACCAGAGGCACCGGTCAAAACCGTGACTTGCCCAGCCTGTAATTCACCACTGACACCACTTATCAAGGCGCGTTTACTAATGGTTAAAGTATCATCGGCCGCTGAGGGTCTCTGTATTTTTGCGCGCCATCTGCGGTACGTCGCAAACCGAGGAGAGATTCGATATAAAAGACTTTCACGATCAGGATTTGCTAGCGTAGCGTGCTTGCTATGTAGGCTATGCAGCCAAATATCTTCAAATGCGAGCATAAAAGTCTTCTTATGGTCTTAGCACCATTTTTAAAATAAGGACACGCCTTAGTTGAGTGAAAGTCAGGCGGTAGTCGGGTGATAGTCGATCAATCTTTTATTCATCAGTGTGTTGTGTGATTGCTTCTTGGATGGTGTCACGTAATTTTTGCGGTACGCGGATAGGACGCATGGGCGCCATGGGTGCATTGTGATTAGCCGACGCCTCAGCAGGGGTAGGCTCTATTTGGTTTTGCACGCAAGCGATGACGATTTTAGCGCTGCTTAATAAAGTACTGTTTAAAGAAGCAAGGCTTGTCTTAGTGTTATCATTATTATCTGAATTTGGCGTGCTACGATGGATACTTTGGTAAAATACAATGCTGGCAGGTTTTAGCTCAACCTTATCGATACGTACGTTGATCACTTCATCTAACAGTATGGCTTTTTTATATTGCAGGTCTGCTTGACTGACGACAAAATGCTGAATCTCGCCGTCATCGGTTCGTAAAAAATAGCCATTTAAACCAAGTTTGGTAAACCAGTCACGGCGGCAGTTTTCAAAGAAGACCAAATGATTGGCATGGTAGACGATGCCACCTGCGTCAGTATGATTAATATAGACGTTATAGTCGGTGGCAAATAGCGGCGCGGCTGCGTTACTCGTTTTGGTATCCGTATTTTTATTCATGGTTGTTGTCGTTTTTTCCATGGTGGTTGTCGTAATTGTCATAATGTTGCTCAATAGGTTTGCTTTATTAATAGCGTTTAAAAGTTAGGCGTGTCCTCATTTAGATGTCCATCGATTGAATTGATGACATGCTCTAACATATAGAATGATAAAAAATAGAAAGTGATAATGCGTAGATTATCACTCATAAGTGCTACTCTATCGTAAGAAATAAGGGCGCGCAACAGATAGCCTTGTCGATGTCTGTTATCATTAGCCTTTATAAATCGCCGATTTTTGTATTTTTATAGCACGACTTTTTTGCTAGTAGCCCCTTTTAATCATAGTACTCGTTTATAGCAGCACTTTTTATCGCAGCACTTTGTTTTCATTCATTAGTATAGGATAATTTATGACCCGTTTTGTCAGCTTTAATATCAATGGTATCCGCGCTCGTCAACACCAGTTGGAGGCGGTGCGAGAGGTAATCGACCCTGATGTGATAGGTTTGCAAGAAACCAAGGTGCATGATGAGCAGTTTCCCCTCGAAAACATAGAAAGTTTGGGCTATCGCGTCGAGTATTTTGGGCAAAAAGCCCACTACGGTGTTGCTTTATTGTCCAAAGTTGCGCCTATTTTTGTACAAAAAGGTTTTCCGGATGAAGATGAAGAGGCACAAAAGCGCTTTATCCATGCGCGCTATGTGTTTGATGGACGGGAAGTGGATGTGCTTAACGGCTATTTTCCGCAAGGAGAGAGCCAAGACCACCCAATCAAATTTCCTATGAAGCGGGCGTATTATGCGGATTTGATAGCGTATATCGATACGTTAAGAGCAGAAGGGCGCTCGCTGGTAATCATGGGTGATATGAATATCGCGCCGGAAGATGTCGATATCGGGATTGGTGAGGCCAATGCGAAGCGCTGGCTTAAAAATGGCAAAACCTCGTTTTTGCCTGAAGAGCGTGAATGGTATAGTAATTTGATGGCGCGAGAGCTTACCGATACTTATCGTCTGCATTATCCTGACAGCACCGAATTATATAGCTGGTTTGATTATCGCAGTCGCGGCTTTAATGATGATCCTAAACGCGGGCTACGTATCGATCACATCTTATGCACCGCAGATTTGATAGATCATTGTGTCGATGCAGGCATTAGCTATGAGCTGCGCGGCATGGAAAAACCGTCTGACCATGCGCCAATTTGGGCCGCGTTTGATTTAAAAAAAGTATAATAGTTTGCTTGAACCGTAGACTTTTAACATGAGGTTTTTAGTACCAGTTTTTCACAACTAAAAATGAATAACCAATAAATAATACATCAGCATTGATGAATAAGGATTGAATGATGGCTGTCGGCAACGTTGCAATACCCAAGACGATTTATCCTATTAAAGGCATTAAACTAAGCGCTACCGCTGCAGGCGTGCGTTATAAAGACCGCGATGATTTGGTGGTGATAGAAATTGCCGATAGCGCAACGACTGCCGTTGTGACCACCAAAAATACCTTTTGCGCCGCCCCTGTGCGTGTGTTACGGGAACATTTTGCCAAAGCCAGTCCGCGTTATTTAATCACCAACACCGGCAATGCCAATGCCGGTACCGGCGCTGATGGTAAACGCCGCGCGCTTGATATTTGTGCCGCTTTAGCTGCCAAAACTGGCGTGGATACCAGTGCGGTGTTGCCATTTTCGACGGGCGTGATAGGCGAACCATTAAACAGTGACGCCATCATTGCAGGCTTAGACAATGCGTTAGCCAACTTGGCCGCTGATAATTGGCTAGCAGCCGCAAATGGTATTCGTACGACTGATACGATTCCAAAGCTTGCCAGTGAAAAGGTCGATGTTGACGCTAGCAGTTATCACATTACCGGTATGTCAAAAGGCTCGGGCATGATACGTCCTAATATGGCGACCATGCTTGGCTATGTGGCGACGGATGCCAATATCGCTGCTGATTTATTGCAAGAAATGCTGAGTAACATTAATGAGCAATCTTTTAACCGCATTACCGTCGATGGCGACACCTCAACCAACGATTGCTGCGTACTGATTGCCACCGGAACGGCAAATTCAGAGGTCATTGATAGCCCAGAGCATCCGCATTATCAGCCGATATTTGAGGCTTTGACAGCGGTATTTTTACGTTTGGCGCAATTGATTGTGCGAGACGGAGAAGGCGCTACCAAATTTATGACAGTCAACGTCACAGGCGGCAAAACCACGCAAGAATGCTGCGACGTGGCGTATGCAGTTGCACATTCGCCGTTAGTCAAAACCGCGTTTTTTGCCAGTGATGCCAACTGGGGGCGTATCTTAGCCGCGGTCGGTTACGCGGGTATCGACGACCTTGATACCGAGCAAGTCGATGTCTATTTAGATGAGGTGATGATTTGTCAAAATGGCGGCGTGGCGCCGAGTTATACGGAAGCGGCGGGCAAAGAGGTTATGAGCCGTCCTGAGATTACCATTCATATCGATTTAGCGCGCGGCGATGCGCACGATACCGTTTATACCTGCGATTTGTCTTACGATTACGTCAAGATAAATGCAGATTATCGCAGCTAAAAATTGTTTATCATTTTATAAAAACGCCCAAACTATCATTGTCATAGATAGTTTTGAGCGCTTCTTCCTCCTCAAAGCAGTTTATTTTATACCATCCAATAAAAACCGTTTATTAACATCATTTGCAAAAGCTGACGTTACTTTACAAAGCAGTTATAGAGGCTAGGCAGCCGCGCGCTCTATACTGATTGCAGTAAACAATAGACGATACTAGTTATATTTTAGCGATTTTATTTATATCGTTTTTTTATTTTTTTCGATTTTATAATTGGCTTTAAGTTAACAGTATCTTCATAACGGCTTGCTACCTTTTGAATAGTGATAATTGATTAAAATGAGTTTAAAAGGTAATGACTAATATTAATAAACTGAGGATTAAATAATGAAAAAATTAGCAATTGCTGCATTGATGACCACTTTCGTTCTATCAGGTTGTTCTACGATGGGTATGAACGACGAGCGCACCATGGTCGTTGAAGGTGAACCTATGAATGTGAAAGTGGTTAATATTCCAAGTTTCGAAATAGAAATAGCCCCTCTTAAAGCAGTGTGTGAGCTGCCAACCGCTAGTGGCAACATGGTTGAATCAGAGTGCCTTCAGTACCGTCAAACTTATCAGAAAAACTACACACCTTTAAATGGTAATATTCAAGGCTTCACTTATGAGCCAAATTATCGTTATGTTCTAGATGTGCGTCAAGAAGCGGTGATGAATGAAGCAACAAAAGTGGTTAAACCTGTTTGGATTCTAAACGAAGTAATTTCAAAAACTCCGGAATAATTTTAGAATTTGTTAGCCGCTACGAACAGCGTTCAACGAGCATTTTTTATAGAAAAGCCTCTAATCACTAGAGGCTTTTTTTCGTGTTAAAAAATGACAAGTGTGCTTTACCTTAATCGTGCTTTATCTTAACACTGACTATAATTGACACTAACGCCGCGGGTAGCAGTGGGAATGCGATTGTCAGCATAAATGGCAAGCCCGCCGCGCGCGGTCTCTTTGTATTTATCAGACATATCAGCGCCCGTTTGTTTCATGGTTTCAATTGCTTTATCGAGTGAAACAAAGTGCTGACCATTGCCGCGGCATGCAAGCCGCGCGGCGTTAATGGCTTTCACCGCGCCCATTGCATTGCGCTCAATACAAGGCACTTGTACCAAGCCGCCAATCGGGTCACACGTCAGACCCAAATTATGCTCAATGCCAATCTCGGCAGCATTTAAACACTGAGCCGGCGAGCCGCCCATTATCTCGGTCAATGCTGAACCCGCCATGGCACAGGCGGAACCCACTTCACCTTGGCAGCCAACTTCCGCTCCAGAGATAGAAGCGTTTTGTTTAATTAAGCTACCGATAGCAGTGGCATTTAATAAAAAATTACGGACACCGTCTTGGTTATAGTTGGGCAAAAAATCTCGATAATAATGCAAAACGGCAGGAATAATGCCCGCGGCACCATTGGTTGGCGCCGTGACAACTTTACCACCATTGGCATTTTCTTCGTTAACGGCAAGCGCATACAAATCGACCCAGTCCATCGCTGCCAATTTGTCGGTTTTGGTAATAGCGGTGTCTTTTTCAGCGCGTAGTTGAACATGTAGGTCTTGGGCGCGGCGTTTGACATCAAGCCCGCCCGGTAAGATACCACTGTTTTTGCAGCCTTGAATGACACAGTCTTGCATCACTTCCCAAATCGTATCTAAGTAGCTAAAGACGTCTGATTTATCGCGGTAATGACATTCATTAGCAAGAACCAACTCACTGATACTTAACCCATGCTTACGGCACTGCTCGAGCAATTCTGCCGCATTATTAAACGGGTAGGGCACGATGTCGATGGTTGGGCTGGCATGATCCTCATCGGGGTTGTTGGCGTCGTCTTCATTAATAACAAAGCCGCCGCCGACTGAATAGTAGGTTTGCTGGTATTTACTACCATCGGTCAGTATCGCGCGGATGGTTAAGGCATTCGGATGATAAGGCAGTACTGTATCGTCGTACCAATACATATCGCGCTCGGTGTCAAACTCGATAACGTGTTCGCCAGATAAATTAAGCTGTTTATCAGCAAAAATGGGCGCAAGATATTCGTCAGTTAAGCGCGTATCAATGGTGCTTGGCGTATGTCCAAGCAGGCCTAAATATACTGCAGTATCGGTTGCGTGCCCTTTACCCGTGGCCGCCAAAGAGCCGTAAAGCTCTATTTCAATACTTTTAATCGACGTTAATGCGGTTTGCTTAAGCAGTGACGTCAAAAATAAGTTGGCCGCCACCATAGGTCCAACAGTATGGGAGCTTGACGGTCCAATACCAATTTTAAATAAGTCGAAAACACTAATCATAATCAATTACCAAGAAATTGTTAGTGCATCAGCCTCTGTGATAGATAGGCTTTAGTACTAGTGTTAAAAAATATAATAGATAATTGTCCTAAATAAGCCTTAATAACTGCCGCGCAATCACTACTTAAATGCGCGCTTACATGCTTATGTAAATAAACGGAGTTGCCGCTTAAATACAGAATCTTAAAAGAATCCTAAAAGAGCCTTAGACATTATCTATAAATGTCTCTCAGTATAGGCGTACAGATGGCGGCTGAATAATAACTTTTATTTATTAGAAAACTCCGTTATCATGCTCGCAACCAATACCTGTGTAACATCCTGTAAGCCAGCCATCACGATAGTGTGGATTATGGCGCAAATAGTCGAGCATCATTTTTAATGTAATTTATTTAGCGGTTTATATTTACTGTAAGAAAATGAATTTTTGCTGTTATCGTTTTGACTCAATGCATAGTGGTATTTCTCACCGTTTTTTAGCCAGCTAGTATTCTCTTAGCTCAAATAGGACAGCGCATGACAACACCTGAACCTCACTCTTCAAAATCTCACTCTCCAAACCCAGAAGCCAATACTCCAGCTGCTCATAATGCATTAGAAGCGGCTGGCATTGATGCCGCCGCGGTGAGTTATCCGCCCAATCCAGACTTTGATAATGGTCGTTGGTTCCCAACCTGGCGTCCGTACAGCGGCAATTTGGATCGTGATCCGGTGGGTATTAATGAATACGTGCCGCCTGCCAAGAGTGTCTTATTAGGGGTGCAGCATACTTTTGCTATGTTTGGGTCGACCGTACTTGCGCCATTATTGATGGGCTTCGATCCCAATTTGGCTATTTTGATGTCCGGTATTTGTACGGTGATGTTTTTTATCATTACGGGCGGCCGTATGCCCAGTTATTTGGGCTCAAGTTTTGCCTTTATCGGACCTGTGATTGCCGTTACTGCCTATGCGGGCGCCGGGTTTAATGACAATTTGAATGTCGCTTTGGGCGGTATCATGGCGTGCGGCATCATTTATGCTTTGGTGGGTTTGTTGGTGATGAAGACGGGCACAGGCTGGATTGAGCGCTTGATGCCGCCCATCGTTACGGGTGCGATTGTGATGATTATTGGCCTTAATTTAGCGCCAGTGACCATTCAAGGGGTATCTGCCAACCAATTTGACGCATGGATGGCCACATTAACGGTATTGCTTATCAGCGGGGTCGCCGTGTTTACCCGCGGTATGCTACGCCGTTTGCTATTGCTTGTCGGGTTAATTTTGTCTTATATCGCTTATTTTGTCATGACTAACGTATTAGGTTATGGCGTTCCGATTGATTTTAGTAATGTATCAGCCGCTTCATGGTTTGGTCTGCCAAGTATTCATACGCCGCATTTTGAGATGAGCGCAATTATTCTAATTGCGCCTGTCGCCTTTATTTTAATTGCCGAAAACTTAGGACATTTTAAAGCGGTGGAAGGCATGACAAAATCTCGCGTGACGCCTTATATGGGACGAGCATTTTTTGCTGATGGCTTGGCAACGACGTTTTCAGCAGGATTTGGTGGTACAGGGGTGACCACTTATGCAGAAAATATCGGTGTCATGGCCGTGACCAAAGTCTATAGCACGACGATTTTTGTGATAGCAGGTCTTGTTGCTATTTTGCTAGGATTATCACCAAAGTTTGGTGCCATTATTCAGACGATACCATCTGCTTTATTAGGCGGTGCCTCCATTGTTGTATTCGGTTTGATTGCGATTGCCGGGGCAAAGATTTGGATAGACAGTCACATCGACTTTAGTAAAAACAGCAATTTAATCATTGCCGCGGTCACAGTTATCATGGGTACGGGTAACTTTAGCCTGCATTTGGGCGGCTTTGATTTAGGCGGGATTGGTACGGCTACTTTGGCGGCAATTGTGCTTAATGCCTTATTTAATAGACAAAAAGATTAACCGTCAAAAAGATTGCTTTGTTAACCATAAAAAAAGCCACAATGATGATTGTGGCTTTTGCTTATTATGACTTTTACTCATTACCGATTTATTTATAATTTCGTTTGTAAAATCTAGCAAAAAAACGATAACGGCGTAGCGCGCGCGGTTTGGGTTTTAGTGAGCCCAAATAAATGGCAAACATGGTCAAAAGCGCGCCGCTCCATTGCAGGGTATTAATCGGTTTATCAAGCCAGCTATAGTCAATGACTAAGGCGGCAATGGGCTCGGTTAATAGTAATAATCCTGTCAACGCCAAAGACAGCTTAGGGATAGAGTAGGCGATAAGCCCCCACGCCAGGCACTGCATTACCGTACCGTAAATCAATATCCAACCAATCTCAGACCACGTATTGGGCAAAATATTACCCATATCAAACACCAGCATCGGGATAATCATCGCCAGTACGCCGCCGATGCTCACCAGTTGCATCAGTACAAATATCGGCGTTGTCTCGGTATCATGCGTCTTTCGGATAAAGGTCATCGAGGCGGCAAGCATAGCGCCTGAGACGATGCCCGTGACAAAACCCCAAGTCGCGGCAGTATTTTGCGCAAACTCAGGGCTGCCTATCATCGCCACGCCTAACATGGCTAAAAACAAACTGATCAGCTGCAAGATAGATTGCCGCTCATTAAAGTATAAAAAACCAATGGCGGCTAAAAAGAAAATCTGCAAGCTGTTGAGTAAGGTTGAAATGCCCGGGCCAACCGCGTAAATACTTTCGTGCCACAGCGCCAAGTCGAGTCCTAAAAACGCACCCGATAATAAACCATAAAAGATAGCGCGTTTTGAGCGCGGTAGTCGTTGCCCCGTGACTTTAGCCAGTAGCGCAAACACCACACCTGAAATAGCCAGACGCCAAAACGACATCGCCCAGCCACCAATATCGACATGAGCAACAATCAGACTACCCAAACCAAAAATAACACAACCAATGACCAAGCCAGTAGCGGCGGAGCGTGAAGCGGCAATAGCCATGCAATATCCTTATTTTATTACTATGATACTTTTCAATATTTTTTAACTTTGTTCGCTAAGAATTCACTAAACCAAAGCTTATTGTCAGTGTTTTGCGCTTAAAATGGAATGGTTTGGCAGCATTTATTTTATAATGACCTATGGCGTACGATAGCCAAATAAACCAGCCACCTTCTTACAGGAATGCCATTGGCGCAAACGCCGCCATTTGTTACTCTATCGTCTATTCGCTTTTGAAGTCCGTACTGTTTTAAAAGAGCGACATTCTTAAACGAGAGACATTTTAAAATAGCAGATAGCTTTTATTACTTTTTAGCCTAGGTTTGTTTATGCAGCGATGTTTTTTATTAAAACAACAGAGAGCCTTAGCATTGATATTATCGCCACAACGGTCGCGCGGCAGTTTTGCGGTAGGCGTTTTAACGGTTGGTTTGCTTTTGATGCCAAGCGCCCAAGCAGTCAGTTGTAAAATACCCAAAAGCTATTATAAAAATGTCTCCTGTACATCTAGTAGCGGCTATTTTTTAGCGATAAAAGACTTTGGCGACCCAGTTGCTTTGATTGATAAACAAGGTAAAATCGTGGTTGATTTATTACGCTATCAAAGAGTAGATGCCGATAAGCTATCGGGCGGTCTGCTACCGGTACTGCGCAATGGGCGAGTCGGTTATGTCAACATGCAAGGTCGCGAGGTAATCCCTGCGATGTACGACATGCTCAAAGAAGGACAAAATTGGGCACGCCCCGTCTCTGAAGGTCGCATTGTGGTCAAACAAAACGGTCATTATGGCGTTATCGATATGGCTAACAAGACAATCGTACCCTTTGCCGCAGGCATTAGTGATATTGATGATTACCGCGGCGGCAGGACGCGTGTGCGCAAAAATGACGCCATAAGCTGGCTGGATAAAAATGGCAAACCCACATCTGATCCAAATAGCAGGGCTGCTAGTCGAACAGCGAAAAAAGCGTCTGATAATGATGCTGACGATGTTAACACTGACGCCAAAGATGCGCAGAAATTAGCGCCATCGCATGGTTTTACTACCTTGCAGCCGCGACAACAAGATGGCAGATGGGGCTTTGTTGACGACAATAATGTGTCTATGATTACCTATTCATTCGATGAGGTACGGCCATTCTCAGAAGGGCTGGCAGGCGTGCGCATCGATAATGAGTGGGGCTTTGTCAATCTAGGCGGCGAGCTAGTGATTCCTTTTCAATTTGAAAATGGCGACGTGAATGCGGGCGATAATTATAAAAACCAACCTGCATTTGTATTTACAGAGGGCAAAGCATGGATTGGTAATTTAAAAAATGGCGACAAGATGTGTATTGATAAACAAGGTAGCAGTGTTGCTTGTGATTAAAATTTATACCAATCATACATCAATAGCAACGTAGCGATTTGAATCCGAACAGGCTATAGGTTTAAATTTGCCGTAAAAAAAGAGTGGCAGAGCGATGATTGTTTATCGTTCTGCCACTCTTTTTATTGCTTAATGATGGGCAATAATACGCTTAAGCAATTATTTAAACACTTATTTTTCTAACAAGTGATTGCTAATCAAATCGACCATATACGGCTGATAATATTCAGGAATATCATGCGCCATGCCTTCGATTAAATGAAAGCTTGCATTAGGGATGGTCTTTGCAACCACCCGTCCTTGTGAGGGAGGTAGTAATCCATCGGCGCTACCATGCAGCACGATGGTTGGCGCTTTAACTTGCTTACTGTATTTGCTAATCGAGCCTGAAGCTAAGATGGCATTGAGCTGCTGTACGGTACCAAGCGGATGAAAATTGCGCTGATAACGTATCTTGGCGATGTCGCGTACCATGCGCACATTGACGTGCCCTGGTGTGCCAACGGTTTTCATAAACCAGACGCTATGCCGCACGATATCACGCTCAGAATGACTCTCTGGGCGGTTGATGAGGGTATATAACTGCTTGGGTTTCGGCGGTTTTAAAAAAGCACGATTGGTGGTGGTAAACATCAAGGCCATGCGCTGTACCAAACTTGGATAGCGCGCAGCAACGATTTGCGCAATCATCCCGCCCATAGAAGCGCCAAGCAGATGCGTTTTACCAAGCTTCAAAGCTTTGATTAAACGCGCCGTATCTTCTGCCATGTCGGTTAAATTATAAGCAACCGGCGCGCCCTTATTAGATAGCCCAGTTTGCAGACGCATCATCATTTTTAATTGACTAATACGCGGCAAGCCATCGATTTGTACTTTAGAGGACAAACCGATATCACGATTGTCAAAACGAATCACAAAAAAACCGGCATCAATAAAGCGCTTAATAAAATTATCTGGCCAAAACACCATTTGTGAGCCAAGCCCCATCACCATCAGTAATGGTGGATTCTTAGGATTACCACCAGCTTCAACGCAAAGCTCGATGCCATCACCGATATCTATCATTGCCTGATAAAGATGTTCGCTCAAGTCAGACGGATACCAAGCATGCTCGCCAAATTTTTGCCACTCAGGCGTAGGGTAAGTGATCGTTGGCGCGTCAAGCTGCGGAGAGCTAGAGCTAGGCGCGGCATCATTAAGCATTTCGTCATTGAGCGTTTCGTTATCAAGCACGGAAGCGTTGCCCGTTTCTTCTGAAGTTTCAGGCGCTTCTGAGGTTGTAGGCGCAGTATTGATGGGGTTTGATTCTGTCATGAAGTATCCTATTTAGATGGTCGTTGGCTTAAAATTCGAGCATCTCAAAATCAAGCTTACCAACGCCGCATTCTGGGCATGTCCAATCATCAGGGATATCTTCCCATTTGGTACCAGGCGCGATACCTTCTTCAGGACAGCCGAGCTCTTCGTCATATATCCAGCCACAGACAATACATTCATAACGTTTCATAAATAGTCCTATCGATTATTCCCAGTATTACGTTTACTGGTGTTTCTATTACCAGCGTTTCTACTAACCACGTTAATAGGTGTTAATAGGCGTTTTTAAGCATTTGTTAACCTTTCTAGTCAACATTTCGCGCGTAAAAACGTCCGTAGTTTAGCATATAGCGGCCATTTTTATAGTTAAGTTTACACTTGTATATTGAGATTCACCAGCTTTTATCAAGTTATGGAGCGTCACTTTTATGGTTTTAGCCGTGCGGTGCTTGCCATTCTTGCCGCCCACATAAAGCCGATTATGCTATAATGCTCGCCGCTATTTTTACCGACTGATACGTCATTTACCACTGCCATACCATTATTTAAGTTCTATAAGCTAAGGGTTATTATGAGCGCGAATGCCGCCGTTACATCAGCTAAGACCAATACCACAACCGATTCATCTAATACGCTCAATACCGATCATCCATTTTGGCAAATCATTCGCACCGTACCAGACTTCCCAAAAGTTGGCATTGATTTTTATGATATTACTCCGTTACTACGCAGTCACATTAATGCGGTGATTGATGAGATGCTAGCGGCATTGCCGACGGGCTTGCTTGACGACATAGACTGCTTAGGGGCAGTGGAAGCGCGTGGGTTTGTCTTTGCCAGTTTGCTGGCAGGGCGCTTGGGTAAAGGGATGATTTTGCTGCGTAAACCCGGTAAATTGCCACCGCCCGTTGCCAATAAAGCTTATGCTTTGGAGTACGGTCAAGACACGCTTGAGATGCAAAATAATTTGCCGCCGGAGCGGGTATTGTTGGTTGATGATATCTTGGCGACCGGCGGCACGCTGATGACCGCTTATGAGCTCTGCAAGTCTGCCGAGCATACGGTCGTCGGCGCACTGGTATTGCTAGACCTTGTGGATTTGCACGGCGAATTTCCCGTACCTGTTTATACGGTTTTAAAGGCTTAGGAAATTGACTTGTTAGCATAAAAAAGCGCGCTGAGTGAGTTCAGCGCGCTTTTTTAATGGCATTTATTTGTTCGTCTTAACTTATTTTACTTGTCTTGCTGATAACTTTTACAAGCTTGTTCGACAAGTAGGCGACTAATGGTTTTTGGCTTAGTAATTTTAAAGTCTTTGGTTGTCAGTATTGGCTTATCTGACTGCCAAGATTTTAATACTTTATCGTCAGCGGCATAATTTACGTACGCGCGCCGATAGTAACTTGAGTCCTTGCAAGCGATGAGCCATTGCTGATCGCTGTGATGAATGCTAGTTTCTTTCACTGCTTTATTTGCTACTTTGTCTTTGTCATCTTTTCCCTTTGCGTCTTTTTCTTTACTGTCTTTCGCCGTAACTTTTGGTGCAGGGTAGGTTCTACGAATAGAGACGGTAATATTTTCGACTTCTTTTTCATCAATAATATGAATGTCTGAGCGTTCGATAGAATCTAAATCTACGCTAAAAACAGAGCCAGTCTGACTTTTTGATACCTCTAACCAGTTTGCCGCATAGCCACTCATCGCAAGCGTACTACCTGCTAATATCACTGCTAGCCGTTTCATAATCGAGCCTTGCTTTTTGTTATATAAAGTCGCTTATCATAGCCAACTTAATATAGGCAGGCAAATTTCTTTTATGACAAGGGGTTCATGCCGAGGCAATGTCAGCACTCTGATACAGCCAGTTCAACATAAAATCGCTACGCTACTAGCGATGCGCGACTGATATAAATTCTTCTTGCTTGCTGTTATCACATAGGCTACGAAAAATTTATCCCAGTCGCACTTGGTGGGTTCATCTTTTTCAAATGTGATCATTATAAGCGGCGAACGCTTCACTAGCCTAAAACGAATAATAACCAAGGTATTTAATTACGCATCGCCGCTAGCATTTGCGCAAGCTCATCACGTGCACCGATAAAGCCATCGATGCCCTTGGGTAATAAGTCTTGCGTGACGATATCTTGCTGATAAGCGGCACTAAACTCGTCATGCGTTAAGCTGACTTTAGCCATGTCCGCCAACTCCATAGACATACTTGGTGATAGCTGACGCGTCACCTCAACATCCATTGCGGCCAGCTCGTCAATGAGATTGGGCGCGATGGTCAATAGATCACAGCCTGCCAGTGCCAATATTTGCTCAGTCGAGCGAAAACTTGCCCCCATTACTTGGGTTTCATAGCCATGCTGCTTGTAGTATTGGTAAATAAGCTTGACCGATTGCACGCCCATGTCATCTGAGACTGGGACGTTTTGGCGGTTTTGCTGGCGTTTTTGCCAGTCTAAAATACGGCCAACAAAAGGGGAGATCAGGGTCACGCCAGCATCAGCACAAGCAATCGCTTGATGCTGACCGAATAATAACGTCAAATTACAGTGAATGCCCTGCGTTTCAAGATAACGTGCCGCTTCAATCCCTTGCCAGGTTGCGGCCATTTTAATCAAGACGCGCTCTGAGTCGATACCTGCTTTTTGATACGCCTCCATAAAGCTTAAGGCTTTATCAATGGTTGCTTGGGTGTCATAAGACAGGCGCGCATCGACTTCGGTTGAGACGCGACCTTCAATCAATGCCAGAATATTACAGCCGATTTGCACGGTTAATTCATCAATCACCGCATCAACGTCGCCGCGGTGGCGACTCATGGTTTCTGACATCAGCGCTTCATTATCCGGATGAATGAGGGCTTTGGTAATCAGGCTAGGATTGGTAGTAGCATCGATGGGTTTAAGGCGCGCAATGGCGGCAAGGTCGCCCGTATCAGCGACAATAGTGGTCATGGTGCGAAGCTGTTGTAGTGCGCTCATCAGATATCCTTGGTATGTCAATTAACGTTGTGATGTTCTTATTTAAGTGGGTTGTCCATGATGTTTGTCTTTATAAAGCGATTCATCATGGCAGTATTGTTTGGTATGGTGAATTTAATAGCTATCTTTAAACTGTATCATAGATTTGAGCGCTTGTAGCCCGATAGTTTTACAAGGCATGCCTGCTATACCGTATAACTGTGCTAAGATTTATGGCAAATTGCGCATTTACGCGTTTTTACGCGCATTTACGAATGGGCACTGACGATAGTTTTTGCTATAGTAGAGCCGATCAGTTGTTCGGCTTGCGCGAAACATGAGAAATAGTTAAGCATTTATTATTAAAACAATTTATCGAACAGAACGAATAGACCGAAAAAATAGTCACTTTTGACAGTTATAAAATTCAGTAACAATTTCAGTAATAATATTAGAAAAGGATGGGCGGTAATGAGTGAGCAGTCACCAAAGCAATATGTAGACAATCTAAACCAAACCCCTGCAAGCGTCGATGGGGCTGCAACTGATAAAGAGTTTTTAAACACATTGCGCCAAAGTATCGATGCGGTTGACTGCGAAATTCAGACGCTGATTAACAACCGTGCCAAACTGGCTCAGCAAGTGGCGATGGTGAAAAAAGACCACGTAGCGAATAGCCCTGACGCCGAAAAAACCAATCCTATTTTTTATCGTCCTGAGCGTGAAGCGCAAGTGTTAAAGGCCGTGATGGAACGTAACACCGGACCTATCGCCGATGAAAAAATGGCGCGTTTGTTCCGTGAAATCATGTCAGTTTGCTTGGATTTAGAAGCTCCGCAGCGCATTGCGTTTTTGGGCCCTGTCGGTACCTTTACTCATGCTGCCGCACTCAAGCATTTCGGTAAAGCTGCTGATACTGTGCCGCTAAATACTATTACTGACGTTTTTCGCGAAGTCGAAGCGGGCACGGCAATGTATGGCGTGGTGCCAGTTGAAAACTCGTCAGAGGGCGTAGTGAATCATACCTTAGATGGCTTTTTATCTTCTACTTTAAAAATAATCGGCGAAGTTGAGCTACCCATTCATCAAAACTTCTTGGTTGCTGAACATACCAAACTTGATGGCTTAAGCCGTATTTACTCGCATCAGCAGTCATTGGCGCAGTGCCGTCACTGGCTTGATGTCAATTATCCCAATGTCGAGCGCGTGGCGGTATCGAGCAATGGTGAGGCTGCACGCCGATTAAAAAACGAATGGCATTCAGCAGCAATTGCCGGTGATGTGGCGGCGGCAGAGTACGATTTACACAAGCTGTACTCGAACATCGAAGACAATCCGAGCAATACCACGCGTTTCCTAATCATTGGTCACGAAGCGATTGCGCCATCTGGTCAAGATAAAACTTCAATCATGGTGTCAGCGCATGATAAAGCAGGCGCATTAATCGAAATCTTAAAGCCCTTGTCTTATCATGGCGTGTCGATGACCAGTATCGAAACCCGTCCTGAACGTCCAAATAAGTGGGCTTACGTGTTCTTTATCGATATGGATGGCCACATTGAAGACGCAAATGTGAGTGCGGCAATTGCGGATATCCGCCCATTGGTCAAAGATTTGCGTATCCTTGGTTCTTACCCAAAAGCCGTGCTATAAAGTTGGCTTAATAGAATGGTTCTAACAGGGATTCATCAACAGTAAATGCCTTATCACATCCAAGGATAAATCATGCAGTCATTTCAATCGACAGAGTCAAATTTATCACCGCTTGTGCCTGCCTATGACAGTATGTTAGAGCTGATACCGTATCAGACAGGAAAGCCAGTTGAAGAGTTGACGCGCGAGTATGGCGTCTCAGATGTGGTCAAACTTGCCAGTAATGAAAATCCGCTAGGCTGCTCGCCGCACGTCACGCTCGCGATTACTGAGCAATTGGGTCAGCTGGCACGTTATCCTGATGGCAATGGTTATTATCTCAAACAAGCGCTTGCTGACTTTAACGATGTTGGTGTCGACCAGATTACTTTAGGCAATGGCTCAGATGATTTGCTTGATATCTTGGCGCGTAGTTTTGTGAGCAGCAACGATGCCATCGTTTATAGTCAGTATGCTTTTATCGTTTATCCGATGCTGACTAAAATGCAAGGGGCAACAGGCATAGAAGTACCTGCCCATCGCTTTGGTCATGATTTAAAAGCGATGAGTCAGGCAGTAAATGACAACCCAAATACCAAAATGGTGTTTATTGCCAATCCAAACAATCCAACTGGCACCCAGCTTACGCAGCACGAGCTACGTGAGTTTGTTACTAGTGTGCCAAGCTCGGTGTTGGTCGTGTTAGATGAAGCTTATATCGAATATAGCCCTGAGAGTAATAATCGGGCGCTATTAGATGACTTTGATAACGTGGTGATTGTTCGTACCTTTTCCAAAGCCTATGGGCTTGCAGGCTTGCGAGTTGGTTACGCACTAAGCTCAGTAGCCGTCGCGGATTTACTCAATCGCATCCGTCAACCATTTAACGTTAGTAGGGTTGCTTTAGCTGCCGCTGCTGCCGCGCTTGCCGATCAAGAGTTTATCGAAAAAACACGGCTCAACAATCAGGAGCAAATGCGCTGGCTAGAAAAGCAGTTTGATGCCTTGGGGCTAGGATTTATCAAGTCGCATGCCAACTCTGTCATGGTTGAAATAGAAGTTGAGATGGAAGACATCACTGCGGCTTCTATTCATCAAGCATTGCTCGAGCAGGGCGTTATCGTGCGTCCATTAGACGGTTATGGTTTGCCAAATTGGCTGCGTATCACGGTAGGGGTTGCAGAAGATAATATGCGCCTGATCGATACTTTGCGCTCTGTTTTGACTGATGACTGATAAGAATTAACCCTCTGTTTTTTAATAAATAATTTAATTTTATGACGCCAATGTTAGCTTGCGTTATGCATACTGATATTCGTTTGTTGAAAGAGAAACGCCGTGAGTTGCCAGCAAAACAACCTGAGTAATCAAAACATAAGCAATCAACCCATAAGCCATCAAAACAATCATATGCAACCTCTTCATACTCAGCTGCCGTTATTTCAGCAAGTGTGTGTTATCGGTCTCGGATTGATTGGTGCCAGCCTTGCCCAAGCCATCAAAGACCATGGTTTAAGTGCGCGTTTGGTAGCGGTTGATAGACATACGCCAAGCCTAGATGAAGCCATTCAGCACGGTTTGCTAGATGCTGGTAGTGGCATATTAAGTGACGTAGTAGCGGGCAGTGACCTTATTGTCATTGCTGTCCCTGTACAAGCGGTCGAAGCGGTGTTTGTCGATATCAAAAACGCGATGGATAATGGTCAGCTTGCCTCTGATTGCCTCATCACTGACGTTTGTAGTACCAAGGTTAATATCATTGAGGCGGCAAAAACTGTCTTTACCTCGCTACCCACTGGTTTTGTACCCGCGCACCCGATTGCTGGGGCTGAAAATTCAGGGTATCATGCCAGACGCGCCAATTTGTTTATCAATCACAGCGTGATAATTTGTGAGTTGCCAACGACCAATGACAACGCCATTGCTAAGCTGCGGCAGCTATGGGAAGCGGTGGGCGCAACCGTCATGCCGATGGCCGCTGATCGTCATGATGCTATCTTGGCGCATACCAGTCATCTGCCGCACTTGCTGGCATTTAATCTGGTCGAGCAGCTGGCAAGCCACGATGATAACTTAGATATGTTTCGCTATGCCGCGGGCGGTTTTCGCGACTTTAGCCGCATCGCTGCCAGTGACCCTAAAATGTGGCACGATATATTTTTTGCCAACCAAAGCGCGATTATAAGCGCTCTTGACGAGTATGGCGTTTATCTACAGAATATGCGCCAGCTTATCATTGATAAAGATTCGACCGCCCTCATGGGGCTTTTGGGCCGCGCGCAAGCCGCACGGCGACATTTTGGCCATATGTTAGCCAGCACCCCTTATACGGATACCTCTGCCATGTCAGCTTCTTACCTTATTTCTCCTAGTAACACCGTTGTCGGTACTATTGCCATTCCTGGTGATAAATCTATCTCGCATCGCAGCATTATGCTTGGTAGCCTTGCGACAGGGGTGACCAATGTCACAGGATTTTTGGAAGGAGAAGATGCGCTTGCTACCTTGCAAGCGTTCCGTGATATGGGCGTGAATATTGAAGGGCCTGATAATGGTAAATTAACCATCCATGGTGTTGGTATGAATGGTCTTAAGCCAAGCACAACACCACTCTATATGGGCAACTCGGGCACCAGTATGCGCCTGCTTGCAGGTATATTAGCAGCGCAGTCATTTGATAGTGTGTTGACTGGCGATAGCAGTCTTACTAAACGTCCGATGGAGCGCGTGGCAGCACCGCTACGTGAGATGGGTGCCGTCATCCAAAGCACGGGGCATAATGGTACCGCGCCGCTTAGCATTACGGGTCGTGACACTGTCGGTAAGCCGCTTCAAGGTATTGACTATGAGATGCCGGTTGCTTCTGCGCAGATCAAATCTTGCTTATTATTAGCGGGGCTTTGGGCACAAGGTACCACAACCGTCATTCAACCAGAAGTCAGCCGTGACCATACCGAGCGTATGCTCTCAGCCTTTGGTTATCCTGTAACGGTCGATGGCAATCGCATCAGTGTTGAAGGCGGCGGTACGCTCACAGGTGGCGATATCGCTGTGCCTGCTGATATCTCATCTGCTGCGTTTTTTATGGTCGCTGCTGCTATCAGTCAAGATAGTAAGCTGACCCTTACGCAAGTTGGTATCAATCCAACGCGTACTGGCATTCTTGATATTCTTAAATTGATGAATGCTGATATTAGCCTAAGTAATGAAACCCATGTCGGCGGTGAGCCTGTGGCTGATATCACTATTCGTAGTTCAAACTTGGTCGGTATCAAGATACCTGAATATTTAGTACCTTTAGCAATTGATGAATTCCCCGCATTATTTATTGCGGCCAGCTGCGCGCAAGGCCGTACGGTGCTAACGGGCGCAAAAGAATTACGTGTGAAAGAGTCTGATCGTATTGCAGTGATGGCAGAAGGACTGCAAACCCTTGGTGTTGATTGTACCGTGACCGAAGATGGTATAATCATTGAAGGTAAAGGTAGTCATGCTGACATCAATGAGGTAAATAATAGCCAACCTGTCTTTGGCGGCGGACATATCACCTCGCATCATGATCACCGCATTGCCATGAGTTTTGCGGTTGCGAGCCTACGTGCCTCCGAGCAGATTACCATTGAAGGCGTTGAGACCGTCAATACCAGCTTCCCAGGATTTGCAGAGCTTGCCAATCAAATCGGCATGTCCATTCAAGTCAATAGTAATGCGGTTTAACATTTCAGCGCAGAAG
>NZ_DHYG01000059.1 GCF_002414005.1 Psychrobacter sp. UBA5136
ATATTTTGGGTTTGGTATAAATACTTATTGCCCATTATTAGTAGATATCGAAGATAAATTTCTCGCTTAAGAAAGCGAACGCGCTAAAAGAAAGCTTAATAATGACAGGAATAAAAAAGCTAATCTTTAGGCAAGTTAAACAATGCTCATTTAAAAGTTAAATAGTGATGCTAAGATAAATTTTTCTTATACAAATCACCCTTACCTATAAAACTTTTGTTTATACTGTGCTATGCTTAAATCATCGGCAATTATCAGCAGCTTACCCTTTATGCTATAGATTTAGCATTGTAAACGCTGACAAATTGTTAGTTATTAAATGATAATGAATCATATAAATCATACTTAAACTATCGTTAGTTCAAGATAATTTGGATACGAAAAAGACAAACTCAAATACTACAAACACTAGACTGAGCAAGCCTAACAGCGTATCTGACTTATATAGCTAGAGCAGTTGACGATAGCGTTATAATAAATGGACAGGTTATAACTTCTATGAGCAAACTTAACTCTCTTTTTCGTAAAACCAATAAATCCTCCTCTACTGCGCGAGCAGTCCCTACTGACGATACTAGTCTAGAGCCTGGCTTAAAAGGCCATGGCACTGATAATAAGCCCGCTAATACGCCCATTGAGCAAACGCGCTGGAATGGCTGGGGCAATGTTAATACTAATAAAAAAGTCTCAGCGCACGGCGCAAAACTCATCAAAGCGCATATCGGTAAAACTAAAAAACTGCCGTCTGTTAGCTTACAAGAGGTATTAAAAACGGTCCCTAAATCGCGTCTGCCGTCTGCTATCACTGAGCTTGATATGGTGTCGACTGACAGCGAGGTTAGGCTTAGACACGCACGCGGCCAAAGCTTTCCAGATTGGATTGCGATGCACGGCGGCGACTTTGAAGTATTCCCCGATGGCGTGGCGCATCCGCAATCGACCGCTGATGTTCAGACCTTATTACAGCTCGCAGAAGAGCACGACCTTATCGTTATTCCGTTTGGCGGCGGCACTTCTGTTGCGGGGCACATCAATCCGCAAAAAGGCTCACGGCCCGTACTAACGGTGGCGATGAGCAAGATGGATCAGCTTATTGACCTAGATACTGAGAGCCAAATCGCGACTTTTGGCGCGGGTACCCAAGGGCCAGCGGTCGAGGCGCAATTAGGCGAGTACGGTTACCGGCTAGGGCATTATCCGCAGTCATGGGAGCTATCAACCCTTGGTGGCTGGATTGCCGCGCGCTCTAGTGGTCAGCAATCGCTAGGTTATGGCCGTATCGAGCAGTTGTTTGCTGGCGGAACTTTAGTGACCCCGCAAGGCGTACTCAATATCGCTGATATTCCGGCGTCATCGGCGGGGCCTGATTTGCGCGAGATGATGATGGGCTCTGAGGGTCGGGCTGGTATCTTTACCGAAGTCAAAATGCGCGTACAGCCGCAGCCTATCGAGGAGCTATTCAAAGTTGCTTTTTTACCAAACTGGGAAGCAGGTAAAGAAGTGCTTAGACAAGCAGTACAAAGCAATATTCGCCTGTCTATGCTGCGTCTCAGTAATGCCGTCGAAACCGATGCCCATCTACATTTGGGCACCTCACCAAGTCAGTTTTTAGCGATTAGCACTTATCTAAAAGCGCGCGGGCTCGGCTCAGATAAAGTCATGCTCACTTATGGCGTCTCAGGCGATAAAGCGCAGAATAAACTGGCACTGACGCAGTTTAATAAGCTGTTAAAACAGCATGGTAGTGTCACGGGTAAAATCACTGATATCATGGGCAACGTGTGGGCGCATGGGCGCTTTAAATTCCCTTATTTGCGCGGTACTTTATGGGACAAAGGCATCATGGTCGATACCTTTGAGACGGCAACCAATTGGAACAACATCGACGAGCAAATGCAACAGATGCAAGAGGCAGTCAAAACGTCTTTAGCAGATGAAAATGAGCACGTCATGGCATTTACTCATATCTCCCATGTCTATAAACAAGGCGCTAGCCTTTATACCACCTACTTCTTTCGCGCCGCAAAAGACCACGCCATGACCCTAAAACGTTGGCAAAAAATCAAACACGCCGCCAGCTCAAGCGTGGCCAATGGTAAAGCGACGATATCGCATCAGCATGGTGTTGGCCGCGATCACGCGCCTTACCTTGCTGCCGAAAAAGGCAATCTGGGTATACAAGTGACGCGTGATATGCTTAAAAGCTTAGACCCCGAGCAGCGTATGAATCCGGGTGTTTTGCTTGAAGAACAGCAGACAAGCTAAGAAGAGTGCCTTATGAATCAAAGCCAACCAAGCCTTAAACGCCAGCAAGCACTAGCGCCTTTATCTCGTCGCTCGTCTGAACCTTGGGATATGCTGATTATTGGTGGCGGAATTACGGGCGCTGGGATTGCTCGCGAAGCCGCGCGGCGTGGCCTAGCCGTATTAATTATCGAGCAAAAAGACTTTGCTTGGGGTACGTCAAGCCGCTCGAGCAAAATGGTCCATGGCGGGCTGCGCTATATTGCCTCGGGTGATTATAAGACGACGTTACTTAGCGTACGCGAGCGCGAGCGCATGCTGACGGAAGCTGGCGGCCTCGTTAATGAGATGCACTATGTCATGCCGCATTATAAAGGTAAGTTTCCGCCGCCGTGGATATTTAATACCCTGCTACGCGTCTATGACAAACTGGCCAGCAAGCGCTATTTTACCTACTTTAAAAGGGACGCTTTTCTTAGCTTAAATCCTGATATCAAACAAGATAATTTTTTAGGCGCGAGCCAATTTAGCGATGCGGTGACCGATGATTCGCGCCTCGTTATGCGTGTACTTGATGAAGCCATCCATGACGGAGCGCACGCGATTAATTACCTAAAAGCCGAAGCGCTTATTACCAATGAGCAAGGCTTGGTCGTGGGCGCAACTCTAAAAGATACCGCCGAGGCAGATAATAGCGCCCAAACCTATGACGTTTATGCCAAAGTGGTGGTGAGTGCCACGGGTGCTTGGGCGGATACCCTGCGGATGCAAGCCAGTGCTCAGACAGAGCAAAGCTTTCATAAGCAAATTCGTCCCTCACGCGGCAGTCATTTGGTTGTTAGTCAAGAACGTTTGCCAATTCAGCACGCCTATACCTTTTTACATCCTGCCGATAAACGAGCGGTATTTGTCTTCCCATGGGAAAACCGCACCGTTCTTGGTACCACCGATTTGGATCATCCTTCCTTGGACGATAGTGAAGTCGGCATTACTAATGAAGAGGTCGATTATTTATTGGCGGCAACCAATGATCTCTTTAATGATGCCGACCTGAATCGAGAAGACGTCATTAGTTCATGGGCGGGCGTGCGGCCGCTGATATCCGAAGGCGGCGACGGTAAACGCGTCAGTCCGAGCAAAGAAAAGCGCGACCATAGCGTTTGGTTGGATAACAATCTCGTCACCGTCAGCGGCGGTAAGCTAACGACCTTTCGCTTAATCGCCCTTGATGTGCTTAAAACTTGTCAAAAAGTTCTCGCGCTTGATGATGCCGCTATTCAAGATCATGGCTCATCCAATGACCAAGTTTTTAGCAATCTTACCCCAACCAACCCGAAATTTAATACCTTGCCTGCACCGCTGCAAGCACGCTTAAAAGGGTTTTATGGTTTACAGCTTGATACCTTACTTGAGCTAGCCCATAACGACGATTTTGCCTATGTCACCGACAGCAACACCATTTGGGCGGAGATTCGTTTTGCGGCGCATTACGAGCAAGTCATCCATTTAGACGATTTATTACTGCGACGTACGCGTTTAGGTTTAATTCTGCCCCATGGCGCGATGACGCCGCTTATCAGTGCAAGGCTTAAGCAAATCTGTCAGCAGGAGCTCGGCTGGGATGAGCAAAAGTGGCAGCAAGAAGTGCAGCGTTATCAAGATTTATGGCAACGTTACTATCACTTGCCAGCGGCTTAGCGTTTTATTTTAGCGACATCTCTCTATAGATAGGACAATATAAAAGAGACACAGCGAGGCTGGGATAAATTTTTTGCAGCCTCTGTCGGCGTAGGCACAGCAAGCAAGAAAAATTTGTACCAGCCTCGCACTATCATCCCGTGGATCCACTTTATTCAGTATCGACTATAGTAAAGGACTACTATGACCCATAACTTTGATACTCCTATTTATTTTTTAGCCATCGATAATGGTACCCAAAGCGTTAGAGCGCTTATTTTTGATCAATTCGGTCACGAGATTGCCAAAGCTCGCGTGCCTATTGAGCCGTATTTTTCCGAGCAGCCCAATTTTGCTGAGCAGCACGCCGATTATTATTGGCAAAAGCTAAGCGAGGCTTGTCAGCAGTTATGGCAAACTTGCAATATTGCGCCCGCGCAAATCGCTGGTGTCAGTCTTGCCACCCAGCGTTATACCATGATTTGCCTTGATAAAGACAAACAGCCGCTACGCCCCGCTATCGTCTGGATGGATTTGCGCCGCGGCGAGCCTAATGATATGGGTTTTCTTGATCCATTGACCAAAATCATCGGTATGGGTGAGCTGGTGACTGAGGCTCAGCAAAAAGCGCGCTGTAATTGGCTGGCGCAGCATGAGCCAGAGATTTGGGCAAAAACAGCCTATTATGTCAATCTCTCCGCTTACCTGACCTATCGACTCACAGGCGAGCTTGTCGACTCGACCGGTCATTCAGTTGGCTATCTGCCTTATGACTATAAAGCGCAAACGTGGCTAAAAGCCAAAGATTTAAAATGGCGCTTATTTAGCTGCAAGCCTGAGCAAATGCCAAAAATTGTGCCGCCCGGTCAGCCGCTTGGTCACATCAGCGCAAAAGCTGCCAAAGCAACAGGGATTCTTGAAGGTACGCCAATGATAGCCGCCGCCAGCGATAAAGCTTGCGAAGCTTTGGGTTCCGCCGGACTTGTCGCTGATACCGCCTGCTTAAGCTTTGGCACCACGGCAACCATTAATACCACCTCGAGCAATTATGTTGAAATCCTCAAGCACATGCCCGCTTATACCGCTGCCGCGCCGAACTACTACAATCATGAATATATGATTTATCGCGGCTTTTGGATGGTTAGCTGGTTTAAGGAGCAATTTGCCCAATACGAGGCGCAGCTGGCAAAAACTCAGGGCATCGATACCGAAAAGCTCCTTGACCAAGCGGTCAAGGACATTCCAGCGGGCTGTATGGGGCTGATGATGCAGCCGTATTGGTCACCCGGCGTTCGTCATCCGGGACTTGAAGGTAAAGGCGCGCTTATTGGTTTTGGTGATGTGCATACGCGGGCGCACGTTTATCGCGCTATCTTGGAGGGGCTGGCTTACGAGCTTAAGCTTGGCTTTGACACGATTGAAAAGCGTACGGGCAAACCCATCAAACATCTGCGCGTCTCTGGCGGCGGCTCGCAAAGTGACTCGGCGATGCAGCTGACAGCAGATATCTTTGGCATGCCCGCCTACCGCCCGCATACTTATGAAGCCTCAGGCCTCGGCGCAGCCATCAACTGCGCAGTGGGTCTTGGCGTTTATCCCGACCACGCGACGGCAAGCGACGCCATGACCCATTTGGGCGATGAGTTTTTACCGATTGACGCCAACGTGCAACTCTATAAGCGCCTGTACAACGAGGTTTATCTTAAAATGTATGAGCGCCTAAAGCCGTTATATCACAGCATTCAAGATATTACGGGTTATCCTGCTAAATGATATAAAATATCTGCGTTAGCTTAGCCTTAATGCTAATTAGGCTTTAGGGTTTTCATTGCTGTTTAAAGCGCTATAAACCCGATTTAACCCCTCTCTCAAAACTGCCTCAGGACATGCTACATTAATACGCATTTTCAGATGCCCCTCGCGGCCGTACTTGATGCCCGCACTAAGCTCAACCTTAGCTTCTCTAAGCGCGTCATAAAGCGCTTGATCGTCATCAAAGTACGCCGAGCAATCGAGCCAAATCAAATACGAGGCCTCAGGGCGCATGACCTTAATTTTGGGTAGGTGCTTTTCTAAAAACTGCACGGTTAAGTCAATATTCGCTTCGATATAATCAAGCGCCTGTGCCAGCCAATCACCGCCCTCTTCATAAGCACTGCGCATCGCTGCGTAAGCAAATAAATTCAGCTCATGCTCGTCACTTAAGCGCTGTTGCTTACTAATTTTACGAAGTAGTGCGCGATCTTTAGCAAAGATCATCGAGCCTTTAATACCAGCAATATTAAAGGTTTTGGTCATTGATGTTAGGCTCACCACCTTATGCGCGTACCCTGCCGCTTCTGCTAGCGTTAACAACGGGGTAAATTGATAACCACTTAAGGTTAAATCTTGATGAATCTCATCGCTAACAATCGCCACATTATGCTTTTTACAGATTGAAAGTAACGCCTTAAGCTCATTGAGCGTCCATACGCGCCCGCCAGGATTGTGAGGATTACAAAACAAATAAAGCGTTACCTTATGCTCGACTATCTTGGCTTCAATATCGTCCAAGTCTAGACGGTATTTACCCTCTACTTCCTTTAATGCAGAGGTGACAAGCTTACGTTTATTGTCCAAAACTTTGGTCATAAACGGCGTATAAATAGGGTCATTGATAAGTACCGCATCTCCTACCTCGGTAAATACTTTCATCAATAGCACCAAACTTGGCACCACGCCCGGAGAAAATAGGATATCCTGCTTATCGAGCCACAAACCATAACGACTGCCATGCCAGTCGATAATCGCTTGGTATAAAGGCTCGGTCGGAACGGTGTAACCCAATATGCCATGCTGCACGATTTGCTCAATCGCCGTCAATATAGGCTCGGCGGCCTTAAAGTCCATATCCGCGACCCACAGCGGAATGGTGTCATCGCTATAATGCCATTTAAACGACCCCGTATTACGTCTGTCTATGATTTCATCAAAGTTGTGAGGCATCCGTTTGCTTCTCTCCTTAACAGTGGGTTTTAATAAGTCGAAACTCAAATATTTGTGTCTTTAAAGCGGCCTAACGCCCTTTAAACTCAGCCTCACGTCTCTCAACCATCGCCATCGCGCCCTCGCGGGCATCTTCTGAGTAAAACAGATGTGGTAAATAGCTATGGATATTAGCCAATGCAGCAGCAGTGCCACTACGACTGGCGTCTTGCGCTGAGGACAATAGCCCTTGTACGCCAAGCGGTGCCGCTTTGCATATCTCTTGCGCGATAGTCATTGCGCGCTCATATTCTTCGCCATTTGCCACCACTTCACTGACCAGATTTAGCCTATCCGCGGTTTGTGCATCGAAGTTTTTACCGGTAAGTAGGTACGGCATCGCTTTTTGCCAACCTGCTGCCGCGACGAAGCGGACGGTTGCTCCGCCAAACGGCATGATGCCGCGCTGAACTTCCATTTGCGCAAAGTTGCAGTTGTCACTTGCGATAACGACATCACTATTTAGCATCAGCTCAATACCCGCGGTAAGACAGGTGCCTTGTACCGCGACGACGACAGGTTTCTTACGCAGCTTGCCACCGATACCCCACGGGTCGATTTCATCCTCGTTAAATTCAAACGCGCCTTTATCCCACTTATCTTGCAGCTCCATCAAATCAAGCCCAGCCGTGAAGTGTTCACCATGGGCAAATATTAGCGCACAGCGTAGATTATCGTCATTTTCATAACGCGTCAGCGCTTCGGATAACTGCTTAATCATATGGCTATCAAAGGCGTTGCGTTTATCGGCGCGATTGAGTCCGATTAGACAGAGATAGCCATCGCTCTCAAAGGTGATGCGATTGTTTGTATGGTTATTACTTTCCGTAGACATGGTTTTATCCTTTTTATGTTTGAAGTTATCGTAGTGGCTTTGACGGGAGTCATATATCTTTATCGCTCTAAAAACTAGCACTTAAAAATCTAGTAGCCGACTTTTAATATAGACATCTGCGCTCTATAACACAAGCAACGGCGTCGCCATCATTTTTAGTTGACCTGATTTGCGATAAGTGCAACTATTATCCAAACCAAGACTTTACGCAGAGCGTTTTATGGAATTTTGGCACGGTTTTTTGCTTATCACCAGCGTACACCTGCTTGCAGCCGCCTCCCCTGGCCCTGATTTTGTGTTGGTTTCGCAGCAGACCTTAGCGAAAGGTCGGCGTACAGGTTTGATTTGTAGCCTTGGAATTACTTTAGGTCTTGCTGTCCATATTCTCTATTCGGTGCTAGGACTGGCAACAGTAATTGCCCATTCTCAGCCTTTATTGACTGCGATTAAATGGTTAGGTGGTGGTTATTTGATTTATCTGGGTTGGCAAGGGATTGGGGCCAAACCTAAAAATCCGGTCGATTTAGTAAATTCAGCAGAATTAACAGATTCAGCTGCAAACGTTTCACAACTCGCTCTATCTGACCCAACGCTGCCTTCTAATACAAACTCAGCCATCAATAGCGATTCAACATTTGCCATTCTGCGCCGTGGCTTTTTTTGTAATGTCTTTAATCCCAAAGCACCAGTATATTTTGTCGCTATATTTACTTTAGTATTATCGCCCGGCATTCCGCTGTGGCAGCTCTCCATCTACGGCGTATGGATGATGATATTACAGATGGCGTGGTTTAGTACGGTGGTCATGCTGCTCTCTATTCCTGCGATTCATCGACGATTTCAGCGCGTTGAGCATTGGATAGACCGTGTCTTAGGTAGCGCAATGATTGTATTGGGGTTAAACCTCATTTTACGCAGCCGATAAGGCATTCGCGAGCTGCGAAATCTGCTAAACTGGTTGATTATATTCAAACCTCAAAGCCCCATACTATGACCAGTACCCGCCCAAACCAGAAACACCGTAACCGCTCACCTGAAACCGCCAAAAAACTTGGTAAGCTACATCCGCGCAACCCGCACCAAGGTCGTTATGACTTTACGCTATTGACGCGTGCCTTACCTGAGCTTGCTAAGCATACCATTACCAATCCTAAAGGTGAGCCGACGATTAATTTCTCGGATCATCAAGCGGTACGCGTGCTTAATCAAGCACTACTTGCTCATTACTATGGCGTTAAATTTTGGGACATTCCAGAAGGCTATCTCTGCCCGCCGATACCGGGACGTGCCGATTATATTCACTATATTGCCGATTTATTGGCGCAAACCACGCATATTAATGACGACCACACGCCGCCAACGGGCAAAGAAATCCACGCCCTCGATATTGGAACGGGCGCCAGTGCGATTTATCCAATTATCGGTAGTCAAAGTTACGGCTGGCGTTTTACCGCGAGCGATATCGACCCCATTTCGGTTAATACCGCTGCTCTGATTTGTGACGCCAATCCAAAACTAAAAGGCGCGGTTAAAGTAAAGCTGCAACCCGAGCCTAGATTTATTTTTAAAAATATCATCGGTCGCCAAGATTATTTTGATGTGGTGGTTTGTAACCCACCATTTCATGCGTCACTCGATGAAGCAATGGAAGCCAATAGCCGCAAGCAGCATAACCTGCAACGGCACCGCGGTAAAAATGAGAGCGAGCAAATAAGCCGTCATTCAACCAAAGCTGGTAATGCCGCGCAAAACCTAAACTTTGGTGGTCAGCATAAAGAGTTGTGGTCTGAGGGCGGCGAGATTGCTTTTTTAACCAATATGATAAAAGAGAGTCAAAACTTTGCCGAGCACGTTGGCTGGTTCACCAGTTTGGTGTCAAAATCAGAAAACGTGAAACCACTACAACTGTTATTAAAGCAACTGGATGTGGCGCAAATGCGAATTATTGAGATGAGCCAGGGACAAAAAAATACTCGTGTGCTAGCGTGGCGCTTTAATATTGATGAAATATAATCACTGTTTGAAAACTTCCTGCAAGTTTCACGTGAAACAAAAAACCGCTTTGAGATTCGAAGCGGTTTTTTTATTAAGCAATAAAGTAAAAGTATTTTAAAAGGATGAAGGTATAGCTGGTATAAGTTTTTCGCGGCCTCTGTCGGCGTAGGCACAGCAAGCAAGCAAGAAAAACTTATACCAGCTGTCTATGATGTATCGTAATTACTCTTTATTGACTATATGAGATATTTTTTAGCCAAAGAACATCACCTTTAAACCAATTAAAATAAGCACCAAGCCGCCTAACGCCTCTGCTTTATCCTCGAGATGCGTCCCTGATTTTTTCCCCAAATAAATACCAAAAGCGCTAAAAATAGCGGTAACTAGCGCAATGATTAAACAAGCCAACCACGCATTTAGCGCCAATAAGTTAAGCGTAAAACCAGCTGCCATCGCATCGATACTGGTCGCAATCGCAAGGGTAAACATGGTGCGATGATTGATATTCTTCTTTAGGCTAGCATTTACAGACACTGCCTCGCGATTTGTATGCAGCGCTTTATCTACAGCCTCTTCCTCACCTCCTAAAAATACCTCATAAAGCATCTTGCCACCAAGTCCGATAAGGATAAGCCCACCAATCCAAGGGGCAGCAGCGGCTAACCAACCTAATAAAGCTGCGCCTAATAGATAACCAATCAGCGGCATCACGCCCTGCGCAATGCCAAAGTATAGCGCCGCATAAACTGCCAAGCGCCATAAGTATTGCCGAGTTCGTTTTTGCGATTTAGCGCCTAACCCTATCGCTACAGCAAAGGCATCCATTGCCAGAGCGATAGCGAGTAACACAACTTCAAGCATTTTATTTTTCGCTTATTATTATAAGTTTCACGTGAAACACTATATTGATCTAATCTTTTATTTTTTCCCAAAAACTACGCTTTTTACCATGTTTATCTTTAAGCGTAATGACATACTCTTTATGGGCGGTAAGTTCACTATAAGACTCAGGCGATCTACTGAGAACAGTATCAAGGTTTGTTAGATGATTAAAGTAGCGAGCCGCATGACCATAAGCTTTACTGCGAGAGCTGTCTAGAATGTCATTAAGTAAACTGCGATAAATAATCACTTGGAGTAAATCAGTCTCAGCGGGCAATTCTTTTAGCATTCCTGTTAAAGCGGTGTAATGCACATCATCAAACTGGGCATGACGAGCAACTGCGACCTGATTGGCAAGCTCAATCTCTCCGATCTCCAGCAACAGCGATGTCGCCATAAATACACTCTCTTGTTTTTCTGCCAGCTCATAAGCTCTTTTGCGCCACTGAGCTTGCTGAGCAGGACTGGCCGCAGCCATGATAGCTTTTAACCGTGAAGGAGTTGGTTGTAGCTCAAACGCCTCACCTAGCACTATCATAAGCGCATCGGTATCTTTTTGCATGTGATATATGTGATTCAACCAATCCAAGCGTCTGACTTTATCCAACAAGCCATCACTTTGCCACTCTTCATTTAAGTAGTGTAGTGCCTTATCAAAAGCTCTTTGATTTAGCAAGAATGTTAGCAACTCTTGTAATCTTCGAGGATGAACCGTTCTAGTCGCTTGCATCTCAAAGAAGAGCGCTTCAAAAAGCTCCACATCACCTAGCGCTCTTGCTAGGCTTTTTATGGCGATCTCAATCACTATTTTTTCATAGTTAATCGAAAAAGCATCATCGTGTAAAGGGCTGTTTTGCTTTACATTGAGCGTATCTCCATTTGCCTTTTTTGTTTGAATAATTTCACGCTCATGTTGGTAATCAGTAATCAATCCACGTATCTCAGACTCAGATAATAGCTGACTAATATTTTCTAATAAATCATCTTTGGTGCCATAATCATTATCGTCAACCAGCGCTTTTACCTTCTTTACCCAAGCATGACTGAGTATATCGCGCTCATCAACAGGAATAGCTTGCTTTTCTTGCTCATAGCAAGTGCTAGCAACTGTCAGCCAAGACGAGGTTAGCCTTCTATACACATCACCAATATAACCGTTCGAGTCATCAGCACGTTCTAAGCTAGCATTAGTAGACTCTATAAATAACTCAAGTAGCACCAAGCACTCTTGCGGTTGTTCAGAGTAAAGGCTCATCACATCACTGGCCAAATGCTGAAGCTCAGTAGCAAATTCGCTAGATTCCCAATAATCTATAAACTTTCTTCGTCTTCTGAGTCCTTTTAATGCCGTGGTTAATTTTTTTATGAGTTTAGGCTTATCAGATTGTAATAGCAGACGCTCAATTTTTTTATCTAGCATTTTATCTACACCATACACATCAGCGACGAAATCGACTAAGGCTGTTTTTGGCAGTTGTGATAAATACTTTTTTTGCTCTGTGTTCAGCATGGTGGGTTACTCACTATTTTTATTTATTATGTTTCACATGAAACAAAAAAGTCATCCTGCTAGCAGGATGACTTTATAGAATAATCAGTCTAATTTCAAATATTTAATATTAAATATCCAGATTAGAAACCGTCAATGCATTCTCTTCAATAAAGATACGGCGCGGCTCAACATGATCGCCCATCAAGCAGGTAAACATATGGTCAGCGGCAATCGCATCTTCAATCGACACGCGAAGCATGCGGCGGTTTTCAGGATCCATGGTCGTATCCCAAAGCTGGTCGGCGTTCATCTCACCCAGCCCTTTATAGCGCTGAATTGCCAAACCCCGGCGCGCATCAAGCATCATTTGTTGCCAGAGATAATCAAAGTCACGTACAGGGATATCTTTGGTGGTACCTGCACTTGCTTCACGGCGGATAAAGGCATCCTCTGCAAGTAGCGTATTCCACTCGCTCGATAAACGTAGCAGCTTGGTATATTCGCCTGAATTGATAAAGCTGGCATCTAGCAGATAATGATGCGCCAATTGATGCACATAAACCGTGATACGCGGTAGCCATTGCGCTTTGCTAGATAAAGTGTCACCGTCATCAGCAGACGCTTCGCTTTCCTCGGATTCTACAACGGGCGTCATCCCCAATAAATCCGCAGCGGCGGCATCCATATTTTTTGGTTGCGGCGCATGGATATTGACCAGTTCAATCTCAGGACTTAACTCACTACCGAACTGCTCAAGCTGCTCTTGTAACGACGCTCTCCATGCTTCCATCGCTGACTTATCATAGGTCATATCCGTGCTAAGCTTCGGCGTATGCGTTAATGCATCTAATAAAACGGCTGGATAACGAATCTGCAAACGCGCTTTGATCAGCTGAGTCTGATTATAATCATTTAACAAACTCTCAAGCGCTTGGCCAGTAATGGCAGGCGCGTCAGCACTGATGTGCAGCTTAGTATTATCAATCGTTGATGACAATAAATACGCTTTTAAGGCTTCATCATCTTTTAAATACAGCTCTTGACGACCTTTTTTCACTTTATAAAGCGGCGGCTGGGCGATATAAATATAACCGCGCTCAATCAATTCCGGCGTTTGACGGAAGAAGAAAGTCAACAGCAGCGTACGAATATGCGAGCCATCAACGTCCGCATCGGTCATAATGATGATTTTATGATAACGCACTTTATCAGGGTTATATTCATCCGGTCCAATGCCGCAACCAAGGGCAGTGATTAGGTTACCAACTTCAGCAGATGACAGCATTTTGTCAAAACGAGCGCGCTCAACGTTTAGAATTTTACCTTTTAATGGCAAAATTGCTTGGGTTTTACGGCTGCGACCTTGTTTTGCTGAGCCGCCTGCAGAGTCCCCTTCCACAATATAAAGCTCTGATAACGCTGGATCTTTTTCCTGACAATCCGCCAATTTACCCGGCAGGCCAGCGATATCTAACGTAGTTTTACGGCGCGTCATTTCACGAGCTTTACGCGCCGCATCACGGGCACGCGCCGCATCGATAATCTTATTAGCAATACCTTTAGCAGCGCTTGGGTTTTCAAGCAGATAGTCGTTAAACTTATCGTGCATGGCGGATTCAACCGCAGATTTTACTTCACTTGAAACCAGCTTATCTTTGGTCTGACTGGAGAATTTTGGATCTGGTACTTTTACCGAAACAATCGCCGTCAAGCCTTCACGCGCATCATCACCACTGACCGCAACTTTCTCTTTTTTAAATAAGTTTTCGCGATCCATGTAGCTGTTAAGGCCACGCGTCAAAGCTGAGCGGAAACCAGATAAATGCGTGCCGCCATCGCGCTGCGGGATATTATTGGTAAAGCACAGTACTTTTTCGTTATACGTATCTGTCCACTGCAATGCCACCTCGACACTGATGCCGTCATCTTGCTCGCTGGTGAAATGAAAGACGTCGTTAATGCCGTCTTTGCCAGCATTGATGTAGCTGACAAACTCTGACAAGCCGCCTTTATGCTCAAACTCGTGACGTTTATCAATGCGCTCATCGGTCAACACAATGCGCACCCCTGAGTTTAAAAAAGACAGCTCACGTAAGCGTTTGGCTAAAATATCGTACTCAAAGATAGTACCGGTAAAGACATCGTTACTTGGATAAAAACGGATTTGCGTACCCGTCTTATCGGTCGCTTCCATCTGCTGAATATCTGCATCAGGGACGCCGTCAGTATACGTCTGATGATAATGATAGCCTTCACGCCAGATATTCATCTCAAGCTTTTTAGACAAGGCGTTGACAACCGAAACCCCGACGCCATGTAGACCGCCCGATACTTTATAGCTGTTATCGTCAAACTTACCGCCAGCATGCAACACCGTCATGATAACCTGCGCCGCTGATACGCCTTCTTCTGGATGGATATCCACAGGGACGCCGCGACCGTTGTCCATGACACTAACCGACTCATCTTCATGGATAATGATATCAATCTGGTCACAATGACCGGCCAACGCCTCATCGATAGAGTTATCGACTACCTCAAAGACCATATGATGCAAGCCGGTACCATCATCGGTATCACCAATATACATACCAGGACGTACGCGCACCGCTTCTAATCCGCGCAGTACACGAATATCTTTGGAGCTATAATCAGAGGATAATCCTTCAGAGACGGCAGCGGAAGTAACCGTATCCAAAGCGCTGTCTGTCATCATTTGTTCGTGGTCGGTAGGTAATGAATCACTCATGTGTATTCCTTAATCTAGCCTTTATCAGCTATGTGTCATCTGCGCGCCACAATGGCAATGCTCGACGACGTTATCTTAGAGTTAACGTTTTATGGTCAAAATATTTAGTTATAGAGTTAGCAAAAGCTTTATCAGAGGTTGCTCAAAAGAATATAAAACAGTGTTAGAAAAGCAAGCGTAAATATAATCTACTTTTCAATCACTGTTTTTAATATACGCTGCTATTATTTCATCCATCATTAAAACACATTAGAAATAAGCGCATAATTATCAAGCACTTAGGCGCTAAAAATTACTAAGAAACCCTTAAAAAATACTGATAAAATTTTGTAAGATAACTTGCTGAGAACAGGACAAAAATAAAGCTCTATTTTAGCATTTTTTTGCCGCTAAGTCACTGTTTACTGACAGTTTTATTAGTATTGAGCAAGCATTTTAGGAAGGTATTTATTTGACAAAAAGTTAATCAAAATAAAGTACGTTTGGAGACATTTTGAGCAAATCATGATGAGAAATAAGAGCAAAATTAGTAACAAATAATGGGCGGTATGTTTTTTATAAATGTGACAATTTAGAAAAGCGTTACCTCGCCTTGTTTCACATGAAACACACTAAGTTCTGACCAATATTCGTGCACCAAAGGTAAAATCTCGTCGGTTAAACTGGTCATAAAAACCTGACAGGGCAGCTGCGCTAACGTCGTCAATAAAATCTTAATCGCCCTATCATCCAGCTCTGCAGTGATATCATCTAACAGCACCACTGGCGTAGCTCGCGCTTTGACATCGTGGCTAAGTGTCCTATTTTCCTTATCTTCGGTAAATAAGACTTTTTCATCATTAAGTAATAGTGGCAACTGCGATAAGCGTAAAGCGGTAATTAATAGCTTTTTTTCACCGCGAGAGAGAACGTTAGCGGCCTGTTCTTTTATAGTCGGTAGTTTGGCCGCAGTGTCTGCTTTTTCTATAGTTGTCGATGCTGCGATTGCACTGCTGTCTGTTTCGTTGTTAACAGGCTCTGATAAATCACTAGAGCGCCAATGAACATGAACATCAGCGCGGTGATTACCGATGCGCGTATAACCCAGCTGCAAATCTTGCTCTAAGCGCTCGTTAAGCTGGATATCTAGCGGGATATTAGTGTCGTAGCCGGCGTTATAGCTTAGGCTTAATTGCTCAGCATAAGCAGGCAATAACTGCGCGATACTCTCAGCAAAATAAGGCTGCCACTCGGTAAAGACACGCTCACGATAGTGATGGATAAGGGCGGCATGGCTAGCAAGCCCTTTATCCCATGATTTTAACTCAGTGAGCTGTACTTGCGTCAGCTGGCGACTCTTCTTTAGTAAACTATTGCGCTGTTTTAAGAGACGTTGGTAGGCAACCCACTGCGGATGAAAACCTTGTTTCATGTGAAACACTAGCCAATCTAATAGTTGGCGGCGGCTGGCACTGCCCTGTTCCAACATATCCATCGTAGAGGGATCGATTAGCAGTGTTGGCAGCTGCTCGGTTAAGATACTTTGATTATAAACCGTGGCTTGATTTAGGCGCAGAACCGTCGTCGCATCCAATTGTTTTTGAATCGCTAAGGTAGTGCTATCATTGAGCCTAGCGTGCACTGTTGCTGCATTTTCGTGGTGCTGAATATAACGTTTGGGCTGATGATGACGAAAACTTTTACCCCGTGAGAGCAAAAATATCGCCTCGAGTAACGAAGTCTTGCCACTGCCGTTTGCACCGATGATGACGTTGCAAGCGGCAGTGTTTAGACTAACTTGAGCCAAATTACGTAGGTGTGAAATTTGTAGACGTTCAATCATAATAGTGACAGCCGCCTATTTTACTGTTTGCAAATTAGTAAACAAAAGTTTTTCATTAAATTGAATTGAGTTAAGAAAAAAAACTATATACGCATGGGCATAATGACATATTGATGGAAGTCATCATTAAGCTGATTGACCAGCACTGAGGCGTTTGATTGGCTCATATGCATTTGCAAGTCGCCTTGGATAACCCCTAAGACGTCTTGCAGATACGCGGCATTAAATGACAGCTCCATTGGCTCACCCTGATACTTTGCTTGTACCATCTCGACCGCCTCGTCTTGCTCAGCGTTATTAGCGCGTACCTCTACCATGCCATCGCTAGCAAAGTTAAATACCACGCCGCGAGATTTTTCATTACTCAAAATTGCCACACGGCGTAGCACATCGGACATTTTTTCTTGGTTAAATAGCGCCAATTTATCGGTATTACTGGGCATGACACGGCGATAATCAGGGAATTTGCCATCGATAAGGCGCGCGGTAAACGTCACCATTAAGTTATCACTCACCTGCCCTGCGCTATCCACATCGCCAAACGGTAAGCTTACTTGCAAAAATTCACGGCCAAAGCTTAGGGTGACTGCATTGTCTTTATCACCAAGCATCTTACCAAGCTCAGAAGCCAGACGCTCAAGCTCAATCACCGCTTTACGCGGCAAAATTGCCTGCATATTTAAGTCGCTACTGACATCAATGACACTACGTGCTAACGCTAATCTGTGCCCGTCGGTTGCTACCGTGGTCAACTGCTGCTGTGACACATCAAATAGCATACCTGTCAGATAATAGCGGACATCTTGGATGGCCATGGCAAACTGGGTTTTATGGATCAAATCTGTTAAACGGCTACGGCTAATCGTCAAAGGCGTGATATTTTCAGGATTACCAAGGTTTGGATAATCCTCGCTAGGCAATGTGCCCAAAGTAAAGCGGCTTTTGCCGCTAGTCAACAGGCAGCGCTCATTTTCTTGCGTGGTCAGATTGACCTGCGCTTGTGCTGGTAGCGATTTACAAATATCTCTAAGCTTTGTTGCAGGTAATGTCGTTGTACCGGCTTCAATACAAGCACCAGCAGGCAATTTTAGCGTCGATGTCAGCTCTACTTCTAAATCAGAGGCAGTCAAAACAAGCGCTGACTCAGACAATTGTAGCTTGATATTGCCCAAGATAACCATATTGTGGCGCTTATCAGCCGCTTTGGCGATCAAGTTAATGGCTTTTAGTAACGACTCTCGATTAATCGATAATTGCATGCTTAGTTACTCTTGTTTATTAGTTGCGCTTATTAAAAGAATTTTTATACGTTCTTAAATTATGTGATTTTAAAATAATGGCTTAATAATACCTTGTCTACTGATGATAATCCATACAGCTTATCTCTGCTAATACTTAAAATATTATAAACCATATCTACTTACGACAACATTGTGATAACGCAAGCTGCTAGCCTGCTTGTAACATCAAGGCAAGCGTTTTGTAATCCTTATCAAACGCGGGGTCCGCAGCGCGTAGCTCATTGACCTTATCACAGGCATGCATCACTGTCGTATGATCGCGGCCGCCAAATGACTGACCAATTTCAGGAAAGCTATCACTGGTTAACTCGCGTGATAACGCCATTGCTATTTGCCGTGGTCTGGCAATACTGCGGGTACGTTTTCGGCCCATGATATCTTTTACGCTCACATCATAGTATTCGGCGACCACTTTACGAATATTATCCATATTCACCGCTTGCACACGCATCGCGACGATGTCTTTTAGGGCGTATTGCACCATCTCAAGCGTAATGGGCGCGCCCGTCAAGTTGGCATTGGCAAATACCTGATTTAACGCACCTTCTAATCGCCTAACGTTAGAGACCACGTTTTGAGCGATGAATAGGGCACATTCTTTAGGAAGGCTCATGCCATACGATGCGGCTTTTCTTTGTAAAATTTGTACCCGTGTATCAATCTCAGGTGGATCCACCGCAACCGTCAAGCCCCAAGAAAAGCGCGACCTAAAACGCTCATCAAACTCCGTCATCTGTGATGGATGACGATCTGATGCCAAAATCAGTTGCTTATCACCGCTGGTAAAGTCGGCAAATAATGTCAAAAACTCATTACTACTTTTCGTCTTTCCAGCCAATACATGAATATCATCTACAATTAATAAATCTACTTTTTTTATTTTCTTTTTAAAATCTTCTATTTTATTATTTCTTAATGAATAAACTAATTGATTAATAAATTTCTCAGAAGTGAAATAATAAAAGCTTAGATTATTTTTTAAATAGCGATGCGCTACAGAATGCATTAAATGCGTTTTTCCCAATCCAGAAGGTCCATATATAAATAAAGGATTGTGCCGATTTTTTGATTGGCGTTTTCCAAGCTCATAACAGGCTTTGTACGCCAGATTATTAGACTTACCAGTTACAAAGGTTTCAAAGGTAAAGTCAGGATTCAGATAGCTTAATGATTTGGCGTCGGCAGACTCGATCAGTTCTGCATGACGCATATTAGCATCAACATCCGCTCTAGCAATATTATGATGCGAGGTTTGAAAATTGTGATCTGACAGAGTATGGGAGGGCTGGTCTTCTTCAAATAAACTACCTGACTGCGCCTGACTACTATCAACCGTATCGCGACCAGCATTATCCACACGAACAATAACGTCTTCGATACTACCTTGGCTATGTTTAACAACCAGTTGTTGGATGTCTTGTAAATGATTCTTTTTGATATAGCTTACAAAATAATCATTAGGGGCAAGAATAATTAAACTACTGCCTTCTTGATGAGCAGATAACGGTCTTAACCACATCGTAAAGACGTTATCTTTGACGTGATAACGTAAGTCGTTTAGGCACTTATCCCAAACAGTTGCTGTATCAATCATGAAAAGTACAAACTCCATAGTCCAAAATTTTGGTCAAAAGGACGCCATTTTTGTGGTGAAAATCTATTAGCTCGAGACGATAGAATGACTCTTTTATTAAGAGGGTGCCCTATAATCACAGCACTTAAAATCATGCATCGAGTAGGGGGCTAATCTATCACAAACAGCCTGTGGATAACACCTTGTTTTTTGTGGATAAGATTGTGGATAGTTTTGTGGATAAGTTTATAGCGCGAGTTATCCATATTTCACCCACAGGTTATCCACAGCCTTACCCATAGCCTATCACTTTGATAGTAAAGAAAAAAATCAAGTTAACCACAGATAATATGGCTCCCAATAACAACAATACTTATATATATTAATAGTTAATTATTATAGAGTTCGCTAAAAACTGTGGATAAGTTTTAAAAATCGACTATCAAAATAGATTTTCTAAGAAGGTAGTTTGGTTTAACCAGCGTAGATTTTCTTAACCACAATCAACTGATCACGGATAAATTAAAAATATTTTTTCTGTGATAAAAACCATTTGTATAAAAACAGAGTAAATTAGTTCGTTGACCAAAATACTGCGCGGTGGTATAATCCTCCGCTATTACGAATTTAGTCCATTATTTTGATAGGTGAGTTATGAAACGTACATTCCAACCAAGCGTGATCAAGCGTAAACGTACTCACGGTTTCCGTGCACGTATGGCAACCAAAAAAGGCCGTCAGGTCTTAGCTCGTCGCCGCGCTAAAGGACGTCATCGCCTTACTGTATAATTAATCAGTAGTTTGCGATAAGCATGGCTAACGCTGCTTGTTGTGTTACTATTATTTATAGATTGCGATAGTCAATCATCACAACTGACATTTAGCCATATATTAAAAGCGCCCATATCGGCGCTTTTTTTGTCTCTATACTTTGTTGGTATTTCTACGCTATTATCTCTGCTATTGTTATTAGCTCTTACATTAGGTTGTACTATGTCCAATACCGTTTCAGCGTCTTCTAACGCTCGTTTTACCAAAGCGCAGCGCCTGCTCACGCCTTCGTCCTTTCGCGAGGTATTCGATGCTCCTGAGCGTAAGCTGCATCAGAGCCATTTAATGGCGTTTGTACGTAGCAATAATTGTGAGCAGGCACGAGTGGGCATGGCCATTACTAAACGTAAAGTACCGACCGCTGTTGCGCGAAATTTAATTAAACGCTATATACGCGAGCAGTTTCGCAAAAAGGCCGTTTATTTAGAAAATAAAGATATCGTTTTTATTATTAAAAAATCTGTAAAAGATTTAAATAATGAAGATTTAATAAATGAAATTAATAGTATATTTAAAAAAATAGAAAAGAATTAAATGAATTATT
>NZ_DHYG01000043.1 GCF_002414005.1 Psychrobacter sp. UBA5136
GATTGACGGCAGTGGTCAGTTAGATTCACTCTATTAGTAAACAAATTTAATGTTACGTTGTAGATGTCACTAAATTATCAATAGAGATGTTAAGAAAGTGTGAAGATGCAACTATTTAGATCTATTAAAATTTCTATGTATGAGTTTAAAAGATCAAAGTTATACAAAGTCCTCGATTATCATGTAAGTTTAAAATCTCAGAATTAGAGTCCTTCATAAAGACATCGATACCTGCCTGCTCACAGATTGATTTAACAATAGAGAGCCCAAGTCCTGTACCTTCTATTTCCTGTGATTGCTTACTTGCGCTATCTGATCTTGAAGCGCTTATACTATTGTTAAGTTTACTGTCGCTAAATTGATCAGCTGCACTAATCACTTGATTAAGCCGTATAAAGGGTTCAAAAGCTTTCTCATAATCACTAGGGTCAATGCCTGCGCCTGAATCTATGATCTGTAATACTAATTTGTTATCTAGCGTCTTGGATATATCATTTAATTTCCCAGATTGAATCACATGTGAGCCAAAATTATATTGAGCATTTAAAGCCGATTTATCCAAACTGCCTGAGTTTTGCTCAAGTTGATAGAGTTTAACCATGACTTGACCATTATCTAGCGTATAAATAATAGCGTTTTGAATCAGGTTTTTTATGAGCATTAATAATGATGTCTCATCTATCTTTACTTTGCTACTTGACTGTAAGTCGACAGTTAGTTCGATGTTCTTATTATCAGCAATAGGAATGAGTAACCCTATGACTTGTTCGATAATAGATTTAACATTGGTTGCTGTTGTCTCGGTACCAAGCTCGGTATTGATATTACCAGCACGAGCGAGCGTTAATAATTGCTCAACCAAACTTTGATTACGCCTCAAGCGAATAGCCAGTTTATCGAGGCCTTCCGACATAACGTTATCATTACTAATACGCTGTAATCGTTGTAATTGTAGTGAGATGGCAGTCAGCGGCGAGCGCAGTTCATGGGCAGCATCAGCGATAAAGCGTTGCTGACGTTCAATACTAATTTTGACTATAGCCAATAATCTATTTAACGATTCGGCTAGTGGCAGCAATTCAGAGGGCAGTCTACCAATCGATAAAGGACTTAGGTCATTCTCATTACGTGCGCTTATCTCATGATGCAATTGACGCACAGGTTTCATCATGCGCCACATGATAAAAGGCAGTAAAAGCAGTAATAATGCTATACCGATAATAAGGGGTAAAAAAGACTGTAAGGCACTAGCTTTGGCTAAATCATCCTGTAAATCTGTCTGTTGGCGCAAAATTAGAGCCACTTCTTCATCAGTATCTAAAGACTCAATCTTGACATCATTTCTATAGGTTCGCCAAGAATGACCGTCAATGTTTTGATCGCTTATCCCTTGTGGAACGCTATTTACTAATGCCAACGGTATAGGTTCTGAGTAATCATGCTCATCATCGCTTTGAACGTTCTGATAATCTTCTACCCCGTTATTGAGTGAGGCGGAGAGTATGACTATATCAACGGTGATCGCACCATCATCGTCATCGGTATCAAAGTGAATGTTGCTGCGGGCATGCTCGTCACTGTATGAATAAGCAGCATTATTATTTAAACCACTAATATTAAGCGACTGCTCTAATAAGGCAGCAGTATTTTTTAAGTTATCATCCTGAAAGTCATTTATCTCGTTATAGCTGTACCAAAATCCATAACCACCAGCCACTATTGCCAGTAGTAATAATGACACAACAGACCAAAAGATAAGTTGGAACTGTAATGAGTTAAAGGGCTTACGAAATTTAGGCATTGCTGATATACCATCCAAGGCCACGAACATTTTTGATTCTATCTTGTCCGACCTTTTTGCGTAAACTATGAATCAAAAACTCAATGGCGTTACTTTCAACTTCGCCGCCCCAGCCATATAACGAATCCTCAAGCTCATTTTTGGACATGACTTTTTCAGGCGATAGCATAAAGGTAGTGAGAAGCATGTACTCCTTTGCGGTTAAATCGATAGGGCTACCATCCATCATGACCCGTTTGTGCGCGGTATCTAAACTTAAATTGCCAACCGTCACTTGATTATCAGCCTTGCCTTGGGCACGGCGAATAAGTACTCTCATGCGTGCAAAGACTTCTCCTAACTCAAAAGGCTTGACGACATAATCATCAGCCCCTGAGTCTAAGCCTGCAATTCTATCTTTTAATTGATCACGCGCGGTGAGTATCAACACTGGTGTTTCAATCTTGGCATCGCGAATAGCAGTCAACACGCCCATGCCATCAACTTCTGGAAGACCTAAGTCTAATAAGATGATGTCATAAGGTTGCACCCTTAATGTCAGTATGGCTTGACGACCGTCTTTGACCCAATCAACCGTATAAGCCTCATCTTGCAAGGCTTCGCTCAGACTCTCGCCAATCATCAAGTCATCTTCGACTACCAATACGCGCATGGGATATCCTTATTATGTGACTAGGGCGTGTCCTCAATTCATCTTGCAATGAATGATAGTACACGCCAGATAAAGCATTGACTTAAAATTACGAGCCAACTTCTCATAGCGGGTGGCTATACTACGGAAGTGCTTGAGTCTCGCAAACATATTTTCTACTAAATGGCGCAGTTTGTATAAATAGCTATCAAACTCTGGATTAGGCTGTTTGGCATTTTTCCTTTTAGGGATGACAGGCACCATATCGTGGGTACGGGCTTTGTCTCTGATGGCTTCTGAGTCATAGCCTTTATCAGCGATAAAGTAATCAGCTTGACCAATCATGTCAATCAATTCACCTGCAACTTGACTGTCGTGGACGTCACCCCCAGTGATTTTAAAATGGAGCGGATATCCATCGGCATCACAGGATAGGTGTATCTTTGTAGTTGCGCCGCCACGGCTTCGTCCAATTGCTCGATCTTCACCACGCCGAGCTCCACTTGCATGCTGGTGACACCGTATATGACTTCCGTCGATGAATACCCATTCCGTATCAACTTCTTTTCGTAGGCTAAAAAAAAATTCTCCCATAAACCAGTTTTCGACCAGCGGTTGAAACGACTATAGGCTGTTTTCCAAGAACACAACTCTTTAGGTATGTCACGCCAAGGCGCACCTGTGCGTAGTTTCCACAGTATGGCTTCCATGACCTCTCGACTGTTTTGAGTTTGATAGCAGCCATGCTGTGTCATTGTTGATTGCAATTGATCCCAAAGCGTATCTGTTAGTACTGTTCTTGCCATAACTTGTATTTCTCGCATCGACTCAGTAGATGCGGTATTGTAACTATTATTTATGCCTTATCCAATTGAAGACACGCCCTAGTAGGATTAAAAAATATTTATCTATAGTGACACTTTTTATAGCGTCCTCAAACTAAAAAGCTCTAATCGATACTAGTGTACAGAGTAGAGCCGTTGTTAAGCTATATTCAACCAAGTTTTAAAATATTAATCATCATCTAACTGACTGCTGACAACCTGACCATTCATGCTATCGATTATCAGTTTATTTATGTCCATCCCTTTAGCTATTTCAATCTCATAAGCGGGTATACCGTTATCAAAATCAAACTCTGCTTCAGTAATTTTGCCACCAACACTTTGCGTTGCTTTTTGCATGGCTTGGGTTAGGGTTATTTGGGCTTGCCTCATAGCGTTATATTCTGCTAAGTCGTCTTGATCTATTTTTTCCTGCTTAGATTTTAGAACTTTGCCGCTACTGGCGTCAATTTTTACTTCATGCTCCACTCCATCATTGATAAGCTTGATTTCATACTCGCCACTTGCCATATAATCGTTTTGGTCAAACTCAGCGCTAATTAAGTCTCCTTTGACTGTTTTTTGTGCAATAGCGACGGCTTGCTCTAGACTGATTTTACTCTGTGCTATCGCGACTGCGTCACTCGTCTTTGCGCCTGAAATAGCAGGTATTTGACCTGAGGCAACAGCGAGAGTACCAATACCTAGAACGCTAAGAGCAATAAGTAGGGATTTGCTTAGGGTTGATAGTTTTTTCATCGTGTTTACTCCGTATTTAAGGTTCATGTCTGACGACTCATTATCAAAGTTGTCAGAAGTGTCGATATGAGTCCATCATACAAAACAAGACATAGAAGAAGCTTAGCGTAGAATAAGCGTTCAGTTAGCTACTCATATTTTTGGGCTATAATGCTGTTGCTCTTTCGATAATCCTTATACAGAGTAATATTTTATTATGTTTGAGATACTATTATTGGCGTTAGCACTCGCTGCGGATGCGTTTGCGGCTGCAATCGGTCTTGGCTCGACACATAGAAGCGATGGTAAGTCGCAGTTTATAAAAATGGCGTTACTCATTGGATTATACTTCGGTGTTGCTCAGGGGGTGATGCCGCTAATTGGTTATGCGCTTGGCTCTACTATGCTCGGTTGGTTTGCGGAATGGGCTGCTTGGATTGCTTTTATCATACTAGTGGCTCTTGGGATTAAGATGCTTTATGAGTCGTGTTCGGTTAGTGACGATACTCGGATCAATGTAAGTCATAAAACCTTGCTGTCATTGGCTATAGCGACTAGTCTCGATGCGATGGCAGCGGGCTTTACGTTAAACCTGTTGGTAGTTAATGCTTATGCTGCCTGTTTAATCATCGCATTGACGACCGCTATTTTAAGTGTTTTAGGGGCTTATATAGGACGCCAGTCAGGAACATGGCTCGGCAGTTGGGCAGAAGCTTTGGGCGGTTTAGTGCTGATAGCGATTGGTGTGAAGATGGTTATTTGAAGCATAATTATGCTCTGTTCTCTTAAAAAACACGCTGGCCAGCGCACAAGCTATAGTCAAAGACACCAACATCGATACTAAGGTATGACTAAAAAAATGATCACCAAACATCATTTTATATAGGCCCATTGTCCAGCCTAATACGGTTACGATTTCAAATATTCGATAGCGATACTTATAAAGAGTAGGTAAAAATGCTAAGCCATACAAAGAAAATCCTGCGCTGGCATGAGCTGCTGGAAAACATTTTGTATCGGTTTTAGCAAGCATATTTTGCCATAGATTAAGATAAGGTAGATCCCCGCCAAAAAGCGTTAGATGATTAGGACAGCTCACATGAGTAACGCTTTTTAATAGCGCGATAGTAGAAGGCACCACAATAAGAACAATAAGTAAGTAACTTATTTCACGAATTGAGAAGGGCACAATAAATTTACTTGTTTTATTGTTATCGATGATAGAGGCGATATTTGAAGATTGTCTGTATTTGATAACCAATACGGATATTAAATAGAGAGCCAACAAGATTAATAATGCTTTAGGACCATCATAAAAAATAAAAGCGTAAGGCTGTTCGCCTTTTTCTATCAGCCACTGACCATTATTATAGAAAAACTCACTAATACGAATATCAAATTGGCTATGCTCAAAGGTTAGAGCGGCAATAATTGTTAAGCAAAAAAGCTTAAGCCATATCCAGTTAGTTGGGTTATCTTCTAAAATCATGAAAATACCTTACTCAATGTATTAAATTGCTAAAAATTTAAGCACTTTTTAAAATAAAAGATTAGATAACGCCATGCACCACAAAACGAACAATAGTAATAATGCCAAAAATTGCGCGGCAGAACCCACGTCCTTGGCTATTTTAGCGAGGGGATGATGATCCGTTGAAGTATGATCGACGCTCGCTTCAATACCCGTATTAATAAGCTCCACAATGAGGGATAAGAATGAAGCAATCACAAGCACCATTTTGGCGCTGACGTTAAAAGGCATAAATATAATGACCGTGAACAATAAGAGATTGAGCCAGATAACTTGCCTAAAGGCCGCTTCAAACTTATAAGCCGCTTTAAAACCATCTATAGAATACCCCGTAGCTTTTACAATACGGGCTAACCCTTTTTTACCTTTAACCTCATTTGCAAAACTATCCGCTACAAAAGTATCATCAGATACAGGCTGATTTTTATAATCAAGATTTGTATGTTCGTGGCTCAGAGCAGTAGTCTTGGAATTATTCATATCGATAGCTTAGTATTTATTAAGATTAGAATAGCTGGCAGGTCTTAATGATATTACAGTGCATGTTAAGATCGCGTTAAGATGAATTTCATATAATAAGAAGCAGTAGCGAATACCGAGTTTGATTAAGGTATTGGCTACTACTGACTATTGAAGTTACAGTGAAAATAAGAAAAAGTGCAATCACCGATATATTTATTGTTGTAATGATCCCAGTGTAGGAGGGCACTGGTTAGCACTTGGGTATCAGTATGTGCTTGGAGCTGTTAAGGAAGCGTTAAGATAAAAAATATTTATAAAATTATTTGGAAAGGGCAATATTAATATCAAAATTCAATATATACAAAAAAGCAATAGCCGACACCTTGTTTATCAAGGTATTGGCTACTGCATCCTATTAATGAAGAGTTAGTATTTAGCTTTGCTTACTTTTTAGCCATCATCCTCCATATCAACTTGGCTGCTTAGAACCTTGCCAGTATTGGCATCTATGCTCACATCATATATCTGATTGTCTTTGACAACTTCGATGTCATATAAGGCTTGACCTTTTTCAAGCTCGAACTCAACACCGATGACTTTACCATTTACGCTTTGAGTGGCTTTTTGCATAGCACTAGTTAGCGTAACTTTGGCTTGCATCAGCGCTCTATATTCAGCCATGTCTTCTTTATCTAACTTCTCTTTTTCAGTCTCGATGACTTTGCCAGTATTGGCGTCGATCTTGACCTCGTAAGCCGTACCGTTTGATACAAACTCAACTTCATACTCGCCCGTTACAGCACCGTTGCCATTATCATCATCGTCGTCATAATCGAATTCTGCGCTGATTAGATCACCTTTAGCATTCTGTTTAGCTATATCGATTGCTTGCGTTAAGCTGATCTTACTTTGCATAGCGCTGACAGCTTCACTTGATCCAGTTACGGCTTTGGTATTAGCAGCAGGGGCGGCGATAGCGGTTGCACCTACGCCTGCAATAGTAAGGGCGATGATTGCTGATTTGGTTAGCGTTGATAAGTTTTTCATGAGAGTCATCCTTTGTATTAATCAATTTCTGACACACCATTAGTGGTTTTGCCAGCTACCTTGTGGGTATGAATCTATAATACGAGAGACGACATAGGGGAAACTTAGCGGAAAATAAGAGTTTGATTAGCGAGTAGATATAATAAATATTGCTTAATTTTCTGAGTTAAATCACTATTAAAAGACTATTAAACGTTTAACATAGCTAATATTTGTTCTAGATATCAAGTTTACTAAATTTTGATTAAAGGAGTTTCTATAGGGGGAAGGGATGTCAGAAAAGTTCTTACGAAACACTACACTTATTACTTATTCACCTTCAAAAGTGTCAATAGTACCTTGTGAAGATATCTTAATTTTAAACTTTAAGCCTCACGGCGACGAAGTTTTTTGGCTCAATACTTATGGATTGAGTGAATTAAATGAGATGAAACAAGTTGTCATCCAGAACCAGTTTGATGATTTTTTAATTAAATTATTGCAAGATGATGAGCATGCCAATAAGGTTATCGAACTCGATAATGTCCTGTTTATCGCTCTAAAAGTATTAAAAACTGATGACAAAAATCTAGATAATAAACAATTGATTTTCGTTGTATCGTCAAATATGTTATGGAGTTTGCAAGAGAATCATAATAATCATTTTCAGTGGATTCGTGATCGCTTAAGCGAAGGCAAAGGACAAGTTCGAAGCAAAAAAGTAGATTATTTGCTTTTTCTGTTGATTGAGTCATTGATAGCAAACTATGAAGAGACGTTTGAGAAATTACTGAATGCTGACGGTGACTCGATAAAGGTGACCAATATTAATCCAACGCCTTATTTTACTAAAAAGGTTGAGGAGCAAAAACGTCGCATGTTGAACTTTAAGAAAGCGACGCTGAGCCTTCGCAATACCATTGTAAAGCTGGAAACGATTAATATTATTCCTATGGATAGTAAGTATTTCACCGAACTTAAAGAGCAAGCCAACAATTTGATTGATGAAATTGATTTTGAGTTGTTTGAGCTTGATAGTAAAACCAATCTGATATTCTCAATTCAGGGCCATCGTTTGAATGAAATCATACGTACCTTGACCTTAGTGTCAGTGGTATTTATACCATTAACATTTTTGGTAGGCGTTTACGGTATGAATTTTGACTATATGCCTGAGTTAAAATGGAATGAGGGTTACTTTGCCTTGTGGGGTGTGATGGTAACATTGACTGTGGCCATCGTTGTGTATTTTAAAAGTAAGAAATGGTTTTAAACTGTACTGCTAACTTGTAATGTCTTAGGCTTTTAAAGATTGTTTATTAGTAGAATTTATTTATAATAAATACTAAACGTACTACCGCCTGCAGCATTAGCTTGATGGGTAAGTTGCCAGCCCATATGCGTTATGATGCGCTGAACAATACTTAGACCTAACCCTGTGCCATCAACCTTATAGCTCGTATAATCTTTTGACGAGAACTTATCAGTTAATTGCCCATCATTTTTCTTTTGCTCTAAACGCTCAAACCTTTCATAGAGTAGAGGCATCATCGCTTCAGGAATACCCAAGCCAGTATCGGTAACGGTGATTTTTTTATCGTCAATAATAATAACTACCTCACCCTCATCCGTGTATTGAAAGGCATTCTTTATTAAGTTGCCTAGTGCCATTTTTAGTAATTCAGGTCGTACGTAGGCAAAATACTCTTGTTCAGCGACTACTGCATAAGTCACAGTCTTATACCGTAGCAAGTATTTCAAGCGCTCCACCTCATTGTTAGCAATGTTATTGATAGAGGTTTGCGGAGCGTCCAGTTTTTCAGGAGCACGCGAGAGTAGTAATAATGCGCTGATAATCTCAGAGGTTTCTTTGGCCGTATTGCTAATACGGTTAGTAAACTCGCTCAAACGGCTATCGCCTTCTAACTGGGAAGCCAGTACTTCTGATGCACCCATGATAATCGTCAAAGGCGTGCGCAACTCGTGGCTAACATCTCCAGTAAATAGCTGCTCACGTTTGAGATACTGCTCAAGCTTATGATTCTTCTCATCAATAGCGCGTGCTAATACGCCAACCTCGGAGGGCAAATGGGTCAATTCGGTTAAATTTTGATGATCGGTCTCTACTGCTTTTTTTAAGTCTAATAAAGGTTTAGTAATTTGCCTAGAGGATAGCTGAGAAAATATTGCGGCAATTAGTAAGCTTAAAATAACGGCAACTCTCAAGGCATTAGCAAAGATATCTTCTAGGTGCTCAAAGATGGCAAGGACAGGGTAGTTCCCCATTACCATCTCAGTGTCTTCTAAATAGCTCAAAATATAGTTTTGCTTATTTTTTTGATAGTGAAAAAAATGCAGTTCCGTTCTAACATCGCCACCTTTGGTGGGCACGGTTACGGGCATCTCTTGCACTGTCTCGGTTGCCAAAGCTTTTAAATTATCAGGTGCATGATTATAACGATAAATAGTGATGCCAGGTTTTGCCGTATAAATAGGCTGATCGCCGTCCTTTTCTTGACTAAGCTCTAGCTGTTGTAGCAAACGAGCTTTGACCAACTCTTGCTCCATCCTTGTCTCAGCGTACACAAAAATGCTGACGAATGTCGCACACAGTAGTATGGCAAATAGAAAATATGACAGTCGAAATTTATTGGCGATGGAGTCGATGCTGAACATGGTATTTACTTCTAGTAGAAGGCGGTAAGAAGGGAATAGTAGATATCACTAACACGACTCTCAATCAGGCTGAGTCGCTAAATCGTACAAGAATATTTTATACTTTATCCGGATTAATTATCTGATAACCCACTCCAGGCATCGTCATTATCATAGGTCTGGCAAATGGCTTGTCGACTTGTACGCGTACACTATGCATATGAGTCCGTAGCGCATCGCTACTTGGAATATCCTCACCCCATACCTTTTCCTCAAGCTCACTTTTACTGACGACTCGTGGCGACGCATTCATTAATGTTTCTAAAATTTTAAACCCTGTCGGTGTCAGTTTTAGTGATTTACCTTCTCGTCTAATCGTGTGCTCATTAGCATTTAAGGATAATGGTCCGACAGCTAAGCTGTGCTCAAAATGCTCATCCTGATTTCGACGGATAAGCGCTTTGATACGTGATTCCAACTCAATAAGTGAAAAAGGCTTGACCAGATAATCGTCAGCGCCACTATCGAAGCCTGCGACTTTATCCAAAATCGTATCACGAGCCGTCAGCATCAATACAGGGGTTTTATTATGTAGCTCTTCTCTCAGTTTTTTACATAGCTTGGTGCCGTCCATACCCGGCAGCATGACATCTAATAAAATAACGTCATAGCGATTATTCGCGGCGAGTGTTAAGCCGCTAATGCCATTATGAGCGTTGTCCAGCTCAAAACCTTTTGGTTCAAAAAAGGCATAAATATTGGCGACGATATCGGGATTGTCTTCGATGATAAGTATCTTGTACATAATAGTCTCTTGTATAAATATTAGTAGCGCCTAGGTTGAAGGTCTTAATGGATAGTTTTAAAAAAGGTTGGCGCTGCTGCTACCTCATCGGTAGTAATACCGAAAAAGTTAAGTAAAGTTGGCGTAATAAAGTCATGTGACACGGGCTGATTAATCGTACTAATGAGACTACTTTTATCAATATTATTGCTAGTAGGCGACCAAATGATGACAGGCACCTGCTTTTGCGCATCAGGTGCGATAGCGTAGGGCATGCCATGCAAGTAAATATTATTCTCGCCTAAACTTTCGCCATGATCGCTAATATATACCATTACCACATCATAGTCCTGCTCATACTTTTTGAGCGTATTAATCACGTTATTTAAGAAATAATCTGTATAACGAATGGCATTGTCATAAGCGTTGATGACGGATTGATCATCGCATTTAGCAAGCTCGTTCGTCATGCATACTGGTTTGTACTCTTCAAACTCCTTAGGATAACGTTTGTAGTAAGCGGGACCATGATTACCCATTTGATGCAATAAAATAAGGGTGTCTTTAGCAGAGCCGTCTGCTGTTACTCCTGTATCTGACTTAACTAAAGTATCAAAACCGTCAAGCATACCAATATCACGACACTCCTCATCACAATTTGGATTAACATCAGGCGTCTTAAAGTCCTCAAAAGTTACTCTATTAGCTACTCCTTTAGAGCTCGAATTATTGTCTCGCCAAACAACTTTGACGCCTTGCTTGTTCAAGGTATCTAGTACATTTTCATTATAGTCTGCCGTATTGTAATCATAATTTTCTCGATTAGCATAACTAAACATACAAGGTACGGAATAAGCGGTGGACGTGCCACAAGAGGTCGCATTTCTAAAGCTATAGATATTTGGCTGGCTAGCAAGTAAAGGCGTAGTGTCGCGCTTGTAGCCATTAAGAGCGATATGATCGGCACGAACCGTTTCACCAACGACAAATACCATGAGTTTAGGTTTTGCTGCACTAGTACCAGCAGTAGGGGTTATACGTTTGGCGTCTGTAGCATGCAGGGTCAAAGTATCCGGACGACGCAATTCATCGATATAGTCGGTACCTAATTTGATAACCGAATAAATAGGGGTAATAGGATTAGCATAACTACGAACCATTTTATGCTGACGAAAAAAGGTGGCGTATTGATCGCCAAAGGGCAGTAGGCAGACAGCCATTAAGGCGATAGATGAGGTTAAGGTTAACGCTTTTTGCCATAGCGCTCGACGTAAAGGTACTCTTTTTATGCGGATTTTAGCAATAATAACTGCGGGTATAACGCCTAGCAGGAACACTCGTATAAAGAAGCTTAGCGACATCAGCCCCATCGCTTCACCTTGATCGGTTTGTATACTATTGATCAGCATATTAGTATCGAAAATAGTGCCATAAGCGTCAGTAAAATAGCCACATACGGCCGCTATCATTACCATAGCGATGAGCACTGGTTTAGCAATAGGACGATAGCAAAATAATTGGAAAAGCAGCCACATTAAGCCGAACAATAAGCCTGTGATAGAAACCATGAAGCCAACGTTATTACCAAAAGGGTAAATGCTAAGCACTTGCGCGAAAAAACCAAAATTTGCAGTAGCGACTAAATAGAGCGCAATGATAATAATCAGATAGTTAAGATTAATTTCATGATTAAAAATGCTGTTTAGATAGCTTTTTTGGGTAGGAGCTTTGGTGATTTCAGTGCTAAGTGCTTGAGAGGTTGACATAACTAGGCTTCTCAACAGGATGGTAAGGAGTTTGATTCCTTACGATAACAAGAGGCCTGTTAAGAAGACGTTAAGATATTTGGGTTGAGTAATGCTTTAAGAAGATAATATATTCTTAAAAATAAATAGTTAGATAATAAGCTTAAGGATGCATATTGCCTCTACTTTAGCTGGTTAGTCGACGCCTAATAAACCAACTAATTATAATTACTATAGCAATCGATAAAAAAATCTTTGAGTAGGGTGCTAACGCAGTCTCTATAACCTCGTAGTTTTTGCCGAAGTGGTAACCTGCAAGCGTCAGTACAGTTGTCCAAACACTAGAACCCAAAGCAGTCAATACTAAAAAAGATAAAAGTGGCATTTTGTTCATACCCCCATATCAACAACATCACCTAAGAAAATTAGACTTCATAATCTAGCCTTATACACTATATGAATAATAGCATTCAGAGCCTTTCGACTTATCAAAATAAAATAGACCTATAGTAGGTCTACATATTATTAATATTTTGAACACTAGGATATTGAGGTGTATGCTACTTAGCAATCAATAATCCTACAGTAACTTCAAAACAATACTCATCTTTGTTAGTGATATTGACCGTCCCTTTATGAGCATTAGCAATAGCCTGAACGATAGATAAACCCAAACCTGATCCTGAATGGTGCTGGCTAGTTTTATCATGACGATAAAAGCGCTCAAACAATCGATCTGCTTCGCTTTGGTTTAGAGGTTTTTCTAGAAGGTTAGTAAAAGTTATCTCTAGCCAAGATTGCTTCGCGGTTTGAGTGTTACTTTGATCGTCTTCAAGCATCTTATAATTATTAACGGAAGTATTTGGAGTGTTGACAGTGGCTGATATTGTGACGACGCTATTACTAGCGGCGTAGTAGATCGCGTTTGATAGCAGATTAGCAAATAGCCTTTGCAATAAACCTTCATCGCCTAATACTGCCTTAAAATCTCCTAATTTTACAAAAGTTATTTTACGATCCTCGGCAATCATTTCAAAGTAATCTAACAGCTTATTGATTAGGACCTCAGTATCTACAGTAGTCACTTGCGAATCACTCAGTCCTTTTTGGGTTTTTGCTAGCAGTAGCATGTTGTTAATCATCGCCGATAATTGCTCTAAGGTGTCATGTTGCTGATGTAATTGTTCGACATATTCCTCTTCCTCTCTAGGCTTATTTAACATGACTTGCGTTTGCGTAATCAGCGTCGCTATTGGCGTGCGTAGCTCATGCGCGATATTGTCTGAAAATCGCGACAACGACTCAAAATTGCTTTCAAGCTTAGCCATCATCGAGTTATAGGATTCTGCTAAAGGTCTTAGCTCTAATGGCATATCACTAACTATTACTCTTTCGCTCAATCTTTCAGGATGAATACCTTTCATCCTTTGCACGATAGTGGATAAAGGGGCAAAACCCCAATACACGCTTAAGGTTGCTATTGAAACCAACAGTAGTGTGATGGCAAATAGGATCAGACTAAGTTGACGGTTAAACTGTAATAAATACTGATGATGCACGTCAATGGGTAAGGCGATAAGGGCAAGCATGTCATCGTCTCCAATAACCATAGCTCGATAACGTCTGTCTTTAATATTTATTACAAACTGTCTGTCATCATGATTTTGCTGTAATGATAATAGGTTAAAGTCGGCACTTAATTCATTAGCAAAGTTTTTGGGAGTACTAGATAGCAATCGCCCCTCTTTATCAGCAATGATAGTTTTTAGATCGTAATCTAGCGCTGATGAATGCAGGTGATCATCATTTTCTGTGGCTATTGTAGGAAGTAGATTTGAAGAAGCTTTCGAGCTTAGCGGTTGTTGAGTGTTTGATGGACTTTGAGGCTTAGGTAGTGTCTGAGAGGCTATTTGGTTATCCGCCTCTGTTACGCGCTTACGTAGATTAAAGGCTGCGTGGGTAATGATTTCAGCATCCATTTGCTCAAAATGGCCTTTAACAGAGTGCTGTACCCAGATATAGATTATCAACTGCGATAAAACGACAAACATCGTCAATAAAAACACAGTTCGCCATAGTAAGGGTAAGCGTCGATTGTCCAATCTATTTATCATATTGGCTATCTTCCGTTTCGCTGGCAGCTTTATTACTAGCTGAAACGTCGACAGCATCTAATCGGTAGCCCATGCCACGCACAGTATGAATTAGCTTGGTATCAAACTCATCGTCTATTTTTATACGCAGACGTCTTATTGCCACATCAATCACATTAGTATCGTTATCAAAGTTCATATCCCATACTTGTGAAGCAATGATTGAGCGTGGTAATACTTCACCGCGGCGCTCTAATAGAAACTGTAATAGGGAGAACTCTTTTGCGGTTAGTTTAATGGGCGTGTCTCCTCTATGTACAGTGCGCTTGGCAATGTCCATTTTGAGATCCGCTATTTGCATGAGCGTACTTTTATAGTCGGCTTGATTGGCGCGTCGTAATAAGCTTTTTATCCTGACTATTAACTCTGCAAAGGCAAAAGGTTTGGTCAGATAATCATCACCGCCAATCTCAATCCCCTTGATTTTGTCATCTAAATCATCTTTTGCGGTTAGAAATAACACTGGCGTATGCTTGCCAGCCGCTCGGTAATTACGTACTAGCTCAAAACCGCTAACATCAGGCAGCATAACATCCATGAGTATCACGCTAAACTCTTCAGTCATCATAGCATGGTAGCCATCTAAACCTGTCAGCTGATGATCAACAATGAAGCCTGCTTCACTTAAGCCTTTTTTTACATATTCGCCGAGTTTTAATTCATCTTCTACTAGTAGTACTTTCATAGTAATCCTTCAATATAATTATGATTTTATAATACCCAAATCAATATAAATGACAAAACGGACTGGTATCTGACAAAGATGTCATGCGCTCGTCATCAAATGGTCAGTCTTCGTTTGTTAATCTATACCTATAGTACATAGCGGCTCATTCTTGATACGAGTAGCTACTATGAATTATTACTACAGGTAATTAGTTTCAATATTTAATAATTTATTAAGGATGTTATATGAAAAGCTATCGTTCATTCAAAAAAGTGGTGCTGCTATCCGCTTCGATGCTTATCGGTATATCAGCAGCTAATGCGCATACTACCAATCTAAGCACTTCAATTATCGATAATTGCGATAACTTAACTACGTTTGCCAGAAATCTAGATCACAATAACGCGCAGATGTCTGATGCTCAAATGAAAAGCTATGTTGATGCACGAGTCGCTTGCCAAGTTCAGCATCAAGATCAACATCTGCAGTCTGAAAAGTATTTTATAAAAAAATATGGTAGCGATCGTGATAGAAATGCTGATGCCATACTAAATGAATACGTGCAGCATTAAAATATAAAAGTAGCAAGATGACAATATTGTCATCTTGCTGTCATCTCTCTGTCAGAATCAATAAGTTATGCTTTAGACTGAATTAATATCCTAAAGCTTTATGTACCCTCAACTAAATCAATTAAGGATTAACCATGTCACTCTTTAAATCAAAGTCTTTACCTAAAGCAATCGTAGCCACTGCCGTCGCTCTAGTCGTTTCAACCTCAGCTCTAGCACATGATCCTAAAATGCATGCTGAAAAAGATCAAATGAACTGTGAAAAAATGCAAAAGCATATGGATATGATGGGAAAAATGGATCATAGCAAGATGGACATGAGCGATCCCGCTATGAAAGCGATGATGGCTAACATGGGTAAAATGAAGCAAATGTATCAAAAGCACTGCGTAACAGATAAAAGTGACTCTTAAACATTGATTTTATAAATCCTTTATTACTGCTAGATAGTTTCATCAATCAGTAATAAGGGTTTGTAGGAAATATTTGTAGACGCTAAGAGTAGGGTATTAAAGAAAATGAATTTTAGGATAAACCCATGAAGTTTTTACTAGGAGTACTTTTCACTGTCGTGGTCGCTATTGTTGGTGTCTTTACTGTGGTTATGAGTGGTGTCATTAATATTGGCGCTGATCAAGGACATAGTCCATTGGTTTATAATTTCTTGGAGACGGCTCGCACCCGTTCAATAGCCTACGCTAGCAAGGACATTATTGTTCCAGATTTAGAAAAAGTAGAGATGATTAGCTCAGGCGGTGCCGATTACAAAGATATGTGCGCAGGCTGCCATTTGTCTCCTGGGGTAGAGAGCACTGATTTTAGTGAGAGCCTATACCCTAAGCCACCTAATTTCACTAATGCGCAAGTAGTTGATCGTTATAAAACGGATGCAGGAGCTCAGCAAAGTTTTTGGGCGATTAAGCACGGTATTATGGCATCAGGCATGCCAGCATGGGGTGCTTCTCATGACGACGATAGAATGTGGGCAATGGTCGCTTTTATTAGATCACTACCTGAGTTAAATGAGAATCAGTATACCATGCTAACCACTAGACTGGATGATGACATGATGGATATGTCACTGAATAGCGACATGATGGATATGTCAGAAGGTGGAGCTGGAATGCAGCATTAATTCTTCCATATTCCTTTATAAAAGCGCAGTGCTAAATAGTGCTGCCTTTTGGGATTTAAACTTTGCCTATACTACACTTAGTTATAGGGTATAAATCTTTAGAAGGTTCAACAGATAAGCAGACGCTTAGGAGTAAGTTATGAGACGCTATATAAATATAATGGGCAATGGACATAAAAAGGTATCAGCTTCTGCTCTTTTACTAGTAGCAACGTCAACAGTAATGGCTTGTAGTCAGCCCGATACTAGTGTTTCAAATTCTACTCAAACTGAGCCAACGCTTGCCACCAAAAGTGCTCAAATAGAGCAACCACAACCGCAAATGATGTCTGTCAGTGCTAATTCAGGTACTGGGTCGACAATTCTACAAAACGTCTCGGCTACAGTTTACAAAGATGCTAATTGTGGCTGCTGCAAAGAATGGGTAGGCTATGCCGAAGGTCATGGTCTAAGCGCAACTGCGCAAGACGTTACAGATTTATCTTTATTTAAAGAGCGTTACGGTGTCCCGCAGCAAATGCGCTCTTGTCATACCACCGTCACTACTAATGGTTATGTTTTTGAAGGTCACGTTCCTGCCAAATACATGGCACAGTTTCTAGCCAATCCGCCAACTGATTCCATCGGTCTTGCGGTACCGAGTATGCCAGTTGGTAGTCCGGGCATGGAATATCAAGATAAATTTATGCCCTATAAAGTCATTCAATTGAACAAGGATGGCAGCACTCAAGTGTATGCGGCTATTGAGTCGCCAGCGCAGCAGATGTAGTTCTATTAATAAGTTATCAGATATATAAGTTCAACTCTCATTTCATGGATTAACTTAGGTCAATATTATGAATAAAAACAGATTTAACCGCAGGCGTTTTTTGACAGGGTCATCCACCTTGCTCGGCGCGTCGATGCTATCCACACTACCGACGATGGCTAATAGTGCTTTAACTAAAAGCCAAAATGTCGTAGTCAATAGTGATAGAGCCGATCACATTGTACCTATACTAACGGGTAATGAATTTGATCTTTATGTCAGTGAGAAGATGATAACGGTCAACGGCAAGTCAAGCATGGCAACGCTGATAAATGACTCACTGCCTGCGCCAACGCTTAAGATGCAAGAAGGCGATACGGTCACCATTCGAGTCCATAATCAGCTGAATGAGTCGACCTCTATTCACTGGCATGGCCTCTTAGTGCCGTTTGAGATGGATGGCGTACCGGGTATCAGCTTTGATGGTATTCCTGCGGGTAGCACCTTCACGTACAAATTTAAACTGACACAGTCAGGCACTTATTGGTATCACTCGCATACTGGCTTCCAAGAGCAGACCGGTATGCGCGGGGCTATTGTGATTGAACCTAAAGGGCGCGAACGCTATCCTATCGAGGAAGATCACGTTATCCTGCTTAGTGATTGGACGCATCGCGATCCGCATAATCTGCTAAAACTGCTTAAGCAGCGTGCTGACTTTGATAATTACCATTTGCCAGATTTTAAAAAACTGTTATCTGATATTGCAGCAACGGATTTAGAAGCCGCTTATGATAAGCGTAAAATGTGGAACCAGATGCGCATGATGCCGACTGATTTTACTGATTTATCTGGTGAGACCACGTTTACTTATCTTATGAATGGTAAAACGACAGCGGCTAACTGGTCGCAATTGGTCAAAGCCGGTCAGCCGGTCAAACTACGCTTTATCAATGGCTCCGCGCAGACCATATTTGATGTGCGCATTCCAGGGCTCAAAATAAAAGTGGTCGGCACCGATGGTAATGATGTCGCGCCCGTTGATGTCGATGATTTTCGCATCGGTGTGGCTGAGACTTATGACGTCATCGTCACCCCAACCCGTGACGCGCATACCATATTTGCCCAAAACATAGATCGGTCAGGCTATGTTGCGACAACGCTTGCTACCAAAAAAGGCGCTCGTGCGGCAACGCCTGCTATGGACAAAATCGAATGGCTGACGATGGCCGACATGATGGGCGCCATGGGATCGAATGGCTATAACGCTAAACATGCCAAAACAGAATATGACTTTAAGTCCGATATGCGCGTCGATAGTCCACGGATGAATCTCGATGATCCGGGTATTAATTTGCGTAACATTGATAGAAAGGTTTTGAATTATAGTCAGTTGCGCTCTGTCGGCGATGAGATAATGGCAGAGCAGCGCAAACCTACCAGAGAGATTGAAATACATCTGACAGGTAATATGGAGCGCTATATCTGGGCGTTAGACGGTATTATGTTTAAGGACGCACCGCCTGTTAATATCAAACCGGGCGAGCGTGTGCGTATTACCTTAGTCAATGACACTATGATGAACCACCCTATGCATCTGCATGGTATGTGGAGCGATTTGCGCGCGCCTGATGGCGATTTTCAAGTTCGCAAACATACGATAATGGTGCAGCCAGCGCAAAAGATTAGTTTCGATGTCACAGGTGAGGCGGGGCGCTGGGCTTGGCATTGCCATCTGCTGTATCACATGGAAGCGGGCATGTTTCGAGAAGTTGCCGTCATTTAACCCTTTAAATATGAGCCTTATTATGAAAATGTATAAAGTAGGTCTACCGTTTATTGGCATATCATCTTTGCTGTTATTACTGTCACCTGTAGCAAATGCCGCTGACATGCCCGATATGGATCACGGCAACATGGATATGTCGAATATGGACATGTCGAACATGGATCACAGTGGCATGGATATGTCAGATATGGACATGTCGGATATGGATCATAGCAAAATGGATATGTCTGGTATGGACATGTCGGATATGGATCACAGCAAAATGGATATGTCTGGTATGGACATGTCGGATATGGATCACAGTGGCATGGATATGTCAGGCATGGACCATGGCAGTATGGATATGTCAGGTATGCAAGGTGGTAAAGCTCCAGCTGATGCTCGCAGTCCTGACTATTCAAACGGTGTTCCCTATGGTCGCTTTGGTAAGCCTGTGATGATGGGTAGCTTACCGTTATGGGGCGTATCAGTAGACGATCTGGGCTATCAATTTGACGATGATCAAATCAATTATGAGTTTGATACGTGGTACGGTACAGACAGCAACCGCGTAACGCTACGTAGCGAAGGTAGTATCCAAACTAAAGATGATAAAGAAATTGATAGCTTAACCTCACTATCTTACTGGAAGCCACTTAGTATTTTTTGGAATGGGGAAGCCGGTGTTGCTTATGATACCGAAAATGATAAATCTGCCGTGATGGCTGGTATTGCAGGCACTGCACCTTACTTCATCGAAACCGATGCTAGAGCTTATTTATATACTGATGGGCAAGTTCGTCTAGATCTAGGTGCGGAGTATGAGTGGCGCTTAGATCAACATTGGGTAGTCAGACCAGAGCTGGAGCTGACTGCCTTTAGTAAAGATGATACCGATAACGGTATTACTAAAGGATTTAATGAGTTTGAAGCTGAAGTTAGGCTGGCTTATGAGACATTCAGTCGTCAGCTAGCGCCTTATGTGGGTATCAGCTATGAGACCGCTTTAGGCAACGCAAGAGATTTGCGACGTCAAGAAGACGAAGCTGTTGATTCTAGTAGCGTTACAGCTGGTGTGAAATTTTGGTTCTAGTGTTAACCATGTAAGTAACAACAGTTTATAACACTAGCTCTAAAAAAAGGCACCTCTTTATTTAGGTGCCTTTTTACTAAATTAAGGACAAGAATATGAATAACCATATGGATAATAAACAGAAGCAAATGAACCCTTATGTAAAGTTCACAATCATGATTTTAACATCGACAGTCGTGATGTTTATCATGATGTATTTTAATACTTATCAATGGGATCACGTTTATTTTAGCGAAACCAGAGCTTATATGGCGTTATATATGGGCGCTATGATGGCTATTATTATGCTCGCCTTTATGACCAATATGTATAAAAAGACTAAGGTCAATCTAATGGTTTATGGGATTAGTGTCGTGCTATTTGCCTTTGGTTTATGGGGCGTTAGATCACAACAAACGGTCGATCAAGTGGATTGGATGCAGGCGATGATACCGCATCACTCGATTGCTATTTTGACCAGTTCGCGTGCTGATATCGAAGATCCACGTGTACGTCAGCTTGCTGATGACATTATCGAAGCACAAAAGCGTGAAATCGGTGAGATGCAAGCACTTATTGATGAGTTGGAATAATATATTATGATACCAATAAGTAAGCTCTTCTTTAAAAACTATTTACTATATCGCGTCTTTTAATTCTAACTATACCTACTCCTTACTTCAAAAATAACCTGTAAAACTGAAGTTCTACGAAGAAATAGATTAAGGTCGAATAAGTATGAAGCAAGATAGAACGACTCGCTATCAGAAGGATAGTTTGACATTATCAGGAACAGTTATGCTAGGTACCGGTGTCATGATCGGTGCTGGTATTTTCGCTCTGACCGGTCAGATGGCTCAGATGACGGGTTCGCTTTTCCCACTTGCTTTTCTAGCCGCCGCAATCGTTGTTTCTTTTAGTGCCTATTCTTATATCAAAATCTCTAACGCTTACCCGTCGGCTGGCGGTGTTGCAATGTACCTGCATCAGGCATACGGAGATCGTTTACCGACTGGATTTAATGCCATGCTGATGTATTTCTCCATGGTTATAGCGCAGAGCTTTTTGGCCCGGACGTTCGGGTCATACACTATGCAGTTATTCGGTGGCGATGACAGCGGTCGCATGGTATCCATCCTTGGCGCCGCGCTTATTCTTGCTGCGTTCTTTATCAATTTACTTGGTAATCGTTGGATTCAGGGGGTTGCATCGGTTATCGGTATTATAAAAATTGTCGGTATTCTTATATTCGGGTTGGTTGGTATCTGGCTAGCTGATAGCTTTGCAGTTGATTCTTCTACATTAGGTGACACTAATACTGTTGGTGACTTTCTTGGCGCAACGGCGCTAGGCATACTGGCATTTAAAGGCTTTACCACGATTACCAACAGTGGCTCGGAAGTAAAAAATCCTCATCGCAACGTCGGCCGTGCCATTGTAATATCAATCGCAATATGCGTAGTTATTTACACTCTAGTCGGTTTCGCGGTGTCTAGTAATCTATCTCTTGCCGAAATCATCGAAACTAAAGATTACTCCTTGGCTGCCGCCGCACGCCCAGCACTTGGCGACTATGGTCTATGGTTCACAGTTGCAATCGCAATGGTAGCTACCGCTGGCGGCCTCCTTGCTAGCATCTTCGCAGTCTCTCGTATGCTTGCTATGTTGACTGAGATGAAGCTGGTGCCTCATCGTCATTTGGGAATGCCGGGAAGCGTTCAAAAACATACGTTGGTCTATACTGTGGTGTTGGGTTTAGCTTTTACGACGTTATTTGACTTATCACGAATTGCAGCGCTTGGCATTGTTTTCTATCTAATTATGGATATCGCCATTCATTGGGGTGTTTTGCGATACCTTCGTCAGGATATAAAGGCGGTGATGTGGGTGCCTATAGTGGCCATACTTCTTGACCTGTTGGTTCTCGGCGGTTTTGTCTGGATTAAACTAAACTCAGATCCATTCGTACTTGGCGTAGCAGTCGTCACTATTGTAGTGATTGCTGTGGCTGAGCAGGTTTACCTGAAATCTTCAGCGAGGAAAAAAGCTATCGAAAAAGATACGCTTGCAGACCATCATTGACAGTAACATCAAAGAGTTTACAGAAAATTGTTTGGTTAAAAATTGCATAGATTTAAGCGTCTGCTTACTATCTTCAAGAATTGATTTCATGCAATACGATATTCATAAAGACAACAGGGAAAGTAAGCTATGAATGAGTCATTTAATCACGCTGGAACTTGGGGTCTCGCACTAATTGTTATTGTTCTGATTTCTTGGTTCTTTTACCGTTATTTCGCACCAAAGAACTGGCGTGAATGGGCGGGTGCTGGTGTAGTTCAGGCTTTCATTATTGCACTTTACGCAGAAATGTATGGCTTTCCGCTCACTATATATTTATTAGTACGGTTTTTTGGTTTGGACAGCCAATATGTCAGCGCTAGCTTATGGTCGACCCTTGTTGGTTTAGGTGAGACAGGCATGATGATCTCAATGCTACTCGGCTATGCTATTGCATTTTTAGGAGTCGGTCTTTTTGCTCAAGGTTGGCGCCAAGTCCACAAAGCACGAGGGGAAAATCGTTTAGTAACTGATGGACTCTATGCCTACGTACGTCATCCTCAGTACACCGGGTTGTTTATTGCACTGTTCGGTGAGGGTGTGGTGCATTGGCCAACTCTGTTTTCAATCGGTCTGTTTCCAGTGATTGTGCTTGTATACACATGGTTAGCTCGACGTGAGGAACGGCATATGTTTGAAGAGTTTGGTAAAGACTACCTTGCTTACAAACAGCAAGTGCCAATGTTTATTCCTCAATGGGGTCAATGGCGTCAACTTGCCGCCGCCGCACGAGTTAAAAAGTAATATCAATACAGGATAAAGCTTTAATTCATACAAATCCTTAGAGTTAGCATGGTTAGATACGATTGGTTATCTTGAGCTTGAACCACATCATACAATAGTGAGGATTACTAAGATGGTCAAATCAAACTTAACAACAAGTACTTTAAGGATTGCCCCTGTTGGCAATAGTGTATCGTTGTTTCTACTTATTAGTTATCTATTATGCATAGGGTTTGGTTTACTCGCACCCGAACAGATAGCGATGCACGAAGCTTGGGCACCTCTACTACCTGGCTTTGAGTGGTTAACATGGACAGGTTTTCTAATTGGACTTGTAGAATCATATCTTTACGGTTGGTATTTCTCCATCTTGTTCGTGCCACTATATCGTTGGTTCGCAAAATAGGTCGAAGGTATTAGTGTATTAATAGTCAGCAAACCTTTTCAATTTGAGTAAAAATTAATTGAAGAGTTGGAGTGATCACAGTTTAGACTGAGGAGAAATCATAATGAATGGGTCAATGCATGGCATGATGAACGGCTCAATGATGTATGGCATGGGCTGGGTTATGATGCTTATCTGTTTGTTATTCACCCTACTATTTTTCGCAGTACTAGTACTAACAATCATGGCACTGCTCAAGTATTTGCGTGATAAAAACTAAATTCCAATTGAAAAGTATAGAAATTATTTTTTAGAGGTTTTTAGATTAATGATTAGATGAATAGCAATCGAGGATTGATGATAGTGCTTTAAGAGTTGTACTTATTATCAATATTTATTGTCTTCAAGGAGTGGTTTTATGAAACATATTGCCGATGAAAAATCTATCAAAGGTGGTCAGTACGATAAAGTACCGGAAAATTATAGCGGTACGGTCTATATTTGTCCTATGCATCCAGAAGTAAGAGATGTTGAAAAAAGTGACTGCCCAATATGTGGCATGTTTCTTAAACCTGAAGACGAGGTTGCTGAATCCAACAACCATGAAGATAGTCATGCGCATTGTCATGGAGCGGATGCTAATAATAGTAATGAGGTAAATTCTGTCGAAGACGATAAGTACGACAAGATACCGGAAAATTATAGCGGTACGGTCTATATTTGTCCTATGCATCCAGAAGTAAGAGATGTTGAAAAAAGTGACTGCCCAATATGTGGCATGTTTCTTAAACCTGAAGACGAAGTTGCTAAAGATGATAGTCACGCTAGCTGTCATGGAAAGGATACTGATAGTAGCGGAGTAAAATCTGTTAAAGGCGGTAAATACGATAAAGTACCTGCTGATTACGATGGCACGGTATATACCTGTCCTATGCATCCTGAAGTGAGAGACGTTAGAAATAGCGGTTGTCCGATATGTGGTATGGCGCTTGAGCCCGAAACGCTTACTATCGGTGAAGAGGACACCTCAGAGCTTGACGACATGACTCGTCGTTTTTGGATATGTACCGTGTTGACTGTACCGCTATTAATATATGTGATGAGCGGTATGTTTGACTTAAACGTAGTTAATTTTAGTCAGTATGGTATCTCCTCAAAGATCTTACAATGGGCTGAGTTAGTGCTCGCGACCCCTGTAGTGCTTTGGGGCGCCGCCCCGTTTTTCGTCCGTGGCTGGCAGTCTATAAAAAGCCGCAATCTAAATATGTTTACCTTGATTGCGATAGGCGTAGGCGCTGCTTATATTTTTAGTATTGTCGCGACCTTTTTTCCCGATATTTTCCCAGACAGTTTCAGAGATGCCTCTGGTCAAGTCGGAGTCTACTATGAAGCGGCAGCGGTCATTGTGACCTTGGTGCTACTGGGTCAAGTATTAGAGCTCAAAGCTAGAAGTCAAACTTCAGGTGCGATTAGAGCTTTGCTTGAGCTCGCACCACCAACCGCAAGACGTGTCGATGAAAACGGTGAAGAAGTCGAAGTCTCGCTTGATGAGGTCGTCACTGGCGATAAGCTACGGGTTAAACCAGGTGAGAAACTACCCGTAGATGGTACAGTGATCGATGGTAATAGTAATGTTGATGAATCAATGGTGACGGGTGAGCCAATCCCTGTATCAAAAGTAGCAGGAGATACAGTGACTGGTGGTACGGTAAATGGCACCGGAACGCTATTAGTCGAAGCGGTCAATGTTGGAGCAGATTCAGTATTATCTAAAATTGTACAAATGGTTGCTGAAGCCCAGCGTAGCCGCGCACCTATACAGAAATTGGTAGATAAGGTAGCTGGGTGGTTCGTACCGATCGTGCTTATTTGCTCCGTCATTACCTTTATTGTCTGGGCGATATTCGGCCCTGAGCCCGCTATGACCTATGCTTTGGTTAACGCGATTGCGGTACTGATTATTGCTTGTCCTTGTGCCCTTGGTCTAGCGACGCCGATGTCCATTATGGTTGGTACCGGCAAAGGCGCGCAAAACGGCGTCCTCATCAAAAATGCTGAAGCGTTAGAGAGTATGGAAAAAGTCGATACCATTGTCGTCGACAAGACCGGAACACTGACCGCTGGTAAGCCCGAGCTTACCGCAATTGATGCGCAGGTAGGTCAAGATGAAGACGAGTTCCTCGCATTGGTAGCCTCAGTAGAAAGCGCTAGCGAGCATCCTTTAGCAGAAGCTATCGTTAGAGCAGCTCAAGAAAGATCACTCATTATTCCTAAAGCTACTGACTTTAATTCGACTACTGGCGAAGGCGTACAAGCCGTGGTCGATGGTAAGAAAGTCGCTATTGGTAACTCTAAGCTTATGGAAAGCCTAAATAGTTTTGATAATGAGCTGTCCACTAAAGCTGATGTCCGTAGAAAAGACGGTGAAACGGTAATGTTTGTGGCTATAGACGGTAAAGCTGCTGGTATTATTTCAGTTGCTGACCCTATTAAACCAAGCACTAAAGAGGCTATTTCACTGCTTCATGACGCAGGTTTAAAAGTTGTGATGCTAACCGGTGACAACGAAAAAACCGCGCAGGCAGTCGCCAATAAACTAGGTATTGATGAAGTTCATGCGGATGTCTCACCAGAGGATAAAAACCGTATCGTCAAAGAAATGCAAGACAGCGGTAAATTGGTCGCTATGGCGGGTGATGGTATCAACGACGCACCAGCGCTAGCGCAAGCTAATGTTGGTATCGCTATGGGAACCGGTACCGATGTGGCGATGGAGAGTGCGGGCATTACCCTGCTAAAAGGTGATTTAATGGGCATTGCCAAAGCTTATAAGCTTAGCCACGCCACCATGCGCAATATCAGACAGAATCTGTTTTTTGCCTTTATCTACAATGCACTTGGTGTTCCTATTGCCGCAGGTGTGCTCTATCCCATATTTGGGCTTCTGCTCAGTCCGATGATAGCAGCGGCAGCGATGAGCTTGTCGTCATTCTCGGTGATTGCTAACGCGCTGCGATTGCGCCGTTTGAAACTATAATTCTGGTACGGTAAAAAGTGTTCTAAAGCACACTGACACATACTGGTCTAAACAAGATCACAAAATATAAGGATACCGTTATGGGCAGCTTTTCTATTACACATTGGCTGATTTTATTGGTCGTAGTGGTGGTCGTATTTGGTACTGCCAAGCTTAAAAATGCAGGTAAAGATTTAGGCGGTGCGGTGAAGGGTTTTAAAGAAGCGGTCAAAGATGAAGAACCCGAGAATGCTCGCAAAAATCATGTGCTTAGCCATGAAAATAGTACGCCAGCTGCAAGTAATGATTTAAATACGCGTGTAGGTAATCAGGCTGATGATATGGAAATCGGCCCTATTTCCACTGATGACCAGCCTAAAGTATGAAGCGCGCCGCTTATAAATAGCGGCACTAAGTAGTCTATTAATATATGTGACTGTTATGTTTGATATTGGATTTTCCGAATTACTGTTATTTGGAGTCATCGCTTTAATTGTCTTGGGCCCAGAAAAACTACCACAAGCTGCACGTACCGCTGGGCAATGGTATGCCAAACTGCGCCGTACAGTATCCACTCTACAATCTGAAATAGAAGCTGAGCTTGATCTAGCTGAAACACGTCAACAAATGCAAAATGAACTTGCGAAAATCCGTCAGACCGAGTCGGATATGAAGCGCGAATTAGCAGAAATGCGTGGCAGTATGCAAAAGTTTGAGCAGTCACAGAACCAAAGCCTAGACGCTTCACATCAGTCAATCACCCCTTATGATAAAGACCATCAACAGAATACTACCTCCTCGTTCATTAAACAGGAGGCGGATCAGTGAGCCTATTTAAACGGCAAAAAAGTCGACAAGAAAAAATAACAGATATAGAGTTTGAGGCGCCAACAGATACAACACAGAATAGTGAGTCTGGAGATACGTTAGGTACGCTTGGCGATATGCCTATTACCGGACATTTAATCGAGCTGCGTACGCACTTAATAAGAATATGCGTGGTCGTCTTAATTATATTCTTAGTATTGGTGGGATTTTCACGCGAGCTTTATAATCTTTTATCAGACCCATTAGTGGCGCAGTTACCCATCAATTCGACCATGATTGCCACTGATATAACGTCAAACTTTATGGCACCCATTCGCTTAACGATATTCGTCGCCGCATTTTTAGCAATGCCTTATATCCTGTATCAAATTTGGTCATTTGTAGCTTCCGGCTTATATAAAAAAGAGAAGAAAATTGCCATTCCTGTACTGCTATCTTCGATATTTCTATTTTATGCTGGTGTTGCTTTTTCCTACTTTGTCGTACTCAAAGGGGTATTGAAATTTTTTATTATGTTCGCTCCGCAGAACGTTATACCAATGACCGATATTGACAGTTATCTGAGCTTTGCCCTCAAGCTATTTATGGTGTTTGGACTGACTTTTGAGATTCCAGTGGTTACTTTATTATTGATAATGGTCGGTATCATATCCACTCAGAGTCTAGAGAGTAAGCGCCGATATATCATCGTCGGTTGTTTTGCTGTGTCAGCGGTAGTCACACCGCCCGATGGGGTGTCAATGCTATTGCTCGCGATTCCAATGTGGCTACTGTTCGAGTTAGGTTTGTTTTTAGCGAAAGTACTCATTAAAGAAGAGCGTAAAACCGTATAACCTTGCAAAGTAGCTAATTTATAAACTAGATATATTGCAAATTAAGTATCTTGCAAAATGACTATTTCGTAAAGTAACTATAAAAATAACCTTATCTTAAACATTTAAGACACTTTTTTTATTTTGGCTGTCCCCTAAACCCTATCAGTACATTCAACTTAGTAATGAGATTTAAATGGAATCCCTAATTAATAATAAAAACAAAACGAATGATAATCTGGCAAATCAGCTTAATCAAGAGTGCTATTGCCGTACTTTAGATCGTAAAGCGCTTAATAACAGCCTGCAAGATCAATTAGTAAACACAAGAGATAATCCACTAGGAGCCAATGAGCTTAATAAGCTGTTTTCAGCGACACCGGTGTTTGTCCCTAAGACAGAGATAGAAGCAATGGTGCGAATCATCGCAGCTATTGAGTCGACTGCTAGACTACCGTCATATCAACAGCAAGTACTGTCGTGGGCACCCAATATCGCGGCTTTCGATCCGGGGCCAATAGGGGCCTTTATGGGTTATGACTTTCACTTAGGGAGCGATGACCCCAAGCTTATTGAGATCAATACCAATGCTGGAGGCGCATTTTTAAACGTAGCACTTGCCCGCGCACAAAAACACTGCTGTCGCCCCTCAGAGCAAAGTGTTGCTACTACTAAAATGCTTGATGGGTTTGAAGAAGCGGTCGCTAATATGTTCATACAAGAATGGCAGCGACAATCGGCAACTAGCATGCCCAATCGCATTGCTATTGTGGATAATGAGCCCAAAAGCCAGTTCATGTATTTGGAGTTTCAGCTGGCCTGCCAACTACTTCAAGCTAAAGGCATTGATACCGTTATACTCGATCCGTCTGAGCTTAACTATGCTGATGGTGTACTGACAGCTCATAGCAAGCCCATTGATATGATCTATAATCGGTTAGTCGATTTCGCCTTTGAAAACCCCAACCACGCCGTGCTTAAAAGTGCCTATTTAGAGGGTGCGGTAGTAGTAACCCCCAATCCGCATGCCCATGCTATATTCGCTAATAAGCGCAACCTGACTTTACTATCCGATACGCAAACTTTGCAGTCGTGGGGACTAGGTGATGATGATGCAGAATATCTAAAAAAGTCAGTACCAACTACCAGAATGGTTACAAAAGAGGATGCAGCAGAATTATGGCGTACTCGGAGACAATTGTTTTTTAAGCCAGTAGCTGGTTATGGTAGTAAGGGCGTTTACCGTGGCAGCAAGATTACCCGCCGCGTATTCGAGACTATTTTAGATGAAAGCTATATTGCGCAGACCTTTATCCCTGCTACAGAGCGATCAATAAAGATTGATGATGTGGTGACGACTAGAAAGGTAGATATACGTCTTTATACCTATGCAGGACAGCTGCTACTAACTGCTGGGCGTATCTATCAAGGCCAAGCGACTAACTTTCGCACACCAGGGGGTGGCTTTGCGCCTGTTTTTCAAGTCTGAACATAGCATGAACATGTAGCTTTGGCTTCTTAAGTAACGTTTACTAGTTTAATTATTCTGCATACCAACTTATCAATAAAACATCATGCTGAATTGGAAAGATGATGATCCAAACCGTTATCCACTACTTCCTGCATTTTGGCATGCCGTTGATTATTGCCTATACTTTTTTTCGTGATGATTACAAACGAGTATATTTGATTCTTTTAGCAACCATGCTGGTAGATTTAGATCACTTGCTAGCAACACCTGTTTTCTTACCTGATCGCTGTAGTATTAATTTTCATCCATTACATACTTACTATGCAATGGCAGTTTATGCGGCTATGCTATTTCTACCAAAGCCCTATAGAATAATTGGTCTAGGATTGTTACTACATATGCTGACTGATTCAAATGACTGCGTAATGACCTATCTGAATAGACTCTAGTGCTTATGCGTAGTCGTTAGCTATAGTGAAAAAATTATACAGGATTAGTTAAAATAAATAGGGTAATCTTCCTTTAATGTCGTTCCTTCCTCAAAAAGGATAAAAAGTGATTCTGGCAATTATAATGGCAGCAATTCTGATCGCTGTCTGCACAGCAATACATTACGGCGCATTAAAACTCTCGTCACAGTTTGTGACGCCGTCTCGCCATATAGGACATTGCCTTGGAGTCGCAGTCGGCTCAATTGTAATTGCTCACACGTTCGAGGCCTTGCTTTACGCTGCTGGCTTTTGGATTGCTGTTTACGGCTTTGAAATCGGTAACCTCGTATCGTCCTCATCTAGCGATAGTAGCTCCCTTAATTTTATGGACTACTTTTACTTCTCGCTAGTTAACTTCACAACGCTTGGGCGAGGCGATCTCATGCCTACTGGACATCTACGATTTATGGCCGCGATGGAAGCCTTTCACGGTTTCCTACTGATCACAGCCTCTGGAAGCTTTGTTCTTCAGGTCATGAGTGGTAAAAAACCCCTCTCAAGTTAGCTACAAGCTCTCTCAACTATAGGTCGCGCTGAGATCCATAACTCACGTCAGGACACCGATATTATTCTGACACAGAAAAAATAGTTCAAATCGTTAGAAGGAATAAAGCTATGACTCCAAACAATAAGGATCACCAAGACATTCATCAGTCTGCTATTGCTAATAAAACGTTAGATTCTGATGACAACTGGATCGAGAAAATATGGGCGTGGGCAGATGAGTTTGAGCTTAAAGAGTCCGAAATCCCTCGTGATAAAGAATCATTGCTAGCCCTAAAAAAGCTAGAGATCTTAGAGCCTGAACATGATGAGCAACACTCAAAAGACGTCTATAGAATAGCCTATCTACCCGATGAGCTTACCAACCTTACAAATCTAGTAGATATAACTATCAGTGGCATATATTCAAGTCATTTACTGCCCAATATCGGTAAGCTCACTAATCTAACCAAACTGTCTATTAGTCACTCTAAACTTGTCGCATTACCTGAGAGCATCGGGCAACTGAGTTATCTTACTGAACTCTTTATTGATCAAAGTGAACTCGAAGCGCTACCTGATAGTATTGGACAACTTCATAACCTTACTAAGATGTTCATTGGTCGCTGTCAGATTCAATGTTTACCTGACAGCATTGGACAGCTTACTAAGCTTACGGTACTTGATATAGTTCACTGTGAGATTGAAGAACTGCCTGACAGCATAGGGCAGCTTATTAACCTCGCTAAGCTTTTTATTAGTTATTGCCCGCTCAAGCACTTGCCTGACAGCATAGGGCAACTCAAAAATTTAAATGAGCTTGATCTTATTAACTGTGATCTCAAAGACCTACCTAGTAGTATTGGACAGCTTACCAACCTCAACAAGCTTTATATTAATCGTTGTCGTATTAAAGAGTTGCCCGCCAGCGTTGGACAACTGAGCAGTCTTACAGAGCTTTTTATTACTCATTGTGAGCTTGAAGAGCTACCTGATAGCATAGGCCAGCTTTTGAGCTTAACTCACCTTGACCTGCTTCACCTTGAACTAACGGAGCTACCCGATAGCTTTGGACACCTCATTAACCTTGCTGAGCTTAATATTATCAACTGTAAACTTAAAGTATTGCCTGATAGCATCGGACAGCTCGTTAACTTAACTAAGCTCAATTTTAATCACTCTAAGCTTGAAGTCCTACCTGATAGCATAGGGCAGCTTATTAGCTTAACTGAGCTTTTTATTAGTCATGGCAAGTTTGACAAGCTACCTGATAGCGTAGGTCAACTTACTAATCTAGAGAAGCTTTATATTAACCATTGTAGCCTCAAAGAGCTGCCTGAAATCATAGGGCAACTTAAGAGTCTGACTGAGTTTTTTATCAGTTATTGTAAATTGGGCAAGCTACCTAATAGTATTGGTGAGCTTAATAATCTTGTTAAGCTTGAGCTTGTTTATTGTAATCTTAGAAACCTGCCAGATAATTTTACACAGCTGAATAGTTTGAGATGTATCAATCTTACTGGTAATCCTCTTGATAGGCTTTCTCCGAGGGTGAAATGTTATTTACGTTCTATTGATACAGTCTACGGTTGGGATAAACAATCATACTCTTAGCGGTTGTGCGATATTCACATCATACTCTTAGCAAACTTCAAACCCTAATATTAACAACCTCACCTGAGTAAAATATCAATTTAAACGAAGGCTACTAACGCTATATATAGCATAGTGTTAGTAGCCTTTTTTAATGTCTCAAATGCACAAAATATAAGCGCATATATACCATGAAGTAAGATTTATAGCCCCTCAATAGTTGAGTTTTTTACATCTAACAAATTATGATTTCGCTCGTAGAAATTCATCAAATCCTCATTAATAATGACAGTGTGGATTCCTGATAAGATTATTGGAGAATAACTTAGCACACACATCGCTAGGCTGAACCTATCATTCAGTGTCGAAAACATCATTCGCTCAAACTATTTTTACTAGATATAACGGGGTGCGCTATAATCCTTCACACATATCAAATAGCCCTTCTAAATATTAAGACGACGCTTATGACAACCAATAACTTCTCTCAAACTGCTGATTTCATTTGGTCAGTCGCTGACCTATTGCGTGGCGATTTTAAACGATCCCAATTCGGGCGCATATTATTACCCTTTGCACTGCTGCGCCGTTTAGAGTGCGTATTAAGCGACCATAAAGATGCGGTTGTCGAAAAGTATGCCGCTATCAAAGATCAAAATATGCAGGAGCAGCAACTAATTCGCGTGAGTAAGCGCGCATTTTATAATACTTCCCCAATGGACCTAAGCAAGCTTGGTCAAAGTGATATCAAGGACAATCTAAACACCTATATTCAATCCTTCTCTAAAGACGCACGGGAGATATTTGAGTATTTTAAGTTCGAAGAGTTCGTCGGACAACTAGATGATGCCAACTTGCTGTATCAAGTAGTACAAAAGTTTCAAAATTTTGACCTCAGTCCTGAAGCAATATCGAATCATGACATGGGCTTAGTGTTTGAAGAGCTCATCCGCAAGTTTGCCGAAAGCTCCAATGAGACGGCAGGCGAGCATTTTACGCCACGTGATATTGTACGTTTGACGACGTCCTTAGTCTTTATGGAAGATGACGAGGCGCTCACCAAAGACGGTATCATCCGTACTATCTACGATCCAACAGCGGGTACAGGTGGCTTCTTATCATCGGGTATGGAATACGTGCTTGAGCTAAACCCAGACGCGGTGATGCGCACTTTTGGTCAAGAGCTTAACCCTGAGTCCTATGCTATTTGTAAAGCAGATATGCTTATTAAAGGACAGGATGTCAGCCGTATCAAGCTTGGCAACACCTTATCCAATGATCAGCTAGAGAATGAGCGGTTCGACTATATGCTGTCCAATCCACCGTTTGGGGTCGATTGGAAAAAGATCGCAGGTGACATCAAAGATGAGTATGAGCAAAAAGGCTTTGAAGGGCGTTTTGGTGCTGGCTTGCCAAGAGTGTCAGATGGCTCCTTGCTATTTCTTATGCATCTGCTTAGTAAGATGCATGACAATCATAACTCTAGCGATAAAAACGCCAATTTTACAGATGCGCAGGGTAGCCGTATCGGTATTATTCTCAATGGCTCACCACTATTCACGGGCGGCGCGGGTAGTGGTGAGAGCGAGATTCGTCGCTATATTCTTGAAGCGGATCTGCTAGAAGCTATTATTGCCTTGCCAAACGATATGTTCTATAACACAGGTATTGCTACTTATATCTGGATATTAAGCAATAAGAAAGTCCCTGAGCGTCGTGGTAAGGTGCAATTGATAGACGGTAGCAATCTATACAGTAAGATGCGTAAGTCGCTGGGATCGAAGCGTAATGAGATGAGCGAGGATGATATCAAGATCATTACTCGCAGCTTCGGTGACTTTGAAGTGGTCAATGCGCGTGTGCTAAATAAGCTTGATGAAGTCAAGTCCAATCGGGGTCGGCAGTCTACAAGCCCCCAAACCGAGCCTGCCAAAACTTTTGCTAGTAAGATATTTTCCACGCATGAGTTTGGCTATCGTCGTCTCACTATAGAGCGTCCGCTACGTCTCTCTGCGCAATTATCCGATACCGCTATCGAGAGCCTACGCTACGCGCCCAAACCGTTTGATATGGTCATGCCAGCGCTGTACGAAAAATTTTTTGAAGAATGGGCTTGGGCTGATGTGAGCTATGATACTAGTCTAGAGACACACTACGGTTATTTTGGTAAACAAGATTGTGATATACATACCGAAGCACGCGCCATGATTAAGGCCGACTTCTCTGAGTTAAAAGAAAAGCAAATCAAAGACGTACTTGATCCTAAGCTTTGGCAGGATCAGCTTGAGATTATGTATAAAGCCCAAGCCTTGCAAGCGGCGATCGGTAGCAGTCAGTTCGATGATTATAACGAGTTTGAAAAATTGTTTAAACAAGCGCTTAAAGACACTGATATGACGCTTGATACCAAAGAGAAAAAGCAGATCATCGATGCTATTACGTGGAAAAACCCTGACGCCGAACCTGTAATCAAAAAGACGGTCAAAGTCGCTAATCCGCTTTATGGCGCATTTGAATATCGAGTATCAAATAGTTCATCTAGTAAAGCCAAAGTAGTAGAGTTCCAGCCTGATAGCGACTTACGAGATTATGAAAACGTGCCGCTTAATCCTGATATCACTACTACTGAATTGATTGAGGATTATTTCAAAAGAGAAGTACAGCCGCATGTGCCTGATGCGTGGATTAATGCTGACAAGACAGATGATATCGATAAAGAAATCGGTGTAGTCGGCTTTGAGATACCGTTTAACCGTCATTTTTATGTGTATGAGCCGCCAAGACCGCTGGCTGAGATTGACTCGGACTTAGATAAAGTCAGTCAGGACATTATGCAGTTATTGGGTGAGGTGCATTCGTAATGGCTCAAAAATATGTCGCCTATCCTGAGTATAAAGAGTCGGGGGTTGAAAGATTAGGTCAGATACCAATTGACTGGAAAATTTTTAGATTGAAAAACGTTTTAAAAATTCGTAACGGTCGTGACTATAAAGAAGTGGAAGTAGAAAGTGGGGGCTATCCTGTCTATGGTTCTGGTGGGGTATTCAGGCGTAGTTCTAGCTATTTATATGATGGCAAGTCTATTTTATTCGGTAGAAAAGGTACTATCGATAAACCGTTATTAGTTTCAGGAAGGTTTTGGACGGTTGACACAATGTTTTATAGTGAAATTTATGATAATGCAATACCAGAGTATATCTATTATCAATCTCTCTCTTTCCCTTTTAGTCTACTTACGACAAACACAGCCTTGCCGAGCATGACTCAAGAAGATTTGCTTGAGCTGGACTTTGTTTTACCGACATTGAGTGAGCAGATTCAAATTATTGATTTCCTTAACTTTGAGACGGCCCGAATTGACACTCTAATTGATAAACAGCAAACGCTTATTCAACTGTTAAAAGAAAAGCGCCAAGCCGTCATCAGTCATGCGGTGACAAAAGGCTTAAATCCTGATGCGCCGATGAAAGATTCTGGCGTTGAGTGGTTAGGGGAGGTGCCTGAGCATTGGGGGGTCAAAAAAAACAAGCATTTGCTTGAATTCGTTACCAGTGGCTCTAGAGGTTGGGCTGGTTATTATGCAGATGAAGGTAACTTGTTTTTTAGGATTACTAATTTAACTAGAGACACTATTGAGCCTAAATTAGAGTCAATCCAAAACGTTAAGCCTCCACTTGGTGCCGAAGGTGAACGTTCTAAAATTCAACTAGATGACTTACTCATTTCGATTACTGCTGATCTAGGTTCTGTTTGCGTAGCTGATAATTCAATATCTGGCGGTTTTGTAAGTCAGCATGTCTCACTATGCAGACCTAATTCATCTGTTAAATCTGCACGATGGCTTGCTTACTTTATCCTTTCTGATTCAGCCAAAGAACAGTTTGTTGGGTCTGGTTACGGTGGGACAAAAATACAGCTTAGCCTAGAGGATATTCGAGAGTTAAATATTGCTTACCCACCTAAAAGAGAACAAGAAGATATTGCGTCATATATTGATTTAAAGCTCAAAAAATTTGAATTGCTAATGAATCAAGCAGAGCAAGCAATCCAACTTATGCAAGAACGCCGCACCGCTTTAATATCGGCTGCGGTTACGGGTGAGATTGATGTTCGCAGCTGGCAAGTACCTAATGTAGGAGTCTTATAGAGTAAGTTCTATAAAATTCTTAAATTGAAAGAAGATAGGAATAATAAATAATATGAGTAATATCTTACGTGACTTACCAACGCTCTATGACAAAGCTCAAGGACTTCAAAATATCCTAACTTCTAGGGCTACTGGTGGCAATTGTAGTGATAGCGACTACATTCTATTGAGAAAAATAATTTTAGAGTCACAATTTAATACTTTAGTACCTGATTTTGTCAGACATGCAAGAGACTTAAATCAGTTTTGGCAGATGATTAAGCATAGGTATGATTCGTATGCGGAACGTAGAGATTTTATTTATAGTGAATTTCATAGTTTGATGGAAGCAGTAGAGTTTGATAAATCGGGAATGAGTCCTGCTTTTGATAAGTCTATTGAAATTATTAATTCTGGGTATATCGACAATATGTGGAAGAAAGCTATTGAACGTAAAGTTAATGATCCAGAGGGAGCAATTACCTTATCGAGAAGTCTTATTGAGTCTGTTTGTAAACATATTTTAGATCTTGAACGTATTTCTTATGATAAAAATGCAGATTTATCAGAGCTATATAAAAGAACCTCTGAGTTGCTTAAGATGTCTGCTAGTCAATATGAGACAAACCTAATTTTTAAACAGATTCTAGGTGGCTGTTCAGGCATTGTTAACGGTTTGGGTCAATTGCGTAATAATGTCGGTGATGCTCACGGACAAGGGGTTATTAATATTAAACCAAAACCGAGACATGCTGAACTGGCAGTCAATTTAGCAGGTTCAATGTCACATTTTTTGTTGTCTAGCTATAACGAGAGTTTTAAAAACAGATAGCTGGATCTCAATAGTTAAAATATACCTTATTCAAAATCATGATGAATGAGCAAGGGATATCAAATGTCTTGCAACACTTATAATAAAGTCTTTCAAGCTCAAGTTGTCAATTTGAGGCTGACACACGGTTGACAGCTATAACAGATTAATTTGACAAAACTTACCTGATGGAATGAATAATATGGTCAACAAAAGGCCCATAAAAGAATGGACAAGCTTTAACCAACAGTTGGAGCTGCTAAAAGAGCGCGGGCTGATTGTTGAAAATGAACAAAAAGCCTTGGGCTATTTAAAAACTATTGGCTATTATCGTTTGAGTGGTTACTTATATTCTTTTAGGCAATTCGACTCTCGTAATCCTAAATATAAGCTGGATAGCTTTTTAGAAGGAAGTCGATTTGATGATGTGAAAGAGTTATATATGTTCGATAAAAAACTTAGGCAAATGGCTTTGGATGCTTTAGAAAGAATTGAAGTGGCTTTACGGGTAAATATTAGTTATTCCCTAGGCCGATACGGTCCTACAGCTTATTTGGATAGTCAATACTTCGATGAAGGATTCAATCATAAAAACTGGCTTATTCGACATGATAATGCAATAGATAATGAAGCGAAAAAACAGAATACTTTTGTGAGTCACCACAGACGACACTATTCTGCATTGCCAATTTGGGTAAGTTGCGAAACATGGGATTTTGGCACCATGTCATTCTTATTTAAAGGTATGAGGGAGAGTGACAAAGATAAAATTGCTAAAATTTATCATCTTCAAAGTGGCAGTCATTTACAATCACACCTGCATGCCTTTAACTTTATTCGTAATGTATCAGCGCACCATAGCCGACTATGGAATAAAGCTATAATTTTCCAAGGAAGCTTAAAAGGCCTAAACGATAAACAATGGCAGGTGTTATCAGCTAAAAAAGTATTTGTTTATTTTTGCTTGATGAAGAGAATGCTAGATGTGATTTGCCCTAACTCTACATGGGGCAAACGCTTTTTAGCACTTTTAGATGAGTTTCCGCAAGTGAAGAATGATGCCATTTGTTTAGAGCAAATGGGTGTCAAGGTGAATCCTGAGTCATGGCAACTATGGCAAACACATCAAACAAAATAGACAGACAAAAAAAGCCCCTAGTCTTATGATCCAATCACATGGATTGGTAAAACTAGGGGAGTTGTTGCGTGCAATTATACAGAGATAATGTAGGTCTGTCAATTATATGAATAATGTTTTAGGGTAGATTAGATTTAGAGTTGATGAAAGATTGCAGAGCTATCAAACTCATGTAAGAACGTTGAATCGCTTTAATCTTTGCTGCGGTTACGGGTAAGAATGATGTTTGGGGTTGGGTTGAGCCTTATGTTGATACAGCTAAGGAATGTTCTAAGCATATTTAAAACATAAACAATCTATGTAAGTATTACAGTTTGTTACATATGAATAAGACATTTGAATTACATAAATATTTTTAGTTAATATTAAAGTGGAAGCTATGATAATTAAACGTGAAGAGTCTATAAAATCCATCACTGAAATGTTGACAAGGTTCGTTATTGACTTGTCGTTATTAAACGGAGCAGGTCTTTATGACATTAATACTACTTCTGAACATTTCTTTATTAAAATACTGGATATAACCTACAATTTATCCTTGAAAAATCTAAATATAGAAAAATCAAATTTTCCAGCTATAGATCTAGGGGATTTTAATAAAAAGGTGTGCTTTCAAATTACGTCGGAAACCAGTACCGATAAATTAAAAACAACAATATTAAAATTTAGAAAATACCAATTGAATAATGATTATGATCACTTAATATTCCTTATCATCTCACATACCAAGATTGGTAAACCGTCTGATAAAGACATTAAAATAGAGGTGAAAAATTTTAAGGCATTAGCAAAAGATATTAGTAATCTTACTGATGATGAAAAGATCTATGAAATTGAAAGTTATCTTAAAAGAAATGTCAGGTATTCGAATATAACTGAAAATTACAGCATTCTCCCAGAAAGAAAAGAAACCGTAGCAACTGATATTGATGTTACAAATTTGATTAAAGATATTGATTTAGGAAGAGATAACCAGTTTAAGCCTTATTTAATATACGATTTAGGTAATATTTCACTTTTACTTAACAAGCTTACTTATAACCAAAGAGAAGTTTTGTTTTACATTATTGCAAATGGTGGTTTTTCTAACGAGAATAAGTTCGAAGATAAAAACTCTATCATTATATACTGGGAAGAGCTTAGACAAGCTATACCAGGTGTTTATGAAATCACCCAAGTACTAAGCAGCAAAAATTTACTGCATATTAATTATGATTATATACCTTACGGCTCATGTAATTCTGTAATTGTCGTTGAGCCATACTTCCACGGCAAGCTGGATTTAAACATTTTTGCTATGTTAAAAGACACTTTTGGTTCTGACGAGTCAAAGCTTCGTGATATTTTGATAAATTGTAATTTTTCGAACTTGTAGTCATATGATATGTGTACATTGACGATTAACAAACGATACTTTAAATAGCTAAGATTGTAATTTGAATATTTTGATAAGAGTTATATCATGACCCAAACCAACACTGCTACTAATGCGCATAACATCACTTACGAATCTGTCTTTCAAGCAGATATAATTAGTCAAATGCAGGCGCAGGGTTGGAAGCTTGGTCGCTCAGCTCATTATCAACGTGAGACCGCGCTGTATGAGCAAGACGCGCTCGACTTCGTCCGTAGTACCCAGCCTGAGCAGTGGGATAAATTTTGTAAGGTTTATCCTATCAATAGTGAACGTCATTTCATTAGCGCCTTAGTCAAGCAGCTGGGTAAAGCTGATGTCAATGCTACCGATGGCGCTTCGCGTACTTATGGCACCTTAGGCGTCTTGCGTCATGGGCTGAAGATTCGTAATGCTCGCTTTAGCCTTTGCCAGTTCAAGCCTGATCACAATCTTAATCCAGATATTACGGCACGCTACAAGCGTAACATCTGCCGTCTGGTACCCGAGCTGGTTTATAGTCCACATATCAAAGTTGATGCTGATGCCAATAGCGACTCGCCAGACCTAAAAACAGACCCCAAAGTTGCCAAACGCAATCGCATCGATATGGTGCTCTTTATTAACGGTTTACCCGTAGTGACCATGGAGCTCAAGTCCGAGTTTAAGCAATCCGTAGATAGCGCCATTAGTCAGTATAAACGTACCCGCCTGCCAAAAGACACTGACACGGGCAAGCCTGAGCCGCTACTTAGCTTTAAGCGTGGGGCTTTAGTACACTTTGCCGTTAGCCAATATGAAGTCTATATGACCACACGGCTGGCAGGCGAGAATAGCTATTTCTTACCGTTTAATAAAGGCACTAGTGAGGGCGGCGCTGGTAATGATGTGCCAGACGATAGCAGTCGTTATGCCACCGACTACCTATGGAATGAGGTGCTGACCCCTGAGCACTTATTAGCTATTCTGGGTCGCTTCGTGCATTTGCAAATTGAAACAGTAGAGGACTGGGAAGGGCGTAAGTCCAAAAAAGAAACGCTCATATTTCCGCGTTATCATCAGTGGGAAGTCGTCACAAAATTAGTCAATGCGGCTATCAATGAAGGGGCAGGGCAAAGCTCTGAGCAACGCTACCTTATTCAGCATAGTGCAGGCTCTGGTAAGTCCAACTCTATCGCTTGGACCGCCCATCAGCTCTCAACCCTGCATAATAGTGATGGCGCAAAGCACTTTCATTCGGTCATCGTTATCACCGATCGTACAGTGCTCGATGACCAGCTACAAGATACTATCTATCAGTTTGAACATGCCGATGGTGTAGTCGGTCGAATCAATAATAAAGAGGGCGACGGCTCCAAGTCAGAAAAGCTAGCGGCAGCACTAGAGAACTCGCAGCCGATCATAATTGTCACCATTCAGACCTTTCCCTACGTATTAAGAGCAATTGAGAACTCAGCCGTACTAAAAGAGCGGCGCTACGCTATTATCGCTGATGAAGCCCATTCCTCGCAGACAGGTGCTACTGCGCGTAAGCTCAAAGAAGTGTTGGCCTCTGGTACAGTGAATGAAAGTGCTACTATTAGCTCGGATGGCGTTATTGCAGATAATATTGAAATTCATGACCAGCCTTTATCGAGCGAAGATATGCTCGATAGTGTCATCGCTGCCCGTCGTAGTAGCCCTAATCTGAGCTATTACGCGTTTACCGCTACCCCAAAACCTAAGACTATAGAGCTGTTTGGGCGTCTGCCTAATCCTGAGCTGCCGCCATCTAAGCAAAATATTCCAGAGTCCTATCATGTCTACTCGATGCGTCAAGCGATAGAAGAAGGCTTTATCTTAGACGTATTGAAGAACTACACCAATTATAAAGTGGTCTATCAGTTGACCCAAAAGCTTGCCGCTGAAGACAAAGAAGTTGATACTCGCCGCGCGACTATTAAGCTTAATAACTGGGTACGCTTGCATGATCATAACATCGCGCAAAAGGTCAAAGTCATCATTGAGCATTTTAATGAAAACATCAAAGGATTGCTCGGCGGGCAGGCCAAAGCGATGGTGGTGACCGGCTCGCGTAAAGAGGCAGTACGCTACAAGCTCGCCTTTGATCGTTATATCAGTGAGCAAGGCTATCAGCGTATCAATGCCATGGTAGCCTTTTCAGGTGAAGTGAGCTTTCATGCTAATGATCCCGATAGCAGTGCTTTGCTTGAGCAAAAATTTACCGAGCAGACTATGAACCCCAATCTAAAAGGTCGAGACATGCGCAAAGCCTTTGATAGCGATGACTATCAAGTGATGCTAGTGGCTAACAAATTTCAGACAGGATTTGATCAGCCCAAACTTTGCGCTATGTATGTCGACAAAAAGTTAGGCGGCGTAGACTGCGTACAGACGCTCTCACGTTTAAACCGTACCTATGCGGGCAAGTCGGAGAGTGGTACCTTTGTGCTCGACTTCTTTAATGATCCAGAAGATATATTAGAGGCATTTCAGCCGTATTATAAAAATGCCACACTAGATGAAGTATCCGATCCTGATACTGTTTTCGAGCTATATGACAAGCTAGTAGCCAGCAAAATATTTCATTGGGCTGAGGTTGAGCAGTTGGTCATTGCCTTTTATGCTTCGAGTAAGTCTAACGCGGCTATTAGCAATATTTGCAAGCCTGCCGTTGAGCGTTGGCAAAAGCGCTATCAAGAAGCCCGCACGCAAGCCGCGCAAGCTAAGATACTGCTTGATCGTAGCAAGGCTACAGCAGATGCTGTGCTAATTGCCAATGCCGAAACCGATTATAAAGGCTATAAGACAGAGCAAGACGCGCTTGAGATCTTTAAAAAGGATCTGGCTACTTTTACCCGTCAGTACGAATTTATGTCGCAGATTGTCGATTATGATAATAAGGATCTGGAGAAGCTAAGTCTCTATGCTCGCCATCTGCAACCTATGCTACGTGAGAGACTCGATGACGATGAAGAGGTGGATCTTAGTAATATCGTTATGAGCCACTACCGCTTGTCTAAGCTACGTCAGCAAGACCTCAAACTGCAAGAAGATAGTGTCAATCCACTGAAGCCTGGGAGCGGTGGTACTGGTAAGGCTAAAGACAAACAAGAGGACTGGCTATCGAAAATAGTCGCTAGGTTAAATGAGCTATTCGATACTGAAAATTTGACCGATAGCGATTTAATTAATTACTCGCAAACCATCTGGGATAAAGTCAATGAAAATCAAATTGTAATGAAGCAGATCGCTAATAACACTGCCGATAAAGCGATGCTTGGCGATTTTCCAAACGCTACATTAGACGCCATCTTTGATAGCCAAGACGCTTATCAAGATATTACCAAACAATTACTATCAGACCCTAAGCGCTTGAGTCAATTCACGCGGTTTTTACTGGATACGAAGGTAAAGGCTTAGGAGAAGGTGAACCCTAATTATGCGCGATCATCTTATAAAGCATGAATATATATAAGAATGTATTGCTAGATCAAAAGTCAAAATAACTAAGGGTCAATATGGCTTTTATTTGTATAAAGAATGATGAAAAAATCTATAGTTTTATGTATAGCCTAAAAGACTGGATAGCGTTAAAAGAAGATAAAACGTCCAGTTTCAATATGGCTTGCTGTGGCAATCGAGCAATACTAAAGACAAGTAAGCTAGGTACGCAGTTCTTCGCCCATAAGACAAAACCTAAAGACTCTAACTGCTCGACTGGTGGTGAAACTGCCGAACACATGCATATCAAATATCTTGTTATGAAAGAATTAGATAGAAATGGTTGGAATGTAGCAGTCGAAAAAAGAGGGGTTACCCCTAGTGGTGAGGAATGGATAGCAGATATCTACGCAGAAAAAGGTAAAGCTAAGATTGCCATTGAAGTGCAATGGAGCCCTCAAACTTTTATAGAAACAAAATGCAGACAAGAAAAATATGCTCAATCAGATGTAAGGTGTGCGTGGTTGCTTAGAAGTGGCTCAATTAAAGATACCAACGCAATTACAGGCGATTATGCTTATAGTACGAAAGATATACCTGTATTCTCTATTTATAGAAATAAGACGCAGGACAATCAAGCTTATATGATTTATAACGTGAATAAGCTAGACAGCAACAGTAGTCGGTACAACCACCGTTCATTTAAGCCTATTACGCTACCATTAGAGAATTTTATACAAAGATTGGTGTCACAAGGCCTAGTTTTTATACCTTATGAGCGATTCACCTCTACAAAGTTTAGATTTAAATCCAACGGTATCACTGAGATGACTTTAGGGGTGAGTAAAGACTCTTGCGCTAAATGTGGTTACTCCAATCCGATAATTTCTGAGGTGAGATATAAAGAAGACTATAAAGTACGTTCTAAGAAAATAAAAAATTGTAGCGATAAAGAGCTTAGAATTATTAATACACATTTTTCTAAGAATTATGTTTTTTCACCCATAAAAAAGGTGCGTAGTGAAATACTTAACAAAGTTTTTATAGTCAACACTTGTGTTGAATGTGGTTTTGTCATAGATAGAGATGGTCAATATAGTACCTATTTAAAAAAATTTTTCACTAAGCCGCTTTTTATAAAGCATTTAGGTCTTAATACAGAAAAATTCTATACTTCGAATACAACTCTTAATACGGAATGTGTTTACCTTGTAAACAACAGTTTCAAAATCAAATATAACGAGAGTTTTGAGTTTGGTAAATGGGTTACTAGAGATAGTGAACCAGTTTAATCAGAATAATTGGCATATATGATTGTTTATAAAAAATCATATAATGTAATTTACTACTGTAGATTTTGCAATAATTACTATATAAGTTTGAAAGCAATCAAACGTAATCCTTTTGCCATACTGCGTTTTTGCAAACCATACAACACCAACTATCTTGAGCACGCATATATAGGATATCTGCTGGCATCTCTACCGGGCAAGCACTTGCACAGTACTCACAGAGCACATCATCTAAACAAGCGTAACATTGAGCAATCGTCTCAAACAATAGATTTGAGCTGATTCTATATTTCTGACATATCATTTGTACATGTTCAAGATAATCCTCCTTATGATCATATACCCAATAATCAACACAGATTTTTTGATCTCTACTATTCTGTGTCATACCAAATTCAAGTTTGATACCCATAGTATGTCTCCTAATCAAAATGTCATTACATGTTCTATCGATTAGTTAGTTGTACAGAACTTTAAAAAAATTATATGAAGTTATGTCTGTAAGAGACTCTTAATCACCTCATCTTGAGTCATTCCTATATGCTTGCAATAAAAAGCTTCAATCTCATCTAAAGCTTCACGTAATTGTCGCTGTGATACCTGTATGTAATGTAGTGTCACATCATCACTAGATTTAGCCTCACGATGATTGAGCAGTCTCTTTAACACTGGATAGGTTACATTAAGACTATTAGCGACAGTGCCAAATGTACGACGCAAATCGTGAGGCGTAATGTGCAAGCCAGCTTTGTTTGATATTGAATGATAACTACCGCTCAAATCTTTAACGTGGTCGCTATTTCTTTTCAAATCACTCGGAAATACCCAACGCTCTCCATTGCTCAATCTATAGCGTTCACTAAGTATGGCTTGAAGTATTTTTCCAGTAGGCATATGGTAATCAGAACCATTTTTAGTGGCTTTAAAAACGATACGAGCAGCGTCAAGATCTACATCTTCCCATCTTAGTGTCTGCGCTTCATTTAAGCGAACTCCAGCAAACATAAAAAGCAGTAAAAGATCACGAGCATTATTGCTATAAGATGCTTGTTTGAAAGAACTACCGTCACGGTGTTCAATCAAAGTTCTAAAATATACTCCTAAATACTCTTCTTCAACATGACGAGTACGAGGTTTAATTTTGTTCCAATCATTTTTGGCATTCAGTATTCGAATGGGTTGATCCTTTATTATGTACTCCTCATCGTCATCTAAGAAGCTATCTTGACAATAATTCCATACTGATCGAAGAGCTCGCATAGTAGCATTCGCTTGAGCTGGACTAGATTTGCTGATTTCCTTATGTTTTTCACTTATCATAGTTTTAGTTATATCGTTTAACGATATATCAAGCCAGTCATCGAGTCGACCAAGTATTTGCTGATCATAAGTTTCAATAGTACGGCTGGCAAGATTTGGCTTCATAGATTTAAAGTAGGTATATGCTTCATTAAGTGTCGGTATATCAGAATCTTGAATGTCTTTTAACTTTGGAGTAGCGTGATAACCATCGTAAACATCAAGTCCCTTTTTTATGTTGACCATCATCGTGCTCGCTTTTTCACGAGCTTCAGTCAAAGTGATTAGATGTGTTTCTTCAACTTCGTCACGATAGAGCTTACCATTGATGCGTTTATGAAGCGTGTATCTCTTAGATTGCTTACCCACACGAAGTGCAAAACCCGTTAATACTTCATCCATGTAGATGTCTGTACCATTTGAAGCATATGCAACTGAATCGATAAACTTCTTACTAAGCTTAACTTTCATAATTCATCCGTCACGCCGCAGTTATTATATTAATAGCACTATAATACGTGAACATGCAGATGTATTAAAGTATCAAGATAGTATCAAAATTTTATTTTACGCTGTTATTACTCGACCAATTTATAAATAATTCACGCAATAAAAAACCCTCACAATCTATAGACTGTAAGGGTTTCGTATAGTGGTACCAGTGGTCGGACTCGAACCGACACGCTTTTAAAGGCAACGGATTTTGAATCCGTCATGTCTACCAATTCCATCACACTGGCATGTTAGGAGATAAAGTCTTTACTACTAGACGATATCAAATTGGGCTACAGGGTTAACTCTGTATAGGCTGCGTATTATAGCAGCCTAGATGTAGCCGTCAAGAATTATTTATCATATTTGCGATAAAAATTCATTTTTAACCAACAAAGGCACGCTCAACGGCATAATCTGCTTGCACGCCCATGCGCGGTGAGACTGTAAGACCGAAGTCGTCCAAAATTGTCGAGATATCCGCATTAAATGGCATACTACCGCAGATAAGTACACGATCATCGTCTTTATTCATAGGCGGCAGGCCAATATCTTCAAAGAACTTGCCAGACTTCATCAGGTCAGTGATACGGCCAGTATTTCTAAACTCTTCACGCGTGACGGTAGGGTAGTAAATGAATTTTTTACGGAATTCTTCCCCAAAGATTTCGTCGTTTGGCAGCTCTTCTTCGAACATCTCCCGATAAGCCAAATCTTTGACCTGACGCACGCCGTGCACCAAGATAATTTTGTCAAAACGCTCATAGACTTCAGGGTCCCGTGACAACGCTAAAAATGGCGCAAGCCCTGTACCCGTTGACAGCATATATAAATGCTTACCCGGTAATAAATCGTCCAGTACCAGGGTGCCCGTTGGCTTTTTACTGACCAACAACTCATCGCCCACTTTGATATGCTGTAAGCGCGAGGTTAGCGGACCGTCTTGTACTTTAATGGAGAAAAATTCCAGATGCTCTTCGTAGTTGGGGCTAGCAATCGAGTACGCACGCAATAGCGGTCTACCGTCGACAACGATGCCAATCATCGCAAACTCGCCATTACGGAAGCGTAAGCCATCGTCACGCGTGGTTTTGATGCTAAATAAAGAGTCATTCCAATGATGAACCTCTGTAACCGTTTCGGTGCGGAGTTTTGACATAAAGCCCTCGTTAGTAAGTGGTAATGTGTATTCGCCAATTAAAAGATGTGCTAAATAAGATTTTTAACTGGTTTAAAGTGATGCAAAGTGTTAATTAAGATAAAGCGTTGAATCAGCCAGACAAGCAATAAAAACCATTATTTTAACATTATTATGAGGTTTTATAAGGCATCAGGTTTTATCAAATAACAGCCCTGCCGATAAAAGTAATTTTTGACGCGCATACTTTATAAGTGCGCACTCTCTATAAGTGTGTAGTTTATGAATGCATGTTTTATGAATGCAAGCCATTCTCAATAAATTTCTCGCTCATCATAACAAACTTTAAAATAAAAATCCGCCTAGCCGCCCGTCTCTACCATGATAAAATGGAATATCGTTAGCGAATAATTTTCTATCATTGGCGCGCGCCATTATTATCAGCTATTTACTTTTGGGATTGAAGTTATGACTTGTCAGACTGCGGCGCCTTTCAGCCATCATCTATCACCCATTATCGGCTACCACCGCGCGCCGCTGTCACAAAAGTTTGGCGCGCCAAGGCAGCCAAATCTGGTAGCGCTTACCAGTGTCATTGAAATGCTGGCGCCGTATGATACGCCAGCCGCGTTTATCGGACTGGAAGATTTTAGCCATATTTGGGTCAGCTGGCAGTTTCATCATAACTATTTATATAAAGACAGTTTATACAAAGACAATCAGCCCAATAAAAACAATAAAACCGCTAGCAATTTTCGCCCGCAAGTGCGGCCGCCGCGTTTGGGTGGTAATCAAAAAATAGGCGTATTTGCCAGTCGCAGTATGTATCGACCCTCAGCGCTCGGCTTGTCCGTGGTCAAGCTTGAGCGCATTGAGATTGTAGAGGGTCGGGTATTACTTATCGTTAGCGGGGCTGATATGATAGATGGGACGCCAATTATCGATATCAAGCCTTATGTCGCTTATAGTGATGCAATGCCTGAAGCGCAAAGCGGTTTTGCACCCTCTGCGCCGCACTTGCTGGAGGTGAGGGTTTCTGAGTTGGCTTATGCGCAGTTTGAGCAAATCATCGCCAATCAAAGGTTTGCCAATGGCGTAGAAAAAAACGCTAAAGATGAGAGATTGACGGTTAAAGCGGTCATTTATAACACTCAAAAACAGTTGTTGATATCTGATCTCGATACGATTAAAGCCTTGATAGCCCAAGACCCGCGCCCGGCTTATCGGCGTAGAGAGACAGGGTCGTCATTTGTCATGCGTTATAAGTCTGTTGATGTCAGCTTTCAGTTATTGAAAACAGATGAATTACAGATAACAAATATCGCCATAGTAGAATGAAAGTAAATTATCAGAATTATAGTAAATATCGCCGCTGCCAAATGCCTTAAACCTTATAAGAATAAAACTATAAAAGAAGACAATTATGCCTGCTCAAAAGTACTCGATAGTGATTGATTTACGTTGGTGCCTAGACGAATTGTTGGCAGATAAGGTGATTGATCAACGCGGCTATAATCTTATTATTACCAGTCGCCGCAACAAGGCTCAGCATCCGCTCCTGACCATCAGCGAGTTTGGTTTGCCAAATGGTCATGCGCCTGATAATAGTCCTGAAAATAAATTAACGCTGGCGTGGCTCAATCAGTGGCTTGCTGCCAAAGCAGATATGCCGCTGGTGCGTATTGACCCGTTAAAGGTCGATGTACCGGCGGTGACGCAGCTGATGTCGTTTGAGTATGCACGCTCGCAGTATATCTTATCGATTGAGGTGACGCTGGATGAGGTGGTGATTGGCACCGATCAGCCGTTTTATACCGATTGGCATGGCAATATTGAAAAATTGATTAAATCAAAGAGCTATCGTACGGTCTTTATCAATCCTGAACAAATCAATCGCTATCGGCAAGAGTTTTATCAAGTCACGCAGGCGATTGCGGGCGCAAACTCCCTGCATAAGCGCGCGGCGGCGGACGTCACCAATGTCGAAGCCTTATTGCAGCTCGGCGATAACGCCAACCCCGATGCCAACGACCAACATATTGTAAAAGTCGTTGATTGGCTGTTGCAATATGCCTTTGAGCAGCGCGCGAGCGACATTCATCTAGAGCCGCGCCGCGAGACAGGCAAAGTGCGTTTTCGTATTGATGGGGTATTGCATAGTGTCTATGAGATGCCGCTCGCGATTATAGTGGCAGTGACCGCCCGTATTAAAATTTTGGGACGGCTCAATGTCGCAGAAAAGCGCAAACCGCAAGATGGACGCTTAAAAACGCGGACACCAAAAGGCTTAGAGACTGAGCTGCGTCTTTCTACCATGCCGACCGCTTTTGGCGAAAAGCTCGTGATGCGGGTATTTGACCCAGAAGTGCTGGTGCGCTCATTTGCTCAGCTTGGTCTATCAGGTAAGCAGCTTGAGACGTGGCATGAGCTGACCGCGCATCCAAACGGCATTATTTTGGTTACTGGTCCGACAGGTTCGGGTAAAACGACCACTTTATATAGTACGCTAAAGCAACTTGCCACCGAGCAAGTCAATGTTTGTACCATTGAAGATCCGATTGAAATGATTGAGCCCGCCTTTAATCAAATGCAGGTCAATCCGGGGGTAGATTTGCATTTTGCCGACGGTATTCGCTCGTTGATGCGCCAAGACCCAGACATTATTATGGTCGGTGAGATTCGTGATGCCGAAACCGCTAATATGGCCGTGCAAGCGTCGTTAACGGGACATTTGGTACTTTCGACTTTGCACACCAATGACGCACCAAGCTCTATCACCCGTCTGCACGATTTGGGTATTCAGCCTTTTTTAACCTCAGCAACGATATTGGGCGTAATGGCGCAGCGCCTGCTGCGAACGTTATGCCCGCATTGCAAGCAAACGGTTGATGTCACCGCAGATAGCGAGATAGCTATTCAATGGCAAGAGCTGGTACAGCCTTGGCGCGCGCCCGTGCCCGCCCAAGTTTATAAAGCGCAGGGCTGTGAGCACTGCCGCCATACCGGTTATCAAGGCCGCGTTGGGCTATACGAGATTATGCCATTATCCAATGAGCTAAAAAAACTGGTCGCCGCCGATGCCAATTTAGACACGCTTAAGCAGCAAGCCTACCGCGAAGGCGTACAGCCGCTGCGCCTATCTGGAGCAAAACGCATTAGCGAAGGGTTAACGACCATAGAAGAAGTGATGCGCGTGGTGCCGTTACATTAACAATGGCTTGGTTAAACACGACTTGAAAAACCCATTTATCAGAGCAATTAATACCATTACGACTACCAAATACAGATTTTAAGATACTCCACCTATTGATTTTTATTAACGAGATTGTTTATGTTTACTGATACGCATTGCCATCTAAACCGTTTGGATTTAACCAAGTATGATGGTCAATTGTCCGGTGCTATTGCTGCGATGAAAGAGGCGAATGTTACCCGTGCCATGGCGATCATGTGTGATTTCGCTGAATACGATGAGATTGCTGATATTGTTCGTACTTACAATGATGAGACGCTAAATCTTGGTATGAGCGTTGGCATTCATCCTTGTGAAGATATCAGCGTCTTACAGTCAGCGACGGTCGAGCGCTTGATCAAAACCGCTGATGCGGAGCACGTGTGGGCGATAGGGGAAACGGGACTGGATTATTACTGGTCGACGGAAAATAAAAAGGAGCAACAAGCCAGCCTTGCACGTCATATTCATGCCAGCCAAAGCTTAAAAAAACCCCTAGTCGTGCATATGCGTGATGCCAAAGAAGACACGCTTGATATCCTAAAAGCAGAAGGCGCTGAACACGGTATCATTCATTGCTTTACCGAGGACTGGGAGACGGCAAAACGAGCGTTAGACTTAGGGTTTTATATTTCATTTTCGGGCATTGTGAGCTTTAAAAGCGCGCAAATCATTCAAGATGCTGCAAAAAATATGCCCAAGGATAGAATACTTATCGAAACCGACAGTCCATATTTAGCGCCTGTGCCAAAGCGCGGCAAGCCTAATGAACCTGCGTACGTACCGTATGTGGCAAGCTATCTTGCCCAGATGTATGGCTGGAGTAGCGATGAAGTCGGCGCACTGACTGCAAAAAACTTTGAAAATTTACTGGCACAGTACCACTAAAATGGTTATGCTATGACCAATCAGTCATTTATTAACGAGTGTGTGGTTTCTTGTTTTATGTATTTTTAATACTGAACTTAACCCTATGATTATAATGACTGGTCAGCAAACATAAGCATATTTCCTTTGGTGGTATTGGCGTAGCGGTTATACAATCCATACGTGTGCTGCCGATACAATAATGTAAAGGACGGTCATATGCATGATATTGTCAGGTTTTAGGAGAAATTATGAGTCGTCAGCACCAGTTCAAGGCACGAGAAGAGAATATCTTAGCGATGGCAGAGCAATTGCTACTTGAGTCAGGCGATGGTGATATCACTTTAGACAGCTTGGCAGACCAGCTCGATTTGGCTAAAGGCACCTTATATAAGCATTTCTCCAGTAAAGATGAGCTCTATTTGCGCATTATTATCCGATACGAAGAGCAATTGTTTGAGATCAATCGCATTGACGATTGTCCGTCAGCAGGGGTGGCGCGTATGATTCTCCAGCAGCTCTTTAATCCACAAAAAGCCATGCTCCTTAACCAAATCGAAGAGCGTCTGGCGGCATCAGTAACAGGTCTAAATCGCTTGTTTGGCGAGCTTTATGATATTCGCCGTCAGCGGATGAAGCGTTTAATTGATATTATCAGCGCGTATTTACAAGAGCAGCATAGTAGCTTGAGTACGCGTGATTATTTGTCCTCGATTTGGGCAATGGGTCAGGGCGGTGCAGGACTATTAAATTCAAGTTTTTATCAGCGTTACTTAGGTCGGCGTGACACTCTGCGTTATGCCTTTGTGCAGCAAATGCTTGAGCTGCCAAGCCATTATCCGGCGGCCGATGATGAAGTGATGGATGAGGATATGCAGGAATTGGTAGAGCAAATCGATACTGAGTCAGAAGAGCATCGTAATACCAATTACTAGATGGCTACTTTCTAGATTGCCATTATATTTTAAATGTAGCGCGTCATTATTTTATAAAAATCCGTGTTGTTATATTCTGTATGGCAGCACGTTAAATTTATCTTCTACAATGTATAAGTTTACAGCTTTTTCTTCTGTAATCTGTCATATCCATCGTTTTATACACAATACAATCTATCGTCATTTTTAATAAAGTGACGCCATTCTAGATGACTTCTGTATGTCAAAATCGACTTCCTCAAGAGCAATTCAACATAGGCAAGCGGGATTTACCCTTGTCGAAATTGTTGTCGTCGTCGTTATTTTATCCATCTTTGCAGGCATGATGAGCTTGTCGGTCGGTAGTAGTGAGTCACGCAAAAACCGCGCTTTTTATGAGCATTTAACAGATTCATTAAGCTACGTGCGATTATTATCCGCTGAGCGCATGCAGCCGATGGGCTTAAGTTTGCAAGCTGATAAGCAAGGGCAAGTGTCACCCGTTATTGTCACGCTATCTAATCCGTATGTTGCTTATCAAACTCAGGCTGCCACTTCTTCTAGTGGAGACAGCACGCCTAAAAATGCTATGGAGTTGTCGGCAAATTTGACGAGTGTGTCAGCTGCTTCAGATAAAGCGCCCACACCAAGCTGGGAGATTGAACCAGAAATTAGCCTCCCTGCCTTGCCTACGGGCGTGAGCTTAAGCGTACAAAATTTGGATGCGGGAAATATTTCGAATGCAGGACAAGCACAAGCGCTGCAGCCGTGGTTTACTGGCCAAAACGTCCCGCAAGTTTTGTGGTTTGGCACAGGGCAGGCCACGCCTGTCACAATTGAGGTGCGCCACAACTCGCGTTTGGTCGGCGAGGTGATTATGATTATGCCCGATGGCAGTATGTCGATAGGACAAGGGCAATAGCTGATGATAAATAGCAATAAAAGTGTGCCTATTCAGCCAATTCAGCTAAAGCAAAAACCAGTGCTATCGACGCCAACAACGTTATCAAAGCACGAGCGTGGATTTACCCTAATTGAAGTGATGGTTGCCTTAGCAATTTTAGCGGTCGTTGCGGTTGCGGCGAGCCGTGCGAGTAGTGCCTATCTAAGCTCAGTCGATGTCTTGCGCACCCGCACATTGGCGCAGTTTGTGGCACAAAACGCCGCGGCAGATCTGCGTATTCAAGATACGTGGTTGACGGCCAATAAAACCCAAACCATCAATGCACAAGGCCTTGATTGGCAAGTGACGATGACCGTCACAGATGCTATCACGCCTGCATTAAAACAGGTGAATATCGCTGTTGCGCCTATTATAGACGGGCAGCCGCGCAGCGCAGTGACGGATATCAACGTCATGTTAAGTAACGCTGAGCAAGAGGTTGGTAGTTTGGATTTGAGCCGACTAAACCCTAATGGAGGCAATCTGTGAAATCAAATCATGGGTTTACTCTGCTTGAGCTGATGGTGGCGATGGCAATATTTGCTATGCTGGCGGTTGCAGGTTGGCAAGTGTTTGATGGCGTTAACCGGGCGCGTGAACGGGCCCAGTTTCATGCGGACAATTTAGCGGTTTTGCAATATGCTTATTTGCAGTTACAGCAAGATATGAGCCAAATGCTTCCTTATCAGGCACTGGGTATGCAAGCTGCCAACTCTTTATCCAACAACGCTACAAATAATAATCCTAATCATAACCATCAAGAAAATGCACCAGCGCTTGAACCTTTTATGAGTTTAGACGGCGAGCGTATCAGCTTTGTGCGCTTTGTTGACCCTGATCCGCGTTATCAAAGCAGCGCAAGCGTACAGCATATTGAATACATTTTTGCTGATGAGCGCTTAATTCGCCGTCAATATAGCAGCCTTGGCAGTGATAGCATAAGTTTAGATAGTGTATTGCTCGAAGGCGTCACGGCTGGGCGCTGGCAAGCCTATTTACCTGAAGTAAGTGCTAAATTTCCAAGTAAAGACAGCAGTAACAATAACAATGCCGCATCAGGGCAGCTGGCGAATTCAGCCAATAAAACGTCTGAGATTATACTGTTACCAAAAGGAGTTGCGCTTAACTTTACCTATCAGGATATGCCGATTACTTGGCAATGGGCGCTGACTCCGCAGCCAGTACCAAATATTAGTGCAAATGCCAGCAATAAAAATACTCCTAACAAACCTAATGGCAATGGTAGTAATAACCATAATAACGACAACGATAACGGCGGCACTAATAATGAAGCCAATGACACTGTAGAAAATAATCACTCAGGAAACGCTATTGAAAATGCGCCATTTGGTCAATGATAAAGGCTGTTTATGCCAAGTGAGCTACCAATGAAGCCAGTTGTGTCCATAAATGCCAACTCGCAGCGCGGGGTTGCGCTACTGACTATCTTGCTATTGGTGGTCAGTATTACCGTGGTTGCAGGGGCGATGCTTGCCAGCCAAAAGATTGCCATTAGGCGTAGCGGCTTATTGTTTGACCAAAACCAGCTCTTACAAGACATCAATGCCGGTCAGCAATTGGCCATCACTCTTATTCGTGCTGACGCTAAGCTAAATGATACCGATAGCGCGCAGGACATTTGGGCGCAGCCCATACCGCCTTATACGCTGGGTGGACATAGCATCGGCATCGAATTACGCGACGAGGCCAGTCGTTTTAACATCAATAATTTATATCATAATGGCGCCGTTGATACTGCTGCATTGGCCGTCTTTCAAAGGCTGCTCACGCAGTTAAATCTAGAGCCTGAAATCGCCGTTGCCATCCTTGATTATCAAGATGCCGACGGGGAAGTTTATCAAGATGGCGGTGATGAAAGTGTGATTTATAGTCAACAGACTGGTCGCGGCACAGATAAAACTTTACCCAACCAAGCTTTGCTTAGTATTGATCAATTAGCAGAGGTAAAGAGTATTAATGCAGAAGTATTAGCGGCACTACGTCCTTATATCACCGCGGTGCCGTATTATTTACCCATTAATATTAATACCGCCAGTCCCGTTTTGCTTGCTGCCTTGGTAGAAGGTGCGAGCAGTCAGCAAATGCAAAGTATCGTTGAGTTGCGCGCAAAACAAGCATTTAACTCCATTGATGATGTTTGGCAGTTGCCAGTATTAAGTAGCATAAAAGAAGAGCAGCGCGAAGCATTAACGCCACTATTGGCCGTTGATAGCCAAGCTTTTATGGCGCTTATTACTGCTAGTGATAATGCGTCTGTTGGTCAGGCAAGGCAACGCTTTGCGACCATTATTATTAGTAAAACTGCTACGGATGGTGAAACGGGAAATAGCAGCGTCAATAGTAATAAAAACAGCAATGATGCGCAAAACGCTCAAAATGCTGATAGTAAAAAGCCCAAAGACTTCCGCGTAGTGACGCAGCGACTTTGGGCGTTTCGACCAAATTTTTAAAAACCAACCAAATTTTAAAAATTAATCAAATTCTTAAAAACTATAAGACAACCATCTTTAAACAATGAACAAGGATTTACCTAATTGCTTAGTCGCCTAAGCGCGTTTCTTCCGTAGATTTCCAGTTGTAGGCACCATAAAACAGCATCTGTGCTTGCCGCGTGCAATTATGCAGCATCAGCTGTTTTTTGTTTTCAATCTCGGCCAAATCGACCTCGTCATCATGGTCTTCGGTGTAGGTCAGCTCGAGCCAGTCAATAATCCAAGAAAAGAACATGTTGACTCCAGCTTCTGCCAGTAGCCTACGATCATAGGTGTTGATGTGGTTGAACGCCGGCTGCAGGGCCAAATCTTCTGCGAGACTTTGACCGTGCTTTTTAATCAGATCACTGATGGCTTTTCGAACCGCTTCCGAGCCGCCATAACGCTCGCTGACCAGAAACTGCCAGTAGCAAGGCTGCTCGCTGACCATATATAAAAACATCTGGATACTTTTAGCGATTTGGCGATCAAAACTGCGCTTGCGCCCGATTTGCAAGTTTTCACTTAAGGTTGCCAGCGTATCGCCTAACTCTTCGATGACTAAGGCGCGGCCAAGCGATTCCATGTCATCAAAATGACGATAAAACGCCGTCGGCACCACGCCAACCTCACGCGTGACCTGCCTGAGGCTAATTGAGCTAAAAGATTGTCCGGTCATACATAAATCAAGCACTGCGTTAAAAAAAGCGTGCCGGGTTTGAAGTTTTTTTTGTTCGCGACTACTCATAATATTTCAAAATTACCTGATAGATGTCTATCATACTCATTTCATTGTAAAAATACGAATAAAATACGTCGTTAACCATGATAATTTATTCGCTAGTCTTGGCACTTAGACGATGGTGCCCCAGTGTCCTTGTAACTCTTGCGCCAATCGATACGCTTCATGGTCATTCATACCGGTGATAAAATCTAAGACATTGAGCATATTGTCATAGATATTGTGGGATAAAACGCGACGATTTTCATCGAGATGCGGCTTGAGCAATCCTAGCAGGCGCTGCTGCTCAAAGGACATTTGCGTCATCGGCGCGCTGGGCGCATTTATCTCACTTATCCAGGCGAGTGGCATAAAAGCATCGAGCAGGCGCTGCAGACATTGATTGGCCATCAGCTCCATCCGTACTTTGCTTGGATGATTAAATATCTTTTCGCGTGCCAATTGCTTAGCTCGGTTGATACCACTTTGCACACTCACATCACAATGCGCAAACAGGCTGCCCTGTAGCGTCCCTGCCAGCATAGCATCACTATTGGCCACAAAAGCATCGGTTACGGCATTGACCAAACGCATCATTGCCCGTGCCCGCAGCGATGCCAAATGCTGCCTGACCGACACTTGAGTTGGTAAATCAAGGCTATCAGGACGCTCACCAGCCAATTCATAAAAGATAGCCGCCACCTCCGCATAGGTAAGCATATTCAAATTGATACCATCCTCCAAATCTATCAGCGCATAGCAGATATCGTCTGCCGCTTCCAATAAATAAGCCAGTGGATGACGAGCATAGCCATCGTGTTGCTTTGAATATGGCAAGCTTAACGTTGCTGCCAGTTCCTCTAACTGCGCCGCCTCACTATAAAAGCAGCCAAATTTTTGCATGTGGGTGATGGGGCTGCTTTGATAAACGGAAGTGTCTTGATAAATAGGGCTGTCTTGATAAATAGAATTGCTATGCACTGCAAGCCAAGGATATTTCATAAACGCGCCCAAAGTGGCGCAAGTTAAACGCATACCGCCCAAATCAGGATGATGCTCATTGCGGGTAAGGATGCGAAATCCCTGCGCGTTGCCTTCATAAGCAAGCAAATCTAACTGCTCATTGCTGTTTAAATTTTGCAAAACCTTTTGCCGCTCAGGATGTATAAACCAGTCACGAATGGCGTACTCTCCGGCATGACCAAACGGCGGGTTACCAATATCATGCGCAAGGCAGGCCGCTTGCACAATGACGCCGACATCAGCGGGCGCGACGCCATTTGGCAAGCCGCCGCCCAGCTTATCATGCAGCTTTTCTGTCGCCATGATGCCCAACGAGCGCCCAATACAAGAAACCTCTAGCGAATGAGTTAAACGCGTATGAATACCAAGCTGATTGGTTAAGGGATGAACTTGGGTTTTCTGATTAAGCTGACGAAATGAATGCGAAAATACCAATCTGTCGTAATCTTTATGAAACGAGGAGCGCGCGCTGTCCTCGGCGGGCGCTTTTTGTTTACTGCCTAAACGCTGGGCGCTAAATAGCTTTGCCCAATGTGCACTTGGGTTAAGCGTCTGGTTAACATGAGTCATAACTTATAATCCATTATTTTTATCGTTTTTTACAGGGGTTACTTTTAAATAATTTGCTGATGCTTCTTATACTATTATTTTTATTATAATAAAAAAAAGCCAGCAACGCGGCTGGCTTTTGGTTGTTCTCTACTAAGACTGTGTAAACAAGCTGCTCGCTATTTAACGCTAAAAACTAGGCATTAAAAATCAGACGTTGAAACGGAAATGCATCACATCGCCATCTTGCACGATATAGGTTTTGCCTTCTAGGCGTGATTTACCTGCTGCTGCTGCGCCTTTTTCACCGCCGTACTCGATAAAGTCATCATAAGCAATCACTTCAGCACGGATAAAGCCACGTTCAAAATCGGTATGAATCACACCAGCGGCTTCAGGAGCGGTGGCACCAACAGCCACTGTCCACGCGCGAACTTCTTTGACACCTGCGGTAAAATACGTTTGCATATCAAGCAAATCATATCCGCCGCGAATCACTTGATCAAGGCCAGCCTCTTCCATACCCATTTCAGCTAAGAAGTCTTTTTTGTCCTCTTCGTCAAGCTGCGCAATTTCAGATTCGATCTGGTTGCATAGGGCAATGACAATAGAATCTTCGCCCGTGGCGTAGTCGCGGACGGCATCTAGATATGGGTTATTCTCAAAACCATCCTCGCTCACGTTAGCGATATACATCGTTGGCTTTAGGGTAATCAGACCATAACTTCTGATTAGTTTTTGCTCGTCTTTGTCCAAATTAGCACCGCGCGCCGCTTTACCTTCAGCCAATAACGGCTCAATTTTTTTGAACACATCAAGCATAGCCGTGGCGTCTTTATCGCCGCCTTTGGCTTTTTTGCTTAGGTTGGTAATGGCGCGTTCAACGGCTTCTAAATCGGCCAATGCCAATTCGGTATTGATGGTTTCGATGTCATCAATTGGGCTGACGCGGCCGTCAACGTGGACGACGTTGTCATCATCAAAACAGCGTACCACGTGGGCAATCGCATCGGTCTCGCGGATATTGGCTAAAAACTGGTTGCCCATGCCTTCGCCCTTTGAGGCGCCTGCAACCAAACCTGCGATATCTACAAACTCCATCGTCGTTGGTAAGATGCGCTCGGGTTTAACAATATCAGCCAGTTTTTTCAGGCGTGGATCTGGCACAGGTACGATGCCGGTGTTGGGATCTTTAGTACAAAACGGAAAGTTTTCAGCGGCGATACCCGCTTTGGTCAAGGCGTTAAACAGGGTGGATTTACCCACGTTTGGTAGACCGACGATGCCGCAATTAAAACCCATAACATGCTCTCAATATATTAATAAAATCAGCCTATAACAGACTTGCTATTTAGTCATTATAAAGCTTGGTAAAAGAGTAACTCAAAATTGGGCATATTGTAGCAAATTTCAGTCAAAATGGGTGAGGTTGTTATACTGATTAAGTAGCATGGTTTTACTTATTATCAGCGGTCTTTTCAGAGTTTGTTATTATGCTAAGCTACCATCTATCCATATCTTTCACTTTATAATAAATTGCGTGTCAAACGTAATCAAAGGCAATATCCACAATGACCACCATTTTTGCTACCCACCATTATCATTATCCGCAAAATTTCGTTGACATGAAACCCAAGCTTAGACGGCTCGAGCAGGCGATTAAAAAGCTCGAGGCCAACTTGATAAATGCCGATAGTGAAATATTAGAGCAACGGCTCGCCAGCCACTTAGGGTTGCAAGTGGATTATGCTAGTGAGCTGAATCCCAACCAATTATTGGCTGCTACCACGACAGAAGGCAAAGTGTTGGTCATTGCTGGTGCAGGCTCTGGTAAAACCAAAACCCTGACTTATAGAACCAGCTATTTGATAGAAAATGGCGTTGCACCAAAAGAGATTTTGCTCTTAACCTTTACCCGTAAAGCGGCAAATGAGATTAAAAACCGCGCTAAAATATTGCTGGCTAGTCGTCTTATTGACAATGACCGCATAAATAGCAAAGCGTTAAACGACATCACCAGCGGCACTTTTCACTCATTTTGCAATATGCTATTGCGCCAATATTCTGGGCTACTTGGTATCAATCCGCGCTTTACCATTTTAGATACGGGCGATAGTGAAGACGCGATTGATTTGATTAATAAAGAAAAAAAGTACCCAACTAAAATAACCAATCAAGCCTTTCCGCGCAAAAAAACCTTGCAAAATATCTTTTCGACCTCTAGAAATCGCCGTATTCATATTCGCGACCTAATAGAAAGCAGTTATCCTGATATTGCCGTGCACATTCCAGTTATCGAGCAATTGGCCGTCGACTTTCATGAATATAAGCGTGCTAATCATTTATACGATTTTGATGATATCATCAGCCAAGTGGTGCGGCATCTAAAGCAAAATGATACCTTTCGAAAGCTACTACAAAAGCAGTATCGTTATGTCATGGTCGATGAATATCAAGACACCAATATTCCGCAAAAAGAGCTGATTGATCTTATTTGTGCGCCAGCATCAGTGTCGCTCATGGTGGTTGGTGATGACAACCAAAGTATTTATGCCTTTCGTGGTGCCAATCATGAAAACATCTTATTATTTGGCGAGAGCTACCCTGAAGCAAAACTGATTAAGCTAGAGCAAAATTATCGCAGCACACCAGCGGTGCTTGATTATATCAATGCTTTATCGGCGCAAATCACGTTAGGCTATCAAAAGCAGCTGTACTCGGGCGCATCTATAGAAGGCATTAGGCCAGTTTTTCGCCGTTTAAGTGATGAGACAAAGGAAGCAAAATATATTGCCGATAAAATCATCGAATTAAAACCAGATTACGATTATCAGGATTTTGCTGTTTTGTGCCGCACGTCTTTTCAATCCAACTACGTTCAGCTTGAATTTATGGAGCGCAATATTCCCTTTATCGTCGTAGGTGGCATTCGCTTTATTGAGCGGCGTCATATCAAGGACGTTTTAGCCTTTGTTAAAATACTTTATAACCCAAATGACACCATTGCATGGCACCGTATCTTAACCTTGTTTAAAGGGGTAGGGGCAGTGACGGCGACGCGTTTGACCCAAGCGATTAATGCCGATAGCAATGTAAATAATAATGTGAATAGCGATGTTAATAGTAACGTTAACAACAACACTTTCGAGCCGCTATTAGCACCATCATTTGCAAAGAAAAGCCCACAGCTTAAATCACTGCATGCGACTTTGACCAAAGCCAGTCAGGCAGAATCGGTTGAAATGGTGATTGAGCTGATTTTAGCGTTTTATACTCCTGTGTTAAAAACGATTGAAGAGAATTGGCGCGAGCGCAGTGAAGATTTCCGTGTGTTAAAAAACCTAGCGACAGAATATGACAGCCTCGATAAGTTCTTAGAAAATCTTGCCCTCGATCCGCCTAATGATTCTGTTGCCACCGCAGGCGAGCCTGAAAAAGACGAAAATAGTAATGATAAAGTCACCATTTCGACCATTCATAGTGCCAAAGGGCTTGAGTGGCCAGTGGTATTTGTCAACTCTCTCGTCGATGGTATGACGCCGCACTATCGCTCGCTCAGTGATTTTGAAGAGTTAGAAGAAGAGCGTAAGCTGTTTTATGTTGCTTGTAGCCGTGCTAAAAGCAGGCTTTTTTTAACCGCGCCCGATTATTTCTCAAGCTACTCAGGTTATTTCGATAAGCCATCAAGGTTTATCGCGGAGCTGCCTGTCGATAAGTTGACGGTCGAGACAGGCAAGAAGCTGTTAGAGACGCTAGCGAGTGAAGATCCGATTTGGTGGTGATTAATTGGTTCATCACATTTTACCCATCCAAAACGTGCGTATTTTTTAATCAGCCCTTCATTATTCCTAGCAAAAATACCTTTTAATTTAATGTATAACCAAAAGTATTGGATAGTAAAAATATTTATAGGTTAAGGGTTTAATCTTGCGCGCAATGCGTTACTATGACTACCTTATCTGTTAATTCTTATATTTTATACTTTGTATTAAGACCTTAAAAAAAGGACATTTTATGCGCTATGAAGTTATCGTTATCGGTGCAGGTATGGTCGGCACCTCAGTTGCTTGGCATCTACAAAAAAATAACGCCGAAGTTTTACTTTTAGACAAAAAACTACCGGGCTCTGAGACTTCATACGGCAATGCAGGCTTGATTCAACGCGAGGCGATTCATACCCATCCGTTTCCGCGTCAGCTGTCTGAGATGATACGCGTACTGCCCAATCAAGGCACCGATATTCGCTATCGCATTCCAGCGCTTTTGCGTTATCATCAGGCGTTATTGCAGTACTGGAAATACTCGACGCCTGCATCAGTCAAAAAAATAGAAGCCGAATGGCAGACGCTGATTGAGCATTGCACCAGCGAGCACCAAACCATGATTGAAGCCTCTGGGGCTGAATACTTGATTAGCCGCAAAGGTTGGTTGCAGCTGCATCGCTCTGAAGAAACGCTAAAAGAAGCCATTGCTGCCGCTATTAAAGACCGTGAGCAAGGTGTTGAACACACTGTCTTAACGATTGAAGAGTTAAAAGCGATGGAGCCGAGCGCTAATTTTGACGACTTCGTTGGTGCGATTCATTGGCTCAACTCTTGGCAGGTGTCAAACCCAAGCTTATTGGTGAAATCATACGCTAAAAACTTTCAAGAAATGGGCGGTACCATTAAAGAAAGCAGCGTAAATGAAATTGTACAAGAACAAGATGGCTGGAAAATCATTACCGACAACGACACTTTTTATAGTGATAAGCTGGTCATTGCCGCAGGACCTTGGTCGAACGATTTAATTAAACCGCTTGGCTATGATTTGCCGTTGTTCCCGATGCGCGGCTATCATCAGCATTTTAAAGTGACAGAAAAAAACACCATCAACCATAGTATGTTTGATATGGATAAAGGCTTTGTGATGGGGCCAATGCAGCAAGGTATCCGTATTACCACGGGTGCTGAGATGACCACCATGAATGCGCCAAAGAACTTTGGCCAATTAAATACCGTATTAAAATTTGCGCGCAAAATTCTGCCGCTCGAAGACGCCGTTGAGAGCGAAGCATGGGCAGGCTCACGTCCTTGTATGCCGGACATGAAGCCAGTTATTGGCCCTGCACCGCAGCACGATAAATTATGGTTTGCCTTTGGTCATAGCCATCAAGGTTTTACTTTAGGACCAACGACAGGTCGCCTTGTCGAAGAGATGATTCATAACAAGCCATTATTGGTTGATATTAAACCCTTTAGCGCCGAGCGTTTTTCTCAGTAACTTCTTACCAAGTAACGTTTAAATAAAAATTAAGGACAATAACCATGCAAAAGCTCCATAGTAACCAACGTATGAGTCAAATTGTGATTCATAACCAGACCATTTATCTGTCCGGCCAAGTCGGTAATAGTGAAGATGACATCAAAGCGCAAACCTTAACGTGCCTAGAGAAAGTCGAAAAACTGCTGCAAGAAGTTGGCAGTGATAAATCAAAAATGCTCTCAGCGACCGTCTGGCTAAAAAGCATGGTGGATTTTGCGGCGATGAATGAAGTGTGGGATAAATGGTTTGAAGGTGTCCAGCCACCCGCGCGCGCATGTGGCGAATCGGCGCTGGCTCGTCCTGAGTTACTGGTCGAAATTACCGTTATCGCTGCTGAATAAACGCTTGTTTTGCATGCTTAGATTGAAGATTAGATAAAATAAAAGGGCGTGATATTGATATCACGCCCTTTTCTATGCGCTAATTATACAAAGTAGACTATAATCAACCCCATTTAACGTAATTGACGTGCAAATAAATAAGGCCACCATCATGATTAATACCAAGATATATAAATCCATTTATGTGTTAGCAGAAAAGCTGCTAGAAGCGGACAGTAAAAACGATCAAAAAACCTTTGATGCGCTATATGGGCAACTAAAAGATTTGTGCATCGAAAACGAGAAAAGCGATAAAGACCATCCTGAGCAGTGGGAGACACTGGCTGACTTTACCGAGGATTTGGATAAAGCGCTGGTTATCTATCAAAAAGCGTTAGATAAAGCCGCGGTGATAAATTCAAAAGACCATTTAGCATCGATTGCCTTTTCTATGGCTGAGCTGCAAATTGAATTGGGACAAACCGATGCCGCCATCAAAAGTCTACAAAGTGCCAAAATTAGCGCTAATAAAATCGAAGATAAAGAATTTAAGGCCGAGATAAGCGATTTATTGGCAAAATTGCTCGCTAACTAAAGCGCTAAAATGGGCGACTACTATTTTAAGTAGTTTACTTGTTGTCCAGCTCTCTATTTAGCTAAATATCATACTAGAGACAGTTTTTGCGCTCTAGTATAGGGATAAGACAGCTAATATCCTCTCCATAGCGCAGGACGTTTTTCGAAAAAGGCGTCGATGCCTTCGCTGACGTCAGCCGCCATCATATTGCACGTCATCACCTCAGCCGCATATTCATACGCATCGGCCAATTCCATATTCAGTTGTTTATAAAACATGGCTTTGCCAGTTCTAATGGCCACTGAAGATTTGGATATGATAGCGCTGATCAAAGACTGTAGCGTACTGTCTAACTGCTCAATGCTTGTCACACGATTGATTAGACCTTGATCTAAGGCAGTATGGGCATCGATAAACTCACCAGTGATGAGCATTTCAAACGCTTGCTTGCGAGGTAAGTTGCGACTGACCGCAACAGCTGGCGTAGAGCAGAACAACCCTACATTTATCCCAGACGTAGCAAACTTAGCATTATCAGAGGCCACTGCCAAGTCACAGGCTGCGACTAACTGGCAGCCTGCTGCGGTTGCGACACCTTGTACTTTGGCAATGACAACTTGCGGCATACGATTGATGGTTAGCATCATTTGGCTACATTTTTGAAACAGATCACGCTGGAAGGTCTCATCAGGATTAGCACGCATCTCTTTTAGATTGTGTCCGGCACAAAACGCTTTGCCATTGGCGGCGATGACTACTACTTGTACGCTGCTATCTTGCGCGATATCGTCTAGCTCTGATTGCATGGCGGAAAGTAGCTCAACAGATAAAGCGTTAAATTCTTTGGGAAGGTTTAGGGTCAAGGTGACTACACCGTTTGAATTAACATCTACTTCTCTGATAATAACTGCTTCATTGATATTATTGATTGAAGTCGCTGTTGGGCTAAATTGAGTCATTTATCATCCTTGATAATGGTTGTTTATACATAAAGTAGCGCGAAAATCGGTTTAACTCTCTTTTAAATACTAGCATGCTTTGCTTGTTAAGCAACCCGATTGTTGTTTTATGGGTTAGCAACTAGCGGCAATCCATTATTTTATAATTTGACCCAATTTTATCGCCGTGGCAATATTAGTAGCAGTAGTCTCAATATTGTTATAAGCGTTTTTAAAGACATTATCGAGGGTGTCCAGCTTTTGGATACTGGGCATGATGACATCAAACTGACTGGTTTGAGCCGGTTTTAGCCCATCAACACTGCCGCAAATAGCAATGACTGGCGTATGGCTTAGTTTGGCAATTTGGCTAATACCGCCCGCCACTTTGCCCATCGCAGACTGAGCGTCAAGCTTGCCTTCACCAGTGATGACCAAGTCTGCAGCGGCGATATGCTGTGATAAATTGGCCACTTTTGCCACTGTATCAAAACCGGATTTTAACTCCGCTTGGCAAAAGCTCATTAACGCATAGCCAAGTCCACCTGCTGCGCCAGCCCCCGCTATCTCTTGATGGCGTTGATAGCCGTGCTGCTCGCATACACTGGCAAAATGACTTAACGCTTTATCTAACTCACTGACTTGCTGCGGACTAGCGCCTTTTTGAGGACCAAATATCGCGCTAGCTCCCAACGCGCCGCATAGAGGGTTGGTGACATCACAGGCCACTTCAAATACTGTGTCCAACACGCTGGCATGAAAGCTTGTCGCATCCAGTCGTTGCAAGTTGGCAAGCGCGCCGCCGCCTTGGGCTAACATATTGTCATCACCATCATAAAACGTCATACCAAGCGCCGTTAGCATACCAAGCCCGGCATCATTGGTGGCACTACCGCCAAGGCCTATGATGATGCGCTTGACGCCCTCCTCTAAAGCATCCGCAATCAGCTCGCCGACACCATAACTGCTAGCGATGACAGGATTGCGCTCTGCTACCGTCAATAGATGTAAACCGCAAGCTTGCGCGACTTCGATGACCGCCGTTGCATCAGGCAGTAATAAATATCTTGCGCGAATCGGACGCATTAAGGGGTCATGGACGCGCACTTCTTTCCAGCGTCCACCTAACACATAAGAAAGCACTGCTGAAGTCCCTTCGCCGCCGTCTGCCATCGGCAACAGCTTATAGTCAGCCTCAGGAAACACTTGACGAAATCCCGCCTGGATCGCGTGACAGACATCTAGTGCCTCTACACTTTCTTTAAATGAGTCAGGGGCGATTAAAATTTTCATGGCTTTCTCTTTAAATGGCTCTTACATCTTTTTTTAATAACTTATTTTTCAATAACTTAACTTTTAATAATTTAGCTTTTAATAAACTAAATAGGGCGCTAGATAAATACCAAAGTTAATAACCAAATAAAGACAATGCTGGTCACGCCTTGAATACCCGTTGCCATAGAATGGGCTTTGTAAGCCTGCGCCACGCTCATACGACTAAACTGACTAACAATCCAAAAAAAGCTGTCATTAGCGTGCGAGATAGTCATCGCGCCTGCACCAATCGCCATCACACAAAATACGCGGCCAAGCTCACTATCAAGACCTATTTGACCTAATAATGGCGCGACCATCGCTGAAGTGGTAACCAAAGCAACGGTGGTTGAACCTTGTGCTGTTTTAAGCGCGGCAGAGACGATAAATGGCATAAAAATACCGAGCCCTAGCGCGGATAACGTCGTACCCAAATAATCGCCGATGGGCGTGACTTTTAGCATAGCGCCAAACGCGCCGCCAGCACCCGTAATTAAGAGAATAGGCGCCGCAACTACCAAGCCTTGCGCGATACTATCGCTGATTTGCTGCGTTTTTTGCTCAGTGTTAATCAGTAAGAATGATAAAAACAAACCAATCAATAGGGCGGTTAACGGATTACCAATAAATATGAGAATATCAGTTAATGTGCCGCTACCAAATGGTGTACTGGGTAAATTGGCAACAGACGATAAGCAAATCAAGACAATTGGTACGATAATAGGTAAAAACGCCATGGCTGCTGATGGCAGTTTGCTGTAGTCGTCGCGAGTTTTTATATTGTCTGGCACAGCGACCGCATCAAGGGCATCGATATTGTCAGGGGTGGCGTTAAGGAAGCGATTGGACCACAGCCAGCCTGCAAGTACCGCAACGGCGGTGACGACAACACCGACCATGATGACCAAGCCTAAATTTGACTCAAGCCCCAAGTTGCCTGCTGCGGCAATCGGTCCGGGTGTTGGCGGCACAAAGGTATGGGTGGCATATAAGCCGGTCGCTAAGGCAATACTCATTGCCACGCTTGATACTTTTAAGCGCTCAGCTAAAGACTCTTTTAACGAGTTTAAAATGATATAGCCTGAGTCGCAAAATACGGGTACCGATACGACAGCACCGACGATAGACATGGTCAAAGTAGGAAAGCGTGGCCCCAAAACTTTAATGACCGTTTCTGCCATAACGATGGCGGCGCCTGTTTTCTCAAGGATTAAGCCAATAATGGTACCAAACACAATCACCAGACCGATATATCCTAAGATACCGCCAAAGCCATCAGAGATGGTTTTTGCAACCGTATTAAGCGGTACTTGATAAAATAGTGCGACCAAAAAGGCAGATAATATCAACACTAAAAAAGGATGCCACTTTAGCTTTGCAGTGGCAAAAATAATAAAAAGAATGGTCAGCAGCAGCCAAAATACGATCATTACTGTCTCTATATAGTGGTTAATGTCTTATTACTATTCATGCAACTCATATGGCCTGCACTGATTGAGGGCTAGCTTAACATCAATAGTAATACGAATTTTTAAAGGGACATATTCTATAGTAAATCCACCCTGCTAGGGAGCCTATTCGGCTCATATTTAATTTTATTCATGGTAAAGCTTAGATACTCTGCTAGTATGTGGGTTTTGCTTTAACGTATAACAATTAGGATGGTATCCTTGAAGACACTGAACACATTGACAGCGCCTAAGATTATAGCGCCTAAGATTATAGCGCCTAAGATTGCAAATATAGAAAACAGCGAGCTGCGTCAGCAGTTACGACAAATTATCGACCAAAAGACCAAACCGCTTGGCGCCCTTGGACGCTTAGAAACGCTTGCTGTGCAGTTAGGTATGATTCAAGGTACGGCCACGCCGCAAATTACGCAACCACAAATCCGAGTGTTTGCTGCCGATCATGGCTTAACCAAGCATGGCACATCCGCGTATCCTAGTGCCGTCACTGCGCAGATGGTTTATAACTTTTTGCAAGGCGGCGCCGCCATCAATGTGTTAGCCCGTCAGCATAATATTGAGCTAAAAGTGGTCGATGCTGGTGTCGATGCCGACTTTACCAATTCTCCTTTTAAAGACCATCCGCAATTGCTTGATTATAAAGTTCGTCACGGTAGCCGCGACGCGCTAACCGAGCCCGCCATGACAGCCGCAGAATGTCTAGCCGCGTTAGAAAATGGCATGAATATTGTCAAGGGTATAGCAGGCAATCTATTAATTGTGGGGGAAATGGGTATTGGCAATACCTCTGCGGCGAGCCTCTTGCTGGCAAGATTGGGCGATATACCGATTGATGCTTGCATCGGTCGCGGTACCGGTCTCGACGATAAAGGGCTAGCGCATAAGGCGAATATCTTAACGCAAGTATTAGCGCAGCATAGTGACGTGCAAGCACCATTTGACGTACTCGCGGCATTAGGCGGGCTTGAGGTTGCCATGATGGCAGGGGCGCTGATTCAAGCTGCCAGTGAGCGCCGTATTTTACTAATCGACGGCTTTATTGCCAGTAGCGCGTTGTTGGCGGCTGAGCGCTTAGCGCCCGGTGTTGCACAATATGCTATCTTTGCTCATCATTCGGTCGAGCCGGGACACGCGCACTTACTAAAACTGCTTAATGCTGAGCCCTTACTCAATATGGGTATGCGCCTAGGCGAGGGTAGCGGTGCAGCGCTTGCCTACCCATTATTACAGTCGGCTTGTGCCATTATCAATGAGATGGCAAGCTTTAATGATGCCGGTATTAGTGGACAAAATAGCTAATGTCCAAATTATCAAAAAAGCCATCAAAACAACCTTTAAACCATTCGTTAAATCAACCAGATTTACCACAGAAATCTGCGCCTAGATTAACCTTTGTTCACTCTATAAAGTATGAATGGCGTCTATTGCTAGTCGCTGTGCAGTTTTTAACGCGTCTGCCCGTACCGCAATTTGCCAATTACAATCCGCAATGGCTTCATGAGAGTAGTCGCCATTTTCCTGCGGTAGGTTTATTGGTTGGGCTGCTTTGTGCTGGCGTGTTTTGGCTTAGCAGCCCTTTATTTACGCCTTTGGTAGCGGCGGTGCTAAGTACTGCGTTTGGCATTAAGCTGACTGGCGCTTTTCACGAAGATGGCCTTGCCGATAGTTGCGATGGGCTTGGCGGTGGTCTGACCCGCGCGCGTACTTTAGAGATTATGAAAGACTCGCGCTTGGGCACTTATGGTGTTTTAGGTTTGGTTTCAGCGCTACTACTTAAAATCAGCTTATTGGCCTCTATGCCATTATCGGTGGCTATCGTGGCGCTAATTATTGGTCATACCGCTTCACGCTTATTGTGTATTAGCTTGCTTGCGCTATTGCCTTATGGCGGCGAGATTGAGCATGCCAAAGCCAAGCCGATGGCGCAGCAGCTGACGCCATTACAAGGACTGCTCAGCAGTGGTTGGCTTATATTGGCTGGCGTGTTAGTCATGCTTTTATTTCCTAATACCGTGCAGCAGATTGGTATTTGGCAATGGTCATTGGCTTTATTGCTAGGCATCGTAGCGACAGATTATATGCGCCGTTTATTACGTAGGCGCTTAAATGGCTATACGGGCGATGGTTTGGGTGCCACACAGCAGCTAAGTGAGATTGCTATTTATATCGGGCTTGCTGCCTCGAACGCCTTTATCTAAGTTAACGTTAAAAAAGGATAATGTTAGCAAATGGTTTTTTATGTTTGGCGCCATCCAAAGCCCATCGGCGCAGATGGCTTTTGCATCGGACAAACTGACATTGATGTCGATAAACGTAAACTCAAACGCCTTGCCAATAAAATACAGCGCTTCGTGCGTTTGAATCAATTACCAAAAGTAGTTTGGGTTAGCCCGCTACAGCGCTCCTTAAAAGTTGGGCAAATACTAGCGCAGCGCGGCTTTCAATACCATGTCGCCCCTGACCTGGCGGAAATTCATTTTGGTGTGTGGGACGGTCAGCCTTGGTCACAAATTGCCAAGCAAGAAATTGATAACTGGTGTGATGATTTTACGGATTTTGCATCCGAAGATGGCGAGAGCCTACAGCAGTTATTTAACCGTACCGAGGCGTGGTTAAATAAAATGGCTATGCAAAAAACTATGCAAAATGTGCAAAATAGTAAAGATAGCCCAATACTAGTGATCGGTCATGCGGGCTGGATAAATGCTGCTAGTATGTTTGTCGCTGGGCAAGAAGTACCAAAAATAGCTACTGAGTGGCCACGACCAGTCAATTATCTAGAGCGTCGCCAACTAAATTTTCAACCAAAAAAAACTGACCATTTATCATGATCAGTTTTTTGGATGATGCCTTTTTTGATTTATTTTAACTTCCTTTCTTGCTCTACCTTTTATATCAACTTGTCTGTCATCAATTCATCAATTCATCAATAAAAATCTTTTAATCTATTTTATCAAACCACGCTTTATTGTCTTTGGCGCTCATCGAATCAAAACTGACGTAGATACCTTTATCATCTAAGGTTGCATACCAATGGTTGTTATTATCGCCAGTCAATATCTGGAAGTATTTATTATTGACAATTCTACCGACGGTATAGATTTCACCTTCTGTGTAAAATTGGTTACCTTGGATGCATATTAATTTATCATCAGTGTTTATCATATTGTCCCGTTTTATCTGTGGCTAAATACAGCTAGGATAGCAACTACATTGATAATATTGAATATGACTTTATGAGCAGTATTTTATTATTAGGTATAGGTTGTGCAGGTGATTTATTACTATTTATTGCTGAGATATACGATTGTAATTTTTGTTAAGAAAATACCTACTTAGCAAACGCAGCAAATTTTAACCATAAAAAAAGCCAGCAACATGACGTTACTGGCTTTTTTAGACTGCTACTAAAGCTTACTCTTCTGAGTAATCTTCGTTGTCGTCTTCAACTTCTTCAGCTGCGTCTTCGATGTCGCCATCTTCAGATAAAATGGTCACTAAGATGCTAGCAGTAACGTCGTGGTGTAGTTGAATATCAACATTGTATTCGCCCACTTGACGCAAGGTGCCTTCAGGTAGCTTGATTTCAGCACGGTCAACTTCTAGACCTGAGTTAGTCAATGCTTCAGCGATATCGCGAGTACCGATAGAGCCAAATAGCTTGCCTTCGTCACCTGATTTGGCGCGCATGATAACATTAACGTCAGTTAACGCGTCAGCACGTTCTTGAGCAACCGCTACTTCTCTTGCTTCTTCAGCTTCAAGCTCAGCACGACGTGCTTCAAACTTTTCAATGTTTGCTTTAGTTGCAGGTAGTGCTTTGCCCTGAGGGATAAGAAAGTTACGTCCGTAACCTGGTTTTACATCGACAGTTTCACCGAGTTTACCAAGGTTGACGATACGCTGTAACAAAATAATTTGCATGAGTCATTCCTAGTTAACGGTTAAATTACTGATGGTTGTCAGTATACGGAAGTAGCGCAAGATAGCGAGCTTGCTTGATAGCAGTGGCTAGCTGACGCTGATATTTAGTAGACGTACCGGTGATGCGGCTTGGTACGATTTTACCATTGTCACTGATGTACTGTTTTAGCAATTCAACATCTTTATAATCGATGTGAGAGATGCCTTCAGCAGTGAAACGGCAGAATTTGCGACGGCGATAGAAACGTGCCATGAGTATTCTCCTTTAATTAGTCTTCACTGTTGTCGTTGTCGTCGTTTTCACGATTGTCTGGACGACGAGTCGTTGCTTTGCGTGCGCGTTTTTCATCGGCATTCTTGGCTAACTGCGACTCTTCAGTGACAGCTTCGTCACGGCGCATAACTAGACTACGAATGATCGCGTCGTTATAACGGAATAATTCTTCAAGTTCAGCCAAAGTGTCACCGTCAGTTTCGATGTTGAAAAGAACGTAGTGAGCTTTGTGAATTTTGTTAATTGGGTAAGCCAATTGACGACGACCCCAATCTTCAAGGCGATGGATCGTACCGCCGTTGTCTTGAACCAACTTGATATAGCGTTCAACCATGCCAACCACTTGGTCGCTTTGGTCTGGGTGTACAAGTAACACCAGTTCGTAATGTCGCATTATGACTCCTTACGGATTAGTAGCTATTAACCCTATGTTAATAGCAAGGAGATTTATAAGGTAAGCCCAAATTTTATCGATTTCTATAAAAAACAATAGGCAATAAGCTTAGTTTATAAAGCGCCGTATTATAACAGGAGTAAGCGCTTAACACAAAGATTAATCGCGGCGTGGTTGTTAATAAACGATAAAAGCATAATAAAAGTAAGAAGTTTTTTCTTAGCAATAAAAAAGCAGCGTATAAACGCCGCTTTTTCATATAACCTTGTGATATTTCTAACAATCTTTTTTATAGCGCTCGATTTTATAATAAGGCTATAAAGCCATTATTTTACTTTTGACTCTTTTACTAGCTGGCTGCTATCCGCTTTGACCACCAAGGTTTTAGCCAGTTTGTCATGCCAACCGATATTTTCAGGACTTTTTGAGGCCATATAATAATGCACCGCGATGACCACAAAACCTAAAAAACTGGTAAAGGAAAATAATAAGTTATAAATGATAAACAGCAACAAGGTACGCATACCGATAAGCTTGGTAAAAGATGGCAGGCGATGGGTCGTTTGATCAACGACGCGGATACCGGTAATCAGTTTACCAAGTGATTGCCCGCGCAACATTATAAATAGCAACTGCAGCGCAAATAAACCAAACACCATGATTTGTGACATCATCAAGGTGCTACTAGGAATGCTCTCCATCAGTGTCATGGAATACTGATACGCAGCGTCCATATCTTGGATGTTTTGAAACTTGGTATAATCCACGTTCATCTTGGTTAACGCCATAACCAGTGGGAAAATCGCCAATACATAGAGTAAACCATTAAGTGCGGTTGCTAATACCCGCGACATAACCGGCGCAAGCACGACATCACCGACGACTTTATCTTTGACTGAGATGTTTTTGGTAGTGCCAGATTTTTTCAATGACACATTGTTACTTGGGGTGTATTGACGGTTGGTCGTCATATCCAGCTTAGTGTTTTTGGCATTTTCTGCCGGACGCTCAGGCTTACCATACAATCTATCTAACGATACAGATTTGTTATCTTGACCCGTGTGGCTATTAGAATCTTCTGGGAATACCGTCACATTATTAATAATAGAATCATTAACATCCGCTGACGATATGGGCGCAGGACGGTAGTAAGTTTGATTGTTGGTTAAGCTGCCAACACGCTGCCACTGATCTAGGCCTTCATGCCACATCAAATCATCTAATACCACTTCACCAGAGGCGAGCATAATATTGAGCTGATCCAACGTGTATGGACCAGCTTGGACGTTATTTCGAGCAAGGAAAATCTGCATAATTGCCTACATAGTTAGTCATAACTTAAGTCGCTGTTTTTAAACGTTTTCTCTTTAAACTTTCTCTTGTTAAACTGTTACTTTTTAAACTGTTTTTAAGTCACGTTTTCAAGCTACTTTGTTAAGTCATTTTTTAAAATTACTTTTGATGATACATTATATTAGGGTCTATTTGAAAAAATCAAATAGACCCTAATGCTTGTATCTTAAATGACTGTTTGAATCAACGCTGTGACGTAACGGCTTATTTTGTTTCTTCACCTGCTAAGAAGAACCAAGTATCTAACACTGAGTCAGGGTTTAATGACACTGAGCTGATACCTTGTTCCATGAGCCAGAAGGCAAGATCTGGATGGTCTGATGGGCCTTGACCACAGATGCCGATATATTTGCCCGCTTTGCGGCAAGCTTCAATTGCCATAGATAATAGCTTCTTAACCGCAGGATCACGCTCATCAAACAGATGTGAGACGATACCTGAGTCACGATCAAGACCAAGCGTGAGCTGAGTCAAATCGTTTGAGCCGATTGAGAAACCATCGAAGTGCTCTAGGAACTCTTCTGCTAATAGGGCATTGGTTGGGAGCTCACACATCATGATGACGCGCAGGCCATTTTCGCCACGTTTTAGACCATTTTTCGCGAGTAATTCGATGACCTCAGCTGCTTCGGCAACGGTGCGGACAAATGGAATCATAATCTCAACGTTGGTCAAGCCCATCTCGTCACGCACGCGTTTTAGCGCTTTACACTCAAGCTCGAAGCAGTCACGGAAGTTGTCAGAAACGTAGCGACTTGCACCGCGGAAACCAAGCATTGGGTTTTCTTCTGATGGCTCGTACAGTTTACCACCAAGTAAGTTCGCGTATTCGTTTGATTTAAAATCAGACATACGCACGATAACTGGCTGATCCATAAAGGCAACAGCAAGCGTTGAGATACCTTCAACCAACTTATCAACATAAAAATCAACTGGTGAAGCATAACCGGCGATACGCTCATTGATGGCTTGAGCAATTTCACGTGGCAAACTGTTCATGTTTAGTAGCGCTTTTGGATGCACGCCAATCATACGGTTGATGATAAACTCTAAACGCGCAAGACCGATACCTTCGTTTGGCATTTGGGTAAATGAGAAGGCGCGATCTGGGTTACCAACGTTCATCATCACTTTAAACGCCAGCTCTGGCATAGATTCAACAGAGTTGGTTTGTACATCAAAATCAATCTGGCCTTCGTAGATAAAGCCCGTATCACCTTCAGCACAAGAAACCGTCACGTCTTGACCATCAACCAATAACTCAGTGGCATTACCACAACCAACGATTGCTGGCACGCCAAGCTCACGGGCAATAATAGCCGCGTGACAGGTACGACCACCGCGGTTGGTGATGATAGCAGAGGCGCGTTTCATCACTGGTTCCCAATCCGGATCTGTCATGTCAGAGACTAACACGTCGCCGTCTTCTACTTTGTCCATCTCGTTTAAGTTGCTAACGATACGCACTTTACCAGCGCCGATACGCTGACCGATTGAACGACCTTCGCATAAGATTTTAGCGTCGCCAGTATTGATGATATAACGCTCCATGACATTGCTGTCTTGGCGGCTCTTAACAGTTTCTGGACGAGCTTGGACGATAAAGATTTCACCGCTGTCGCCGTCTTTTGCCCACTCGATGTCCATCGCTTGGCCGTAATGCTTTTCAATGGTCATGGCTTGCTTAGCGAGTGAGTTTAGCTCTTCTGTCGTTAAAGAGAACTGCATGCGGTCTTGTTTTTCGACATCGACGGTTTTGACTGATTTCTTGGTGCTACCTTCATCACCATAAATCATTTTCTTATGCTTGCTACCAAGATTACGGCGGATAACGGCAGGCTTGCCATTTTCAAGCAACTTTTTAGAAATGTAAAATTCGTCAGGGTTCACCGCGCCTTGCACGACCATTTCACCAAGGCCGTAGCTTGAGGTGATAAAGACCACTTGATCATAACCGCTTTCGGTATCTAGGGTAAACATAACGCCCGCCGCGCCCGTTTCTGAGCGTACCATGCGCTGAACGGCAGCAGATAGAGCAACGCCTTCGTGCTCAAAGCCTTTATGCACACGATAAGAAATCGCACGGTCATTATATAGCGAGGCAAATACTTCTTTGATGGCAATTAGGACGTTATCAATGCCGCGAATGTTCAAGAACGTTTCCTGCTGACCGGCAAATGAGGCATCTGGCAAATCTTCAGCTGTGGCAGAAGAACGCACCGCAACCGCGATGTCTTCGCCGCCACTCATGGTTTCAAACGCCTGGCGCACTTCTTGCTCAAGATCACTTGGCAGCTCTTGCTCAATAATCCACGTACGGATTTTTTTGCCCGTCTCAGCAAGCTTGTTGACATCGTTCACGTCAAGTGATTTCAGCTCGTTATTGATTTTGTCGAGCAGACCTGTTTCTGTCAAAAAGCGATTGAACGCATTTGAAGTGGTCGCAAAGCCACCTGGAACGCTGACACCCAAATCAGATAAATGGCTGATCATCTCGCCAAGCGAGGCATTCTTGCCGCCAACCATCTCAATGTCGTCTTTTCCTAGCTGATCAAGATTGATTACAAGTGCTGTAGATTGCGCTGCCATGATAACTCCAGAAAATAAGGTTATTTAGTAAAGATTATAACGGTCGATTATACCCCTATATTTGCATAAATTCGATACCTAGAGTCAAATAATTCGTCAAAAAGATACAAATTGTGGCGTTTGCTACATATTTGCTAGAGGCGGTCGTAATATTTGCCTGCTAGAGTATAGTAAAAATGGAAACATGGCGGGTTTTTGCAGTAAAAGCTTGTATACCAAACCTTCCTTTATACAGAGCCTTTTAATGTATAAAAGCTTTTAATATAGGCTAGTTATATATGCACATAGCTAAGTGTACGCCTGTAACATTGATTTCTATTAGGCCGCTATTGTGCGTATAATATAGGGCATAAATAATAATTTATTAAAGATTTCTTCGCGTTAAGCAAAGGCTACTATTGAGGTTTTAACCAAGGTGTTCACGTTATGTTCGTAAACCATTCGATCGAACCAGCCAAACCGACTATTCAAAACAAACAAGCATTGCAAGTTGATAACGACCAAAATATCAGAACGGCATTTTTTATCTCCGATGGTACCGCGATTACCGCAGAAACCCTTGGACGCGCTATTTTAAGTCAATTTTCCTCTGTGCCTTTTGAGACGCGAGTGTTGCCTTATGTTGACAGCCTAGAGCGTGCCGAAGATGCCGTCGAACAAATCAATATGGCCTATCAGCGCGATGGTTTGCTGCCATTGGTATTCGATACCATTGTCAGCCCTGATATTCGTGAAAAAATCAACTCGGCGCATAGCTGTAATTTGGATATGTATGAAGGCTTAATTGGCCGGATAGCAGAAGAAACGGGCGTTGAGCCGGACGCGCATGCGGGTCATGCTCATGACAACGTTGATTCTGAAACCTATAAAGAACGTATTGATGCCGTGCATTTTGCCTTAGATAACGATGATGGGGCGCGCACCCGTCATTATCATGCGGCAGATATTATTCTTATCGGCGTTTCGCGTTCTGGCAAAACACCGACGTCACTTTATCTAGCGCTACAATTTGGTATTCGAGCAGCAAACTATCCGTTAACCGAAGAAGACTTAAACGACAATCAATTGCCAAAAGCCTTACGCGAGCACAAGGATAAGCTGTTTGGTTTATTGATCGACACCGATCGCTTAGTAAAAATCCGCCAAGAGCGCCGAGCGGGTAGTCGTTATTCGAGCTATCAGCAATGCCAGCAAGAGCAGCGGGCGATACAAGGCATTTATATCTCGCAAGGCATTCCAAGCCTTGATGTGTCTGAGATGTCTGTTGAAGAGATTGCTACCCGTATCTTGCAGATGACGGGTCTTAAACGCCGTATCGGTTAAAGGGATTAATCATTACAGAATAATAGATAACGGCTATGGTGTTGGCTATATCAATAGTGTCATTGTAGTGATGATTGCAAAATATCCTATCACAACGTATGGTAGGCACGCTTTAGCGCTATGAGCCTAACTTTCTAAATATCTGTACTAGATAACTGTAGACATTCATAGCCTAAAAAACACATAGATTCACCAATTAATAAAGAGGATACGATGGGAAGCAAACCGATAAGCGACGCGACCAATGACACTGGCAAAGATACTCATACCGAGGTGTCCAACAAAGAGAGCGGCCGCGCACCAAACCCTGAGCATACGGTGGGTAAAACTAAAAAAGCAAAAATTGAGCAAACCCATGAGCAAGTCACTGAAGACATCATGCATCACCCTGACTTGGTCAATCCACTCGATGATATCCGTATCGATATCAAAACCCCTTTTACCAAAGACTCGCAGCGTATCAAAGGCGACAAGCATAAGTATGAGTATGACGCCGTTGTCTTAGGCGCAGGGCCTGCTGGTGAAGCGGCGGCGATGAAGCTGACCAAGGCTGGCAAAAAGGTAGCGGTAATTGATCCACGCGAGCAGGTTGGCGGCAACTCTACCCATGTTGGTACGATTCCAAGTAAAGCCTTGCGTCAATCGGTGTTTAACCTGATTAGTTTCCGCCGTGACCCTATGTTTACGACAGGGATGGAGTATCAGCAAGTCCCGCTAAACCGCGTGCTGACCAATGCGCGCCGCGTAATACGCAACCAGGTGAGCACCCATACTCGCTTTTATGAGCGCAACCGTATCGATGTGATTCATGGCTGGGCAAGCTTTATTGATGCGCACACCTTAAGCGTCGAAAAGGATGACGGTGTCTTTGAAACCGTCACCTTTAATAAAGCCATTATTACCGTCGGTAGTCGCCCTTATCGCCCTGACATTTTAGATTTTAACCATCCGCGCGTGTTTGACTCTGATAAAATTCTGCAAATGGATTATGTGGTCAAAAAAATCATCATTTATGGCGCAGGGGTCATTGGCTGTGAATACGCTTCTATCTTTACCGGCCTTGGCTACAAAGTTGACTTAATTAATAACCAAAATCAATTGCTCAATTATTTAGACAGCGAAATTAGTGATGCCATCGCCCATGACTTTAGACAGTTTGGCGTACTGATTCGTAGCAATGAAGAAATTGATCATCTTGAAACCCATGATGATTACGTGGTCTTGCATCTAAAAAGTGGCAAACGCATCAAATCCGATGCCATTCTTTGGTCAAATGGGCGCTCAGGTAACACAGAAGGGCTGAACTTAGAAGCCATCGGTCTTGAAGCCAATAGCCGTGGTCAGCTAAAAGTGGATGATACCTATTGTACGGGCGTCGAAAATATCTATGCCGCTGGTGACGTTATCGGCTGGCCATCGTTGGCGTCAGCGGCCTACGACCAAGGTCGCTGTGCCGCGGCATTTATGGTTGGCGATAGTGATGCCGAGCCAGTATCAAGCGTGCCAACGGGTATTTATACCATTCCTGAGATTTCATGTATCGGTAAGACTGAGCAAGAGCTGACCGATGAAAAAGTCCCTTATGAAGTCGGGCAGGCATTCTTTAAACATCTGGCACGGGCGCAAATCATTGGTGAGCGTTCGGGCGTGTTAAAGATTTTGTTCCACCGTGAGACGCTTGAGATTTTAGGTATTCACTGCTATGGCAATCACGCCTCAGAGATTATTCATATCGGGCAGGCGGTGATGAAGTGCAATAACACGCTCGAGTATTTTGTTAACACAACCTTTAACTACCCAACGATGGCAGAGGCCTATCGCGTCGCAGCCCTCAATGGTTTAAATCGTGTGTTTTAACGATAAGATATAGTCGATTCACTGTAGAACCGATAAAGTGCTACTGGGATGAATTTTTCGTAGCCTCTGTCTAGCAGCAAGCAAGGAAAATTTATGCCAGTAGCACACGATTATTAACGCATCGTTTTCGTTTTGAACTGCGTAAAGCAAGAGTAATAAAAAAGCGCCTGCTTATTAAGTAGGCGCTTTTTTTTGGCGTTTTTTAATAAAGCGACTTTTAATAAAACAAAGGCTGCAGCCGTCTTTTTAATTGAGTATTTGTGTTTTTAAATTTAAAAGGCAGTTTTTTAAAAGGCATTTTTGTTTTGGGTACGCCAGCGAAAAAGTAACAATAACAAAAAGTAAAATAGCCACAATCCTGCCAAGGCATAAAAACCGGTCGCGACTTGCGCCACGCTAGCACCCATTTGGTTAAGCTGCACCGAGGTATTGATGCCAGGCGTTGTTGGTATCACCCAGCGGATGATTTGCAAAAATTCTGGTAATTGATTGGCAGGCCACGGATAGCCACTGACAAAAAACATCGGTAGCGAGCTAAAAATTAAGATTTGCATGCTGCGCTCACGCTGGCGGAACCAAAGGCCAAACACGCAGCCAAGCGTTGCCACCGTCGGGCAAAATAACAGCAAAAATAATAAGCTGCCGAGCATATTTTGTCCACGTGGATAATGATGCAGCTCAAAGCCCCAGCCATAATAAAAGCAGCCGATAATAAAGCTCAACATACTAAGCGCTGCAATACGGCCAAGCCAGCCGCGAATACTGGCTGCATGACGACGCTGCTCATACCAAGTGCCAATCAGCATCGCTGTCGACATCAACAGGGTTTGCTGCAAAATAAGAATAGACACCGCTGGCACCACGTAAGCGCCGTAGCCTTCGGTTTGGTTGTATAAAGGTATAATCCTTAACGGCACGGCTTGGGTACTTGTCGCTGCGGTCGCCGCATACGCCCCTTGCGCCACGCTTTTTTTAATCTCAACGCCTGCCGATACGGTGCTGACCGCCTGCAAAAAGCCCATTTGGACGTTTTTATTTAACAAAAAATAACCGCCATTACCCAGTACGCTGACGCTTGCCGCTTTACCCGACATGACTTGCTGTTCAAGTCCGCTTGGGATAATCATATAACCGGCGATGTCATCGGACCACATCGCTTCTTGAGCTTCTTGCTCATTTAAAAAGCGCTTGGTATCTAGCTGCGGGCTGGCACTGGCATAGCGGACGATGGTTTGAGACAAATTACTGTTGTCTTGGTCGACAACACCGACTGGCACATGGTTGACCACTTCCGTTGAGTACGGCCAAGGATAAAAAAAGCCATAAATAATCGGCGCAATCATTAATAATAACAGCACACCTTTATCAGAAAAGACGTCTTTAATGGTTTGTAAAAAACTGCCGAAAAAGCTTTGCGATGGCGTATGGCTTTTTGCCTTTAATGCTGCGTTAGAAGGCTGATTTTTTGTTGCTTCAGATTGCTTTTGTGGCAAAGACGCTTTTGATGGCATAGACATTAGCGTGCTCCCCAGCGTTCAGGATGTGCGAGCGCGCGTTTGCTCAATAAGGTGGCTATAAACATAGCAATAACGGTCGCAAGCGCTAGTCCATAGACAATAGATAAAGAGATGGCAACCGGCGCTTGCATCTGTAATTGTGCAATGTGGAGCTTAAGATAATGGGTCAGTGGCAGGGCGTCTGACCAATGCTGAGCGTTTTCACTGATGGCGATATAAGGAAAAGTCACCCCAGCAAAGGCATAAGAGGGCGCTGAGATAAAACCCGTCGATGATAAGCCCATGCGTAATGAAAACGAGGTTAAGGTAAATATCGCGCCAAGCCAAAAAGACAGCATCATAAGTATGACAAGACCAATATAAGTTGCAATGATAGAGCTAATGGCGACCGCTTGCTGCGGCGTGGCAAGCCATAGCGCCAGAACTGACCATAAGCTATAAGCAAGCATCGGCCAAAAGTATTTGCCCAATAAACCAAAAAGCAAAACCGAAACACTGGCTTTTCTAGGTTTATTATCCGCGGCAAAGGTTTTATCGTCTTCGCTAGAGGTTGGAGCTGTTATGGCTTTATTATTTTGAATGTTTGTTAAATCAGGTTGACCGTTATCAATAAAGTCATACCAACGGCCCATTTGCTTATCACGTAATTCGCGCCCAATGGTCGTAGCACCGATGACCATGGCTAAAATATGCAGCAGGGCTGGGATGACCGTTGATGCTAAAAACTGCTGGTAATCGGTTGCCGCATTAAACAAACTGATGCGCTGAATACCAATGGGCGAGTAAGCAATCGCCGCTTGTGATGGTGCCATGCCTTTTTTTACCAAGCGTTGTATCTCAACGCCCGCCGATAGCGTCCCAATTACGGACTGCACGCTGGTTTGGATAATGCCAGAATGCGTGCCATATTGTGCGTTTACTTGTAGCACGATGGGCGCAGGTTTACTCGATGAGATATTGCGCGAGAAATCCTCAGGGATAATGACCACCGCATAAACATCACGTTGCAACAGTGCCGCTTCTACCGCTGCTGGCGAATGATAAAGCTGCTTTACGGTCAGGTTTGGATTGGCTTCTAAGTAACGCACCGCAGTATTGGCAACAGGGCCGCGGTCGTTATCCATGACGCCAATGGGCAAATCGGTGATTTGTATGTTTGAAAAAATCCACCAAATCAATAACACGGTCGCAAGGGGTATCCAGACCACCATGCTTAAATCCCATGGATTTTTGGCTAAAAAACGGCGCTCGTAGGCGGCACTGCGTACAAATGCGCCAATTAACCCGCGTTGCCCCTTTTGCTCAGACAGGTGCATGGCTTACTCTTGGGTCTGATTGACAAGGGCTGGGTTGATACTGACAACCACGCTCATGCCCGAGCGAATACGACGATCAGGCGCTGATGGTCGCGCTTTGACTTCAAAGGTGCGCACATCAAAACCATCATTATTATTGGTTGGGCGCCAAGTAGCAAAGTCAGACAACGTTGAGGTCGCATAAACGGTAAACTGTTTGGTATAAGGCTTTTCAGGTGAAGACAAAGCAGGAATCGTACCCATAAAACGCTGACCAATGGCAAATTGGTTTAAATGGTTTTCCGTGACGTTGAGTACCACCCATTGATCATCGGTATTTACCAGGGTTAGGATAGGAACGCCCTGACCAATGACTTCGCCCGCGTTGACGATAACATTATCTACGATACCGGCAATCGGACTTTTTAGATTGGCTTCTTCTTTAGCGACCAGCGCTTCTTCTAACTGCGCATCGACTTGAGCAACTTGGGCGGTTGCAGCAGATTTATCTTCGCTACGAGCGCCTTCCATTGCCAAATCATATTGCAGGCGCGCCGCTTCCGTTTTATCTTTGTTAGCCAAATACTGCGCATAGGCCTCATCACGTTTTTGCCGTGCCATCAAGCCTTCTTCATACAGACGATTGACGCGCTGATAGGTATTTTCTGCCAAGTCGGACGCCGCCTTATTGGCTTGCCACGCCGCTTTTGCCTGTGCAATTTCTTGCGGGCGGGCGCCGTTTTCTGCTTTATCGAGCTGACTTTGGGCCATTTGCTTGCCAGCACGCGCTTGATTAATCTTAGCGTTAATCTCAGGTGAGTCCATCTCAATGAGCTGCTGCCCAACGGTAACTGCATCGCCTTCTGTGACCAGAATTTTTGCAATACGTCCTGGCACTTTTGCGGCAATGGACGTTTGCTGCATTTGCATCTGACCTTGTAAGGTGATGACTTCAGACTCACTGTGCTCATCGCTTTTGTATAAACCATAAGCGATAGCACCTAATATAATAATCACGAGGAGCGCTAAAATCGCCTTTTTTATCGTGGCAGATTTATCCGCTCTTGCAGGCTCGCGTTTATAGGGCGGCACTGCTTGCTCTTGTTCAATATCAGCCGTATCGACGCCAGGTTCAGACGCATCAAAATCAGCAGCAGACGTTTGCTCATTATGACTGCTATGCGATGCAGCTGATGGGTCTGAATCATTTAATTTGCGTGAGTCGCCTGATTCGTTGGTAGATTCAGTCATGACAGAAAGATTCCTAAAGCAATAAAGTCAGTAATAAGCAGAATAAGTTTGGTGCTATTTAATCTTAGCAATTAATCTTATTATTTAATGTGTCTTACTAAATGAGCTATTTGTCATACAAGGTCGGTAGGCGAATATCAGCAGCGTTGAGATAAGCATTAAAAGCAAGGGGCGTGCCGCAGCTTTGCATCAACGCGGCAAGCGACTGGACATAAGTATGTGCTGCTTGCGCCTGCTCGGTGCGCGCTTTTAGATATTGTGTTTGCGCTTGCACGACTTCGATCGGTGTGTTGAGGCCTTCTTGCAGACCAAGTTGACGCAGGCGTAACACCTCTGCTGCCAGATCCACATTGCTTTGTAGAGCTTGATAGCGTGACTGGGCGTTATTGACATCGTGCCAGTTTTTTTCGACCAGCAATAATAAATTGTCACTAACTTCAATCTCAGACAAATCCGCTTGGCGTATTTTGGCATTGCTCGAGGCTAAGGAAGCGGTTTTATCAAGCCCGCCCCAAAGCTTCCAACTTGCTGAAATACCAGCAACCCAGCTTGGGTCTTTTTCAACTTGACCATAACCATATAGCATGACGGTAGGTTTGTAGCCCGTATCCGATAGGGCGTGCAGCTGCTGCGCCTGCGCCCGTTTAGCCGCGACTTTTTGCAGACCGGGATGATTATTCAGTGCTAAGTCCTGAAAATAACTGACGTCCGGTAAAGGCCGGCTAGAGACAAATAAAGGCGTGCTTGGTTTAATACGATAATCGGTACGCAACAGACGCTGCAGTGCCATCATTGCCAGCCGCGCATCATTATTGGCATTGACCGACTCACTTTTTGCATCGGCAAGCGCTGATTGTGCTTCTAAGCGATCGACGCGTGAGATAAACCCTTCTTCAAAAAGTCGCTGCGCCATGTGGTCGGTTTGCTGCAATGTGTCATAAGCATCGGCACGTAAATAGGCGGCAATAATGGCTAATTGAGCCTTAAAGTAACGCTCGATTAAGGTGTTATACAGCTCGTTTTTATCCAGTAAGCTGTCTGCTACGGCTTCTTGGGTGCGAGCAGTGGAAGCGCCCGTTAATGCGGCGGTGCGCCCAGCGGTATAGATAGGCCATACCACACCAAGGCCGGCGCCCGTCGTTGAGCCTGAGCGTTTTAGGTTGTAAGAGTCGGGGAGACGCTCACCGATTAACTCACCAAAATCTGGCAAAGGTACATCTGGTATCGGCGGAATAACACTATCAACATTATTATTAATATCATTAACGATGCCGTTTTTGAGCGTCGATAAATCAATATCGGCGTCCAAGTTATAGGCGTTGGCAGAAACGCGCGCAAATACTAGCGGATTGTCTATAGTTTTTAGGGCGTCAGTTTGGTATTCACTGGCTGCAATCGCGGCTTGATTGGCGGCAATTTTTGGAGAAACTTGCAATAAAATATTTTGCGCTTGTTCAAGGCTGAGCAAACTAGATACTTCTAAAGGATAGCTATTATCAATACTTTTATGGGTAATCGGGTCGACAAGGGTGGTTAAGCGAGCATTTGGCTCTACTTGATTCATCTCAACCTCTGGCGATGACGCTTTATTTTGTGCTTTGCTTTTTTGAGTTTGAGGATTGCTTTGATTGTCCGCGTCAATAATTTGCGTCACTACTACTGGCGTTACCTCGTGTTGTGACAGCACATTATCATCGTTAGCGCTTGCAGAGTTTGACGCAGCGACGCTCATGAGTGTAACCGTCATCACAGCAGTAGACAGAGTTGATAAAGCAAATTTCATAAGTCACATAAGCCATTAATTAGAATGCAAGGTTTTAAAGCGTGTTTAAATACGTGTCGTACACAGAAGCGTTGATATCATAAATTTTCATTTGCCCCTGTGCAAACAGGGCCATATTATAGACGATTAATAAAAAGCAAAAATTGGTTATTCACAACAAAGCGTACACTGTAGTGCCACAATAGTGACGGGTCAATGCTTATTATTTGCTGTTTTAGCGTTGAATATGCGATTTTTTTGTGTTAAGTGTCTACTTTTAAGGTAAATAATAACATTATTTAAGAATGATTGATAAAGGCTTGTGCTGATACGGCTTAAAGCAGGCAATAGAGTTTATTTATAAATATATGACTGTAAAACCTACTAAAAATAGGTAGGTAAAAAATAAATGACATTATATAAAATAGGATGTGAGCGATGGCAGGATATATTTTAGCGTTAGATCAAGGCACCACATCGAGTCGCGCGATATTGTACGATGACCATGCTCGTCCGCTTAAAATGGCCCAGCAGCCGACGACTTTAAAAACCCCGCAGGCAAGTTTTGTCGAGCAAGATGCGCAGCAGATTTGGCAAACGCAGATTAGCTGTGCCCATGATGTGATTAATCAGGCAGGACTGCTGGCAACCGACGTTACTAGCATTGCGATTACCAATCAGCGCGAGTCAATCGTCATTTGGGATAAAAAAACGGGCAAACCTTTAGCGCCGGCTATTATTTGGCAAGACCGCCGCACCGCAAACTACTGTCAAACGCTTGCGCTAAAAAGCGCCAGTAGTACGTTTAACCATCTTGGTATCATTGACAGTAGTCACGATGATATGACAAGCGAGATACAGCGTATCACGGGCTTGCGGTTAGACCCATATTTTAGCGCCAGTAAAATTGCGTGGTTGTTAGAAAACGATCCCAAATTAAGGGTACGCGCCAATAAAGGGGAGGTCGCTGTCGGCACGGTAGACAGCTGGCTTATTTATAAATTGACCGGCGGCGAGCACGTCATTGATGTGACCAACGCCTGTCGTACCTTGTTATACGATATTCATAAGTTGGCGTGGTCAGAGGAATTATGTGCTTGTTTTGCCATACCGATGAGCATATTGCCCAAGGTGCTTGCATCGGATGGCGATTTTGGTAAAACCAAAAAAGGTCTGTTTGCCAAACAAATTCCTATTCAGGCGGTACTGGGCGATCAACAAGCGGCGCTGTTTGGACAAGGCTGCCTTGATGCGGGTATGGCAAAAAATACCTACGGCACCGGCTGTTTTATGCTGATGAATATCGGTCAAACACCAAAGCTCAGTGAGCATAAACTACTGACAACCATCGCTTGGCAACGAAAATCATCGCCAACTCGGCCAGAAAACCTGTCATTTGATCAAATTGTACAATCTGGCAGACGGATGCTGCAGCCGCCTAAAAGAGAAGTCACTTATGCTTTGGAAGGCAGTGTTTTTATGGCAGGTGCCATCGTGCAATGGTTGCGTGACAATTTGGGGATGATTCAACAAAGCAGTGATATTGAAGATTTAGCACGGCAAGTGGATAGCAGTGAAGAGGTGGTACTACTCCCAGCATTTACAGGGCTTGCTGCGCCTTATTGGCGCTCCGATATCAGTGCCAGTATTACAGGTATGAGCCGCGGCACCACCAAAGCTCATATTGCGCGCGCAGCACTGGAAGCCGTTGCCTATCAAACCTACGATGTGCTGATCGCCATGCAAAAAGACAGCCCGCATCCCCTTACTGAATTAAGAGTAGATGGCGGGGCCGCTAATAACGACTTACTGATGCAGTTTCAAGCTGACTTATTAGGGGTGCCGGTACTGCGTCCTAAAGACACAGAAATCACTGCCAAAGGCGCAGCGTTATTGGCTGGATTAAAAACAGGACTGTACGATGAGGCAACGATACAAGCATCGTGGCAGATTGATCGCGTCTTTGAACCTGAAATGTCTAGCGATATTCGTGAGCAGCATCTTAATAAATGGCAACAAGCCGTAGATAGAGCGCTAAAAATCATATAAATACCTGAGAGATCCGCTTAAAGCCGATAATGGCGCAGCCAAAATTTACCTAAAATGCTCTGCCGCCCTACAAAATTGTGATAAAGATACAGGCTGTAACGCAAGACAATCGTAATTTGGACATAGTTTACATAACCTGTCTATCGGTCATTATTGATAAATTCCTATACTTTAGATGAATTAAGTGAGGCCGCTGATTTATAACATTTAATTTCTAGTACTTACCTTTAGTACTTGGCTACCAAATGACTCTCACACTTAAGAATTTTTTAAACTTAACGTGTAGCGTTTGGATGTTAATAAGTTAGCAATATATAAATCCAATATATAACAAATAATTTAAGGATAATATTATGAATAATGATGGACGTATGACAGACCCTGACAACCGTGTAATCAATGATGACTATGTTGAAGTAGGCAATAGAGACCGTATTGTTGACGATAACGAACGTCGTGTGGCCGCAGTCGAACGTGATATCAACGGCAATAGAGTTGTTGGTCATGAAAATGACAATATGGTAGGCGATCGCGATGCCATTGACCGCGATTCCGTAAAACATATGTCGAAAGAAAGTAAAGAAGATTTAAATGCCGATGCTATCACCGGTGAGCCAGGCTCACATCCACTCGGTACAGGCATTGGCGGTGTTGGCGGCGCAGCAGCAGGTGCGGCAATCGGTACAATGGCAGGTCCACTAGGAACGTTAATTGGTGGTGCTATTGGCGCTATCGTTGGTGGCGGCGCAGGTCACGCAGCAGCAGAAGCGATTGATCCGACCCGCGAAGAAGCTTACTGGCGCGCGGAATATGCCAATACTGATTACTACAATCAAGACCGTGATTTTGACCGTGATTTACACCCAGCCTATGCTGTCGGTTATGCCAATCGCGCGCGTTATCCAGCGGATGCCCGTTTTGAAGACCATGAGTCAGATCTAGAGCGCTCATGGAATGAAGTAAAAGGCGAATCGCGTATGGAATGGAATGAAGCACGCCGCGCATCACGTGACGCATGGAACCGCGTATCTTAATAAATGATGATTTATAAGAATTATAGTTTGACAAAACATTCTGGCGAAAAGCTAAGGTATGATTAAGTTTCACTAATGATTTAATTAACCTAAGTAAGTAAATTATACGAAAGCTTACTCTCTCATTACTAGAGTTAGTTTGATTGTAGAACTAACCCTACAGATAGACGATTATAGCCAGATTTGTGTTATTTTAAAGCTTCCAAAGATATCTTTGGAGGCTTTTTTACTGTATATTTTTATATATGAATATAGGGTGTAAGCCGTCGCTAGTGAGAAGACAATTATCAAAAATAATAATTATAATAACAGGTAATTTATGGTTAATAATGCTGAAGACAAAAGCCCTAAGCAGTTTTATATCGCAACAGCCAATTTACTTAATTTTGCCAATCCTAATCGAATTTATTACGAAAACGCGCCTGCTTACACCACTGATGAATATGAACACAAGCTGCGCGGTATTACCGATTTGTTGGCAAAGGCGCATGCTGATATCATCGCCGTCCAAGAAGTATGGGACAGTCATGCGCTCGAAGCGTTGGCAGTATCGTTGGGCTTTAAGCCTGAGCATGTGGTGATTCCGCTGGCGAGCAATGATAGTGCAGACTCTTATACTCAAGGCAGGGGCGCGCAACACACGCCAGCCGTTGGTATTATCACGCGCTTTGAACAATTAGAAAGCAGTGTGTTGCAAGACGTAGAGCCAAAAGCGGTCATCGATATCCCTGATATCGGTCCTTATCAGCGCTTTAATCGTCCGCCGCTCGTGTTACGGGTGAATGCCTTTGGTCAGCCGATAACGATTGTCACCGCGCATTTAAAAAGTAAACGGGCTTTTTTCTTACGCGATGCAAATGGTCAGCTGCTAGAGGACATGGACGATCCAAATATACGTGTCCGTGCCAAACTGCGTAGCTTATGTATGCGCGCTGCCGAAGCCGCTTCTATTCGTATGTCCATCATTGAGCGCTTGCATCATACGCGCGAGCCGTTGATTTTGTTGGGTGATATGAATGATGTCACAGGTAGCGTCACCACCCAACTGATGAGTGAAACAGGCGAGGTCAATTATGATAAAAGCATGCGTGATGTTGCTTTATTTGACGCGGCTCGCATCCAAGCACGTTATGGTTGGATGAAAGATGTCGCTTATACGCACATTTATCAGGGTATGCCTGAAGTGATTGATCAGTTGTTTGTTTCTGAAGAGTTTTTACCTGATAGTAAGTTTTCGCTCGGTCAGGTTGAACGAGTTGACTATTTTAATGACCATTTAAAGTGGGATTATGCCGATAGAGTCATCGATCATGGTATCATAAGAGCGAAAATTAAACTTCACAATTAACCCCGTTTACTTAGTAATTAGTGAGTTATTTTTTAACCTATTCATGTCCCTTGCTTGATAGTGTACAAGCGTTTATCATGCTTCTTCGTTGAGTGTAGTAGCGGTGCTATGAACCTAAATTGCTGGTTGATAGAAAATGGTCCTTCGATTTAGGACAAATACTATCCGATGAAGACTATATTTATAAAGATAGGGCGTAACCTTAAGAGATTTATGATGATTGAAAACAAAGACGACAAAATTGAAGATGTACTGGTAGATTCGGAGCTGGCAAAAAAGCTGGTGCCGAATAAATTTAAATTTACCAGTCAGCAAGGTCGCGCACGCCGTCAAAAACTATTGATGGGCGCGAAAAAATTGAGTGAAACTCAAGCGATTAACGATATTACTTTAGCGGCTGTCTGCGAAGAAGCGGGCATTCCAAGAGCTTCTGCTTATCATTTTTTCCCAAATATCGAAGCGATATTTTTAGCGCTGCGTTTTTTAAATGCCATCGATATCTTAGAAGTGCTAACAACGGTTGAAACGGTTAATTATGATAGATGGCAAGCGTATTTGACCGCGTTGATTGAGCGCTGCGTGCAGATATTTGATGAAGACCAAACCAAAGCCAAACTGATTTATGACACCAATACGCCTGATTTTGAAGGGGACAGTTATGGTGAGCATATGGACAATCAAGTGGTGCAATTGGTATACAAACGTCTCTCAGAGCGTTATGAGATGCCAAAGTTTGAAGATATTCAAGATGTACTATTGATTACTTTTAGTATCATTAATGCTATCTTTACGGTTTCTTATCGCCGACATCAAAGCATTACTGATAAGTATCTGCAAGAAGCAAATACCGCATCTATCGCTTATCTGCGTTGCTACTTACCAGAAAAATTACCGCGTAAAAATAACTAATTTTATTGAGTTATTTTAAAGTATTAAGTCAGATAACAGTTGTAAAAAAGCCGACTCGATGTCGGCTTTTTTGTTGTGTGTTTTTATTGAAATGGCTTGTTTGCTTGATGCGCCTAATTTTTATGAATAATCGGTAGCACTTGACCGCTACAAGTATCATCGCTTGAATCTAAAGGCGCGTATGCTTCATAATAACGCACGATAAGTGCTTCTAAAGCGACGTTGGTTTTTGAGTCGTGAGCGTTAACGAAAGCCTCGCGCGCTTGCTCAAGCCAGCGATCTGCCATGCGAAAATGGCTGTTTGATGATTTTGCACCGCGCTCACATTGGTCGGCAGCCGCCCATATTAATGCCACTTCGCTAAAGGCAATTTCGCGTGGCGCGCTATTGGTACCGCCGCTTTCTTTAAGAGCGTTTAGTGTTGCCCATAAATCAGGTCGCATGAGCGCAGAAGTCGACGGAATGTCTTCAATAAGCTCAAGCTCTTCAATTTTGTTATTTTTTAATGCTTCTAGAATAGTTTCGGCAGCGTGAGCAGCTTGCACGCCAGCGTCTGAGCGACTATTCATACTGTCTTTATGAGTGGCATAGTTTAGCCAAGCCTGAGCTTTGTAAGCAAAATACTGTTGCCGCGCGCTCATGCTTTTTTGTTGATAAGTTTGCAACTCGTTTAACATGCAATTCATAGCACGCTGCTGTGCGCTTTGAGCTTTAGAAGACGCTAGTGTTTCAGTATCGTTGCTGCTAAGGCAGTAGTTCGCCGTTTTTATTGTATCGGCTTTTGGCGCAGTGCTTGGCGTTGATGCACAAGAAACCGCTGATAATAGCATTGCAGCTGATAACGCAGTATATAAAGACTTTTTATAAATGGCTGCTTGAATGGCAGAGTGCGGCATAGGATCAACCTTATAGTAAGGTAATAGGTGTATCGAAAAAGTCAGTTAACGATTGTATTTAACGATACGGTAGCAGTTTTTTTTGCCGGTAAGAATTTAATATTCCAACGAACATAACGGTATTCAGAAAGAGGAGTTTTAATGACTTTACCAGCTAACTGACGCATTAACGGCATATCAGCATAGTTTTTTCCGTCTGTACTAGCCTGGGCGCTAATAGGATATGCCTCTCCAGTAAATGTCATGCTGGAAGGAATTGGTAGTGTAACAGTTAGGTCATTAATATCCTGCGCTAAAGTATTAGTATAAGTCGCTTTATACTGAATAATAGTTCCAGCTGACGCAGTTCTTACCGGTACATAAACTGTTTTGCCTCGTTCTTCCTTAACTACTTTATTAGTAATTAACTCCATTTTTACTCCATTATTAGCAAAAGCTACATTGGATGAAGCTATAGAGAATAAAGCGGCTGATGAAATCATCTTTAAAAGACTAAGGCGCTTCATAAAATGTTTCTTCCTTAATTCTCATGTCACCATTTACTCGCTTGTTGAGTTTAAATGCTCTTATTATCATCGAACACTATGTCATTCAATCTTATATTAAGAATGAATGACATAGCATCTCAAGATTTTAATGATTATGATGTAATTCTAGAAAATTTGCTATTTAATTGTAAAATGCAAAGTATTTATAGTTTTATCTATTCCAAGTACGTTTAACGACTGGTAGATTTTTGTAATCCTGTTCTAGCTTTTTGACTTTTTTATAAGTAAGTTGCACTTAAAACTGTAATAGGGAATCTCTAATCTGTCTACAAATATTCTTTTAATAACTAATCACTATTTATTTCAAAAATACTTGTCATTTCGGCATTTCTTCATAGCTATAAACAAACTGTCAATAAATACATATAATAGAGTGTCATTATCATTTGATAATGATAGTCGCATAATGGCTGACGTTTAATTTACGACGATGCTTATTTACCCTTATGCAAATGCACAGTGAGACACATTGTTTAGACTTATTATCATCGCCGCGAACGATATTGTAATGCTTAGATGCAGCAAGGAAGTTATAGGGAAGTCATCAAGCCAATCAATTGCTCATTAATACCCATACCACATTCTGATTTAATAACACCCTGTCATCATGCAGGACTGACTGATAAAAAGGATTAATTAAGATGAACTATTATAAGGATGCTGATAGCACCGAAACCCAAGAATGGCTGGAAGCCTTTGAGTCCGTTATCAAACATGCCGATAAGGATCGGGCGCAGTTTTTATTAAAAGCGTTATACAACATGGCGGTACAAGAAGGGCTGCCATTTAACCGTCTCGATACCGCTTATATCAACACCATCGCCGTCGAAGATGAGCCAATGTACCCAGGCGATTTAACGATTGAGCGTAAGATTCGTGCTTTGATTCGCTACAATGCCTTGGCAATGGTCATGCGCGCCAATAAAAACGATGATGATTTAGGCGGTCACTTAGCGACTTTCGCCTCAAGTGCGACCCTTTATGAAACCGGCTTTAACCATTTTTTCCGTGCGGCGAGCGACCATTTCGGTGGTGACATGATTTATTATCAAGGTCACTCAGCACCCGGTATTTATGCGCGCTCTTATTTAGAAGGTCGTTTAAATGAGGAGCAGCTAGAAAACTTTCGCCGTGAAGTAGGGGGTAAAGGTCTTTCAAGCTATCCGCATCCGTACTTAATGCCAGATTATTGGCAGTTCCCAACCGTTTCAATGGGCTTGGGCCCGATTATGTCCATTTACCATGCGCACGTGCACCGTTATATGGAAAACCGCGGCTTGCTAGAAAAAGAAGATCGCAAGATTTGGACCTTTTTGGGTGATGGTGAAACCGATGAGCCAGAAAGCTTAGGTGCCATCTCGCTTGCTGGTCGCGAGAAACTGGATAATTTAATTTGGGTAATTAACTGTAACTTGCAGCGTCTTGATGGCCCTGTGCGCGGTAACGGTAAGATTATTCAAGAGCTGGAGTCGGTATTCCGCGGTGCTGGCTGGCGCGTGATTAAAGTCATCTGGGGCGGCCAGTGGGATACCTTGTTAGATAAAGACGACACTGGCGTGCTCAAATACCGGATGGAAGAGGTGGTCGACGGTGAATATCAGCTATATGAAGCGCGAACGCCTGAATTTACTCGTAAAGAGTTCTTTGGTAAATATCCAGAGTTAGAGGAGATGGCAAATGAGCTGTCCGACCATGATATCTCACGCTTAAACCGCGGCGGTCATGATCCTATGAAGGTTTATGCTGCTTTTAGTGAAGCCATGAAAACCAAAGGTCAGCCAACCGTTGTTTTGGTCAAAACCGTTAAAGGTTATGGTTTGTCTAACCAAGCGCAAGCGGTCAATAAAACGCATCAAATCAAAAAACTTGACCATGAAGCCTTGATGTATTTCCGTGACCGCTTTGATTTGCCGTTTACCGATGAAGAGTTACAGACGCTGCCGTTTTATCGTCCAAAAGAAGATTCGCTGGAGATGAAGTATCTAAAAGGTCGCCGCGAAGCCTTAGGTGGTCATCTGCCCAATCGCCGTAGTGGCCATATCCCGCTTAATATCCCAGAGTTGTCTATTTTTGATCGGGTGCTAAAAGGCAGTAATGGTAAAGAGCAATCGACCACCATGGTGTTTGTCCGTCTACTAGCAGCAATGTTAAAAAATAAAGACATTCAAGATCGCGTTGTGCCCATCGTTCCTGATGAGGCGCGTACCTTTGGTTTAGAAGGTATGTTCCGTCAATTGGGCATTTACTCGGCTTCTGGACAAAAATATACTCCTGAAGACAGCGAAGCTTTGATGGGTTATAAAGAGGCCATCGACGGTCATATGTTAGAAGAAGGGATTAACGAAGCGGGCGCGATGAGTACGTGGATTGCTCTGGCAACCAGTTACTCTGTTAATGCCTTGCCGATGATTCCGCTCTATATTTATTACTCTATGTTTGGCTTCCAGCGTGTTGGCGACTTGGCATGGGCAGCAGGTGATTGTCAGGCGCAAGGTTTCTTACTTGGCGCAACGGCTGGCCGCACCACGCTAAACGGCGAAGGCTTGCAGCATCAAGATGGTCATTCGCAGATTTTATTTAACGTTGTGCCAAACTGTGTGTCTTATGATCCATGTTTTGGTTACGAGCTGGCAGTGATTATGCACGATGGTCTGCGCCGTATGTATGGCGAGGGCGAGCGCGTTTATTATTACTTGACCTTGATGAATGAAAATTACGAACAACCTGCCATGCCAGAGGGTGTGGAAGAAGGCATCAAGCGCGGTATGTACTTGTTAGAAGACAATGGCTCAAGCCAAGTTCAGCTATTAGGTTCAGGCGTTATTTTACGCGAAGTGCAAAAAGCGGCAAAAATCTTACAAGAAGAGTTTAATATCTCATCCAACGTTTGGAGCGTAACGAGCTTTAACGAGCTGACTCGCGACGGTATGGCCTGTGATGACTATAATCGCCTGCATCCAATGGATGAAGAAGTGGTGCCATGGGTAACCGAACAGCTTGCCCCGCACGAAGGTATCGTCGTCGCGGCGACCGACTATATGCGCAATTATCCAGAACAAATCCGCGCGTGGTTACCTGATAACCGTCCTTATACGACTTTGGGTACTGACGGTTATGGCCGCTCGGATACTCGTGAGCAATTACGTAGCTTCTTTCACGTCGATGCTGCGCACATTGTGGTTGCTACGCTTAAGCGCTTAGCCGATGAAGGTGAAGTTGAGATGCGTCTGGTCAAAGATGCGATTTCAAGCTTTGGTATCGAAGCGGATCAACCACCTGCATGGCAACAACAACCGCATTATGATCATTTCCCAGATGCGCCAGGCCCTGACAATGTACATCCGAACCCTGTGCCAGAGTTTGTCAGTGAAGATGATGACGAAATAAGTAGCGAAGGCCGCGCAGAAGATCCAGCCGATGCTGCCTTACTCAATGATGACGACGTCAAAGAATAGCCGAAAGACAAGGCAATATAATATAAGGAGAATTACGGATGGACATTAAAGCCCCCGATTTGGGAGTCGATAGCGCCGAAGTCAGTGAGATTATGGTCGAAGTTGGCGACGTTATTGCAAAAGATGACAATATTATTTTATTAGAATCTGACAAAGCCTCAGTAGAAGTACCAAGCTCGGCTGCCGGTAGAGTGACTAAAATTAGCGTGGCAGTTGGTGACCAAGTCAGCGAAGGCATGGTGCTTATTGAGCTTGAAAGCGAAGCAGATGCCGATAGCCAAAATGATAGTCAAAGCAATGATAAACAAAGCGCTGAGAAAGAAAGCACTGACAAACAAAATGCAGCGCAGGATAGTCAGCAAGCAGAGAAGCAAAACGATACTGATGCTAATGCAGCTGAGGCAAATACTTCTCAACCTGCAAAACAAGCAGGCGCGGAAATAGGAAAAGCAACGACGCACGCCTTGCCAGACTTAGGTGTTGATGAAGCGCAAGTGGCTGAGATTATGGTTAGTGTCGGCGATATGGTCACTGCTGATCAATCAATTTTGCTCATTGAGTCTGATAAAGCGTCGGTTGAAGTACCAGCGCCAGAAACAGGCAAGATTGAAAAAATCTTAGTACAAGCGGGCGATATGGTCGCTAATGGCCAAGATTTTATCGTCATCATTGGTGAAGGTGCAGATAGCGCCAGTAATAGTGCTAATGAGTCTGAATCTGACGATTCTGAGGCGCAAGAGTCAAAACCAGCTGAGTCAGATAAAAAAGCGGATTTAGACCAAAAAGCCAACAAACAGACGACTGGCGAGCCTAAACAAGTCGCTAAATCTACGCCTAATACGAGCGCTGCAAATGATAAGCTGACCGAAGCACAAGTCAACGAAAAAATGGTTGATATCTATGCTGGTCCTGCTGTGCGAAAGCTTGCGCGTCAATTAGGCGTTGATATCACGCAAGTGAGGGGATCAGCGCTTAACGACCGTATCTTAAAAGAAGATTTGTTTGCCCATGTAAAAGACAGCTTGAGCAAACAAAAAGCGGCGCCTGCTAGCGGCAGTATGGCAAGCTCAAGCCTGCCAAGCTTACCCGATATGAGTAATAGCGAGATATGGGGTGAGACCGAAGTACAAGACTTAAGCCGTCTACAAAAAGTCTCAATACCGCAGCTCAATTACAATACCTTGCTGCCGCAAGTGACGCAGTTTGACTTGTCTGACATCACCGAAACTGAAAAGCTGCGTGGTGAGCTCAAAGGTGGCATGAAAGCAGAAGGTATTGGCTTCACCATTTTAGCCTTTGTTGTCAAAGCAACCGCTTATGCGTTAACGCAGCATCCGCGTTTTAACAGTCATTTAAGTGACGATAATACCCAAATTATCTTACGTAAAAGCGTCAATATGGGCATTGCGGTCGCAACCGATGATGGCCTCATTGTCCCTGTTATCAAAAATGTGCAAGATAAAGGCCTAAAACAGATTGCCATTGAGATAGGCGAGCTTGCGGTGAAAGCGCGTGATAAGAAGCTGACCGCTAAAGAGTTGCAAGGCGCGAGCTTCACCATCTCTAGCCAAGGCAATCTAGGCGGTACGGCATTTACGCCATTGGTAAATTGGCCGCAAGTGGGTATTTTAGGGGTGTCAGAAGCCAGCATGCAGCCGCGCTGGAATGCGAGTAAGCAAACCTTTGAGCCGCGTTTGATGTTGCCGCTATCATTGTCTTATGATCACCGCGTGATTAATGGCGCTGATGCCGCCGTATTTACCCGTTATATCGCAACTTTATTAGCAGATCCACGCCGTATTTTGCTCTAGATTTTATGGTTAAGTACGGTTAGATTTATTTATAAAAAGACTGTCTACGGATGGTCTTTTTTATCTATAGTCAAAATATCCT
>NZ_DHYG01000045.1 GCF_002414005.1 Psychrobacter sp. UBA5136
TTCAAGTTGAGAGTGGGGTATTATAATGATTACTTACACTTCATTAGCGTCTTGCAGCATAAATACATGAGCCAAGTATTTGTAGCGCTCAAGACTGATGTCTTATAGGGTATCATTTATAAACAGCCCAAGTATTTACTTACTAAATGAGCTTTCCTTGTTTATTTCATTATTTGATAGTAGGATGATATTTTGCTTTTAGGACATTTTGTCCTACTATTATTGTCAGTTAATAGTCAGCGACTCAGCATTATATCAACTATCAATATCAGCGCAAAAAGTAAGGTTTATCGCCTTAGTATGTATTTAGCGCTGCTCTAAATAGTAGTAGCTCAGCTCAGATAGTAGTAACTTAGATAGTAGGTAGCAATCTAGGATTAACACACTTCACGAACAGATAAGGATAACAATATGAGCCAGTCTTCTAACGCCAATCGTATTCAAAAGGGCATTCTTGCCATCGATAAGCAGTTGTTCGATTTTATTGAAAACGAAGTGCTGCCGAAAGTCGGTGTGGATTCAGACAGTTATTGGTCAGGTTTTGAAAAGGTCATCAAAGAGTTTACGCCTCGCAACAAAGAGCTGCTCGCGACCCGTGCCAAAATTCAAGAACAAATTAACCAGTGGCACCTAGACCATCCTGCTAAAGATGGCGATATTGATTACCCAGCTTATAAAGCGTTTTTACAAGAAATCGGCTACTTACTACCAGAAGGCGATGATTTCAAAGTCAGCACCCAAAACGTCGATGATGAGATTGCCCATATCGCAGGCCCGCAGTTAGTAGTACCAGTCCGTAACGCGCGCTATGCATTGAACGCAACCAACGCTCGTTGGGGTAGCTTGTACGATGCGTTATACGGCACAGACGTCATCAGTGATGAAAATGGTCAAGAAGCTAAAGGTGGCTATAACCCAACGCGCGGCGCCGCTGTTGTCGCCTATGCCAAAAAATTCTTAGATAAAAGCTTTCCTCTAGCGTCGGGCTCATATAGCGATGTCACTGGCTTTAAAGTTGTAGATGGCAAGCTTGAAGTTGTGCAAGGCGATAGCAGCACCGAATTAAAAGATGCCGCTCAGTTTGCAGGCTTTGTCGGTGAGGCGGAAAATCCTACTGGTGTTTTGTTAAAAAACAACAACCTACATGCTGAAATCCAAATCGATGGCAGCCATCCAGTCGGTAAAGACGATCCAGCCAATATTAAAGACGTGCTATTAGAATCAGCCATTACCGCAATTCAAGATTGCGAAGACTCAATCGCTGCGGTTGATGCCGAAGAAAAAGTAGAAGTGTATCGTAACTGGTTTGGCTTGATGAATGGCGACTTGCAAGAAACCTTTGAAAAAGGCGGCAAAACTCGTACGCGTAAACAAAACCCAGACCGCGAATATACCACCCCAGATGGTGGCGCTCTTATTCTACCAGGGCGCTCGCTCTTGCTGATTCGTAACGTTGGGCATTTGATGCAAAACCCAGCTATCTTGGTTGACTTGGGTAACGGTCAAGAAGAGATTTTTGAAGGTTTAATGGATGGTTTGATTACCCCGCTATTGTCGTTAAATGATCTTAAAGGTGAAAACGAGCTATCAAACTCACGCACAGGTTCGATGTATATCGTTAAACCAAAAATGCATGGCCCTGAAGAAGTTAAAATGGCAAACGATCTGTTCGATGCGGCAGAAGACTTATTAGGCTTAGAGCGCAATACCATTAAGATTGGTGTTATGGATGAAGAGCGCCGCATGACGGTCAACCTAAAAGAAGCCATCCGCCAAGCAAAAGAGCGTGTTATCTTCATCAACACAGGCTTCTTAGACCGTACGGGTGATGAGATGCACACCAGCATGAACGCTGGACCCTTTGTACGTAAAGGCGACATGAAATCGCAAGCGTGGCAGCCAGCCTATGAGCAGTGGAACGTCGATATCGGTTTAGAGACAGGTCTACAAGGTCATGCGCAGATTGGTAAAGGCATGTGGGCAAAGCCTGATGAAATGAAAGAGATGATGGAAAGCAAAATAGCGCATCCTCAAGCAGGCGCTAGCACAGCTTGGGTACCATCACCAACGGGCGCTACTTTGCACAGCATGCACTACCATGACGTCAATGTCGCGGATGTGCAAGACAGCCTAAAATCGCGCGCGCGTGCCAGCTTAGATGACATCTTGACTATTCCATTGGCAAAAGACACCAACTGGACGGAAGAAGAGAAGCAACAAGAGCTAGACAACAACGCTCAGGGCATCTTAGGATATGTCGTACGCTGGGTAAATCAAGGTGTTGGCTGCTCTAAAGTGCCAGATATCAATGATGTAGGTCTAATGGAAGACCGTGCAACCTTGCGTATCTCAAGCCAACACATTGCCAACTGGTTACATCATGGCGTGGTGAGTGAAGAGCAAGTCATGGATACCATGAAGCGTATGGCAAAAGTCGTCGATGAGCAAAATGCGGGTGATAGTAGCTATCAGCCGATGGCAAATGACTTTGATAACTCTTACGCGTTTAAAGCGGCCTGTGATTTGGTCTTTAAGGGTCGCGAGCAGCCAAGCGGTTACACTGAGCCACTGTTACATCAAGCACGTCTTGACTTAAAAGCCAATACTCATTGCTAGTTTGCTTTAGTCTTATTGTCGATGAGCTCTGTCGATGAGCTTCATTGACTAATAGGCAAGCGCAGGATGCTATTTTCAAGCGTTACTTTGGGGCTACTTATCAATGCATAAGTAGCCCTTTTAAGTTTTATACGCTTATCAAATTTATCGAGCTTATCAGCGTTAGTTTATTTTGTTGTTACGATTATTTTTTAACGTAATCTTTATTTGCCTCTGGCGAGTAAAGGTATTTTTTATTTTTGTTTAAACTTTAGTTAAACCGTATATTAAGCATGGGTTTGAATATTTATCGTCCTGAAAGGCTTAAAAAAATGTTGCAAATTATGTCAAAGTTGTTATGCTTGTAATCGAAGTATGAGTTTGGTAACGGATGTTACACAACAGAGCGATAAAGACCAGCGTTTACATGGCAGTTACGATTTTAAACTCAGTTATGTAAGTCATGGTTTTTTTCATCTTACGGTAATAGCACTTCGCCACACTTGTTTCTGACTAATCTCGGTAGCCAGTTACACATTATATCTTTGAGGATTTGTGACGATACCATTTTGGGCACCAGCTAATAATAGCTCGCTCATTACTAAAATTGTAAAGTGGAGATACCCCCATGAAAAAACTACTTTTAGCTACAGCCATCGCTGCCCTATCTGTATCTGCAGCCAATGCAGCGCCAACTCTATACGGTAAAGCATTCGTTACTGCCGATTATGTTAACGCCGATTTTGACACAGCTGATAACATAAATGATTATGATGAAGATACTGTGGAAATTAACTCTAATTCTTCACGTATCGGTATCAGAGGCTCTGAAGCCATGACTGCCAATACTGATGTAATCTATCAGTTAGAGTACGGCACACGCGTCGATGGCGACAGCGATGGCTTCACTAACCGTGATACATTCCTTGGTTTAGTAAACAAACAGTTCGGTGAGATCCGTGCTGGTAAAAACCAATCTACTTTAGATTATGTAAACAACGTTGTTGTAAACGACGGCTACTGGGATAACCTAGGTGGCAACAAACTTGAAGATAACGAAGAATTTGGTGGCTTAAACATGGCTGATAGTAGCCGTATCAACAGCTCAATCGTTTGGAAGACACCTAAGTACAATAACCTACCTCTAGAACTTGCTATCATGTACAGCTCTGATGAAGCTAACGGTAACAAAGACGATGGTTTCGGTGCAGCATTAATGTTTGATCAAGGTACTGGTTTCACTGCTGGTGTCGCGTATGATAAAGATCAAAATATCAACGGTGATATCATCCGTGGTACAGCGACTGTAGACTTAGGCAAATATGTTGCAGCTCCAATCACACTGGGTGCACTATATCAAGTAGCTAATTTTGACGGCCTTGGCTCAGGCGATGAAGACGAAAAGGGTCTAGTCCTTAGTGCAGCGATGGGTCTGTCTAACTTTGCTCGTCCAGCCACTATCTATGCACAGTACAACAAAACTGACAACTTAAACGGTTGGAATAACGCTGATTCAGATCAAATCGTTGTTGGTGGCAAATACTTCTATAAAGACAATATCATTGCTCATGCTTACGCTGGTGTGAACAACGCTGACAATGTTAAAACTTTGACAATTGATGGTGATAACGTAACTTATGGCTCTTATGGCGATGGTGAAGTATTCGTAATTGGTACTGGTCTAGAATACAGATTCTAATTTGATTATTAGAATATGATTATAAAAACTCATCCTTCGGGGTGAGTTTTTTTATTGCATGTATTATTTGTGACAAAAGTCTACCGATGAGGTAGAAAATAAGAGTTTCAGATAGTTTGCATTTTTGCCCTATATTTTATAGCGTATTTTTAGTAAAATCCTTCTTTACCAATTACCGACAGAGTACTATGACCAAGTTTATATTTGTGACCGGTGGGGTAGTGTCCTCACTAGGAAAAGGTATTACCGCAGCTTCCCTTGCAGCCGTACTAGAAGCGCGTGGTGTAAGCGTAACGATGACCAAAATGGATCCGTATATCAACGTCGATCCTGGGACGATGAGCCCGTTCCAACACGGCGAAGTGTTCGTCACCGAAGATGGCGCCGAGACCGATTTGGATTTGGGCTATTATGAGCGTTTTTTACGCCATTCAAAGATGAGTAAGAGCAATAACTTCACCAGTGGCCGCATTTATCAAAACGTGTTGAATAAAGAGCGCCGCGGTGAATATTTGGGCGGTACGGTGCAGGTGATTCCGCATATCACTGACGAAATCAAAAGTAAAATTCTTGCTAGTGGTCAAGGCTATGATATCGCCATTATCGAGATTGGCGGTACCGTCGGTGACATCGAGTCACTTCCCTTTATGGAAGCGGTTCGCCAAATGCAAGTAGAGCTTGGACGCAATCGCGCCATGCTCATGCATTTAACATTGGTGCCTTATATTGCTAGTGCTGGCGAAACCAAAACCAAGCCCACCCAGCATTCAGTAAAAGAGCTACGTTCTATCGGTCTACAGCCAGATATTTTAATCTGCCGCTCTGATCACCATATCTCACAAGACAATCGCCGCAAGATTGCGCTATTTACCAACGTCGAAGAGCGTGCGGTCATTATGTGCGAAGACGCGCAGAGTATTTATCAAATACCTCGCACTTTGCATGAGCAAGATCTTGATGACTTAATCTGTGAGCGTTTTGGTCTTGATGTGCCAGAAGCGGATTTGAGCGATTGGGATAAAGTGGTTGAAGCCCAGTTAAATCCTGAGGCGGTAGTGACGGTCGCAATGGTAGGTAAATACGTCGAGCTGCCTGACGCCTATAAATCAATTAACGAAGCTTTGTTGCACGCAGGCATTACCCATAAAGCGGATGTCAAAATCGACTATATCGATGCTGAGCTTTTAGAAACCGATGAGCAGTTATTTGCCCGTCTTGACGACGCCGATGCTATCTTGGTGCCAGGCGGTTTTGGTGAGCGCGGCACAGTAGGTAAAATGAAAGCCATTACTTATGCGCGCGAAAACAACGTGCCGTATCTTGGTATCTGCCTTGGTATGCAGCTAGCTGTGATCGAATACGCCCGCAATGTACTTCACATCGATGCCAACTCTTCTGAGTTTCATCGCACAGCAGCCGAGCCTATCATTGGTCTGATTACTGAGTGGTTAGATGAGCGCGGCGAGCTACAAATCCGTAGCGATGATAGCGACCTTGGTGGCACCATGCGTTTAGGGGCGCAGCAAGCCGAATTGGTAGCCGGTAGTAAGCTTGCCCAAATTTACGGCGCAACCAATATTACCGAGCGTCATCGCCATCGTTACGAGATGAACAATCGCTATATCGAGCCATTAGAGCAAGCAGGTATGACCATATCTGGCTATTCTGCCAAGCAACATCTAGTTGAGTCGGTTGAGATTTCTAACCATCCTTGGTTTGTCGCAGTACAGTTTCATCCTGAATTTACCAGCTCGCCACGCGGTGGTCATCCGCTATTTAACAGCTTTGTAAAAGCCGCAAGAAACTATAGCGATAACAAATAATACTTATCGCACAACAGCGCTATCGTTATAAAAAAGACTGATCTACGGATTGGTCTTTTTTTTGGCTTTAATTAAACCTTTTAATAGCTGTTTTTATCAAGATAGTTTTTACCAAGACAGTTTTCTTATTTATTCATCAGTATTATCGGTAAAGTGTAATTAGGCGTAATTGAACCTAATTACGCTCAATTACGCTTAGATACTTATTTTCATCGGCCTATCGGTTACAATATAAAAGAGTCATATTAAGAACTGTTCATCACCATAGTAAATAACAATAACGAGGGTCAGCACTTCATGGAAAATCTATTAACAGCGCAATCGCATATCGAGCTTACGACGCCAAAAGGTAACACCATTAATATCGGTAACGACCAACCGTTCGTGTTATTTGGCGGTATGAACGTTTTAGAATCTAAAGAGTTGGCGTTTGAGATTGCCGAGCAGTATGTGGATATATGTGAGCGTTTGGGCATCGGTTATGTCTTTAAAGCCAGCTTTGATAAAGCCAACCGTTCAAGCTTACATTCATATCGCGGGCCGGGTCTAGAGCAGGGTATCGATTGGCTTGGACAAATTAAAGAAAAGTTCCAAGTACCTATTATCACTGACGTCCATGAACCTTATCAAGCAGCGCCCGTTGCTGAAGTGGCTGATATCATTCAACTGCCTGCTTTTTTATCGCGTCAGACTGACTTGGTGCATGCGATGGCGAAAACTGATGCGATTATTAATATCAAAAAGGCGCAGTTTTTAGCGCCGCATGAGATGCGTCATATCGTCAATAAATGCCTTGAAGGCGGTAACGATAAGCTGATTTTATGTGAGCGCGGTAGTGCCTTTGGTTATAACAATTTGGTCGTCGATATGCTGGGTTTTGATACCATGAAGCAAATGGACATCCCAGTATTTTTTGATGTGACGCACAGTTTGCAGCAGCCGGGTGCGCGTAGCGACAGCGCTGGCGGCCGCCGTGAGCAAATCACAACGCTTGCCCGTGCAGGTATGGCAACGGGCTTAGCGGGACTGTTTTTAGAGGCGCATCCAAACCCAGAAGCCGCAAAGTGTGATGGCCCGTGTGCGTTAAGAATGAGCCAACTAGAGCCGTTTTTACGCCAGCTCAAGCAGCTAGATGAGTTGGTTAAAGGCTTTGAGGTATTGGACACGCATTAATGAGCTACATGATAAGAGGGTAAGATAATGGCGATTAAAATGGCACAGGTAAGTATCGAAAATATCGATGATGCTGAAGGGTTGGAAGAGGTGATGACGGCGCTAAAAAACATCACAGGCGTTACAGAAATCGAGCTACAGCCTGATAACAAGATGGCATTCATCCATTATGATAATACGCAAACGACGGTTCATGCGTTTGTCGCGGCAATCAGTACGGTCGATTATGTTACCCAGCCGTTTCCTATCGATGCGCCGCAAAACCCGCGTTATCATGATTAAATCTGCATGGCTTATTTTTTTGAGGCGGGATTTTTTAACGGTCAATAGTTAATGACTCAGGTTTGAATTTGAATAAACAATACTTTATTAAACAGTACCTGCATAAAAAATACTTGAATAAACAGCATCTTAATAAAGTTACAACCAAACGGACTTGTTGTTGACCTTGATTCAGCTTATGCTAGTTATAGGCTGTATTTATAAGTAGATGTCTAAAGACCATTATAAACGCAGTTTTGTAAATTATAAAAAGACTCATTAATAAAAACTCAGTTATAAGAATAAGGAGCCTCTCATGGCAAACCAAACTCGTATTATTAACATTGACGGCATGACTTGTGGCGGCTGTGTGGCAAGCGTCCATAAAGCGACTGACGGCATAGACGGCGTAGAAACAATCTCTGTGGATTTGGCTGATAACTTAGCGACCGTGACCTTTGATGACAGCAAAACCAGTATCGAGGCGATTGCCGCTGCTATCGATGATGCAGGATTCGATGCGACCGTTGCAAACTCATAGGATTATTTGTATTTATAAAAGAACCGGCTATCATGGCTGGTTTTTTTAATGGCTAAAAAATAATAAGCTAGCCATAAATAACAGCTTTTTATTTAACTGCCCATACGCCTTAATGAGTTCTTTCAATAAAAAAGTTGAATTACTGCTAATGATAACCATTTAATACTTATCTTAATGTTTCTAGAGAAATGCGCTTTAAATGCCCTTTTATTTAAGCTTTCTATTAAGCCGTTGAGCTTTTGAGCTTACTCAAAGAATATATAAACGCCATAACGCGCTTTAACGTAATAACGAGTTCTACTTATGAATGACGCTACCCGTACTGCTAATGATGACTCCTATGAGGTTGAGACTGATGTCCAGTCAAATACGCCGCTTACGCCCGAGCGTGCGCACTTGCAGCTGGCGATTGATGGGATGACGTGTCAGGCTTGTGCGTCACGTATCGAAAAGGTGCTTAATAAAAAGCCTGCGATTTATGAAGTGAATGTGAACTTCGCTGGCGAGACCGCCAATGTCGATTATGACCCGGCTCAGACCACGCCTGAGCAGGTGACGGACTGGGTGAATAAAACCGGATTTGTGGCCAATCTGCAAGCAGCGGACAGTCTATTTGCTAAGACAGATGAAGATACCGCCACTGAGTATCCGTGGCGCTTGATGGCACTGTGGCTTTGTTTGCTACCGTTTTTGGTCGGTATGGTAGGTATGCTCGTTGGGCAAGAGATGGCGTGGATGCCGCCCGTTTGGATTCAGTTTATCCTAGCGACGATTGTCCAATTTGGCTTAGCGTTGCCATTTTATAAAAGCGCTTGGGCATCCATCAAAGGCGGTTTGGCCAATATGGACGTGCTGGTGGTCATTGGTACGGTCACCATTTGGGCGTATTCAACTTATCTATGGTTGACCCACGGCGATGGGACTTTAAATAGCTTATTGCAAAGTGGTCATGCAGGCGGACACGGCCCCGCGGTTTATTTTGAAGCAGGGGTGATGGTTATTGCCTTTGTGCGTACGGGTAAATATCTTGAAGAGCGTACCAAAAAGCACAGCTTAAACAGTATTGATTTATTATTATCCCTAACGCCTGATGAGGTCGAGCAGCAACAGCCAAATGGCGACTTTCACAATGTCGCGCTACAAGAGGTGCAAGTAGGCGATATTTTGCGTGCCAAACAAGGCAGCCGCGTGGCAACCGATGGTCTCGTGATTGATGGTAGTGGTTGGTGCGTGGAGAGTCATTTAACAGGCGAGTCGGTACCGCTTAAAAAAGAAGCAGGCGATGACTTGCTGGCAGGGGCGCTGGTCGAAAATGGCAGTTTACTGTACCGCGTACGGGCAAAAGGCAGCGATACCAAGCTTGGTGACATGGTACAAGCGCTTAGCGATGCTCAGGGCTCAAAAGCCGACTTGGCGCGTCTTGCCGATAGAGTAACGGCTATTTTTGTTCCCGTGGTAGTGACAATTGCACTGATTACCTTTGGGCTGACGTGGTGGCTGACTGGCATGGTCGATACTGCTTTGATGCATGCGGTGTCGGTGTTGGTTATTGCTTGCCCCTGTGCGCTTGGTTTGGCGACGCCAGCGGCAATCATGGCTGGTATGGGGGTTGCCGCGCGTCATGGCGTCTGGTTTAAAGATGCGCAAAGCCTAGAGGCGGCCGGCAATATCGATACGGTAGTGCTCGATAAAACGGGAACTTTGACCATCGGTAAGCCGTCTATCGTCGATCAGGTGATGGTGGATAAGTCGCTTGCCGTCGATGATGTGCTGCAAATTGCCGCAAGCGTTGAGGCACATGCTAGTCATCCGCTAGCGACAGCATTGATTAATGCGGCTAGCGAGCGTAATCTGCCGCTGATGAACGTCACTGATATTAGCGTCGTTAAAGGGGCAGGCATACAAGCCAATATCGCAGGCTTAGGCGTTGTAAAAGTCGGTACGGCAGAATTTGCTAATTTAACACTGCCAAAGCTGATGCCAAAAGTATGGCAAATTGCCAGTACCGTAGCCATTAGTATCAACGATGAACCCTTGGGCGCGTTTGCCTTAGCTGATGACTTAAAAGATGACACGCCGCAAGCCATAAGAGCGCTACAAGATGCTGGTATCAATGTCATCTTGATGAGCGGTGATAAGCAGTCCGTCGTTGACCATGTGGCAGGACAGTTGGGTATCGAACAAGCGTATGGCAAAATGAGCCCGCGTGATAAAGCCAGCCAAATTGCCGTATTGCAAACCGCTGGTCATAAAGTGGCGATGGCAGGGGACGGCGTCAATGATGCGCCAGCGATGGCAACCGCCGATGCCAGTTTTGCGATGTTTGAAGGCACAGATGTTGCCCAGCATAGCGCTTCTGCGCGCTTGATGGGTGAGTCGCTGATGCACATTGATGCGGCGCAAAAAATTGCCAATGCAACGGTGCGTAATATCAAGCAAAATTTATTTTTTGCCTTTATTTATAATTGCCTTGGTATTCCACTGGCAGCGTTTGGTTTTTTAAACCCTATGATTGCCGCGGCAGCAATGGCGCTCAGCTCTATTTCAGTATTGATGAATGCGCTACGCTTAACCCGGTTTAAAACGAAAGTTGAGCTAAATAACACCGTAACTCATTCTCATACGGGTGGCGAGCGTTTAGCAAAAGCCTAAAGGCAAAGTAAAGGTAACGCCACACGTCCAGCGCAGATACCAAAAATTTCGTTAATAGTTGATATTGCTATCTATATACCCCACTCTCAACTTGA
>NZ_DHYG01000047.1 GCF_002414005.1 Psychrobacter sp. UBA5136
TAATTGATGACACGCCCTAAGTTACCGTCAGTTTCAATGCTTGTCTCTATCATCTACAAAACATCATTGCCAAATGCGCTTTGTTTGCATACCAGTGAATGACTCGGGCATAATGTGCACATCTATTGGTCGGGCGTGTCATTTATAATAGAGCTGACGCGCCTTGACCATTTATTTTCACGTTTTTGTAAGGATGTTTTGCTAATGAGTCAGACCGCCCCCTATGTTTTGGTGCTTTATTATTCAAATTATGGTACGACAAAGACATTAGCATATGCCATCGCCCAAGGTATTGAAGACGCTGGCATGACCGCGCGTATTCGTACGGTGCCGACAGTCGCGCCTGAAACCATCGCAACTAAGCCTGCCATCCCTGATGACGGCGATTTGTATTGCACCATGGACGATTTAAAAGATTGCAGCGGTCTTGCGCTTGGCAGCCCAACGCACTTTGGCAATATGGCCGCGCCCATGAAGTACTTTTGGGACAATACCGTGACCCTTTGGCTGGCAGGTAACCTACAAAACAAACCCGCCGCCGTATTTACCGCAACCGGTTCGATGCATGGCGGACAAGAAACGACGCTGCTGACGATGATGATGCCGCTGTTGCACCATGGCATGATGATTGTAGGCATACCCTATGCTGAACCTGCCCTAAATCGTACCAGTCGTGGCGGCTCGCCTTATGGTGCCAGTCATGTCAGCGGTGCGTCACACGATCAGGCCGTATCGGCGGATGAGCGTGAGCTGGCAATTGCTCAAGGCCGTCGTTTGGCGATTACGGCCTCTGCACTAGCACAAGCCAATTGGCAGCGTTAATTGTTATCTAGTTAATTGCTGTCTATCTATTGTCGCTTGCCGTTATCAATTAGGAAATAAATACCTCTCATGGCTAATAATCATTCCAATCAGGACAGTAACGCCCAAATGCCAACAGGTAAAACATCTCAGGCGATGAAGGCACAAAAACCAATAGCGCCTATGCGTCAGCGTTTGATGATGACGTGGTTGGTTTGGCTGGTTTTTAGATTGCTTGGGCTGCCAATCTTAATCAGTGTTTTTAACCCGAGCAGTCCAGATATTATCGGCGGTATTGCTTGGCAAGCGTTATGGCTGCTGCCAGCGTTTGTCTTAACGCCATCGATATTACGCGGGCGTTCGCCTTATGCACTATTGATAGGCAGTATGTTTACCTTGGTTTATCTTGGGGCGAGCGGTGTGGTGTTATTCACCCGTATCTACGGCAGTAGTTGGGCTGAGATAATAGTATATTTGCTTGATTTTGTATTATTACTTACTATAAACGTCTGGTTGTTTATTTTGTTAAAACGTCTACCGTCGATGAATAATGTCGTGAAGCAACCGCGTTCGCGCTAAAGGTTTTATGTATGATTTTATTTGGATAACAAAAAAGCGGCGCTCCAAACAGAGCGCCGCTTTTTTATATTTTTGATTGTTCTACAAACTGTTTAATTAACTTTGGTTAATTCTAAATCCATCTTTTTGCCATCGTTAATTTGGCTTACTTTGATAGGTAGATAATCTAAGCTTGGCGCCAACCAAAAACTGGTCGAGCGGCTGTTATCGTCATGGATACGGTCGACACGAACGGTGTCAAAGGTGCCGGCTGGTACGGTAATCTTGGTACTACCCGATTTTTTAAAGGGTGTTTTCTCAATTTTGTCTTTTTTCGCCATGTAGTAATTACCCGAGAATTTACCGTTTAGTAAATCTTGGCGAATTTGCACCTCAAGGCTCAAATCATCAAAGGCTTGCTGCGCCATATCTAACGTCGTTGATTTGCCTCTATAGTTACTCACCACTTTTTTACTGCTTGGATTAAAGTCCAATTTATGCGTACGGCCAACGCCCAATAGCTTATAAGTGGTGCTGGCTTGGGTTGGGATGACATTGTTACCTTTAAGGGTAAACGTGCTGTTTTGTGAGGCAGTTGCCACGCCCGCCACGCGGGCATTGACATTATATTTCCACGTATTACCGGACTTATTTAATGTACGGGTCGCCGTACCTTTATATTTGTCTTCGACGGTAAAGCTATAGTTGGCACTTGAAGGTTCGATATTTTTGGCGCTCGCAAGGGTCGGTGCGGTCATACTTAAAGCTCCAATCGCAGCAATACTCGCCCCAGTGGTCAAGGCAGTCAAGAATTTAGAGGCGCTGCGTTTCAGGTTATTAGAATGGGCTGATAGGGATGGTTTCGGATTTGATAAAAAACTCATGGATGTTCCTTAATTTAATTTCAATTTGTGGGATTCGTTTTTAATTAGCTGTAGTTTTTTACTTATCAGGCTTATTATGCGTTAAATACTGTGTGCTCAACCTTATATTGTCATACTCTGTTACATTTTCAAGGGCGGCAAGCGCTTTAAGCGTTTGGTTAATGTAGTCAATGTTGCTGGTTTTGCGAAACGTGGCAAGCGCGGTAACTTGTTGTAAATTAATAAAAAAATGAGAAGCAAACGGTGCTGTAAAAGATGTGATAAACATTTTAAGGCTGCGCAATTCACTTAACTGACTTTTTATAAGGGTCATTACCGGCTGAATAACTAGCGATGTGCAAAATTCTTGTAAATTTTTGGTCTTTACACTTGAACCAAACTGTCCTTGCCCCCACTTTTTGATACAAGCTCAACGCTTATCTATAAGGTGCCAGTTTTTCGGCGCATTTCTTATAGATACTGGTCTTGAGACCATTTATTCAAATAAACCCTTATTTTATTAACCAAATTTTGGAGTCATATCGATGAACATTCGTCCTTTACATGACCGTATTGTCGTCCGCCGTATCGAAGAAGAAACAAAAACGGCCGGTGGTATTTTGCTTCCTGGTTCAGCACAAGAAAAACCTTCGCAAGGTGAAGTGATAGCAGCTGGTAATGGCCAAATTCGCGACAACGGTGAAACTCGCGCGTTAGATGTAAAAGTTGGCGACAAAGTCTTGTTTGGTCAATATGCTGGTCAAACGGTTAAAGTTGACGGCGAAGAGCTATTGATTATGAAAGAGTCTGATGTATTAGGTGTGCTAGAAGGCTAATTTTTGAGTATTCCTTTATACTCGGCACATTTTGCAAACACCGAAAATATCGAAAATAACATTGAAACATTTAATTGCATTCTCATACTTATAATAGTGGAGTAATTTAACATGGCAAAAGACGTAAAATTTGGCATTGATGCCCGTAAACAAATGATGGACGGCGTAAACGTTCTAGCAAACGCGGTAAAAGTCACCTTAGGCCCTAAAGGTCGTAACGTGGTTATCGATAAATCGTTTGGCGCACCTACCATCACAAAAGATGGTGTATCGGTTGCCAAAGAAATCGAGCTGGAAAACAAATTTGAAAACATGGGCGCGCAATTGGTTCGTGAAGTGGCTAGCCGCACCAACGACGTTGCTGGTGATGGTACAACGACTGCGACCGTATTGGCGCAATCAATCTTGCAAGAAGGCATGAAGTCAGTTGCCGCTGGCATGAACCCAATGGATCTAAAACGCGGTATCGATAAAGCCGTGCGCGCTGCGGTTGAGCAAATCCATGAGCTATCAACGCCTGCTGATGACTCAAAAGCGATTGCGCAAGTGGGTTCTATTTCTGCTAACTCAGACACCAAAATCGGTGAGCTAATTGCCCAAGCAATGGAAAAAGTGGGTAAGCAAGGCGTTATCACCGTTGAAGAAGGTTCAAGCTTTGAAGATACCTTAGAAGTGGTTGAAGGTATGCAGTTTGACCGTGGTTATATCAGCCCATACTTTGCCAACAAACAAGACAGCTTAACCGCTGAATTTGAAAACCCATATATCTTGCTTGTTGACAAAAAAATCAGCAATATCCGCGAAATCGTGCCATTACTTGAGCAAGTCATGCAGCAAAGCAAGCCACTACTCATTATTGCTGAAGACGTAGAAAACGAAGCGTTAGCGACTTTAGTGGTAAACAACATGCGTGGCGGCTTAAAAACTTGTGCCGTTAAAGCACCAGGATTTGGCGATCGCCGTAAAGCCATGTTAGAAGATATCGCAACGCTAACTGGCGGTACCGTTATCTCTGAAGAAATTGGTCTAAGTCTTGAGACTGCGACGCTAGAGCAATTGGGTACGGCGAAAAAAGTCACTGTCGGTAAAGAAAACACCGTTATCGTTGATGGCGCTGGTAACACCGCTGACATCGAAAACCGCGTTGACTCTATTAAACGTCAAGTTGAAGAATCAACGTCTGACTATGATAAAGAAAAGCTGCAAGAGCGTATGGCGAAACTTGCTGGCGGCGTTGCCGTTATCAAAGTTGGCGCGGCGACCGAAACTGAAATGAAAGAGAAGAAAGATCGCGTTGATGATGCGCTACATGCAACTCGCGCAGCGGTTGAAGAAGGCGTTGTCCCTGGTGGCGGTGTCGCTCTTGTTCGTGCAATGAATGCATTATCTGAGCTTCGTGGCGATAACGATGACCAAAATGCGGGTATCAATATTTTACGCCGTGCAATGGAAGCGCCATTACGTCAAATCGTGACCAACTCAGGCGATGAAGCGTCAGTGGTGGTTAACGAAGTGAAAAATGGTAGCGGTAACTACGGTTATAATGCCGCGTCTGGTGAATACGGCGATATGCTCGAGATGGGTATTCTTGACCCAGCAAAAGTATCACGCTCTGCACTAGAAAACGCCGCTTCTGTCGCCGGCCTCATGCTGACCACTGAAGCCATGATTACTGATTTACCGCAAGGTGATGATGCTATGGCTGGCATGGGCGCTGCTGGTGGCATGGGCGGTATGGGTGGCATGGGCGGTATGATGTAATTTTACTTCTGCTACAAAGCGATTTTTCTTTGTCAGACGCGCTCAATGTCAATGTACAATAGGTACTATTTTCGCGCGTCTTCCTCGACAAATCGCTTTTCGCTAGAAGTATGACTTTGTCATAACCTACTTGTTAAACCTAATCCAAACAAAACCCCGATAGGCTAAGCTTATCGGGGTTTTTTTATGCAAATGAGATATTTTTTTCAAAACTACTGACTTGCTTCATCATGTCTAAACACCCACGTTTTATCATCAGATAACTCATCGACATAATAATAACCCGCCACATCAAACTGCTTTAATTGCTCAGCACTAGTCAATTTATTATCAGCAGCGTATTTCACCATCAGCCCACGAGCTTTTTTGGCATAAAAGCTAATTACTTTGTATTGACCATTTTTCTCGTCTTCAAACCGCGGCGTGATAATCTCCGCATTTAACGCCTTCTTTTTTATCACTTTAAAATACTCATTAGAGGCGAGGTTAACCAAAACTTTATTTTCGCTATCTACCAGTCGCGCATTGATAATGTCAGTCACTTGTTCGCCCCAAAACTCGTATAAGTTATCACCGCGCTCGTTTTTTAGCTTTGTGCCCATCTCCAAGCGATACGGCTGAATTAAATCGAGCGGCTTTAACACACCATAAAGCCCTGACAAAATACCCAAATGTTCATTGACATAAATGGCGGTGTCTTTATCCATGTGATACATATCAAGGCCGCTATAAACATCGCCATCAAATAAATAACCTGCCGGCTTGGCGTTGTCGTCCGTAAAGGGAGTATTCTCACTCCAAGCCCATTCTTGATTGCGCTTCGCATTGAGCTGCGCCAAATCGTCAGAAATGCCCATCAGCTCTTGTAAATCAATCGGCTCTTTTGCTTTTAAGTTTTTCATGAGTGTTTGCGCGTGCTCAATCAGCTCGGGCTGACTGTAGAAGTCGGCCAAATTTACGGGTACGGCGTCTTTTTCGTTGAGCGATTTGGCAGGGGAGAGTAAAAAATACATCATTATTCCTTATTATAGTGAGTCAATTCGTATGCTATTTAAGTGTCAGGTTTTCTTATTATACGACAGGCAATATTTTATCTTGACTTAGTCGTGGCGGTTTTGTATTTTTAAGCGTTATCATGAACATATGTCAGATATTAAAACAATTTTTGCCTGGTCGTGAGCTACTAGCTTACAGGCTTCACGCGCGGCCGGAAAAAATAAAAGTTTTTAATATAACAATAAAAGTTATGATGATGGTGTAAATGCCTAACTTTTTATTTTACTTGTGGGTCATCATTAGACAATGAAAGTTTGCGAGCGATATCTCTATAATAAAAAGACATGATGGCAAAGAAGCTTTCATTTATTAAATTGATAATCTTTGGTCGTAAGTTCTTAACCAACCGTGACCAAAGATTTTTTTGTCCCCTGTGCTTTTTAAATGTGCGTTGCGGGTGTTAAAAGGTAGTCATTAGACGTGAGTATGGTCATTAGACGTAAGTAAGGAGACGGTATGAAAATCGGTGTTATTAGTGCAGATAGCGCAAGTGAAAAACGGGTAGCGCTAACCCCAGACGCGGTAAAAAAATTACGTAAACTTGGGTTTGAAGTCGTCATCCAGTCAGGAGCCGGTCAAGCAGCGTATTATGCCGATGAGCTGTATCAAGCAGCGGGTGCTGATATTGCCAACAGTAGTACCGAGGTCGTCAAGCAAGCGCAAATTATTACTACCGTCAATGATTTGCCAGCAGCGGTGACTGAGCATTTAACGGCCGGTCAAGTGGTTATCGGTATGCTTGACCCATATCGCAATAGCCAACTTGATACTTACGCGGCCAAAGGCGCGACCGCCTTTGCCATGGAGCTCTTGCCACGTACCTTATCACGCGCGCAAAACATGGACGTTTTATCCTCACAAGCCAACCTTGCCGGTTATAAAGCCGTATTGCTTGCTGCTAACGAATACTCGCGTCCGTTTCCGATGTTTATGACCTCAGCGGGAACGGTGAAACCTGCCAAAGTGGTTATCTTAGGCGTTGGTGTTGCAGGTTTGCAGGCGATTGCCACAGCAAAGCGTTTAGGCGCTGTCGTTGAAGCCAGTGATTTGCGACCTGCTGCCAAAGAGCAGGTGGAATCGCTTGGCGGTAAATGGCTCGACGTGCCAATGAGCGAAGACGAAGCGCAAAAAGCCAAAGCAACGGGCGGCTATGCATGGACGCCATCTGAGCAATATATCAAAGATCAAGCTGCTGTGGTTGACAAGGCATTAAGTAACGCTGATATCGTTATCACCACCGCGCAGATTCCTGGACGTGACGCGCCGCGCTTAGTGCACGGGGCAACGCTTGCCAAAATGAAAGCCGGCTCAGTACTGATTGACATGGCAGCTGGTACGGGTGGAAATGTCGAGGGCAGTGTGCCTGATGAAACCATTACCACGCCAAACGGCGTGCGTATCGTTGGCGCGGCCAATATCCCATCACAACTGGCAGCGCAGTCTTCAGATTTATATGCCAATAACCTTGTTAATTTTATCACTACTTTAATGGCTCCTGCAGCTACAGACGACGCTTCAGCGAAAACGCTGGCACTTAATTTAGACATGAATGATGAGATTCAAGGGGCGTTAGCGGTGACGCATGACAACCAAGTACGCCTTGCTAAACGCTAAACCTTAACCATCCAGTCTCAAGTTTCATTACCCTACATTTGCCAGACTCGAACAAATTTTTAGGAGGATTAGATGATTGCCACTATTTTAGCGGCAGCGCCAGCGGGTGCGGCCATGAGTAGCACACCGTTTGTAGCGATTTTCACGGTATTCGTGCTCGCTATTTTCGTCGGATATTACGTCGTTTGGGGCGTCACGCCAGCATTGCACACGCCATTGATGGCGGTAACCAATGCGTTATCAAGTATCGTCATCGTCGGGGCGATGCTACAAACCGTCAATATTGATGGTGCGATGTTTACCCCAACCAGCTTGCTCGGTGCCTTTGCGGTGTTTTTAGCCAGCATCAATATTTTTGGTGGTTTTGCGGTGACCGAGCGTATGCTCGCGATGTTTAAACCAAAAGCGAAAAAAGCGCCAGCTCCTGAAACTGCGACGACTGAAAGCGGAGGCGATGCATGAGCGATTTAACAAATATGATTGCGGCAAATGCGGATTGGTTTTACTTAATCGGTGCCATCCTTTTTGTCTTAACCCTGCGCGGTCTCTCTAGTCCAAAAACCGCCATTCGCGGTAACCGCTTTGGTATGGTGGCGATGGCGATTGCCGTTGTAACGACCTTTTTCTTAGCCGAAGGCCCTGTGCTCTGGTTAATTATCGGTGCCATGGTGTTGGGTGCACTCGTTGGTATGTGGAAAGCGAAAACGGTTGCCATGACCCAAATGCCAGAAACCGTGGCCTTGATGCATTCGTTTGTTGGTTTGGCGGCGGTGGCGATTGCTCTGGCAACTGTATTGCATACTGAGCAACAGCATGGCGCAGTCGCTCGTGCTGAACTGTTTATCGGTTGCTTTATTGGTGCGATTACCTTTTCAGCGTCTGTTTTTGCCTTTGGTAAATTGGCCGCAAAGAGCTGGGCAAAAACACTGGTAGGCGGCTGGGTCAAGCCCGTACAGGCTATTTTATTTATTGCCATGATTGGCTTTGGTATCGTCTACTTTATGATCGATTCATTGCCAGCTTTTTACGCGATGGCCGTATTAGCAGTGCTATTTGGCTGGATGTGGATTGCCCCAATTGGTGGCGGCGATATGCCAGTCGTTGTGTCGCTATTGAACTCATTTTCAGGTTGGGCAGCAGCAGGTATTGGTTTTACCCTTGGCAACTCGATGCTGATTATTGCAGGTTCACTCGTTGGTTCATCGGGGGCGATTTTATCTTATATCATGTGTAAAGCTATGAACCGCTCACTACTAAACGTCTTATTCGGCGGTATGGGAACGTCAGCCGCCGCTGCAGGCGCTGATGATGGCGCACCAAAAACTTACAAAGCAGGCTCAGCAGAAGATGCAGGATTCCTCATGTCTAATGCCAGCAGCGTGGTGATTGTGCCAGGTTATGGTATGGCACAGGGCCGGGCACAAAACGCGGTCAAAGAATTGTATGAGCTGTTAAAAGAAGAAGGCGTCAATGTTCGCTTTGCGATTCATCCGGTCGCTGGTCGTATGCCAGGACACATGAACGTCCTATTGGCGGAAGCCGACGTGCCTTATGATGACATTCTTGAGATGGATGAGATTAACTCAGACTTCGCCAGTACCGATGTGGTTTTGGTCATTGGCGCCAACGACGTCGTCAATCCATCGGCAAAAGACGATCCGTCGTCACCAATCTTTGGTATGCCAATCTTAGAAGTCAATAAAGCGCAAACGGTCATGGTCATTAAGCGCTCAATGAGTACCGGTTATGCAGGTCTTGATAATAGCTTGTTCTATATGGATAAAACCATGATGATCTTTGGTGATGCCAAGAAAATGGTCGAAGAGATGGTTCGTAGTATCAATGGCGGCGGTCACTAATCTGCAAAATTGGTTTTTAACCATGCGTTTTAAATATATAATTTTGCCAATAAAAAAGTCACTCAGGTGGCTTTTTTTGCGTTAAGGTAAGCAGCATTTATCAAAGCTATACTCAGTCATTATTTATAAAGAATAACTATTAAGAGAATTATTTATGAACATGTTGATACGTTTTTTTATTATGGTCAGCTTATTAAAGCAGCAACTTAAGCAACAATCAGTTAAAGAAAAGCTAAGTATTGAGCAATTGGCCACACCAGTGGTACGTCGTTATCGCGTATTACCGCATGATATGGGCTTTCGCGATCATTTACCAAATTACCGTTATTTATCATTTATTGAGCTCAATATTACCCGTTGGCTGATGGCATGCTGTCATCAAAAAGACATTAAAAATCTCGGCTGGATTATTGCCATGCAAGAAATGGTTTATCTCAAAGAAATTAAATTCCTTAATAAAATGTCGGTAAATAGTACGCTTGTCGGCTGGGATAAAAAATACGTCTATTTTGAAACGCGCTTTTTTGTAAAAAATCAGTTGATGGGCGTTGGTATGACTAAGTTTGTCTTAACCGATAAAAAAGGTAAGTGTGCGCCAGAAGTATTGGATATGCTAGGCGAGCAGTCAAATGACGTTATTGATTCTTGGAACCAGCATCAAGTAGCGATTAAATCTGCCAAATCTACTGCCTCGACCAAAGTAACCGAAGCAATAAACACTGCATAATGAACTTGTCTATAATCAGCTGGCGAATTTTGCTAGGATAGAGATTACTAAATTGCCAAGCAAATCATTTAACAATTAGCCAGTCGAACTGTCCATCAGTTCGATGACAGGTATAAAATAAATAACAGTTAAGGAGCCACTATGACCCCGCAAAAATTAAAATGGACAGACAGCTTAGACATCGCTATCGAGCTTTATGAAAAATTTCCAGATGTCGATCCGCAGTACATTCGCTTTACCGATTTACATCGTTGGGTGACGGAATTAGAAGGCTTTGATGACGATCCGCAAAAATCAAACGAGGGTATCTTAGAATCCATTCAGATGAATTGGATTGATGAAGCCGATTAAGGCGATTAAGGCGATTTTTTTCTTTAACAGCACATCAAATAACAATGACAGAGAACAACAGGGCAGGCAGCATCATGACGTCTCAAATTAAAGAGCTAGCCGAAGCGATAGCTTGCAAGGGTATTAGCATTCGTACGACCAATCACGCTGAAATTAGCCATGAAACGGCAAAATTAGGTCGCTTATGGCAAAAGTTTTATCAAAACTACATGGGAGATTTGCCTGAAGGTCAGGATATCTATGGCATCTACCACAATTATGAAAGCGCCGATTTAGTAGGGGCGTTTGATGTTGTGGCCGGTTGGCAAGTAGATAGTGAGGAAGCGCAGCCAGATAACGTGGCGGCTAATGCCAACAATCTTGTAACGATAGCCATTCCTGCAGGAAAATACTTGGTGTTTTCTGAAACAGGCAATATGCCTAATACCGTGATGAATGCATGGGAGAAGGCTTGGGAATATTTTAATGATCCAAGCTGTGAGCATACTCGCACTTATAACGTCGATTTTGAGCATTATATTGATGGTAATCTAGAGTATGGGCAAGTGGACGTTTATATTGGGATTGAGTAGAAAAATATAGAATATAGCTATGATATTTGAAGATATTGTAGGGTGGGTTAGCTCAAGCGTAACCCACCACGCTGATAATTTAATAAAAAAATTTAAAGTATTAATCTACCCGTTTGTCTAACTTCTACATTCACACCTGTTAACTGTTTTAACTCATTTTCTATTTGTGTATGGCGCGTAGTCGTTAGAGGCTTCTGAAAGTAAGTATCGATAACAATTTTAAACCCCATAGGCGTAAAGCCTAAGCCTTGCATCTCGCCGCCGTACTTCTTGATAATTTTATCAATTTCTTCTATATCTTCTTGGCTATTATAAACATCTAGCATCTGAGCGCGACTTCTATCAGCTATTGGTAATATTTCAATAGCTATGCTAAAGCCGCGTAGCTCGCTTTTTTTAATGACATATTCGTAATTGTCAGCGACTACATTCTGTCGCGTGACGATAAAATATTTCGGCACACCATCGCCATTACCATAAATGTCAACATAGCTATCACCAAGTTGTGCTTTTACTTGATCCACGAACTGTTGTACCTCTGCTGAACCATATACCATTTCATGACGATAAATATCGGCGACAGGTCTATTAACGGCATCTGCTAAACTGACAATATAGTCTGGGTAGTCGACATCTCGTGGTGCATTGTCGATAGAAATATTGGATTTAGTATCAATTTTTGACCAATCAATATAAATTTTTTTTTGCTCAACTACCGTACCTGTATGTTCAGATTTTAATGGTGCGTATGATGCGGCATTACAGCCATTTAATAACGCAGTCATCACGACAGTAAAGGCGAGCGTTATAGGGTTACATTTAATCATTGCAGCCTATCCTCAAATATTGGATAAAATTTTCAATCCAACAATAAATTCTCCAATATCCCTTCATAAATCTGCGCCAATCTCCCTAAGTCATCAATTTCTACTTTTTCATCGACCTGATGAATGGTGGCGTTACGCACGCCAAGCTCAACCACTTGCGCGCCAGTTGGCGCAATAAAGCGGCCATCTGAGGTGCCGCCTGATGTAGATAACGTGGTATCAACATCGGTCACAGATTTAATTGCTTGCTGGCAGGCTGATACGAGTTTGCCTTCTGGGGTTAAAAATGGCTGACCGGATAATTTCCAATGAATATCATAACTGGCTTTGCTGTTTTCAAAATGCTTATCAAAGATAGCATGGGTTTTTGCTTTTAGCTCTTCTTCAGTAGTTTCTGTCGAAAAACGAAAATTGAAAACCACTTTTAGCGTTTCAGGAATGACGTTGGTCGCGCCCGTACCGCCATTAATATTAGAGATTTGCAGGGAAGTCGCAGGGAAGTAGTCGTTACCGTTATCCCAAGTTGTAGCTGTAAGTTCTGCCAATGCTGCCATCGCTGCATGTATCGGATTTGAGGCAAGGTGCGGGTAGGCAACGTGACCTTGTTTACCCGTGACAGTAAGCTCTGCGCCCAATGAGCCGCGGCGACCATTTTTAATGATATCGCCAAGCGTGTCGGTACTTGATGGCTCGCCGACGAGGCAATAGGTAATTTTCTCATTGCGCGCTTCAAGCGTTTCAATGACTTTCACCGTGCCATTGATGGACGGGCCTTCTTCATCTGCGGTGATTAAAAAAGCAATAGAGCCATTGTGCTTAGGATAATTAGCGACAAAACGCTCGGCGGCAACGGTAAAAGCAGCAATGCCAGTTTTCATATCAGCGGCACCGCGCGCCCATAGATAACCATCAGCGATGGTTGGTGTAAATGGTGGATAAGTCCAATTGTTTTCATCACCAGTTGGTACGACGTCGGTATGACCAGCAAAGCAAATAACGGGATCGGCTGTACCACGGCGCGCCCAAAGGTTTTTGACTTCAGCGTGCTCGCCTTTTGCCTGTTTATCACCGTAATACATAAACTCACAATTAAACCCAGCTTGCGTCAGACGCTCTGACAATATATCTTGGCAGCCATCATCATCGGGGGTAACGGACGGGCGTTCAAGTAGGGCGATGCTTAGCTCTAGCGTTTGCTGTTGAAGGGTTTTACTATTATTTTCTGAACTCATGACAGTCCTAGATATGTTGTTTTGATGTTTATAATTTGAGGTCTGAAAAAATTTAGTTTTTATCCAAGTCAATTTTTTCATAATCGCCGTAATATATTGCTAGATACTCTGTAATGCACTTTTCGGCTGGGGTATTACTATAATTTTTAACTTTGTCACTGTTGTAAGTATGCACATAGCCGGCTGCAGAAATCACTTCACCCATTTTATAACTCGTTCCTAATAGTCTTAAAGTCTTATGATGACTATTAAAAGTTGCATGTCCTTCGGGAAATACAGGTGTCATCCATCTGCTTCCATCAAATGCAAGTAAACACCCATCCTCATATTTGAATTCAGTAGTAATAGCAGTCGGATTAATTATGAGAGGTTCTTCAGGCGTGGATTTTGGTAAATAATAGGTAAAAAATAACTCATTGTTTTTTTGAGTAGCGGCTTGATGATTAAGTGTCTCGCAGCTCACAATCAGAGGGAACATAGCAATTAAGAGCAAGCTTCTATATAAGGTTTTATGCATTATCATTATCCTTAATTAACAAGGCTTATTTAAAGTAATAGCTAATGGACTTTAAATATTACCTTTAACAAAAGGCACCAAACCATCACGGCGCATCCAAGTAGCAATAGAATAACGCTGACGATGGGCGATTTGCACTTGATGTTGTAGGTCACTATCAAATATGACCAATCTATTAGCAACAGGCATGACATTATGATGAACGCCATGTTTATCGACGATTTCTAAAGCGCCGCCGTCACTATCGCGCCAATCATCATTGAGATAAAATACCGCCGAGATAACGCGCTCGTCACGTCCAGCAGGATTGTCGCTATGCCATTGATAGCCAAAGCCTACCGGATAACAAGCGTAATGTGCTTCACTATGGCGAATACCGGCAAATAAGCTTTGATTGAATAAAACAGCAAGCGCATTGATACTTTGTAAATAATAGTAGCCTGCAAAAAAGTTTTCGGTAATCCAGCGAATACGGTCGCCGCGAATATCGCTGACTCGAATACCGGCGGTCAGTTCGGCGTCACGATAGTCAATAAAACCGCTTTCAGATTGCAGAGCTAACAGCGCTTTATTGTCAAACACCTCATCAATAATCATCCAGCCATCATCTACAAACTTATCTAGCTGCTTATCGGTCAGCTTCTCTTGCCAATCGATATCGAAATCGGTGAATTGTAATTCACGCTGAGTTGGCGGCGTTTGACTTTCGTTATCGCTAGAGGGATATAGTAGTGGCGGGTTATCCGCCCCAATCGGATGATCGACGACTAACTTTGTCACATCAAGATTGCTAATAATCTGCGTCATTTTGCCTCGCCTTTATCGATAAACATGCTATTTGCTGTCAACACACAGCCAATCACTGCCTTTTTACCAAAACCATCGTTATCTTTTACTCTGCCTATGCTACCATAGATGCAATTTTTCTTATTTAAACTTTTGAGATTATGAACTATAAACACGCCTATCACGCTGGTAACTTTGCCGATGTTGTTAAACACATTTTACTGGTACAACTGCTGAATCAATTGGGGCAAAAAAACAAACCTTTTTATGTGCTTGATGCTTATGGCGGTCGCGGCCTGTACTCGCTCGGCAGTGAAGAGGCGCGCAAAACAGGCGAAGCCAAAGGCGGTATCCAAGCTTTGTTAAAAGCTGACGTTGAAAAAGCTCCGGCGGCAGTCAAAGACTATATGGAAGGCATTAAACAAGCGCGTTTCACTTATGATAAAAAAGTCTATCCCGGCTCGCCTTGGTGGATTGCGCATCATGTTGAAAAAAATCCTGATGCGGGCGTGCGCGGCGAAGCGTTTGAAGCCAAAGCCAGTGAATACGATGCACTAAATTATCAGCTGTATAAATTGCCGATTGGTATTCATCATCGCAATGCCTTTGAAGGTATCGCTGCGGTTATTCCGCCAAAAGAGAAGCGCGGCCTGATTTTCCTTGATCCCCCTTACGAGCAAGAGCACAAAGACTTTACCCGTTTGATTGATCTATTGGTGCACTCTTATAATAAATGGCCACAAGGTACTTATGCCTTATGGTACCCGATTAAAAACATGGAAGCGGTCGAGCTGTTTTATAAAAAGCTAAAACGTACTGAGATGAGACGCCAACTGGTTTGCGAGCTCAATATCTATCCTAACGATATAGCTGTTGGTCTGAACGGTACAGGATTACTCGTTATCAATCCGCCTTGGCAGTTTGACAACCACGCGCGTGAGATTTTGCGTTTCTTACAGCCCGTGCTAAAGGTTGCGGATGCACCAAATATGTCTCCTGATAGTGCGACCAATGTGCGCTGGCTGGTTGGCGAATAAGGATATCGTTATGACGACTGATCACTCATCAAGCAATCTACTAAAAGACGGTCTGCGCAAAGACAAGCGGACACAAGAAAGTCTGGTAACGGATGGTGTTATGAATGGTGTTTTGGTAAAAGAGCCATTGTTACAAGATAGCGCTGCCACTCAGCCGCCTTTTGTCGATGAGCATGAGTTCAATATTCGCCTAGCGGATGATGATAATTATGATGGCTTAACCTTTGAGGTGATTGAAGCAGAAGTCGCCGAAGGTAAGCGCGTGGTCAGTCGCGGTGTATATTTAGCGCCCAATCTCATCACAACTTTATCTTTGCTATCGGGTTTTTATTCTATTTTAGCCAGTACCCAAGGCGAATTTTATAAAGCCTCACTGGCGATTTTCTTATCCGCCATTCTTGATGGAGCCGATGGGCGCGTTGCGCGTATGCTTAATGCGCAAAGTCCTTTTGGCGAGCAGTATGATTCGCTTGCCGATATGCTAGCTTTTGGCGTTGCGCCAGCGATTTTGGTTTATAGTTTTGCGCTACAGCCGTTAGGTCGTATTGGTCTCGGTTGCGCTTTCGTCTTTACAGCCTGCGGCGCGTTTCGCTTGGCGCGCTTTAACGTACAGGTTGGTATTGTCGATAAAAAGTATTTTGTCGGTTTGGCAAGCCCACTTGCTGCTATCTTAGTCACCGCGGCTGTTATGGTCGCAATAGATCATAATGAGTGGATTGGACAATATGATACGGCGATCATGCTACTGTTTGCCGCTTGGGTGGTGATTTGTGGTTTATTGATGGTCAGTAACGTCAAATACTATAGCTTTAAAGAGTTTGATAAAAAGAAAGTGCCATTCGTTGTGCTTATCATTGGCGTATTAGTCATGAGTATCATCTTATATGATATCCCTGTTGGCATCTTGGCCATTGGTATCATCTATGCCTTATCAGGTATTGTTACCACCCTAAAAAGTAAAATGTGAAATTGAAAACAAAATCTCAGATTTAAATCTTAATTAATCAAGGGGTTGTAAAGTATATAAAATAAAATTTAATAACCCCTTGACCCACCTTCAAATGCGCGTATAATGCCACCCAGTCGAAAGGGAAGAGTGTTTACAAAGTGCTTAGCACTGAATAAACCACCATTAGCGAGAGAGTTTCATTCAACCTGCCTATAAGTAGAAGTAGCCTGATAAAAACTTTCAAACCAAATAAAAAAACTTCTTGACTTAGCAAATAAACCGTCTATAATACGCACCTCATTAGGACGAACTGGAAAGATTGATAGGTAATTTACATATCTTAAACCCAGCTAACCCATTGAAACAAATTATAAAAAAGC
>NZ_DHYG01000042.1 GCF_002414005.1 Psychrobacter sp. UBA5136
TAGAGCTAAAAACTATATACTTTCAAATAAACTGACTGATTTTAGAGATAAAAATAAAAGAATAGTCTTAACTATAGATAATACTAATATAAATAATATTTATCTAATTAATACTACTTTAGAACCCTTAAATCACCTTTCAAGTGACCTAAGTTCTCTTCAAGAGTTTGGGTTTATTCAGAATGATGAATGGATTTGGTCAATATACTTGAACGATTTAAGAATCATTTCTGAGATCATTGACTCACCTAGTGAGTTTTTACTATATTTAGATAGACGAATTAAATATAACGACTTCCCTCAAATAAAGATGGCAGAAGAGTTAGATATCTTTGGCTACTTCCTAAAAAAAGGGCTGTATTTTGAAGATATTAATTTTCCTAGTGAAAACTTCATGCTTTCAATTGATAGCTCTTACTCAAAAAACATTGATTTATACTATTACTGGAAAGAGGGAACTTTGAAAGAAGAACAAGTCAAACCTGCTTTTTATGATGAATGTAAAGATAACATAAAATTTTTAGTAAAAGAAATTGAAAGTATCAACAAATCTGGTTTTACTGAGTTAACCAAGTTTTTACTAGGCTTAAACTGTGATACTCAAAGCTTTATAAAGAAACAGATAAGTTTGATCAGAAAAGCTCAGAGAACAGACTTTCATACTTATATCGAAGAAGAGAATATTGGTGTGATGTTCATCGCTAAGCGACTATATGATTATGATAAACTTAAGAAACAATGCCAGCTGTATGCTTACGAAAGAAACATCAATAACTGGTTTTTAGTTATTATAGATGATAACAGTATAGGCTTTGAAGGTTTCTCTTATAGTAATTCTCATAGTGAGTATTTAGCTGAAGAAGTTAAACGCTTACAACAACTCAGGTTAGAACAGCATTCACAAATTAATAAGAAAATTGGTAGAAATGAGACTTGTCCCTGTGGCACTGGTAAAAAATATAAAAAATGCTGTTTGAATAAGTAAAGGTAACTGAATCATAAATTTTCTAGCCGTTTAGACATTATTTTGCCCAATAATAACCCTGAATATTTGAGGCTGAACACGCAAAATAGTATTTACAGATTTTTTAATCTGTAAATTTGAACCACAATAGATATCCATAAGAACACAATGTCACCGCCTCGCCCAGACTGGTAGATACAAGCGGAAGGCGGGATTAGCTCCCCTAAAAAACCGTTAGGTGTCGCAAGCTCCACGCCAACCTACTCCACATCACTTTATATCAAAGCTAAGTCAATATTTAAAACACTCAAACCCCAAAAACAAAAAAGGTGAGCTTTGCGCCCACCTTTTTTTATGTTTAAAACAGTGATTTAAAACAGCTTAACCTATATCTTAACGCAACCAGGCTCGGGCGTTACGGAACATCCGCATCCACGCGCCGTCCTCATCCCACGCTTTTGGTTTCCAGCTGTGATTGTAAGCACGTAGCGTACGCTCCGGATGCGGCATCATGATGGTGACGCGACCGTCGGTGCTACACAGACCCGTGACACCGCCGAGCGAGCCATTTGGATTGAGCGGATAGGTCTCGGTTGGATGACCGTGGCTATCGACATAACGCATGGCGAGCTGACCGTGCCGCGCCATACCGTCGATCTCGGTGTTATCCAGCGTGGCATAGCCTTCACCGTGCGCCACAGCGATTGGCAAGATACTGTCTTGCATACCTTTAAACAAAATAGATTTGGTACGCTCGACTTTGACGTTGACCGTACGCGCTTCAAAGCGGGCCGATTTATTGGCGATAAAGCGTGGGAAGTTTTCTGCGCCTGGGATCAGGTCTTTGAGCTGCGCCATCATCTGACAACCATTACAAACGCCTAAGCTAAAGGTATTTGGACGGGCAAAGAAGCGCACAAACTGCATACGCAGCTCGTCATGGAACAAGATAGAGTTCGCCCAGCCAGAGCCTGCGCCGAGTACGTCACCGTAACTAAAGCCACCACAAGCGACCAAACCGTCAAAGTCACGTAGATTGATACGGCCGCTAAGCAAATCACTCATATGTACGTCGACAGCTTCAAAGCCAGCTTGAGTAAAGCCTGCTGCCATTTCTGTTTGACCGTTGACGCCTTGCTCACGCAGGATAGCAACTCTTGGCTTGCTGTTATCAGAATCAGCGCGGCTGTTTAAGTATGGTTCTTCAACTTTTTGATTAAGATCAAAGTTTGGCGCAGCGATAAGCCCTTGATGGCTGGCATCGCTAATTAAGTCATATTCTTGCTGTACGCACGCTGGATTATCACGGCGGCGTGCGATTTGATAGCTGACCTGACTCCACTCTTGCTGTAGCTCAGAACGGCTAAAGCGTAAGGTGTCATCGCCCATATGTAGCGGCGTTTGAATAATAAGGCTGTCTTCCTCGGTACTTTGACCGACGAGACTTAGCATATCACTGACGTTAAATTCTTCTGCCAACTGCATAAGAGCAGCGACGTTTTCTGGTAATACTTGAATGACCGCACCCAGCTCTTCGCTAAATAATTGACCTAGTAGATTTTTATCGTCCAATGATAGCTTGATGCCTTGACGGCTGGTAAATTGCATCTCGGCAATCGTCGCAAGCAGTCCACCATCACCGATATCGTGATAGGCGCTAATGACGCCTTGCGCGTTACCCGCTTGGATGAAGTTAAAGAAATCGATTAAATCGCTTGGCTTATCAAGGTCAGGACATTCATTGCCCAATTGGCTTGCCGTTTGCGCGAGGATTGAACCGCCAAGGCGCAATTTGCCTTTTGATAAGTCGATCCGATAAAACGCGCTGTCACCGTTAATGAGTTCAGGCGTTAAGGTTTTTGCCACGTCTGTCACAGGTGCAAATGCAGTAATTACTAAGCTCATAGGTGAAACGACAGATTTATCTTGGCTTTGATTATTAGCGTCTTTATCACTCCAGTTAGCACGCATCGATAGCGAGTCTTTACCGACTGGAATGGCGATACCTAATGCTGGACATAGCTCTTCGCCGACGGTATGTACCGCGTCAAAAAGCGCAGCATCCTCATTATCATCGCCGCACGCTGCCATCCAGTTTGCTGACATGGTGATATCTGATAACTGATTAATACGGGCACCAGCAATATTGGTGATTGCTTCACCGACTGCTAAGCGTGCCGAGGCTTTTGGACTAATCAGCGCCACAGGCGTACGTTCACCAACGCTCATCGCCTCACCAATCATTGGTTGACCATCAAGCGCTAGTAAGCCAGAAGCTGTGACGGCGCAATCGGCAACCGGCACTTGATAGCGACCAACATATTGATCGCGGACAACCATACCCGTGATCGAGCGGTCGCCAATGCTAATCAAGAAAGACTTGCTCGCAACCGTTGGATGACGTAGCACATCTTTGATAGATTCAGTTAGGTTAAAGTCATTAAGCTCAAGCGGCGGCAATTCATTGTCTTGACGGCTAAAGCTGCGCTGCATCTGCGGCGTACCGCCAAGCAAGACTTGCATCGGCATATCGACTGGCTGCTCATCAAGCAGCTCATCGTCAACGATAAGCTGACGTACTTCCGTCGCTACGCCTAAGATGGCATACGGGCAACGCTCACGGGCACAAATCGCATCAAACTGCTCTCTGCTTTCAGGACGAATCGCTAACACATAACGCTCTTGCGCTTCATTTGACCAAATAGCCATCGGCGACATGCCTATTTCTAGCGACGGGATTTTACGCAAGTTCAGATGCGCACCCATATCATGATCGTCGACCAACTCAGGCATGGCATTTGATAGACCGCCTGCACCGACGTCATGAATAGAGACGATGGGGTTACCGTCTTTACTGGCATTACTGACATCAGCATCATTACCAGACTGTCCATTTCCAGCCAAGGCCCAGCAGCGATCGATAACTTCTTGACAACGGCGCTCCATCTCGGCGTTATCACGCTGCACCGAAGCAAAATCCAAGCCCGCGTCAAGCTCACCGCTATCGACAGACGATGCTGCGCCGCCGCCCAAACCGATTTGCATCGCAGGGCCGCCAAGGACGATTAATAAGTCACCTTCGCGAATGGCATTTTTTTCAATCAAATTACGTTTGATATTACCGTAACCACCCGCCAGCATGATTGGCTTATGATAGCCGCGCATTTGGCTGCCATCTTTGGCCGCTGAGGTATCAAGCTGAAAACTACGGAAATAACCGCAGAGGTTTGGACGCCCAAATTCGTTGGAGAAGTTAGCTGAGCCGAGTGGTGCTTCGGTCATAATCTCAAGACTGGTCGCCATACGCTCCGGCGTACCATAATCCTTTGTGCTGACTTGACCTGATTGCTCCCATTTTTCCGCAAGCTCTGGAATATGCAGATGCGATACGTGAAAACCCGTCAGACCGGCTTTTGGCTTGCCGCCGCGGCCCGTTGCGCCTTCATCACGAATCTCACCGCCTGCGCCCGTTGCTGCACCGGCATAAGGGGCAATCGCCGTTGGATGGTTATGGGTTTCGACCTTCATTAAGATGTCGATTTCTTCTTGATAAAAATCGTAAGGATGGGCAGAATTGGCGTCCATCGCATCAGTCGGCACTGGGTAATAACGCAGCCCCTCTGCTCCTGCCATCACCGCCGCGTTGTCCTTATAAGCGGACAAGATACCGTGTGGGTTGGCTTTATAAGTATTCTTAATCATTTGGAACAGTGATTTTGGCTGCACTTCGCCATCAATCGTCCACTCGGCATTAAAAATCTTATGGCGGCAATGCTCAGAGTTCGCTTGCGCAAACATCATCAGCTCAACGTCAGTTGGATTACGCTTAAGCTCATTGACATAAGCATTCATGAGGTAGTCGATATCTTCGCTCGACAAAGCAAAACCAAATTCTTTATTGGCGGCTTCTAGTGCTGATTGCCCTTGGCCGATGACGTCAATGCGATTGAGCGCGGCCGGCTGTTCATCGTCAAACAGTTTATTCACTTCGTTTAAATCATAAACCAGGCTTTGGGTCATGCGGTCAAACAATAATTGCTCGGCGCTAGCAGGCAGTTTTCCACTAACTTTGCCGTCTGCTTTTCCATCAATCGTTAGGGTGTAAACGATGACGCGCTCGACGCGTTTAATCTCAATTTCACAGTTGTTAAAGATATCGGTCGCTTTACTGGCCCACGGCGAAATCGTCCCAAAACGCGGACCGACGATCACTTGTATTTGATTATCCTCTGGAGCGGCAAGTTGAATATCGGCATGCACCCCAAACAAGTCCAGCGCTTTTTTCTGCTCAGCACCTACGAGGTCTCGCGATAGCACATAAACTTGCTGAGTATGAATCTGGCTGACATTTAGCTCGGTTTTTTGCTGAAACTGACTGATGAGTTGCTGCGTCTGAAAATCGGTAAGAAACGGTTGTCCGGCGATGGTCATCATAAAGGCATAATCCGTAAGATCAAGGCATCTCTGCCATGCTAGGTAAATGGTCTGTGTATTATAACAAGAAGCCCTGTAATAAGCAGGACAAAACCAAGATAAAAAGTTTTGCAAAACAGAAATATCGCGCGCGTGGCGTCACAATTTTTACCTAATTCTTGTAAACCTTACAAACACTCACATCGTATTACTGGCAACCTATATAAATAGAGCACCAGTAATCGCTATTCTAGATGGCAGTTGCGATGAGTGCAGCGCCTAATAAATCACCATAACCAATAAAAATTATTATAAATAACGAATAAAATTATTATAAACGGCGCTGACTTATCAAAACTAAGCTTTAATCAATACAATAATTTAATCATTCACCATTCAAGCAACTAAAACCACGGAAAAAACCATCCCCAATAATGAAAAAGGATAACCACAATGAGTAATCAAGAGCATATCGATAAAATTCAAGAACTCATCAAAGACGTAAAGTTTGCCATGATGAGCACCACCAATAAAAAAGGTGATATTCATGCGTGGCCGATGACCACCAATAAAGCAGATATTGGCGCTAAAGAAATTTGGTTCATCGGTGATAAAAACTCAGATGTTGTAAAAGACATCGAAAACGATTCAAGAATTGGCTTGACCTACGCCACACAAGATGAGAAAAACTATGTTTCTATCAGTGGTGATGCTGAATTATCAACCGATAAAGACAAATTAGATGAGCTATGGTCACCTACTTATAATGCATTTTTTGCCAATGGCAAAGAAGATGAGAGCGTACAATTGATTAAAGTTGTGCCGCATGGCGTTGAATGCTGGCTTAGCGGTAGCTCGGTTGTGAATGTGTTTAGAATGGCGACGGCAGCCGTACAAGAAGGGAAAACTGTCGAAGATTTGGGTGAAACTTTCTCAGTGTCTTTATAACTCCCAGTTTTTTTAGTACTTAGCTTATAGCATTTAGCATTTTTTACCATAAGAACCATAAAGCAAAATGTTAAGCTTTAATCGTCAGTAAGGATTTACTTACTGGCGTTTTTTTATACTTAAAACCTGTCGATTCACTCATAATTTCGCTTAATTCTGCCAACTATTAAAGCTTACAAACCTTCACAGCCCATTACAGACCAGCTATATCGTTTTATTCAGCAACTTTATTATATTGATAATGCGTTCTAAATTTAATGAGGCTCTCGCTAAGTTTTTTTAACAACTCATTATCTTATGCTATAACGCCCTGACCGCTTCTAAGCTGAAAATTTAAACTTAACCTATCAATAGTAAAGGACAACTATCATGAGTAAACAAGAGCAAATGGACACTATCCAAGCGATGGTAAAAGACATCAAATACACCATGATGACCACGCGCAACGGCGAAAATCATCTGCATTCTTGCCCGATGAATACCACCGAAACCAGTATAGGGGCCAAAGAGATTTGGTTTATTGGTCATACGCCTTCTGAGACTGTCGATAATATTAAGCAAAATGCAGAAGTAAATTTGGCCTACGTGACGCAAGACGCTGATAAGTATTTATCTATTTCTGGTACTGCTGAATTGGTCGAAGATACAGAAAAACTCGACGAGCTATGGACGGTCATGTATAACGCCTATTTTGAACAAGGCAAAGAAGATCCAAGGGTACAGCTGATTAAAGTGGTGCCGCATGGTGCGGAATACTGGGCCAATGGTAACGCCATTGCCAGCGCTGTCAAAATGACGGCGGCGGCTGTCACCGAAACTGCAATTGATAAAAGTTTAGGGGAAAACTTCTCTATTGAGCTGTGATGGTTTAATGATGCAGTACAATTAAAATCAGTAGAACTAAAAAAAACGCCAGACATTTATTATGACTGGCGTTTTTATAATTAAACCTATAAATCTTTTTTTCTAATTGCTTTGCGCTAAAGGTTAACCACTTTGCTTTAAATAAGGCCACGCGGCTCGTAGATAAATCATCATCGACCATAAGGTTAAAATCACCGCCGCCACCATCAGCACATACCCTATCATTTCAAGCGATTGCCAGTTTAACAAAAAAACAGTAATGGCGATCATCTGAAAAGTGGTTTTGAGTTTACCCACATAAGAGACCGCGACACTGGTGCGATTGCCAAGCTCCGCCATCCATTCACGTAGCGCCGATACCGCGATTTCACGCGAGATAATCACAATCGCAGCAATCGCCATAATGATATTGGGATGCCACTGTACCAAAATAATCAGCGCGGCGGCAACCATCAGCTTATCAGCGACTGGGTCTAAAAAGCGGCCAAAAGCAGACACTACATTGAGCTTGCGGGCAAAATAACCGTCTAGCCAGTCCGTAATTGCCGCGATGATAAACACACTGGTCAAGAGTAAATGCCGCAGTAAGCTGTCGCTAAATTCGCTCATGCCTACCCGCGCAATGACATTATCCGAAATCGCTGGCATGCCAATGCCGAGCGCTGGTGGCCAATAGGCAATCGCCACAAATAACGGAATCATCAAAATACGTGCAATCGTCAGATTATTGGGTAAATTAAAAATGCTTTTGTCGTTTGGCGTTGGTAGCGGTTTTTGTTCTGGTGTGTGCAGCGGTGTACTCTCGGTCATGGCAAACCCAGTCTATAGTGAACGATTAGATAACGATAAGATGTTGCTAGCTTAGCATTTTTCGGCCATGGCGTCATGCCTCTCTACAGGTTGGTTGTGGCTTTGTTCAATCGTCAATGTTTTTGACCCATAGATACTGCTAAAAGCCCTTACTATCTCCCTACTTTTTAAAGTTACATGGCACACAGCCGTCTAACGCGCTAAAACGTAAGGACATGTAAGTAAGCTAGGTAAATCCGCGCATTTCGGTTATGATAGCTGAGTAATAAAATACAGTTGTACACTGGAAGTTGTAAGCGGATGTAAGTATTTCTTGAAATATAGCATTCTGACATTATCTTTATATTAACAATAATAAATATTAAGCAATTTATTGGTGACTCGCTATTTGTGAATGAGCAGTTATAAATCAGTGTAGTTATCAATCAGAACCTGTCGCTTGATTGCATAAGTTGCCTAATCAGTTTTCCTCAGCCCACGACTCCTCCTTCGTGGGCTCTTTTTTTGCCTGTAGCATCTCTTAATATATAAATATTCATAAAGAGCAACAATAAATAGTTGTTTAAAGGTTATCAATCAACTATAGTTTGATAAAGTATAATTATTTGGTAGGCCGCTATGAAAAAGCTATTAGCTGTCAGTCTAGCATTGGTGCTAAGTGGTTGCGGTGGCGGCTTTGACGATATGGACGCTGCAAGACCCGGCGGCGGTATTGGTAATACGGGTTCGGATAATAATTCGCCTATCAATCCTGTAGAAAAAACACAGTGGCAATACTCCTCCACAAGTGATAGTAGCGGCGTATTTTCATTAAGAGCAACTAACTATGCGCTAAATTTCTATTATGATCCGCAATTTGCCAACGTTAAACATAGACCTTGGATTCAGCTTGAAAAGCGTAAAAGCAGTAGCGGCGCCGTAACCAGTACTGTAGCAATTTTTGTCAATTCAAACCTATCATGTACGCCCTCTTGCAAAGTAGCCATGAACTTTGATGGTAATCGAGCGACCTACGAGATGCGTAATAGCATTGATGGCGTCCTTGTGCCCATTAATGAATTTACAGAAAATCAATTATTTAATAAATTCACTACCTCAAATAGCGCTATTGTTAGCCTGCCTATTATCGGGTTATCGCAACCATTTGATGCCAACTTCGATTTGCGCGGTTATGATATTAAAAAAATGTCGTTTTAGCCTGTAAGTTGATTCAGTATCTATCTGCTTCTACATAAAAAAGCCATGCTATTTTTGCTAGCATGGCTTTTTTTTAACCTATTTATCTTTAACCTATTTAACAGTTACTTCCTTGATGAGGTGGTTTTTGCTAAAGGCTGGTTATGATGGTTTTTAAACCTTTATAACCATCAATCAGCGCTATTCTCCGCGTTCAGCCTTGACCGTTTCGACCAGCTCATTGATGACAGAGCTGTCGGCAAGCGTAGATAAATCGCCCAAGCCAACGTATTGTCCTGCCGCGAGATTGCGCAAGATACGGCGCATGATTTTACCAGAGCGCGTCTTGGGTAACACATCAACCATATAAATGGCATCCAAGTTAGCAATCGGACCAATCTCCGCGCGTACGTGACGGTTGAGCTCCGCTTTTAAGGCATCCGTTGCGGTTTCGCCCGATTTTAAGATAATAAAGGCACAAACACCCATGCCGCGAATATCATGCGGCATACCAACGATAGCCGCCTCAGCCGTTGCTGGATGGGCGACCACCGCGCTTTCAATCTCTGCGGTGCCCAATCGGTGTCCTGCGACATTGAGCACGTCATCCACTCGTCCGGTAATCCAGTAGTGCCCATCTTCGTCACGCTGCGCGCCATCGCCAGTAAAATAATAGCCCGGATATTCTGTAAAGTAGGTTTTTAAAAAGCGCTCATGATCGTTATAAATCGTGCGCATTTGACCAGGCCAGCCGCCAGCAATCGCAAGATTGCCCTCCGCAGCACCTTCTAACTCTACCCCATCACTATCGACGATGACTGGCATGATACCGTATAACGGATTCATCGCCGCCCCAGGCTTCATGTCTACGGTGCCCGGTATTGGCGCCAGTAAGATGCCGCCCGTTTCTGTCTGCCACCACGTATCGACAATCGGACATCGGCCGCCGCCGACGACATTATAGTACCAATCCCAAGCTTCTGGATTAATCGGTTCACCAACGGAGCCAAGCAAGCGTAGGCTTGAGCGGTCCGACTCACGGACAAAGCTATCGCCCTCTTTCATCATGGCGCGAATGGCCGTTGGCGCGGTGTATAATATGGTGATTTGGTGCTTATCAACGATATGTCCAATACGCGCCCACGTTGGATATTCTGGTACACCCTCAAACATCACCGTCGTCGTACCATTGGCAAGCGGTGCGTACGTAGTATAGGTATGACCTGTGACCCAGCCAACATCGGCGGTACACCAGTAGACATCATCTTCTTTGACATCAAACACATCGCGGAAGGTTGAGAGGGCATAAGTAATATAACCACCCGTGGTATGCAAGACGCCTTTAGGTTTGCCCGTTGAGCCTGAGGTATACAATAAAAACAACGGATCTTCAGCATTCATCACTTCAGGTTCGCAATGCTCTGATTCTCCGTCAATCAAGTTGTGATACCAGACGTCTCGGCGCCCACTCATCGGTACTGAATTGCCGGTACGATGCACGACAATGACTTTAGTCACGCTGTCAGTGCCATCCATGTCTAACGCCCGATCGACATTGGCTTTGAGCGGCGTGTGCTTATTACCACGCACCCCTTCGTCTGCGGTGATGATGACTTTTGGGCGGCTGTCAATCAAACGATTACCCAAACTCTCTGCCGAGAAGCCGCCAAACACCACTGAATGCACCGCCCCAATACGCGCACAGGCCAGCATGCTGACTATCGCCTCTGGAATCATCGGCAGATACAAGGCCACCCGATCGCCTTTTTCCACGCCAAGCTTACGCAGTGAATTTCCTAACCGACATACTTCCTCATGTAGCTCTTTAAATGAGATAATTTTGTGCAGCGATGGATGGTCACCCTCCCAAATAATAGCGGGCTTATAAGGGTGGTTTTTTACATGGCGGTCAAGACAATTGACGGAGATGTTAAGCTCACCGTCTTCATACCACTTGATATGAAAGTCTTCCAAGTCATAATTGACATTGCTGATTTTGGTGGGTTTTTTGATCCAATCAATCAGTTCAGCACGCTCTGCCCAAAAGGCATCGTTGGCCTCTTGTGACGCAATAGATTGTTGGTATTGTTTAGTATATTGCTCGGGGGTAGTATTGGCAGCGGCGACGAATTCAGCCGCGTTTGGAAATGATTTTTGAGTCATCGTTGTCATCCTTTTTAATTATTATGACTTGTCGCGGCCATCGTTTAACGATGGCTGGTACAAGTAATAAGAGTCATCTTCCATAATGTCTGACACTTAAGGTTAGTTTGACAAATAAGCGGCCTCGTTGCAAGACGTCAAACGCAAATCACAACAATTTCGCTGTACGCCTGTATACTTAACAAGGCGCTGCGTCTTTTATACTTTGACTTATCAGAGATATTTAATCCTTGTAACCTCAAATAAAACGTGGACAATAGCTACCCTTAGACATCACTCGTCGAGCGTCCGATACATAGTTAGGTTTTTATAAAAAAGATACAGCGAGACTGATACAAATTTTTCTTACTTGCTGTGCCTACGCCGACAGAGGCTACGAAAAATTGTTACCAGTCTTGCGTATTTAAGCCATGTATCTATTTTATTTAGTACCGATTATAGATGACCTACTCTTTTGTATTAAAACGTCCTATTTGTCTGATTTCTAATTGTCATCTTTGCTTCTTTAGCTCTATTTTTAAAGCTTAGCGCTTTTTGGAAAACATCACCATGCAAAATCCTCGCAACGCCTCACAGCACACTCACTATGATGTCATCATCATCGGCGCTGGTGCGTCAGGGTTGTATTGCGCGCTGACCGCAGGGCGCCGTGGTCGCCGCGTCTTGGTGCTCGACCATGCTAATAAAGCGGGCAAAAAAATTCTGATGTCGGGCGGCGGGCGCTGTAACTTTACCAATTATTTTGTCGAGCCTGAGCATTTTATCGGTAGCAATCCGCATTTTTGTAAATCCGCCCTCAGTCGTTATCCAAGTTGGGAATTTATCGGTATGGTTGAGCAGCATAAAATTCCCTACCATGAGCGCGAGCACGGGCAACTGTTTTGTGACGACTCAGCGCAAGATATTTTAACCATGCTACTGGGTGAATGCGCTGCCGTGGGCGTACAAGTCAAGCTCAGCACCCACATCGAACAAGTAAAAACTTGCGACAATAGTGAAAAAACCTGTTTTGAATTAATCACCAGCAAACAGCTGAGTAAAAAAGAGAAGCAAGAAAGAAAAGACAGCGGCAATCAAAGCAAGCTACCGCATACTATTTACCGCTGTGAAGCGCTTGTAGTAGCAACGGGCGGTTTGTCCATTCCAACGCTTGGCGCAAGTGGTTTTGGATATGAGCTGGCGCAGCAGTTTGGTCATACGCTAATAGCAACCGATGCAAGCTTAGTGCCTTTCACCTTTACCGATAAAACTGGCGAGCTGATTCGCGCGCTTGCTGGCATTAGCTTGCCCGTGATTGCCAGTAATGAGCGCATCTCCTTTAAGTTACCGCTGTTATTTACCCATCGCGGTTTGTCTGGTCCTGCCATGCTACAACTGTCTAATTATTGGCATAGCGGCGAAACCATTAGCATTAATTTATTGCCCGATGTAGATGTGACCGCGCTTTTGCTTATGCATAAAAAATCGCACCCACGCCAGCTTATCCGCACGGTTTTGGCAGACAATACCGACAATGCTTTGCCAAAAAAACTACTGGCAGCGTTACAAACCCATCTTTGGGACGATATCAAAGACACCGAGCTTGCCAATATTAAAGATGAGCGCTTAATAGAGCTTGGTAAAACGCTGAACGGCTGGCAGCTAAAACCGTCTGGAACCGAAGGCTACCGCACCGCAGAGGTTACGCGCGGCGGTATAAAAACCGATGAAGTCTCGTCAAAGACCATGCAAAGTAAATATCAAGACGGGTTATATTTTATCGGTGAAGTGCTTGATGTCACAGGCTGGCTTGGCGGCTATAACTTTCAATGGGCGTGGGCCAGTGGTTTTGTCTGCGGCGAAGTGGTTTAATATTAAGCCATGCTATCCATCCAAACGCTCGTTAGCTAAATAGCCGTTGACTAAGACGGGATTAATTGGCGACTAAGTACTTAACAACTGTGAATATAGTATCTATATATCTCGTTATAAATTTAGAATCATTTAACAGCTAGCACGTCATTATTATTAAAAATTAGGGTTAAGGAATGGCCGTTAAATAAATAGGTATTCTTTAACACAATTAAGCACACGAGATATTCAATGCGTCCAATCAAACATATCCATGGCGATAAAGCCCCGCACTGGGTCGGCGATGGTTTTTATGTCAAAACCTTGTTCAATCATCTGGATAACGATCCTTATTTTAATCATCGTCATACCGATCCGTTTTTATTATTAGATTATGGTCAGCCAACCAGTTTTGCGCCAAACCCGAACTTTGCGACGCAGCCGCACGGTATCGGCCAGCATCCGCATAAGGGCTTTGAGACGGTGACGATTGCTTATGCAGGCGAGATTAGCCATGCAGATTCGGCGGGCGGTTGTGGCATCATTCAACAAGGCGATGTGCAATGGATGACCGCTGGGCGCGGTATTATGCATGAAGAATTCCACTCGCCAGCCTTTGGTCAACGCGGCGGACTCTTTAGCATGGTGCAATTATGGGTCAATTTGCCCAGTGCGCATAAGCTCACTGCCCCTAAATATCAGACACTAAAACGCCATGACTTACCTATCGTTAATTTGGCAGATAATAAGGTCGGTCACGCTATCGGTAAAGCGGCCATTATTGCGGGTGAATGGCAAAGCACTGTGGGCGCGGCCAGTACCTTTACCCCTATCAATATGTGGGATATTGAGCTAGATAACACCGGGTCAACGACGCTGCAAGTACCAAACAACCATAACATCTTGTTATTAGTGCAAGAAGGGACGTTACTGATTAATGCTACGCCAGTGAGCGCGGGCAATTTGGTGCAGTTTGCAGCGCCGACTGCTACCGATTTTGATATTAATGTTGCCAATGCACAAGCAGCGCAGGCAAGCGATAGCATCGAGCTCACCTATGCTAAGTCGTCTGATGATAAGCAAGCGCCAAGCTCTGTTAAACTGCTGCTATTAAGCGGTGAGCCTATCGGCGAGCCCGTGGCAGGCTACGGTCCGTTTGTCATGAATACCCAAACTGAGCTAAAACAAACGTTTCGTGATTATCAAACGGGTAACTTTGGGAAATAGCCAAATATTACCCATTAAAAAAGCCACCTTGCTGATTATCACAGGGTAGCTTTTTTATGAATTATCGCTCTATTTTAATAAATAAAGCGACCTATGCGCTAACAGCTTAAGCTTGGTTTAAAAACGGATAATCGGTATAACCTTCTGTACCGCCGCCATAAAAGGTTTGCGGATGTTGCTCGTTTAGCGGCGCACCTGTGCGGATACGTTCCGCCAAGTCAGGATTGGCGATATAGTCACGACCAAAAGCAACGGCGTCGATATAGCCATCTTTGATATTCTGCGCTGCTTTTTCAGCGGTGTAGCCACCAGCGGCAATAATCATTTGCCCAAAAGCATCACGAACGCGCTGACGGAACTCGTCACTATAAGGCGTCCCGCCTGCCCAGTCAGGCTCAGAGAGATGCAAATACATCAAGCCGCGCTTGTTAATTTGTTCAACCAGCCAGATATTTTCGTCTTCATTATAGCCTGCTTCGACGTTATTAAACGTACCAAGTGGCGAGATACGAATACCGACATGATCAGCATCCCACGCAGCGACACACGCATCGATGACATCAAGGGTTAAACGCGCACGATTTTCGCGGCTACCGCCGTACTTATCATTGCGCTGGTTGGTTTGCTCAACCCAAAATTGATGCAGTAGATAACCATGAGCGCCGTGAATCTCTACGCCATCAAAGCCCGCTTCTTTGGCATTTTTGGTGGCAAGAGCAAAGTCAGCGATAACTTGCTGCACTTCCTCAAGCGTGGCTGGGCGCGGTGTTGTAGATTCAACGCGAATCGGTTGGTTATTGCTGTCACGCAAAGTTGTGCGCACGCCTACATGAACGTCAGACGCTGAAATAGGCGCTTTGCCATCAGGCTGGACGCTTTCGTGTGAAACCAAACCTGTGTGCCACAACTGGACGACAATCTTACCGCCTTTTGCGTGGATATTATCGACGATGGTTTTCCATGCGGTCGTTTGGTCTTTGGTGTGAATACCGGGCGCGCCCGCATAGCCTTTTGCCTGAAAAGAGACCTGTGTCGCTTCGGTAATGACCAGACCTGCGCCACTACGCTGCGCATAATATTCGCTCGCTAGTGCCGTAGGAACATCGCCCGGCTCGACCGCGCGTAGGCGGGTTAATGGTGCCATGATGATGCGATTTTTTAGGGTTTGCGGGCCCATTTTGACGGGTTCGAATAAGTTGTCGTGTGCCATAAAATGCCTTGTTTGTTGTTATAAAAACACGGTTATAAGATTTACTGAACATGAATAAATAACACTTATCATTGTTATTAATTACCAACTGGTCAATCACCAAAACGTTGATTACTAAACTGTTAATGACTAAGTCATCTATTTATAAGCCGTGTTCTTTATAAGGATAGATACAGCGATTCCAAGTAAAAATTACAAACAAAAACACCCGAACCCATATGTTTTTAATTTTTAAAAAACTATTATTTATATAGCCTTATAAGATTATTAAGATTGTGAAACCAGTGATTTTTGTTAAAGCTTGATAGTAAAAAGCACCTACTTTAAACCGTAAGTGCTTTTTATACCAAACCCAAAATA
>NZ_DHYG01000033.1:0-47308 GCF_002414005.1 Psychrobacter sp. UBA5136
TACTACGCTCCCATTGGTCATCACGTAGGGCATGTTGTCTTGTCATAATAGTTGAGCTCCGTTTGCTATCTATAGAATTAGTATCGCTTATTTTACCATATCTCTGCTAATTGATGACACGCCCTAAAATGATCGTCAAGCAAAAGCTAAGCCCCATCAAACTGCTTTTTACCTTGCGCGGCTCTATCTTGCCAAAAGTGTATCCGCAAATTTTGCTGATTAGCCTCATTAGCGCCTTTATCACCACCATTCAGCACGGATTTCCAAACTCGTTTTCTTCTTATAGCGTTGCGCCGTTTACCTTGCTTGGGATTGCGCTGTCGTTATTTTTAGGCTTTCGTAACAATGCCAGTTATCAGCGTTGGTGGGAGGCGCGAGGGTTGTGGGGCCAGCTGGTTTATGACACGCGCAGCTTTACTCGCCAAGTGCTGTCTTATGTAGATGAGGCCAGTGATAGTGACAGTGACAGTGATAAGGCGCGAGATACTCAGCGCCGTATGATTTATCTGAGCATCGCTTTTACCCATGCTTTGCGCCATCGACTTCGTGATAGCGAGCCTTGGCAAGATATTGAGCGTTTTGTGACACCCATCCATCATGCTAGCATGAGGCGGACGCAAAATTTGCCTGATTTTTTGCTGCGTCTGCTGGGCACGGAGCTTGGCTATTGTCGGCAGCAGCGCTTAACGTCGGATCATATGCTGCAAAACATGGACGAGCGCCTAAACTCGATGACGGTGGTTTTGTCCGCTTGTGAACGTATTCATAACACACCGTTGCCATTTGCTTATACCTTGTTGGTGCATCGCACGACCTATCTGTATTGCTTTATGCTGCCTTTTGGTTTGGTCTCTTCTTTAGGCTGGGTAACGCCCTTGATTTGTGGGGTAATCGCCTATACCTTTTTTGGTTTAGATGCACTCAGTGAAGAGCTAGAAGAACCGTTTGGTTTGGCGGCCAATCAATTGCCGTTGACGGCTTTATCACGTACTATTGAAATTAATTTACTGGAAGCCTTAGGTGAAACTGAGCTGCCATCTAATGTCACTGCTAAAAATGGCTATTTGCAATAAATGCTCACTCTTGTCTTTATCTAATAGGAAAAACACCTTTTATATGCCAACCTCAGCATCTGAAAAAATATCTGCAAAAAACTTGGCAAACAATCTATTAACCGCACCCATTAATGAGAATGATTTGAATAAAATAAACAACGAAATAAACAAAGAAGCCGCCGCCTTTATAAGCTTGCCACCCAGTATCCAAAATGCTTTAAAGCAAAACAATAGAATCGTATTTATTGCTAATAACCCTACTGTTAGCACCGATCAGTTGGCGCAATTATTGCGCCCTGATGATGTTTTGGTGTTGTTTAACCATTTTATACACGCTGATTTTTTTGCCAACCATCCGTTAGCCAGCACCTTGCCAAAATTGTTGTTTTTTCGCCAGATTGGGGACAGTAAACTGCATTTTGGCTTACCGCCAAGAAGTAACAATGTGGCCGTGATGAAGCGAATGGCAAAAGCGGCGCCATTAGGCATCCTACTTAGTAATCAGCCTTATCAATTTCCCACGCCAAGTGATGATCCCAGTCCTGATGATGATCCGATTACTGACGAGCGCACACTGACGATACCGCCGGCCGTGCAAGTATTATTGCAGGATGAGAGGTATCACAGCGTGTTGTCGGAGTGCCATCCGGTCGTGGAAGATTATCCTTACTTTAGCGATATTCACTCTTCAGCGCCTTCGTCAGGGTTTTTGATGTATCGCTTGCTCCTAGCGGCTCGAGAGCATGTACAGTTGATGCAAAAAGCCCCGCTGCCGCTGCAATTATTGATGATTGGTTTTAATGATAACGATAAAGTCTCGCATTTTTGGCACGGTCATAACTGGGCGTTTGAGCGTCGCGAAATGAGTGCGCCGCCTGCGGAGGTGGAAATCATACGGCAGTATTAGGCAAGGAAAGGTTTTTAATTTAAACGACTATAATTTAAATAACTATAGATTAAATGCCTGCTATTCAAACATAAGCCGCATCGGGATAGTGTGCACGCGCTATCTCATCTCTACTGGGCCTGCGCAATAGGGTAATCGGGGTTGATTGCTCGTCCGCCCAATCGATCAATTCCATGTCAGAAAATTCTTTAAGCCAGCCTCCCATCGGCCAGCATTGCCATTTTTTATAAAAGTGATTGGCATTGATGATGATGCTTTCTAAATGATTCAGAGGCGGCCGATAAACGGCGTGTTGTTGATGATAAATGAGGTCGGCAGTGAGGTAAAAATCTATGGCTAACTTACGCGCCGTAAAAGCAAAATCGGTATCTTCTGCGCCATAACCTGTGTATTGCGTATCAAATCCATTTATACGCTCAAACTGCTGCCGCTTAATCGCAAAGCATAAACTCCAAAATGCGCCGTAATCATCTGTCTGTTTAATAGCCGTATGCGTCGTATTAGTAGCAGTGCAATCCACCTCATCGAAGTTATCACGGTAAGGGTTATAAACAGATAAACGGTTCAGATAAGCGGTAGATAGCGCGCCCCTTTGTAATTCTTGGCTTTCTTTGGCTGTCAAAGGTCGCGTCAGATAGCGCGGTTGCCCCATGATTAAGGCGTTTGGGTACTGTGCCAATTTTGCGCTTAATTGCTCAATAAAGGTCGGCGCTACGATGCAATCAACGTCCAAAAATATCAGCGTGTCATGTGTGGCATGGGCGGCGCCAATATTGCGATTATGGCCAATATCAAATTTGATTTCGCTTGATTTATCAGTTTTTTTATTAACTGCTGCATTGGCGGTCGTAGGAAGCTTTACAATATTTAAAGCGAATTCAGCCAGACGCTTAGGGTCAGCGTCATCGTTAACAATAATAACTTCATCGGGTTTGACGCTGCCATGCATTAGGCTACTTAGTAAATTATAAAGATGATGGTTGCGCCCGTAACAAGTCGTGATAACGGTTATCGGTACGAGATCGGATACCGCGCTAAAATTGGTGATGGGTTTTGTGGTCATGTCTTGTCGTTGCCTATTATTTTATTGCATTATTTTTATGTTTTACTGAGGTTATTGCTGCGGCCGTTTGTCATAAAGTCACGCTCTAGCTTGCAGGTTTTAATTCAAGCCGCGGCAATAACCAGTTTTCAAACCAAGTTTTAGTAGTCGGGTACTGGGTCATGCTAAGCATAAACGCTTGCGCGGCAGGCGTGCCGTCCTGATTAAGCACTGTGCTATCTGTGCTATCAGACTTTGATACTAGATTGGCTGGCGCGGATTGATTGACAGGTTGATTGACAGGTTGATTAGCAGATTGACTGACAAATAACCCATCCGGCTTCGTTTTGGCATCCTCGCTCATTACGGTTTTAAATTGCTGCCAGCTGAATGCACGTCCCTCATGGATTAATGCTTGCGCCATGACTTCTTGTTCTTGATGAGGACGCTCATCAGGTAGAACTACCAGCGGCGTGGCATAATCATAGGCTTGGGCAACGGCGTTTAAACCGCACGCCATCAGCAGATAATCGCTATGCTCGATAAATGGCGTTACATCACTTACTTGAGTTGCAATATCGACATAAGACCGCTTCTCATCGTCGATAGGGCCGAGCGATATGATAAGGGCATTTGGCAAAAGGCGCCGCAATTCAGGCAGCTTTGCATCAATGGCTTTATGACCGCCGTAGCCTTTTATCACTGTAATAATAGAGGGCGCATTTTTGTTTTTATCTTCTGTTATCAAAGAGAGCGCTTGTTTGTCAGTGGTAAGCGCCTTTAATTCTTTTATAAAATCAGGGTAGGTTTGCTGTGTTCGTTGCTCAGTGCTAATAAAATCAAGGCATAGCGTTTTTTTACTTACCCACTCAGGCGTCATCGCGGATTCTAATGGGCGAGGATAGGGCGCTAATAAAGCAAGCGCGCCAGCAAAAGCATTCAGATGCGGAGCATCATCACGAACACCAGGAAGCCTAACATAAAGATACGGAATACTTGCTGCTCGGCATAGCATGGCAACTTCAACGCTCACATCGATAATCATTACATCAATCTGACGCTGATAAATCGTATCGAGTATTTGGTGGCTGCGCTTTTGGATATCGCTGTTACCAACTGGCGAATAATGCAGGCTGGCTGGTTGCCAGTATTCTCCTGCTCGGCCCACAAGTACATCCTCTGCACGCTCATCCTCTGCATACAGCCGTACAATTTGTTTTTCATCTATAGAGGTAAAAGTATAGGTATCTGGGGTTAGGCTGGTAAATACTGTTAATTGTTTTCTTGCTTCAGTGGGTAAGAGGGCAGCAAGCTTATCGATTTGGCGACAATGTCCTGAGCCGTGATGATGGGCGTAATAACCAAGTCGCATTATCCTTGCTCCACAAGATTTAATGAATGAGTGAACGGCTTTAGCTTATTATCCTCACCATTATCACGCTTAAATAAATTTAACGCCGCTCGCGCATCTGCTAGAGTATCAGACTCTATTTCCTGCTGAATTTTCTGCTGCTCGTTTTCTGCTACGGCTTCTTTATACAGGGCTAGATAGCCTTCTACCATCGATGCGACGGAACAAAACTGTAAGGCGCGTTCTCGGCAGGCCTGACGTGATAGGTTTTTAATTTTAGCAAAACCTTTTATAAAGGCTTCTTTGTCTTCCTTGGCAACGATAACCCCGGTGTTTGGCGTAACAATCTCAGCACTAGCACCCACATCAAAACCAATGACCGGCGTGCCGCACGCCAAGCTCTCAGCCAATGTCAATCCATAAGGCTCATCCCATGTGCTGGTAAATAGCATGGCGGTCGCTTGGCAAAGGTAGCGATTTATCTCGTCCTTGGTCACGTGACCAACATAATCAAACAGTTTTTGTGCGCCATTTTCACCATCTTTAGCCAACAAAGGCGCTATTTGTTGCTCAAAATACGCCTCATTACTTTTAGGACCAGCGATAATAAGTTTTTTTCCCGCTTCCATACAATACTGCATGGCCAAATGCGTGCCTTTTTCAGGACAAATACGCCCGTACCAAAAATACACCTCGCCATGCTCACGAGTAAAATTATCTATGGTTTCAGTATTTGCGGTAAAGGATTTTACATCGATGCCGTTATAAACCACTTGTGACGGCACAAACTCAGAAAATAGCTGCTGTTGGTGCTTGCTAATGGCGGTAAATTGCGTAGTGGTGCCGTGGCGTAAGGTCAACAGCGCCAAACGCAGTTGAGGAAAAATAGGCGTATGAAAGGTGGTAAAAAATCGGGCGCCAAAGGTTTGACCTGTCATCATTGGGGCATGGTGCAAGCTGTGATTGTGCACGATGTCAATCTCACCGCGCGCATCCCGCTCAATAATATCGCGCAGTACACCTTGATAGACCAAATACTGGTACATCTCCTTGCGGCTCATCTCTAAGGACTCATGCTCATTAGGATAGGCGATCGCCTCAAATTCCTCTGGTGTTAGCATTGGTATCAAATGAGCTTGCGTTTGACTGTCTTTGTGCGCATAAAGCAGCACCTCATGACCTTGGGCAACAAGCTCGTCACATATAAGCTGAGTAATCATCTCAAGCCCGCCCGCAAAGGGCTGAGCAATAGGGTATAAGCAGTGGGCGATGATCGCGATGCGCAGTGGTTTATCGGCTATTGGGGCAGGGTGAGTGTCATTAGTGTGAATAGAATCCACAAGATCAATAGGGTTAGCGAAAGACGAAAACCCAGGGAAGGACTTTGCACTAGCAAAAGACATAGAAACCTCAAAGTTAAACTGACGAATATTTTAAATTGGCAAAAATAAATTTCTTTATAAAAATAAATGACTAGAACGCTCTAAAGCGGTTTCTCCATAGTGGATTACCGCTTTTAAGCATTCAGTGTTTTAAGCGCTTTTAAGTTAATAACCAGAAATGCGTTATTAAATAAAACAATTAAGAGTTAATAATTTTTTTATCTTCAAATACGATATCGATTTTTGGCTCAAGCGGCGTGAGCGGCTTGGCTTGCTTGCGCGAAATCGCAACCGTAGGCTTAGACTTAATGCTAATACTGGTAGGCTTTTGTTCTGTTACCGTAAAGTTATCAAATGCCACTTTTGCTGCGCCGATTTTTAGCGCACAAACCGTCAAAGCACAGACAAATAATAGCGGAGAATAGAGAGGAGAAAATGGCGCTACAACAAAAGCAGTAAGGATATTGAGCAGTAAAAGCAGCTTGGGTAATGCCACCATATTTGCCTGGCGTAACGAGCTATGGGTACGAATGTATTCTTGCTTTGGCGTACAGACAAAGGGTTTTTCGCTACCCCATAAAACAGGCAACCAAGATAATGCCCCAAGCTCCCAAAAGTTCAGGTGCATCAACCATGCTCTTATGCGCATCTTCATACTTGGCTGATGGTCTTTATTGACCTGTTTATTCAACGGCGCTTGATCCTGTGAGTATGCCCACAGCCGTCTGATGACAAAAACAGCATAGCTGGCATATACCAAGTATAAAGGCGCAAGTAAGGATATATCAGGCATAGCGCCTGAGAATTGAGCACTCAAGAGCGCATAGCTAAGGATGAACAATGTCGCTGTCTGCAAAAAAATAAAGAAGCCAGTAAAGTTTATCCAAGCGCTCAGCTGCGATAGATGCGCACGTGCATAGGCTAGGCGCTCAGCGATACTTTTTACTTTTGGGCTATTCTTTTTTAAGCTATTCTTAGCGCGTTGATGCGCGGCAATAACTGGGCTTGCTACTTGCGGCATATCCACTTGCTGCGTGTTTACAGAATCTTGAGATTTAGTTGGCAGTGTGAGTGAGAAATAGTCATTTAGCACCTGCATATTGCCATAGATCCAGCGCCGACGTTGGGACATCAAATCATTTAAGCTGTTGGGCAATAAACCCGTTGCGATGACTTCTGTTATGAAGCGACTGCGAAAACCTCTTTGGTGCATCAATACGCCCATTTGGGCATCTTCGGTAATCGAAGCACCTGACCAACCACCCAAACTCAAAAGATCCGAGCGGCGAATCACCGCATAAGTTCCTGTCGATAGCGCACGCTCACGATTAAAAGGGCGGTATAAATGATGATTGAAATAGTGGTTAAGTTCGCTGTGCGTGTCCACTTGATCGGTATTGCGATAAAATTGCGGGAACTGCAAAAGAGTGTGATCAGGATAACGCTCGATAGCATTGGCAATCGATTTTCTTGCATGGGGCAGCGCTTGATAATCACTATCAACCACCACAATGTGACTACAGTCTGGGTTCATAAGCCCCAATGCCAAATTTAATGCCCCAGCCTTAAAACCTTCTACAGCATCAATGTGATAAAAACGTACATTGAGCTTTGGGTCTAAGCTTGCGCAAAACGCTGCCAATGGCTGATACAATGAGGTGTCCGTATTATTATTATCAATAATAAGTATCTCATCATTGGCATATTTTACCGCCAGCAAAGACTGGATGGTGGCAATCACCAACTCTGGCGGTTCAGACCGTGTCATTAATTGAAAGCTTAGCGACGCAGGAGCTAAAAGATTTTTCTTATTAATAGTCATGGCTTATCCTTAGGCACATACGACAGGCAAAATGTTTATAAAGAACGTATAAAAAATTGAGGCTATTAATAGTTATAATGTAGTAGTTGTTATTACCTCATCAATTACTCTATAGATAGTAATATAAAACTCCGTAACCTTTAGACTGTGAAGTGTTGGTAAATATTAAAGAGTGTAAATCTACGTAATTAATTGAGCCAGTTTTATGGGTATCGGTATGCATATCAATGCTTAAACGCAGTTTGTGTTACAAAACAAAAAAGCTTTTGTTGTAGAAAAAAGAGCGTCAGCCATAACGCGAAAGAGCTGTAGTGAGGAGAGAAGAGAAGAGCGGAAATGAGTGGAAAATAGAAGTTAGAAGTACGGTTATAAGAGGAAGGGCGTATATTTAAAACATCTACTAAATAAGTAAATTTTGAGATACGCTCAGGTATAAAAACGACAAAAGCGCATCAGACAACAAAGGGTAAAAACCCAAAATGTCTAATACGCTCTTATATTTCGTCAATAACTACTGTGTTTTAAACTCTTGTGTTTTAAAAAACTCTATGTTTAAAACTGCCTTTAGTTCAAACGACTGACTTTTAGATAATAAGTAATCTGACGAGTAGCCGTTTTAACTTTTAATCAATAGTTATTGCTTTGACGCCAATCATCCACTTCACGCTGGGCATCTTCCTTACTACGTCCATAACGTTCTTGCACACGGCCAACCAGCTTATCACGGTCGCCTTCGATGTGGGTGAGGTCATCATCGGTCAAATCTGCCCATTTTTGTTTTACTGAGCCTTTAAGTTGGTTCCAATCACCTTTTAGAGTATGTTCATTCATAGTGGTATTCCTTTTCCGGTTATTAGATTTAATTTATTAAACATTAAAACCCATCCATTTGGTTTCTTATACTTCTCATAGATGGGTTTATCAGTTGGTACAAATCCCTAACTGACAACACCACTGTACGCTTTGAGCCTCTCATTGTCTGTAGAGTGAATGTTTGGAGTGTTACCCAAACCTTAGTGACAGATGAATTATGTTATTGAAGTATATGTCATGTCATAAGTGCTGCATTTTTTATAAAAGATGCCGCACTTTTGAAGATATTTACGGTGAATTGATTGTTTCTAAATCCGCTAAAAATGCGGCAAAACCTTCTGTTGCCCGAGCTTGTAGGCGGCTACTGGTAATAACCCGTACGCGATTGCTCCAAGTAATCGTATAACCTTGGGTTTCAAATTTTTTAACCAAATCAACATCTTCGTGGCAGGGCAGAGGTGCAAAGCCGCCAATAGCGAGATAAGCCTCACTACTAAAACTTAAGTTTGCCCCATGAATGTGACGATGACCCATCATGTCTTGATAATGGCTGACATAAGCTTGGCGCGTTTTGGGCGCTAGATGTGCCCAGCTATCAACGCTCACGACGCCACAAATCATATCGGTAGGCTGATCTTTAATATGAGCGACTTGCTGGATCAGCCAGTCGGGCGGGACGACCGAATCCGCGTCGGTACAGGCGATCCAAGTCGCACCAGAGGCAATCGCATGACGAATGCCCAAATCCCGCACTTGACCCACACATTGATAATCACAGCAGAGATAATCAATGTCGCCTCTTTCGTTTCTTTCGTCCCTTGCACTTTGAACCAATGCAAGCGTATCATCGCTACAGCTATCAAGCACCACCAGCACAGTTGCCATAATAGTGGAGGGCAGCTGCTCAATGGCGGCCTGCACGGCTGCCAGGCAGTTAGTAATAGTCGTCGCTTCGTTGTGAGCCGGAATGACAATTCCAATTTTTATATCATCCATATACTTTTATATCTTCCATATTTCCACTTGCTTTACTGACGGTTATCTCTCTTTATACCAAATTTTCTTGCATGGCGACCGACTCTGAAGTGTGTTGCCAAACGTCTAATAAAAAATCGCTATCGATAATTTTACTTTGATGAGTAAAAGTTGAATGCCTAGCATCTATCCGCTGTCCCCGTTCAGGGTTTGATTCATTATTTACCCTGCTATTTACCTTGTTGAATGCTTGGTGCAGGCGCTGATGTACCGTTTCGCCGGTCATGGCAAAGCCATCAATCGCATAGCGCCAATGGCAGCAGAGCAACGTACCACCTATCGCAAGGTTTTCTTTAATCCAAGCGATAACGGTATCGATATCGTTTGGTGGTAAATAATATAAAATCTCGCTAATAACGACTAAATCAAAGGATGATTTATTATTCGTTAATACATCAGGAATAACCCCTTGAATGACCTTTACATGCGCGGACTCTGCCAAGCGCTGTTTGGCAAGTTGCACCGCTTGATGATTGCCATCAATACTTAGCAGCGCCTGACAACGGCGGGCAAGTAGCTCACTAAACACGCCATTACCGCAGCCTAATTCAATAGCACTAGCATACTTAGCTTGTGGCAACACCGCTAGACACATATCGCGTTTGCGTTTTTCGTACCAGCGGGTTTGATACTGCCATGGGTCACTATTGTCGTTATATAAAGCATCAAAATAGCTTTCTGAGTAGGTATTAGCGGAACAAGTATCAGATGACTTATCAATAGAAGTGTCGTTCGCCGTTTGGTTTTTAGACAGATGCAAACCCGCTTTAGAAGCACGCAAGTCGGTTTTTGTAATACGCAACTTACTGGCTTTATTCATCGTGGGCATAGTGTTAAGGTTGTGGCTCATATAAATAAACTTCCCAAGGTTGACTGATTCTAGCGATGGTTTGAGCCGACAAAATAGGCGGGTTACCCGTACTCTCATCAACGGTTATTTGGCTTTTAAAGCAGGCAATGGCTTGAGTTTTTCGCTGTAATTGCTCAGGCGTTAAATCCACTCTGACGGCGCAGTACCAAGGAATGCGACTGTCGGCAGGCTTTGCCCAATGCCACGCCCAAATTAAAACTTGATAACAGGCCAAATGATGCTGCTTGGCAAAGGCGGCGACCACTTGCCCTGTTGCCTCATGATCAGGATGCCCATCACGCATAAAGGGCGTTACTAAAATGTCGTTTGGCTGGATAATGGCGGCTAATTTTTTATGGAATTGATATTTTTGATTAAAGACGTCGCCATCGGTTAGCTCGAGGGCAATACACGTCACCTGATGCGACAGGCCCAAAACTTTTAACGCTGCTAGGCTTTCTTGCGGCCGAATGGTATCAAGCATTTGCGCAGGATAAAGCTGCGAGTCTGGGTGACTTTTTGTGCCGTTGGTCACGTGAACGAGGTTGATAGGATTGCCATTGGCGGCTAGCTGTTGTAGCAGTCCGCCGCAGCCCAATATCTCATCGTCAGGATGCGGCGCAAACACGCAAACGCGCTGCTGCGGTGGAAAGTTTTTTGCCATATCCAATCGAGGTATATCATGCAAGCCTTGCCAGTTTTGCCAAGCGTCGCGACTGGTGCCATCCCCTTCAATCATACGGTCACCAACAATCGGATGATTGGGCTTGGATAAGTGAACAGGCATGACGGTATGAGCCGTTAAAGGCTGAGTGCCTCTTTCTGCCTCAGAGCTGGAGAGGGTAAGGTCTAGTGCTACATTCGTTTTGGGTATTACAGTTGCCATATATTGTCCTGCTTGCCGGTCAAATCGGTGGTTGAGGCGCTAGCCAAAACACTAGATAGCTCGCCGATTTTTTGTAAATCAAAGGCGCCATGACTTTGACGAATAAATACAGCCAAATCCGCTGACAATCTAGCAAAATGAGCATTGTTACAAAATGGTGCTGCCCCTAATGCTTGTCCGGCGACCTCCATTGCTTGGCGCGCTACCTGCTCAACGTTGGCGCGTAATTGGCGAATGATGAGTTCATGACTTTGCTGCGGCTCACTGTCTATCAAATCAGCAATGTGATAAAAGTATTGCTGAGTGACGGCCAGTGCTGTGCTGATTTGCCCCAAATACATGGCTTTATAATCGTTAGGTTTGCGCTTATAGGAGGTTATCAAATAACTGGCTATACAAGCCGCCGCGCCATACCAGCAAGCAGCAACACCTGCCGCCCCATGCCAAAATCCCGCTCGTTCTAGATAGGCATTTGACGCACCGACGTTACTTGCCGCTACTTGATAAAAATGCACGGTAGCGGTATCAGTGTCTTGCATGCCCACTGCTTGCCAAGTTGTATTGTCAATATCGATGCCAATCTGATGCATATCCACCATCAGCAGTTGCGCCTGCCCATGCTCATCACGGTAAGTCATGAGGCCGTAATCCACCATGTTAGCTCCCGAACACCAGACTTTGGTACCGCTGACTTTACCCTCCTCATAGCGTATAGGATCAGGATGTCCTTCTGCTGCCCAAATCGCCCACAATCCTTGAGGCGCTTTATCATAGCCCACTTCATGCAAAATACTTAACGCATCGAGATGCGACTCAAACCATTTTGCAATCGTTAAATCTATGCTGGCAACATACGCCAAAACTTGCCAGCGAATCAATGTATTTGAGTAGGTTTCCCGTATGTTTTTTTTATCCGTACTAGTACTTTTAGCCCTGATAACCTCGTCAGTACCGCTAGCAGGGTGAGGGATTTTATCGCTATAGCCGACTAAGATATTTAATATATCACGGCGCAATACATCGGTTATCACCAGTCCACTTACCGTTTGATTATTCGCGCGGATGAGCGCTTCTACAGCAGTTTTTATATTTGACAATAAAGGGTTTGGTGCATTAAGTGCTAGCATAAAGTCTCCTAATTATTATGAATCAGACATTTGAACGGCATCTAAATTTCCATTATCTGTTGGCTGTTTTTTACTATCATATAGGTCATCTAAATATAAATCGTCTAAAAAACGTTGCTGCCATGCGTGTAAATCATCTTGGTACAGTCCCTGCAATAGTGCCTGATGGCGAGACTGCCGCTCTTCTAGAGGCATCGTTAATGCTGTCTTTAACCCCTCTATCATACTGTCAGGCTGATGCGGATCAATGATAACCGCCGCTTGCATTTGCTCGGCGGCGCCTGCGTAGCGCGATAGCATAAGCACCCCAGGATTATCAGGATTTTGCGCGGCGATGTACTCTTTGGCCACCAAATTCATGCCGTCTTTTAATGAATTGACCCAGCCAATATCACTCTGCCAAAATGCCGTCATGAGTGGTTCATGGTTTAAGACGCTTTCGCTATAGTTGATAGCCTGCCAAGTACTTTTATCAGATGAAAATTGCTGATTGACGTCATAAACTGCTTGTTTAACTTCTTCATAAAGTCGTTGATACGTCGGTAAAGCTAAGCGGCTCGGACAAGCAATCTGTAATAATTGCAGCTGATTTTGATAGCTTGGATACTGTGCTAAAAAATCGCGATAGGCTGAAAAACGTCTTAACAAGCCTTTGGAATAATCAATTCTATCCACCGCAATAATCTGTTGTGTAGTAGTCTTGATGTTTTTTTTATGCGTAATATGTTTTGTAAAATCTGACGGTAAAGATGAGGCTAAATGACGGACTTGCTGCTGGATTCGCGCCACATTGATGCCAATAGGATAGGCGTTAATCAGTAACGAATGCTGGGGTTTTAAGTCTAAATTGAGCAGCAGCTCCTTACCAGATGACAGATGAGTTTTGGTGACAGGCGACTTGGTGTCCAAAAGATTGATTGATGAGTGGTTTAGCAGGTTGTTTTCTAAAAAACTGTATTTTAGTGAGCGGTCTTCTACTGGATGCTCTGCCATCAAGCTACCTTTTAAGTAGTATTGCAACACAGCGAGGCAGTTGGCGTTACCTTGCTGGGTTTGGGTGCCGAGCACATCATAATGCGCCAGATGGTGAATCAGCTCAGCGCTTTGCTCAAGTTGTTGCCAAAACTCAAGCGCGACAAAGGGAATATGCAAGAAAAAGCCGATGCGATTGTTTATCCCAAGCTTTCTGCAATGATAGGCCACGCTTAAAAAGTGGTAATCATGTACCCAAATCACATCGCCCGGTTGGATGATTTGTTTTAATTGGCGAGCAAACAAACGGTTAACGGCTTGATAGCCTGCATAATCATCTGGTGCTTGGCTAATAAGAGCCGTTTGCTCATGCAGCAGCGGCCACAGCACATTATTAGCAAAGCCGCAGTAAAAATGCTGATATTGCTCAGCGCTGAAGGCGGTGGTCATATAGGTGATTTGGGTGTTGGTTCCTTGTAGGTCGGCAATCGCCCCAGCACTTTTTTTCACGCTGCTAAATTCATTGGCATCGCTGCTATTGTCATCATTGATGACTTCGCCATTCCAGCCCATCCAGACCACTGAATTTCCGATTAAGACGTCTTGCAACGCGACGGCAAGTCCGCCTGCCATAGGATTGTTGTCGGGCATTTTTACACGGTTAGATAGAACAATTAAACGGCTCATATTATTGGTCTCGTTATATTTTTTAATGGTAGTGGATTGGCGTCTGTTAAAAATAAATCGGTATCTGCGAAATCAGACGATGAAGTGAGGCGTTGTTGGCAAAACTCTAAAAAGCTCTCGAGTAAAACCGTGACCTCAAAAATGTTATTGACGTAAAAGTGGGCGCACGTTGGTTCATCGGGGTCATAGCCTACTTTGATGCCCATGCCCGTTATTGTTCTGTGCAGATTTTCTTTTGGCGTCCTATTCTCTGTTAAGCGATTTTCTGTTAAGCGATGTTTTTCTCTGGTTTGATCATCACCTTGTACTGCCATAAATCCTGCTTCATCGGTAATATCATCGCCGATAAAAATAGGACAAATGGTCTCATCGGACTGCATCTTTTTTAGCAAAGTTAAAATCGCGCTGCCTTTATCGGCACCTTTGGGCGCAATCTCCCAAACGTATTTGCCTTTTTTTAACATCCAATTCGTATGATTTTTTAAGGTTGCTGCTACAATGTCATAGGCCATATTGGCTAACGCAGGATTTTGCCGATAATGTAGGGCGACGGAGTAGGGTTTGTCTTCTATGATAAAGTCATCATAGGACGTGCAAGCTTGACTGATAGCTTGCCTTATGACGGCAAGCTCAGCGGTGTCAACAAAGGTTACGTTGGTATTATCGTTATCCTTGGCATTGCTATTGGCATGGTCATCGTCAAACGCTATTTCTAGTCCATGAGTGGCACCAATAGGTAATGTTAGAGGAGACAGCATTTGCCTTGCTTCAGTCAGACTGCGCCCCGACACGGCAGCGATACTGACGCCATGATTCTGTATTTTTTGTAAAAGGGTTAAGGTGGCAGGCGGGATGAAGCTATCTTTTGGGTTTAAGGTGAAATCAGCAAGCGTGCCGTCGATGTCTAAAAACAAGCAGTAGCGCTGCCGATGAGAGAGATAATCAGCAAAACGGTTTGGCGTTATGTATGTAGGGGCATTATGTGCCTTGGAGCCTCTTCCTGAAGTCACCGGTCTTCCTTTTTATTAAAATTATATAATTTGGGCTAAAGCGGGTTTATTCTGAACTGCTAGAAAACCCTGCTCATCAAAGTTAATTAAAAAAGCCAATTGAGCCAATCTAAGCTATTAAAGTTAAGCGAACAAAACTGATTAATAAAGCTAAGCAATCAAGCTTCATAATAAGTCTGCCATACTGCGATGGACAAAATGTCGTATTTAGTATAAGTTTTTTTAGTATCTGTCTTTTAATTTACAAAAACCATTAAGGAAAGGATATGCATATCACGGCAAATTTTGACGCAGGTAATATCGATGTTATCAATGCAGAAGATAAAACCAATATTCAATTGGCGATTCGTCCAGACGTTGGCGAAGAGTTTTTTCAGTGGTTTAACTTTCGCCTATCAGGTGAGGTTGGCGAGCAGTATGTGTTAAATATTATGAATGCAGGGGAGGCGGCCTACCTTGCAGGCTGGGAGAATTACCAAGCGGTGGCTTCTTATGATCGCGAGCATTGGTTTCGTTTGCCGACCTCTTATAAAGATGGCAAGTTGACCATCACGGCAGAACTTGCGTGTGAAAGTATTCAGATTGCGTATTTTGCCCCGTACAGTTATGAGCGTCACCAAGATTTATTGGCCGCCGTGCAAGTGCATCCGATAGCGTGTTTAGAGCACTTAGGCGAAACGCTCGATAAGCGCGACTTAGCCTTAGTAAAAGTTGGTAATGGCGATACGAAGAAGCGCAGTATTTGGATTACGGCGCGTCAGCATCCGGGTGAGACGATGGCAGAATGGCTGGTTGAGGGATTATTGAACAGTTTGTTGGACGAAGATAATGCCACGGCTAAGTTGCTACTAGAAAAAGCCAATTTTTATATTGTGCCGAATATGAACCCCGATGGCAGTGTGCGCGGTCATCTGCGAACCAATGCTGTAGGGACCAATCTAAACCGTGAATGGGCAAATCCAAGCTTAGAAAAAAGTCCTGAAGTGTTTCATGTCATCAAAAAAATGGAAGAAACTGGCGTTGACTTATTTTATGATGTGCACGGTGATGAAGCGCTGCCTTATGTTTTCTTAGCGGGTTCGCAGGGCACGCCGAGCTATAACGACCGCCTTGCACGTTTACGTGATAAATTTTCAGACGCCTTAAAATTAGTCAGTGCCGATTTTCAATCCGAATTTGGTTATGACATTGATGCGCCGGGTACCGCAAATATGACGATTGCCACGCACTGGGTAGCTGAACGCTTTGATTGCCTTGCCAACACTTTAGAGATGCCATTTAAAGACAATGATAATTTACCTTTTGAGGACACAGGCTGGTCACCTGAGCGTTCTATAAAATTAGGTGAAGCCTCGTTAGTTGCTATGCTTGCGGTCGTTGATGACTTACGTTAATGGTTGATTTGGCATTAGGGTGTGTCTTAGCTTTATTATTTCACGTTAATTTATCTCGCTTTTAGCTTTATTTTTAAAGTGAAGACACGCCTTTATCCACGCCCTTATCTATAGTATGAACACAGGCCTGAACACAGGTATAAGCCCACTTCTGGCGTCGCTGCTTTTATCTTAAATTTTACTTATGACAAGCGTTATCAGCAAGGGTGTTTAAAATCCCGCACGACACCGCCGCTGCGCTGTTGACACATTTTTGCCGCAATGTCGTTAGATGCTGCTTTAATTGTGCCAGCTCCTCCATGCGTATTTCTACCGCGCGAATATGCTCATCCAATAAGTTGTCCACATCGCCGCAGTTCCTATCAGGCTCATCCCAGTATTGCAACAAGGTTCGCACTTCGTCCAGGGTCATATCGAGCGTACGACAATGTAAGATAAATTGCAGGCGCTCGATGTGCTCCTCACGATACAAACGATAATTCCCTTGGCTACGTGCAGGCTTGGGTAATAGTCCTTCTTTTTCATAATAGCGAATGGTTTCCACAGGGGCACCTGTGCGCTTGGCAAGCTCACCGATTTTGATTGGCACTTTTACTTTCATAACTAGCAACCTCCATCAATAGTAATTTCTAAAAATTTAAACCATAAAGTAACAATAAGGTTTAAGGTTAGAAAAATCAAACCTTAGTTTTGCTCGCCATTAGCCTTGACTCTAAAGCCACTACAGGGTTCATAATACCTTTAATATAAGGAAAAATTATTATGCAATATCATGTTGAAGGAATGGACTGCGCCAGTTGCGTTGGCAAAATTGAAACCGCGCTCGCCCGTATGCCCGGCGTTACTGACGTTCAGGTTAATTTTGCGACAGAAAAGTTAGAATTGACGTTGGCGCCCGATGCCACCACTCAGCGCAGTGATGTCGAAAAAACCATCAAGCGCTTAGGGTTTGGCATCACTGATTATACCGACAAAAAAACGGCTGCGGACACGGGTAGCGATGATAACCATCAAGATGTCCTATTAGCTGAAAAGCGTTGGTGGCAAACATTAAAAGGCAAACAGGTCGTTGGCCTTGGTATTTTGATGAGTGTTGCCTACGTCATATCATTACTTTTCCCTGCTTACGGGGTATGGGTATTTGCGGTAGCGGTGCTGGCTGGTGTTTATTCATTTGCCCGTAAAGCTGCGGTACTGGCAATGTCGGGATCGCCTTTTTCGATTGAAATGTTGATGACAGTCGCGGCACTTGGTGCGCTTATCATCGGTGAGGCTGAAGAGGCTGCTGCCGTTGTCTTCTTGTTTTCAGTCGGTGAGCTTTTAGAGAGCGTGGCGGCGGATCGGGCGCGTGCTGGCATCAGAGCTTTAGCGTCACTGGCGCCAAAGACGGCGGTGTTGCTAGATGCACAAGGCGGCCAGCGTAACGTTCCTGCGGCATCGCTGCAGGTGAATGATATGGTACTCGTACGCCCGGGCGATAAGGTATCTGCCGATGGCGTTATTACGCAGGGTACATCCAGCCTTGATGATTCGCCCATTACTGGCGAGTCTATCCCTGTGGTTAAAGCGTTAGGCGATAAGGTGTTTGCTGGTTCGATTAACTTAGATGGTGCGCTACAGGTGCGCGTACAAAAAACAGCATCTGACAATACCATTGCGCGCATTATTGAGCTGGTTGAGGAGGCTCAAGCATCTAAAGCCCCTACGGCGCGTTTTATTGAGAAATTTAGTCGCTACTATACGCCAACCGTGATGGCGCTTGCCTTATTGGTTATTATTATTCCGCCGTTAGTCATGGGCGGCGCGTGGGCGACGTGGCTATATCGCGGTTTGGCATTGCTGCTGATTGCTTGTCCTTGTGCACTTGTGCTATCTACACCGGCTGCCGTCGCGTCAGGTTTGGCTGTCGGCGCACGGCGTGGATTGCTCATCAAGGGCGGAAGCGCCTTAGAAATTATTGGCCGCGTCAATACCGTTGCTTTTGACAAGACAGGCACGCTAACCGAAGGCAAACCACGCGTTACCGATGTGGTTGCTTTTACAGACGGTCGCACAAATTCTCAAGGTGGGGATAAAGTATTAGCGCTGTTTGCCAGTGTCGAGTCGGATTCTAATCACCCGCTTGCAAACGCCATCGTAGAGCACGCAAAAACCGCTGGTCTTGTCATACCTAAAGCTTTTAACGCTCGTGCTACTGCCGGTAAAGCGGTGCATGCAACGGTGGCTGAGCGGGCTTTAGCGATTGGTTCACCCGTTTATGCCGCTGCAGAGGCTTTATTATCAGCCAAACAACAAGCACAAATCGAAGCGCTACAAAACGAAGGCAAAACCGTTTCGGTGCTGTTCGATGAGAAAAGCCGTGAGGCTCTTGGCTTAGTAGCATTACGAGATGAGTTGCGAGAAGATGCGCAACAAGGCGTGGCTCAGCTCAAAGCAATGGGCGTGCGCTCGGTGATGCTCACAGGCGATAATCGCTTGACGGCTAATGCGCTCGCCAGCCATTTAGACATAGAATGGAGGGCAGAGCTGTTGCCCGAAGACAAGCTACGTCTGCTCAGCGAGATGAAAGACAATACAGAAATAGCCATGGTGGGTGATGGGATTAATGATGCGCCGGCGCTCGCAACCGCCGATGTTGGCATTGCGATGGGCGGTGGTACTGATGTGGCTATTGAGACGGCAGACGTTGCTTTATTAAAAAGTCGCGTAACGGATGTCGCTCAGCTCATTGCTCTATCGCGCGCTACTTTGTCCAACATTCATCAAAACGTGATTTTCGCGCTCGGTCTTAAAGGCGTATTTCTTATCACGACCGTACTCGGTATGACAGGTTTATGGATTGCGGTGTTGGCTGATACGGGCGCCACCGTGCTTGTCACGCTAAATGCTTTGCGATTACTACGTTTTAAAGGCGCTCGTCCATTGGTCACGGCACCTAAAAACTAACAGTTGCCTTTATCGAATTATATGTCAATTTGTTTATATCTAAATGGTTATCGTAGTTTTTATAAACGGGTTAAAACAGCACATTGATGTTTCTTATGATCATTATCAGACCGCTGATAACCATAAGCATGAGCAGCATGACTCTAAACTGACTGATAGTCATGCCCGCCAAAAAGTGTTTGCCAATGACATTGCCGATGACTGCACCTAGCCCTAGTATAAGGCCATATACCCAAAGCTGCGCTGTGAATACGCCAAAAAAAGTGTAACTGCCGATTTGTATCATACCCACAAAAAAGGAATTGGCGGTTTTGGTGGCAATCAGGTTTTCTTTTTCTAAACCTGCATTCATGTAAAAAGGGTTGAGTATAGGGCCGAGGCCACCGACCAAAGTACTCATAAAAGCAATGATAAAACCCAAAGGTATAAAGCCTACCTTTGGCATGTTAAAGGTTTTATCGACTTTACCGAACCTATATTGAAAGATGGTAGATACCAAAAATACGCCAACCAATAACTGAATCCAGCCAGCATCCAAACGACTAAAGACCAATGCGGCAAGCCACGCCCCTACAATGGCACTTGGAACATAGTATCTGGTCAATGACCAATCAATCTCATGCCAAAATAAGTAAAGCCGCGAGGCATTACTCATAAGCGTCGCCAAATTAATCACCGGCGGCGTAACCGCTGTCCCTATCATCGAAGAGGTGAGAGGTATCAGTAGCATGGCACCGCCACCACCAGACACTGTAGAGATGATAAAAGCGACCATGCCAGCGACAAACAAGCCTGCTAAGTGCCAAGTTGGGATGGTTTGCAATAGCTCGAAAACACTGGTCACTATAAAATCCTATTCCATGGATGATATCAGGTAACAACCACAGTTAAACAAATTACCTTTGTATAATTAAAGGTATGATAATGACAAGATTGTAATCTTAACGTCATCTGTCAGTCAGATAGCATCACGTATCATGATAATGATATTAGGTGGGTACAAGCGTACAGCTTATTGTTCTATGGTCTTTTAGAAAAAATTTTTTAAAAATTGCTTACCCACGCCCTAGTTTAGGCTATAAATTTGAGATTTAACACTAAACAATAAATGACTAGAGGTAATTTATGAAAGCTTATAACAGCAGAGTGGCTTTTAACCATAAAAAGTTATTCGGCGCGCTGGCCTTATTAGCAGCAACATCGACGCTATTTGCTTGTAGCGAATCCAATACCACGGCCGCAACTCCAGCCTCAACCTCAGCCAAAGCGCCAGTAGAGGCGACAACGAACAGCCAAGAATTACAAGTCCAAACGTCTCAAGTCAATGCTACCAGTACTACCGATGCTAGCGGTCTGAACAGTGAAGCGCTGAAAAACGTCTCTGCTACGGTGTATAAAGACGCCAATTGTGGCTGCTGTAAAGAATGGATTCACCATGCCGAGGATCACGGTATGAGCGCAGCGGGGCAAGATGTTGCCGACTTAGCGGTTTTTAAAGCGCGCTATGGCGTTCCTAATAACATGCGCTCTTGTCATACGGCGGTCACTACCGATGGTTACGTTTTTGAAGGCCATGTCCCCGCCAAATATATGGCGCAGTTTTTAGCCAACCCACCAAGCGATGCTATCGGTCTTGCCGTTCCAGGTATGCCAGTGGGTAGTCCTGGGATGGAATACCAAGGTCAGTTTATGCCTTATCAAGTGATGCAAATCAATAAAGATGGTAGCACGGCCGTTTATGCTGAGATTGATAGCGCCAATGCCCAGTTATAGCTGAAAAGATGACTTTTGTCCTGTATCACTATATCATTACTAATAGCAAGGTAATGAAATAAGGAGAGGCTGTAATGATTATCATGATGCACGCTATGATGAATGGCGCTATGCATGGTATGAGGCACAGCTCGATGATGCACGGCATGGGCTGGGTCGGCTCGCTCGTCTATGGAGTGTTTATGCTACTGGTTTTTATAGTGCTGATACTCACAATTATGGCACTGCTCAAGTACTTGCGTAACGATTGAAGCTTATAAAAATAGAATTTTAAAAAAATAAACTGAAAGTAAGGATAAAAGTAAACAAGAGTTGATATTTAGGCGGCAAAAGCTTTATTTATCATCTGCACTTATTGTTTTCAAGGAATAATTTTATGAAACATACGGCTGATAAAAAACCTATCAAAGGTGGGCAGTATGACAAAGTACCTGAAAATTATAACGGTACGATTTATATTTGCCCGATGCATCCAGAAGTTAGGGATGTTAAAAAAAGCGATTGTCCAATCTGCGGTATGGTTCTGCAACCTGAAGATGAAGTTGCGTGCACGAGCCGCGGCGAGCACAGCCATACTGAAAACGATCATGCGCATGCACACTGTCATGATACAACGGATACGGCTAATAGCAGTACTGAAGTAAAATCTATCAAAGGTGGTAAATACGATAAAGTACCAGATGATTACGATGGAACGGTGTATACCTGTCCGATGCACCCTGAGGTTAGAGACGTTAGAAATAGTGGCTGTCCGATATGTGGTATGGCGCTTGAGCCAGAAACGGTAACCATCGGTGAGGAGGACACCGAAGAGCTCGATGATATGACGCGGCGTTTTTGGATATGTACCGTTCTTACCTTACCGTTGTTTATTTATGCCATGAGCGATATGGTTGGGATAAATCTAGATCAAATTGGCTCTTATGATATCTCGGGGCAACTTAGCCAAATCATACAATTGATCTTAGCTACGCCTGTCGTCGTTTGGGGCGCCGCGCCGTTCTTTGTACGCGGCTGGCAATCTATCAAAAGCCGCAATCTAAATATGTTTACCTTGATTGCGCTGGGTGTAGGCGCAGCTTTCAGTTTTAGTATCGTGGCGACTTTCTTTCCCGGTATCTTCCCCGACAGCTTTAGAGATAGCGCCGGACATGTTGGCGTCTACTACGAAGCGGCAGCGGTGATCACAACTTTAGTACTATTAGGACAAGTCTTAGAGCTTAAAGCCAGAAGTCAAACGTCAGGTGCGATTCGCGCCTTGCTTGAGCTAGCGCCGCCAACGGCAAGACGTGTCGATGAAAATGGCAATGAGGTCGAAGTTTCACTCGATGAAGTCGTCAGCGGCGATAAACTACGGGTTAGACCTGGCGAAAAGCTACCAGTAGATGGCACGGTAATTGACGGTAGCAGTAGCGTCGATGAATCTATGGTAACGGGCGAACCAATTCCGGTGTCTAAAGAACAAGGCGACACTGTAACTGGCGGCACCGTAAACGGCACTGGCACGCTATTGGTAGAAGCGGTTAATGTCGGGGCAGATTCAACATTATCCAAAATCGTACAAATGGTCGCTGATGCCCAGCGTAGCCGCGCCCCCATTCAGCGTTTGGTTGACCAAGTAGCAGGCTGGTTTGTACCCATTGTCATTGTCAGCTCTATCATCACCTTTATCGTGTGGGCGCTATTTGGCCCTGAGCCTGCCATGGCCTATGCCATGGTCAACGCGATTGCCGTATTAATTATTGCTTGTCCTTGTGCGCTCGGGCTGGCAACCCCGATGTCCATCATGGTTGGTACGGGCATGGGCGCGCAAAATGGCGTCCTGATCAAAAACGCCGAAGCACTTGAGACGATGGAAAAAGTCGATACCATCGTCGTCGATAAAACCGGAACCCTAACTGCTGGTAAGCCTGAGCTCACGGCGATTGACGCGCTGGCAGGTCAAGATGAAGATGAGTTTTTGGCACTGGTCGCCGCAGTAGAAAGCGCGAGCGAACACCCTTTGGCAGAAGCCATCGTAAGAGCAGCTGCGGACAAATCACTGACTATTCCTAAAGCCCAAGACTTTAACTCGGTCACAGGCGAGGGCGTACAAGCTGTGGTAAACGGCAAAAAAGTTGCCATCGGTAATTCAAAACTGATGCAGAGTTTAAATAGTTTTGATAAAGAGCTATCAACCAAGGCTGACGTGCGTAGAAAAGACGGCGAAACGGTGATGTTTGTGGCTATCGATGGCAAAGCAGCCGGTCTGGTGTCAGTCGCTGATCCCATTAAGCCAAGTACTGCCGATGCCATAGGACTGCTACACGAGGCGGGACTAAAAGTCGTCATGCTAACGGGCGATAATGAAAAAACCGCGCAGGCCGTTGCCAATAAGTTAGGCATTGATAAAGTCCATGCGGATGTTTCGCCCGAGGACAAAAACCGTATCGTCAAAGAAATGCAAGACAGCGGTAAATTGGTAGCGATGGCAGGCGATGGTATCAATGACGCGCCCGCATTAGCGCAAGCCAATGTCGGTATTGCCATGGGCACCGGTACCGATGTGGCCATGGAGAGCGCGGGAGTAACCTTGTTAAAAGGTGACTTAATGGGTATTGCAAAAGCCCATAAGCTCAGTCACGCGACCATGCGCAATATCAGACAAAACTTGTTCTTTGCTTTTATTTATAATGCAATTGGCGTGCCGATTGCTGCGGGCGTTTTATATCCAGCGTTTGGACTACTACTTAGCCCGATGATAGCGGCAGCGGCGATGAGTCTATCGTCAGTATCGGTGATTGGGAATGCGCTGAGATTGCGCCGGCTGGACTTATGATGTTTATGATATAAGTGTTAGAATGGATCGTTAAAGGAGAAGGGCAAGCCCTAGTTTTTTTAGACTCATATAAGAAAAGTTAAAATAATTTAAAACCGCTACAAGCCTTTATTTTTGAAGCTTATAGCGGTTTTTTTGGAGGAAGGTTAGGGCGTGTTGAGTATTTGACTATGACTTTAAAAGTGACTGTTTTTAAGAGCACTAAGTCTAATGATGTACTATCTACAGGAGACAAAATAACACCCTGAAGTATAAGGAAAAACTATTAATATACTTATTAAACTTTTGTGTATAACTAATATAGGATTGTATAAGTACAGTCAATTAACAATATGTGCTAGCCAATATAAAGATTGTCTTCAATGGTATTTTTCATGTGCAATAGACGAGGCGCGATATCCTCCTCTAGCTTATCACGGCTAAGGACAAAGCTTGGCGCACCACAGTTAAAGGCTAGTAAACCCTCGGTAGGATGCATCAAGGCTGTGGCAACAGCATTAACGTCTTTTTGCCATTCACTAATAGAAAAGCAATAGCCGTAATCTTCATAATCCTTAAAAGCCTTATCCAGCCCACGTCTAATTTTTAACCAATCATCTTTGTGTTTAGTACGAATAGCATCAAGGATAAATTCTTGCTCGGCCTGCGGCATACTGGCTAAACAGGCTCTTCCCATTGAGCTTAAGTGAATAGGTAAGTACGAACCGACGTTGCGTCGCATCGTAGTCGTGCTTGAACCTTGCACGACATTTAAATATACCATCGTAAGCCGATCACGGGTTGCCATAGCGACAGCGCTATTGGCATAATCCGCCAGCTCTTCCATGTATGGTGTGATCAGATTATTAATAGAGATATTCGCCATCATTGTATAGCCAAAACCTAACACACCTACAGACAGTTGATATTTACTACTGTTTGTCGATTGCTTTAAATACCCGAGCTTGACTAATGTATACGTAAGACGAGTGATTGTGCCTTTCGGAAGCCCTGTTAATTGACTTAAGTCTTGATTGCCAAGATATGGACGCTGCGGAGTAAAACAACGCAGTAGTTCAAGTCCTCGAGCCAATGCCGTGACAAACTGTCTATCATTTTGATCTCTCATCTCTGCAATGGGTTCTAGCAATTCAATATGCGTTGTATTGTTAGGGCCTTCATCCACTAGGTTTTTAGTTGTCATATATTATTTTTAATCTCAATCAAGTTAATATAAATATGATAGTAAACGCACTATTTTCTGTACTTTATAATCAAAAAAAGGATTCTAAGCTGATAGTAGTCGACATCTTTAATAATACTATATTAAAGATGCCATTAAATTCTTAGCACAGTTATTATAAGCTATTTCGCTATGCGGTATATATATTGAGTAATATTATGCCTTTTGTGGGTCGTACTGTTGTTCTTTAATGAATAAGGTTGGGATAAGACCACATAAGAAGTAAGCGCCTGCCATCAATAATAAACCTGCACCGATAGAACCTTGCATTGCGATATAACCAATAGCGAGAGGAGCAATAGCTGAACCTATCCGTCCAATATTATATGATCCACCCATCGCAGTGCCTCGGATAGCAGTAGGAAAGCTTTCCGATAAATAGGTAGCATTGATAGCATAAGGAATACCATATAAGAACCCAAAAGCTATCATCAACAAACCAATATTTTCTGGAGTGTGAAAATATATTAACACCGGAATAAATAATGCCGTACCCATAGTTCCAAAGGCAAATACTATTTTACGACCAATCTTATCAGCAACTGCACCCGCCACTACTTTCGCAAACATCATGGTCAAGTAGGTACCCGCCATATATATAGCCATCTCTTTAAACTTAATACCTAGTTCAGTTTCTAAATAAGTAGGTAGCCAGTTGCTTACTCCAAAATAGCCAAATAATAAAAGAGTTGAAGTCATAGTCCATAAAGTAAACATCAAGCGATGTCTTGGATTCTCAAATATAGCTTTGTAAGAATTTTCGCTCTTTCTAATAGTGGGATTTAAGCCTTTTAGTTTAAGGGCACGAGACTCTTTCCAAGAATTTGGTTCAGATAACGTAAAATGCATCAGTACTGCTAGAATAAATGGTGTAAATGATATGAAATAAATCATACGCCAACCATAACTTGGAATAATCCAAGCTGAAAGACCACTTATAACTAAAGACCCTAATGTATAACCTGTCATTATTGTCGCAAGCACAGTCGTTCGATATTTAGTAGGTACCATTTCAGACATTAAAGTATTGCAAGCAATATATAAGCTACCTAGACCTATACAAGCTAACACACGTAGTACTATAAACTGCTCGTAGTTCTGAGCAAATCCAATTGACCCAGATAATAACGCAAACACAGCGGTAGCAATAACCATTACCCGCACGCGTCCAAAACGGTCGCAGGCCCAACCGCCAAAAAAACCACCTATTCCCATGCCAACTAATGACCAACTCCCTAAAGCACCAGCTTGCAAATTACTTAAAGTAAATTCTTGCTTAAGACTTGAAAGGGTAAAGGCAAGAATACCAATATCAGCTCCATCACATAATAAAACTAAAAAACAAAAAACAAAAGCCAATTTCCAAGGTTGTTTTTGGGTAGGAAGTAAGCTCGGATTTGAAGTTATAGCAGCACTTTTCACAATTTATATCCTTATTGTTGTGAGAGTAAAAGACTATGATCATGGTGTCGTTGAGAAGGTATTAGCGTCCCAGCAAATACCTTAGTATGCTTTAATATTGTGAATATCTTTTATCAACCAAATAAATAGTATTCAAACAAAACATATTCGAATCAGCGAGAACTACTCGCTCACTTCTTTAATCATATTGCGAGCAATGATGATTTGTTGAATCTGAGTAGTTCCTTCGTATAAACGATATAAGCGCACATCACGATAAAAACGTTCAATACCGTAATCGGCAATATAACCAGCTCCGCCATGAATTTGTACTGCTCTATCAGCGACTCGACCACACATTTCAGTGGCAAACATCTTGGCACATGAAGACTCCGTAATGACGTCTCTACCTTCATCACGCAGGCGTGAAGCATCTAATACCATGGATTTGGCGGCATAAATTTCTGCTTTTGAGTCAGCGAGCATCGCTTGAATAAGTTGAAAATTTGCAATTGGTTGACCAAACTGCTTACGATCCACGGCGTAGCGTAGCGCGTCATCTAGCATTCGAGTTGCTGCTCCAGTACTCGCTGCAGCGATATGTAAGCGGCCTTTATCAAGTACTTTCATTGCGGTTTTGAAACCCACCCCCTCGACGCCACCTATCAAAGCACTGGCAGGTACGATGCAGTTATCAAAAATAACATCACAAGTGTGAGCGCCTTTTTGTCCCATTTTTTTGTCGATTTTACCTAAGGTAATGCCAGGGGTATCGCTCTCAACAATAAACGCTGAAATACCACCCGCTCTTTTATTTTGGGGATCAGTACGTGCCATCACAGTAAATATACCGGCTTGAGGAGCATTAGTGATAAAGCGCTTGGTACCATTAAGCACATAGTGATCACCATCTTTGATGGCCGTCGTGCTTAATGAAGCAGCATCCGAACCTGACTCTGGTTCGGTTAAACAAAAAGAACCGATAATTTCACCACTAGCGAGTTTTGGCAGGTATTTTTGTTTCTGTTCTTCGGTGCCATCAATGACAAGACCGGATGAACCAATACCGTTGTTAGTGCCTATCAGTGAGCGAAAAGCGGGTGAGGTGCGTCCTAATTCAAAAGCTACGATAACCTCTTCTTCCATGGTCAGTCCAAGCCCGCCATAAGCTTCAGGAATCGTAAGCCCAAATAAGCCCAATTCACGCATCTGACTAATAATATCTTCTGGTAGACGATCGTTTTCTGCTACCCAATCTTCTCGCGGTATCAGTTGGTTGTTTACAAACTGACGAACGGTTTGGACGATATGGTCGAGTACTTCCTTATCTCTAATCATGAAAATCTTCCTTGTTGAAATAACATCTAATATTAATCGATGAAGTCGTAACGATTGTTTCGAACTGACAGCATAATTGATTGTTTATTAAATTACAATACTTTTGGTTTGAAAAACCGCAATGCGGAATAATTTAATATGACGCACCAATAAATATCTGTATTTTCCTAGATATTGCTAAATTTTACTCTTCACAAATGAAAATAAACAGTATATATTGGTATTAGATATCGCTATGCGGTATTAATTATTGATAATTACTGAATATTAAAAAGTTCGCAGGATTTATCTAAGGAAATTATTTAAAGGAATCATCATGGAAGAACAAACAATTTTGATTGAGCAGCCGGTTGATGGTGTTTGTGTGATAAAGCTTAATCGACCTGACGTTCGCAATGCTTTAAATACTGAGTTACGTCAGAAAATGGCAGATATTTTTGTTGAATTGAACAACGATCCACAGACCAAAGCTATTGTGCTAACTGGTGGTGATAAAGTATTTGCAGCGGGTGCTGATATTAATGATTTCCTAACGGCGAAAACGATTGATGTGTATCTACGTCATAGCGAACGTTATTGGGATGCCATCACCAATTGTCGTAAGCCTATTATTGCGGCAGTAAATGGCTATGCGCTTGGCGGCGGCTGTGAGCTTGCTATGCACGCTGACATCATTGTCGCGGGCAAGTCTGCTAAGTTTGGTCAACCAGAAATTAAAATAGGATTAATGCCAGGAGCAGGAGGTACTCAGCGGCTGTTTCGTGCTATTGGTAAACACAAAGCCATGAAGATGGTTTTAACAGGCGACATAATAAGTGCTCATGAAGCAGATCAAATGGGATTGGTTTCTGAAGTAGTCGAAGATGAAACAACCATTAAGCGCGCCATCGAGATTGCTGAGCAATTAGCGAATTACTCACCTATTGCTTTAACGCAAATTAAAGAAGTTGCAAATCTAGGGGTAGATATGTCGCTGCAAGCGGGCTTAGCTTTAGAGCGTAAAGCTTTTCAGATTTTATTCGATACCGAAGACCAAAAAGAAGGGGCGAAAGCCTTTTTGGAAAAACGTGAGGCTAAATATAAGGGACGATAGCCTACTAAAAAATGGTTATTCAACTTTAAAAACGAGATCTTATAAAGGATTATTATGACCGTAAATGTATTAGCTATCAAATCATTGGCCATCATCGGTACCGGCGTTATGGGTATGGGAATTGCTCAAATCGCTGCCCAAGCCGGCATTCAGGTGCTTTTATTTGATGCAAAGTCAGGCGCCGCTGAGAAAGGTCGCCAATCCCTTCAAGCAACGCTCGAAAAGCTCGCAGCTAAGGGCAAATTTACCGATGAGCAAGTAACCTCTATTTTGACCAATCTAATCGTAGTTGAAGATATAGCCAAAATTGCCGAAGTAGACGTTGTTATTGAAGCAGTTATCGAAAACTTAGAAATAAAACAACAGCTTTTTAAACAATTAGAAAGTGTCGTGACTGCTGAAACGATCTTGGCCACCAATACCTCATCACTAGCAGTGACCGCGATTGCTTCCGATTGCAAGCACCCAGAGCGTGTAGCAGGTTTTCACTTCTTTAACCCAGTCCCGCTGATGAAAATCGTCGAGGTGATCCCCGGTATCTCGACCAAGCCTTTAGTGGTAGAGACGCTTAAAGAGTTAGCTGAGCGCATGGGACATTTAGGCGTTGTGGCAAAAGATACGCCAGGATTTATTGTCAATCATGGGGGCAGGGCTTATGGCACAGAAGCGTTAAAAATATTAGGCGAGGGGGTCGCAAGTTTTGAGCAAATAGACCGTATTTTGCGTGAAGGTGCTGGCTTTCGAATGGGACCGTTTGAGCTACTGGATCTCACTGGTATCGACGTATCGCATCCAGTCATGGAGTCAGTTTATAACCAATTTTATCATGAGGCTCGCTATCGCCCGCATCCTTTAACCCGTCAAATGCTGTTGGGTAAAAAACTTGGCCGGAAAGTTGGTGAGGGCTTTTATCAGTATAAAGATGGTCAAAAAGTTGTAGCAAATCCATCTAAACAGTCATCGTTTGAGGCGTTATTTTCTAAAGCGGAGCCTGAAACAGCTGTTAGCTCAGTTTGGATCGGAGCAGATTTAGCAGAAGATAAAAAACAGCTGTTTGATTATCTAGACGCTAATGACATCACTATCGACGATAACGATAAGCCAAATCCTGACAGTTTGATACTACTAGCAACCTATGGCGAGGATACAACCAATGCTGCTATGCGTTATCAAGTTAATCCTAAACAAGCGGTCGGTATTGATATGCTGACAGACTTGTCCAAGCATCGTACTTTGATGCCAAGTATTGTCACGCAAGATAGATTTGTGGCTCAAGCTTACACTTTATTTGCTAAACGCTCAGATGATGACATAAATGCTACTGTCGATGCCACACTAATTTCCGAAAGTACCGGCTTTGTGGCGCAGCGAGTCATTGCCATGATGATTAATCTCGGTTGTGATATCGCGCTACAAGGTATTGCCACACCAAAGGATATCGATAATGCCGTCAAGCTTGGATTAGGTTATCCGTATGGACCTATCTCATGGGGCGATAAGCTTGGTGCTAAGCGAGTCCTACTCATCTTAGAACGTATTTATGAGCTAACCGGTGACCCGCGTTATCGTCCAAGCCCATGGTTGCAACGCCGCGCCAAGCTAGATATCTCACTATTTACTCAGCAGAGTCGTTATTAATACTAATTACTTATAGCGGCCTCGTAATATTACAAATTACCTATTTTAATCAGACAAACTCTCAAAGCACAACAAGGAAACGTTATGTTAAACGCTTATATTTATGATGGATTAAGAAGTCCGTTTGGTCGACATGGAGGAGTGCTTGCAACCGTGCGCCCAGACGACTTAATCGCTACGGTAATGAAGACTTTGGTTGAAAAACACCAACTACCTAACGATATCTTTGATGAAGTACTCATCGGTAACACCAATCAAGCTGGCGAGGACTCACGTAATATCGCCCGTAATTCTGCGTTGCTAGCAGGGCTAGATGTTAAAACACCCGGTCAAACCGTCAACCGTCTTTGTGCTTCAGGATTATCGACCGTCATCGATGCCGCACGCAGCATTACTTGTAATGAGGGGGATATTATTTTAGCAGGTGGCGTTGAGTCAATGACCCGCGCACCGTTTGTCTTTGCTAAGACCGAGCAACCCTTTAGTCGTGAATTTAAAGTATTTGATACGACTATTGGTAGCCGGTTTCCTAATCCTCTTTTGACTAAAGAGTTTGGTAGCGATAGTATGCCGCAAACGGGTGATAATGTGGCTCGCGAATATGGTATCACTCGTGAAGAAGCGGATAAATTCGCAGCAGCCTCGCAAGCGAAGTACCAAGCAGCCAAACAAGCTGGGTTTTTCGACGATGAAATAACGCCAATTATGGTATCGCAAGGTAAAAAACTGCCAGAAAAAGCGATATTGGATGATGAGCATCCTCGCGCCAGCTCTACTGTTGAGGCGTTACAAAAACTTAAGCCTTTAAACAACGAAGGTATCGTCACAGCAGGCAATGCGTCAGGTATTAATGATGGCGCAGCTGCGCTGATTATTGGCTCTAAGCAGGCGGAGGAAAAGTTGGGCTTTAAGCCTATTGCTAAGATTCTGTCATCTGGTGCCATGGGTGTTGAGCCAAATATTATGGGCGTAGGCCCTGTTGAAGCCATTAAACTGGCATTGAAACGGGCTGATTTGATTCTTGATGATATGTCCATTATTGAGATTAATGAGGCATTCGCCTCACAAGTACTTGGTTGCTTAAAAGGTTTAGAAATTGACTTTGATGATAAACGCGTCAACCCTAATGGCGGAGCTATTGCCGTCGGGCATCCGCTTGGTGCATCAGGAGCAAGACTTGCGTTGAGCACGGCGCGCGAGCTACAGCGTACGGGCGGGAAATACGCGGTAGTCAGTTTATGCATTGGTATTGGACAAGGACTTGCGATGGTGATAGAACGGGTTTAAGCCTTTCTATTTCTATAACTTCTCCACATTATTTTACTATCAAGGACGACAAAATGACTTCTATACTTAACCAACATGAAAACTACCAACAAGCCGGAGAAGCGTACGGTTTTCCTTTGATTATCAAACAGCTGCTAAACCGTGCAAAAATCGTCTCTACTAATCAAACTATTAGTTATGCCAATAAGATCACTTATACGTATGCTGAATTTTTTAAGCGGGTTAATCGCTTAGCAAACGTACTTAAAAATATGGGTTTGCAAGCAGGTGATGTGGTTGCTGTGATGGATTGGGACAGTCATCGTTACCTCGAAGCGTACTTTGCCGTACCCATGTCTGGCATGATTCTGCAAACGGTTAATGTACGCCTAGCTGAAGATAAAGTGTTGTACACCATTAATCACGCCAAACCCAAAGCCTTGTTGTTAAATGCTGAATTTGAGCCAATGGCTAAAAACTACCGTCATGAAGCGCCTTCTATTGAGAAGATTATTTGGCTCGATGATACTGGCTTTGATGATGCTGAGTATGGCGAAAACGATACAAAAACTGCGCAAGTTAGCATGCCAGACTATGTCGAAGGTGAGTATGAAGCCATGCTAGCAGCTGCCAGTGATGAGTTTGACTTTCCAGATTTCGATGAAAACACCATCGCTACCACATTTTATACCAGTGGTACCACAGGCGACCCAAAAGGCGTTTTCTTTACCCATCGACAAATCGTATTGCAGACTTTGGCGAGTACGCTAGCAACAGCGCTCAATGCCGAAGGTCAAGGCGTGCGCTATAACGATGTATACATGCCAATGACGCCATTATTCCATGTACATGCATGGTGTTGGCCGTATGGCGCAACCATGATAGGGCTAAAACAAGTGTATCCAGGGCGATATGTCTCCGAAGTATTGGTTGACTTGATTGAACGCCATAAGGTGACCCTCTCACATGGTGTCCCAACAATTTTACAAATGCTACTTAAAGAGATAGCCGCACGAGGACGCAGATTTAAAGGTCTTAAGTTAATGGTAGGAGGTTCCAAAATAAATGAAGGCTTAGCCAAAAATGCCATTGATAGTGGTATTGAGTTTATGCCTGGATTTGGAATGTCAGAGTCCTGCCCTGTGGTAGCTAGAGCGGTATTCGATGATAAAATAGACGTAATGTCCATGGACGAACAGATAAGTTATCGTTGTCTTTCTGGCTCACCCATTATGCTGGTGTCGATGGAAATCTGGGATGAAAATGGCAAGCCAATACCAATGGATGGAGAGTCGACAGGCGAGTTAGTTATGCGAGCGCCATGGCTGACCCAAAGCTATTTCAAAAATCCAGAGGCTGGCAATGAGTTATGGCGTGGTGGCTGGATGCACACTCAAGACATAGCTTGTATTACCCCTGATGGCACTCTAAAAATTACCGATAGACTCAAAGATGTTATTAAGTCTGGGGGTGAATGGGTATCCTCGTTAGAAGTCGAAACTATTCTATCTTTTCATCCTAGTATTGCTGATATTGCAGTGATTGGCGTACCAGATGAAAAATGGGGCGAAAAACCCTTAGCCTTAGCCGTGTTAAAACCTGAGTACACCGATACAAAAGCGGAAGATATACTAGCTTTAGGTCATCAAGCAGTAGAGAAAGGACGTTTGCCAAAATATAGCGTACCAAGTGAAATAAAGTTTTTATTAGAAATGCCAAAAACCAGTGTGGGTAAACTTGATAAGAAAAAGATGCGCATGATGTACACAGAAAAATTAATTTAACCCAGAAAACTCTAGCGATGATTGCGCAAAACAATCATTCGATCTTACTGAACGTTTTTAATACTTATGTTAATCGGTCTAATTAGAAGAGAATACTATGGTAGCTGTAGCGATATTACCGGAAATACAAGATACGCTTAATAAAGACGAACACCACCCCATGCATGGTTTTGCGGTTGTTTATTCTCAACAAGTAGAATGGGGCGATATGGATTCCTTTGGTCATGTCAATAATGTGGTCTATTACACTTATGCCCAAAACGCACGTATTCACTATAACACTCAATTAAATCTATTTAATGAAAGCACTTTCTCGGTCATGGCAGCGTCATCCTGCCAATATTTCAAACCCGTGACTTACCCCGATACTTTATGGATTGGCGTTCGAGTCAAGAAGATTGGCAATGCCAGCGTGATTCATGAATATACCTATTATAGTACAGCTATGAGTACCATTGTCGCCCGTGGTGAGTCAGTGTTGGTGTATCTTGATAAAGCCAGTGGTCAAAAAAAGAACATTGATGAAACAAAAAAAGCTGCGATCATCGCTTTTGAGAGTTTTAGCTAAATTAGGAGGTAAGTTTTTTGTATAAGGAGATGGTGCTGGTATTTATAGGGTTAAAAAATACGGTAACAGCAAAGATTTGAAGAGATTTAAATTAACTTAAATGGATTTTAAAACAACACAAGGAATGTGTGGATCATGCTTTATATCAAAAATTTGTCTTTTGGTTTGGCAGTTCTTGGAATGGGTGTACAAGCGCAAGCAATAGATCTTGTCACAAAGGGAGATGCTACTTTAAGTATCGGTGGCTATGTCAAAGCGGAAGGTATATTTTATTCTCCAGATGAAGGCGAGTCCGAGTTCAAAGGAAGCGCACGGCAATCACGAATTAATATCAAAACCACCAAGAATGTAGAGGATAAAAAATTAACGGGTTTTATTGAAGGGGATTTTTATGGCAATGCCGCCAATGGTGGTTCAGACTTACGGCTTCGCCATGCTTATGTTCAGCTTGATGATTTGACGATAGGTAAGACGTGGAATGGTCAATTTTTAGCAGTGTACCCTCTTTTGACTGAACAGCTTGACTTTCGAGGTACGGGACTAGGGACTATCTCTGGCGGCGGCGCCGATATTCGTCCAGATTTGACGGTGCATTATACTCATAAGGGATTTCGTTTTACGGCGCAAGACCCGGTTTACGATAAGGCTGATCTGCCAGATATGGTTGTTAGCTACAAGGATAACATATCTGATCTTAGCTATAATTTGGCAGTTACTGCTCGTGAGGCTAAAAATGGAGACGATTCAGATATAGGCGTAGGGGTATCTCTCGCTGGGAAACTTAATTTTGGTAATGATTCACTACATGCAAGCGTATACAACGGAAAAGGTATGGGCGTCTATTCTACAGTCTGCGTTGGAAAAGTCCTTGGAGCGATCAATGCTCCAGACTGTGATGCAGAAGACGGTAAGCTTGTTTCGCAAACTGGCTTCACGCTAGGCTATAGGCATAAGTTTACCGAAAAGCTTTTTAGTAACATGCGTTATGGTGAAATTAATGTAAATGATGTGGCCGATACTTCTATCAATGTAAAAAGTATTAACCTTATCTATAATTATTTACCAGATTTGGATTTTGGTATTGAATGGAGAGATAGAAGCGATAAGGCTCTCTCTCAAGTAAAAAAAGGTCAGCAGGTTGAAGTAATGGCCAAGTATAATTTCTGAGCCGGATTTTTGAGCTTAGAGTTAAAAGCCTCAGGTTTGAACTATTTATCGAGGTAAAATATAACTTACCGCGGGGCTTTTTATTGAACCGCCCCGGTATTGTCGGAGACTTAACATTCTGAGAGAATACGACAATGAAAAGACAAACCTACACTCCTGAGATTAAAGAACGCGCCGTCCGTATGCTGATCGAAGCAGCAAACGACTATCCCTCCACATGGGCAGCCATTCAAGCCATTGCCCCTAAGATTGGCTGCACGCCTGAAACCCTGCGCTCATGGCACAAGAAGCATATAGATCAAACTATCCCTGCCTCAGTGCAAGCTCAAAGCCAAGAGCAACGTATTAAAGATCTTGAACGTGAATGCAGAGAACTCAAACAGGCCAATGAGATCATACGTAAGGCAGCGGCTTTTTTCGCCCAGGCGGAGCTCGACCGTCTACCGAAATAATGGTCACATTTATCGATGATCACAAGCAGAAATACGGGATCGAGCCAATCTGTAGAGTACTACCGATTGCCCCATCAACCTACTACCGTACTAAAGACTTGGAGAGTTACCCTGAAAAGCGCTCGTTGCGTCAGCAGCATGACGACTATTATATCAACGAGATTAAACGCATCTGGCAGGACAGTAAATGCCGTTACGGTGTTCGTAAAGTCTGGCAGCAGATGAAGGCAGATGGTATTCATGTGGCTCGTTGTACGGTAGAGCGTTTAATGAAGCAGTATGGTATGCAAGGCATCTGGCGCGGTAAGGGCAAGATCACCACCAATAGCCGTGATGACCAAAAATGCGCTGATGACCTGATTAATCGTAATTTTAATGCCCATCGTCCTAATCAGCTATGGGTAGCTGACTTCACCTATATAAAAACAACTAGCGGCTGGGTATATACCGCTTTTATTATTGACGTGTTTGCCCGTAGCATTGTCGGTTGGAAAGTATCTAATCGCATGAACACGGATATGGTAATGTCAGCGCTTAATCAAGCCATTGCAGACAGGAACAACCCCAAAGATGTGATTCATCACAGTGATCGCGGGGTTCAGTACTTATCCATTCGTTATACTGATAAGATGAAGGACTCTAGCATCATTGCCTCGGTCGGCACGACTGGTGATTCATACGATAACGCACTGGCTGAAACGGTTAACGGGCTGTATAAATCTGAGGTAATTGACTATTTAAAGGAGAACTGGACTGGTATCAATGATGTTGAACTGGCAACCCTTGAATGGGTGGACTGGTTTAATAAAACCCGTTTGCATAGCACGATTGGTTATGTGTCACCCTTTGAGTTTGAAAAGCGGTATTACGATAATTTAACCCTGTCAGGCATCGCTGCCTGACTCAAGTAAATCACTCTCCGATATAGTCGGGGCGGTTCATATCTTTACGAGCAGTAGTTTAAGGTCCCTCTTAAGTTTTTTAAACAGAAGTTACAGAGATTTTCATAATAGATAGTAGCCTCTCAGCTGATTAAGAATTATCTTATACATAGATATAATCTACTTAAAACAGAGAGAGGCTGGCTTTAAACGCTACATAAGCACTTATAGAATAGGCATATATAAAACCGCCTTTTATGAGATGCCACCACACTTATTAATACATGACTATCTATAAGCCAAACGGGAAGGTATCGAGTGTGTCGTCACCCGTTTCTTTTGTCAGCGCCTCAACCGCGCGGGTTTCATCAAACCAAATATACTCATCAAATTGCGCTGGCAACGAGGCATAAAAATAATGACTTTGTAATTCAGTCTCAGGTCTATAAATGACGCCTATCGCTCGCTCTAAGCGCTCTGGGAGTAATTTTTTACGGATATCTTCATGCAGTGGGTAACGTAAGGGCAACAGAAAATTGTCAGTAGGCACATCATGAAAAATACGCTCATAACTGTCAAGATGTGATGGCCGTACTTGCTTTATTTTCATTGGCCCGCCCCAATCGGAGGCAGCGGCAACCGTACCATGATCGGTGCCAAAACCGATATTGTAGACCTTGTCACCATATTTTTGCCGTGCCAATTGGCCTATGTTTAACTCGCCGCGTGCGCTCATTTGGGTTGCGCGAGCATCACCAATATGGGAGTTATGCGCCCAAACGACCGCTTTTGATTCGAGACCTTTAAAATCAAGCACCGCCTGTAAAGTTTTAATCATATGCTGATCACGCTGGTTCCATGAGCTGTCTTCAGCATAGTACATGGTTCGATAATAACGTTCGGCATCGACGATCAGCTTGGCATTTTGTTCAGCATCAAAAAACTGTTCCTCATTGGCGACAGAAGACTCTAAACGTTTCTTGAGTAAATCTTGTAGGTTTTTGAGTACCTCAACTTCACAGTCCTTATGTTGCTGGGTGATCACAGCTTGGCCATACAAAGACGGTTCATCGGCCCAAGGCATCAAACAGCCATAACGCTCGCGGGCAATCTCTGCTGTCTTAGGATCCACGTCTTGCAAGTAGTTCAAGACACTTTCAATTGAGCCATATAAGCTGTATAAATCCAGACCATAAAACCCTACTTTTTTTTCTGTCGATTCCGTTTTAGCGTTATAAGCATGCAGCCAGTGGGTAAATTTGAGCATGGATTTATTTGCCCACATCCAAGTCGGGAATCTAGAAAAAGGTTTGTTCTGTAGTAAAGCGTCTTGTTCTCTTCCATGAATATAATGATTGATATGCGCGGCATCTGGCCAATCAGCTTCGGCAGTAACAATAGTAAAGCCTTTCTTCTCTATAAGCTCTTTGGTGATACGAGCACGCATGTCATAAAATTCAGCCGTACCATGTGATGCTTCTCCAAGCAATACGACACGGCTGTCTCCGATACGCGCCATTAGATTATCTAAATTGACGTCATCAATACTGGCAAAATGTTCACTTGATTGACCAATTAGTTCAGGCAACGTCCTAGCTCTTGAGGCGTCCTCACTTGAGGGCTTATTGTTTTTCTCTTGCCAACCTGCCGCGCCAATCAGCGGCACAAAACGCACGCGTCCCAAATCTTCTGTTTTATAGTCATCTTGACTGACACGCCAAATACGAATCAGTTTCTGTGATTCCGAAGATTCACCAACGGGAATGACCAGTCGCCCGCCAATCGCTAACTGTTCTTTGAGTGACTGCGGTGCTTCAGGCCCGCCTGCGGCAACAATGATAGCATCAAAGGGAGCTTGTTCTTCCCACCCAAGTGTGCCATCGCCATGTCTGACCTGAACATTGGTATATCCCAGCTCTTTGAGTCTGGCTTGCGCTGTATCTGCCAAAACTTTGTGGCGCTCAATGGTATAGACGTTCTCACAAATCTCCCCGAGCACGGCGGCGGCATATCCCGAACCTGTCCCGACTTCAAGGACGCGGTCATCTGATTTTAGCTCAAGTGCAGCCGTCATCAAGGCAACAATATAAGGCTGTGAGATGGTCTGATTTTCCTCAATAGGTAAGGGCGCATCTTTATAGGCAAATTCAACAAGATCTGCCGGTATAAATGCTTCACGCGGAACGGTACCCAGCGCATGAAGCACCGTTTGATCGCGAATACCGCGCGCCGCAAGTTGGCGTTCTATCATTTGCTGTCTGAGCTCTTTAAAATCATTCATGACGTTTTCCTTAATTTTCATTTTGGAATTTAATACCTTATTGTTTTCCATACGCTAGGGCATCGTCAGACCTAAATAAAACAGATAAACATACATAACTGAAGAAAATTTTCACGGGCGGTACGTTTTGCAAAAACGATGTCAATCGCTGTTAGCGAGCCTTATTTTTTAAGGTCATCGCCTATATTGGTTCTTATGAATTTATTAATCTAACTGACGAAAAAGCCATGGCTTAGCACAATAAATAGGTAGCTAAACGAAGATATTATTTTAGATTATTGTCAATAATGACCTAATGCAATGTGTTTTCATCTGAGATTTGTCATATTAAGTAATAGACATTCTTGTACATTAAGAGGCAGGCTGAATATCAATTTTAAACTCCCATGAAGTTGGAGTCGTGGCTGTTGCATTAGGATAATTGATTTTATTCAAGCGCACGCGAGCATAGCTATTACCCTCAGCGGATCTGATGAGCGCGCCTTGAGCAGTAGCAACAGGTTTGGCATTTAGCTGATGGGTCATACCATTATAGGTATACCAGCCAAAGTCTAGAGTTGGAAAATTGCCCGTATAAGCAGGATTGAGATCCGAGCCTTTACTGTCAACCACCCAGCTTCTGGCGCTTAGTGGTTTGTCATAGTTTGCAGTGCTGGTGAGGTTGGATAAGGTAACCGCACTACCATCGGTGATAAACTGACTCGTCACAGGCTCGCCTTGTGCGTCATAATATCCGGCTGGCGTGGCAGCAAGGTAACCACCGACTTTGTCTTTATTGGCGCCAATAGCAGAATCGCCACCATTTAAAATCACATCATTGCGCTTAAAGCCAATCTGCCAAGCGCTGTTTCTGTCACTGCTACTTTGGCCTGTTTTTAGATCGAAATACACCCAGTTATCATTGTTTGCAGCATTAATGGTTTTTGTCTGTACCTTGCTTGGTAGCGCGGTATCAATCCAGCGAATCGTCGGATAACCAGAGGCACCAGCCTCGTTATAATAGTTGATAATCTGCATCGTATAAATAGGCTGCTGGACGCTACTGTCTGTCATAGCGCTGCTATTATCCGTGGTGATAAGATAGACGCGGTTATTAGGGTAAAGCTGATGCTTGCCTTTTAAATTGTACTCAAACCAAGGCTTGACATCGAAAATCCCGCCACTGCGATCTTCGTTATAATGCATGGTAATGTCGCGACCTGTATCAGGATCTTGAGTGGCGTTTTTATAACGACTTAAATCTGACCAATCAATCAAACCAAATACCCCGCCTTTACCTGTGCCAGAATCGCCGCTATTTGACCACAGTTTAGGTGCCCGCGCTGCATTTTCAAACTTAATATCCCATTTGCCTTCCTCACACGAACTTTCTGCTCTGGCATCAAAGTCATAACACGTCGCTGAGCCCAGCGCCAAGTTGGTGACCTGCCAAGTGGCCGTTTCGCTAAAGCTAGCTGTGCTTACAGGCGGCTTGTTGCCACTATTGCCGCCATTTCCAGTATTGTCATTACTCGAGCCATCACTGCCGCCACCGCAGCCGGTCATGCTGAGTGTTAAAATGCTGGTGGTTATTAGCATCAGCAGTGTTTTCGGTTTGGTCTTAAATAAGGGAATGATTTGAGTCATGACATGCTCCTTAATAATGGTGGTTTTATATAAAATGTAAAAAACAGCGGCGGAAAAATAGTGGTACGGATACGGTAAATTTAGAATTGTTGTTAATAAAGAACTACCAGTGATAGCTGGCGCCCAGTAACCATTCGCGATTGTCAATTGGGCGATAGTCACTGGCATCGCTGACATCTCGCTGCACATCGAAGATATTATTAATCGCCGCGTACACGCTTAAGTTTGCGGTGGCGTCATAATTAAGCTTGCTATCAAGCGTCCACCAAGCAGGTGAATACGCTTGCTCACTGGTACTAATGAGCTGCTTAGATTCATAATTGAGGCGCGGAATCAGCTGTAATTTGTCACTAATCCGGTAATCAAGTGCCAGCATCGCTTTATGATTGGGCTTATAAGTCAGCTCAGTATCGGTCACATTATTGTGGGTCTTTAAATAAGCATAGCTGGCTTGCAGTTTGGCGCGCTCGTCCACTTGCCAGTCAATAGCAATATCGCCGCCATAGGTTTTGGCGCTATCGACGTTCATATATTGATAAATGGCAATGTTGCCATCAAAGGTCGCGTTGTCCTCGTCGGTTTGGATTAGGTCGTCAACCTCGTTATAAAAACCATTGACCGTCAAATTGATACTATCGCTTAGCTGACCTTGATAGCCGATTTGATAACTGGTTGAGGTTTCGGGTTGTAAGTTCGGATTGCCCATGACTTTGTAGCCCAAATTGCTGTGGTCAAAGACGTAGTAGCGCTCTTTTAGATTGGGCACGCGATAACCGCCGCCGATACTACCGCGAAAGATATGGTCACGGCCGCTCGCATCTAAATGGTTGTATTTGAGTGATACCTTTGGTGCAATATGGTCGCCGAAGTCCTCATCGTTTTGATAGCGAATACCGCTTAGCACCTCCCAATTACCCCCAATCAGCCAATCGTCTTGTAGGTAAAGCTCGCCGACATCGCGGCTGACCTCATCGCTGATAAGCTCGCTGACTTGATTTTTTGTTTGGCTGAGCTTGTCTTGCTGAACCTGACCGCCGACTTGGATAAAGTGAATATGTTTATCGGATAAAGCCAACTCCGGGAAATCGAGCTGTGCTTGTGCCAGCGTGGTACTAATGTCTGTATCACGGGCACTGGTGAGGGTTTGCTGCGTTTTGGTATTGGATTTGCTTTGATACGCTTCATGGAGCGCTTGCGCCGACAATCGATAAGTCTTGCTAGCATCATCTTTATGCGGCGTGATATCAGCACGCGCCCCAACACTAAAGCGCTGCTTAGTAATCTGCTCATCTCGTTGCTGGGCCAAATAGCGCGGCGCCACATAATAATTAAAACGGCTAATATCATCCTCTATATAGTGGCTGGCCTCCAACCAATACTGAGAATTTTTGATTAATCGGCTATCGTCGCTGTCATTGTTATCGTCTGATATGCCTTTACCGTCAGGGCGGAAGCTCAGGCGGGCGCTGACTTGTGATTGCTCGCTGGCATCTTTTAGTCTGGGCCATGCTTTATGGTCTAAGCTTAAGCCATCATTATCAAGATACGAGCCTGATAGGCGAGCATGAAAACGCTGGTCTTTATCCAATGCGCCCTCAATACTGGCTTCTACATAACGCTTATTGGCATCTAACTTTTTACCAGACGGATTTTGCTGACCGTTACTGGCAACCTCGGTGATGACATGCCCCGTCGCCGCGCCAATAGGTTTGGTGATGATATTAATAACGCCGCCCATTGCCGCGCTACCAAACTGCGCTGACGCCGCTCCCTGTACCACTTCTATTTGTTCGATATCCATATTCATGTATTGATTTAAATTTACCGTCGAGCCAGTGCTGGCGGTAATCGGTAAGCCATCAACCAATACCAATACCTGATCACCGCTAAAGCCTTGCATGCTGACCTCGTAGCCTGTCTTGCCATGGACTTCGCGTAAGTAAACATTGGGCAGGAGGGCTAGCGCTTCTTTTAACGTATGAGCTTGGTTGTCATCGAGCTGTTGGCGGCTAAGCACTTGCATTGCAACTGGCGCATCGCTTAAGGCGCGCTCAGAGCGGGTGGCAGTTACGACGATGGGGTCTAAACGTATGCTTGGCATGGCGTCGTCAGTGGTGGCAACATTATTTTCTGCGAGAAGTGGAGCGGCCTGCGCTGGAACTGGCGCTAATGCAAACAATGCTAACGCGATGCTAATAGCTAAAGGGCTACGGCGCAGCTGTGATGGAGCAGTGGGCAATCTTGGATAAGTTAAAGGAAGTTGAGGCGCTAAAATCGACATAAATAAAACAACCATCGTAAATAAAGAAGGAAAATAGAGTTGCTGAATACTTTTTTCTATCAAAATGCTTTACAGGCAAAAATGCTTATAAAGAGACTTTCTTGGGTGTAATTCTTCAAGGATTTGTTACGCAATTCATTATCGGCAGTAACAAAGCCAAGACATCATATTTCAAACGATAATAATTATCAACATGTAAATGATAATTGTTTTTATTTACAAACCGAAAAAATGTTGCCATAATATTTTCCGTTCAATATCGCTGCTATTTTTTATGCATTTGTTTCTTTAACTGATAAAGCTAAGCTGATTGGTTTTTTATTACCAACTATTTTATGGAGAGAATTATGCGTCAACCATTATCGTTAACCAAAAAAAATACTGAGCTGTGGCAACAGTACCAAACGCTCAAAGCAAGAACGTCGATGCTGTTTCCGACAGAAGGGGCAGCGGCGCTAGGAGTGAGTGAGTTTGAGCTAATGCTCGCATCACCTTACAGTCAGTACATTGGTGAGCAGTGCAAAGCGGTGTTAAAGCAATTTGAAAACTTTGGCGAGGTTGAAAGCATCGTCAGAAATGAGCTGGCCGTACATGAAAAAACCGCGCCATATCACAATCTTAAGCTTGGTGAAAAGATGGGTTTGGCGCTCAATGTCGGTGGTTTAGATCTGCGATTTTTTATGTGGCAATGGCAGCACATGCTGGCAGTAACCGATACCAGCCGTGTCGACAAGCCTTCTTATAGTATTCAGTTTTATAACGCAGAGGGCGGCGCGATTGATAAAGTATATCTACGAGAATTAAGTGATGAGAATATTAGCCGTTGGCAAGCGATGATTGGGGCGCAGTTGCAAACGGTTGGTGCAGCTGAGGTGACATTAAAAGCGCAAGAGCCGCTTAATGAGTGGCGCTATAAGGCGCTGAGCGAGGCGGAGCGTACGCAGCTACAAAAAGGCTGGCAAGAGATGACGGATGTGCACCAGTTTCATTCATTACTAAAAAATCTTGATATCGATCGTGCTAGCAGCTACCAGCAGGCACCTGAAAAAATGACGCATCGACTGAATATGAGCGCTATCGAAGCGGTGTATGAAAAGGCCCGCGATGCCAAATGTCCAATTATGACGTTTGTTGGCAATAGTGGTTTGGTACAAATTCAAACGGGCACCGTACAGACGCTCAAGCGTGTGGGCGATTGGTTTAATGTGTTAGATAAAGACCATAATGACTTCACTTTGCACTTAAAGGACAAGGCATTGGCGCAAGTATGGTGCGTTAAGCGTCCAACCAAAGATGGCATCGTGACTTGTATTGAAGGTTTTGATAATAAAGGATCTAGTGTATTTAGCGTATTTGGTCAGCGCATTGAAGGCACGCCTGAGCTTGTAGAGTGGCAGCAAATCGTCGCTCAGATTGTCGAAAAACACTCACACACAGAAGCGTTAGTGCCCGTGATAATGGTTGAAGCAGAGGGCGCGTAAACCAGTCATAAAAAATCAGTCATTAAATTTTGCGATGCTGCCAGTTATATAACTGATACTCATACAACTGCCACTCACATAACGGATAAAGCATCGCGGTTGTGTGAGCGCTTTTGGATAATTCATAAACGCCAATTGTCCTATCAATCGGGTCGTTTTTACGTTAGCAAATTAGGAATGCGTATGTCTTTTCAATTAGCACAATATACAAAAAAAATAATAGCAAAAAGTTCTTTAACAACAAGCTCATCTTTTAGCAGAGCAGCATTTAACATGGCCATCATGATTGGAACAGTTGCCGTGCCATCGCTTTCCGCTCAAGCTTATGAGCGCATTGTCGCGATGAGCCCAGATGTTGCAGATATCGTGGTGGCACTAGGCGCGAGCGATAAATTGGTTGGTAAAGATGCGACCAATAACAACCCAGCGTTAAAAAACGTGCCAGCCGTGGGCATGCACCGCAATATCACCGCCGAGTCGGTTTTGGCCGTCAAACCAGATTTGGCGCTTGGGAGTTATATGGTACAGCCGGCGAGTATTTATCAGCGGCTAAATGGTTTAAAGATTAAAGCCGTTAATGTGGCGCCTAAAGAGGAAGTAGCCACCTTTACCAGTAGTATCAAAACCATTGGCAGCTACGTGGGTAAAAAATCCCAAGGGGCGCAGCTTGCGAAGCGTTGGAATGCCGGAATGAGTCCATTAGCAAAAACTGGCAAGCGGTATTTGCTGAGTTACGATGGCCGTATCGTGGCAGGAAAAGGGACGGTAGGGGATGAGCTGATTCGCCGAGCTGGCGGCATAAATGCTGCAAACGTCACAGGGCTAAAACCCATGTCACGTGAAGGTTGGCTTGCGGCCAAACCTGACGTCATTATCATCGCCGATCATAATCAGGCGGTCGTCGGCGGCGTTAGTAAATTTAGTAAGCGCCCAGAGATTGCGGCTAGTGCTGCTGGTAAAAATGGTGGCGTATACTTTTGGCCAGCTGATGACTTCTTACGGTATGGCTTAAACTCACCGCAAATTTTAAAAAGACTGCATTCATTAGCAAAATAGCCTAAGCAAATAAGCAGCCCAACAAATAATAACTTATACCAATAAAACGATATTTCAAATGGCTCACACGATTTCTGCTTCTATCCCTACTCAAAGTGTTAAATATAAGACCAGACTGTATTACATGCTCGCCGCTGTCGTATCTGGGCTGCTCATTTGGTTGGGTCTTGGTATTGGCTTTGGCGACTGGTCAAGTCCTAACCATCTGGATGACACCATCTGGCAGCTACGTTATCCGCGGGTGGTGACGGCATTATTAGTGGGGATGGCGTTGTCAGTTAGTGGCGCCGCACTCCAGGCTTTATTTGAAAACCCTTTGGCTGATCCAAGTTTAATCGGTACCTCAGGCGGCGCCGCGCTTGGAGTTGTATTGGTGCTGGCGCTAGGCTTTGGTGGCGTTAGCATACCGCTTGCTGCCTTTATTGGTAGCGTCTTGGTGTGTTTGTTTATTCTTGCTTGCCATCGCTTTTTGGGTGGCGGGCAGATGGGCTTACTGATATTAGGGTTTGTTATCAGCGCTTTTTGTGCCGCTGTGGTCAGCCTGATTTTGTTTATGTCTGATGATATGGTGCTGCGCTCGGCGACCAATTGGCTGTCAGGCAGTATGACGGAAGCAGGTTTTGTGCCGCTGCGTTACTCAATTGGCAGTATGGTATTAGGGTTGGCTATTTTACTACCGTTAGGTCGCCAATTGGATGGTCTTATGCTGGGTGAAGCCGCTGCTAAATCCTTGGGTATCAAGGTGGGCGTGGTTCGTTGTCTGGTCGTGATTGCCTCGGCATTACTGACAGGGGCAGCAGTGTCTTTAGCAGGCGTCATTGGCTTTATTGGCATGATGGTGCCAAACCTACTGGCTATTTTGTTTGGTGGCGGCCGTATGCGGCTGATGATTTGGTCTGGCTGGCTTGGGGCGATCTTACTACTTGTCATCGATGGTACGGCGCGGCATATTGCTTATCCTGTGGATGTGCCAGTTGGCATCGTTTTGGCGCTACTTGGCGGTCCATTCTTTATTTGGTTGTTTGTGCGTAGTAGCCGCCGTTAAGCCCATTTCAATAGAGTAATAGTTATGTTTGATACGTTTTTTACCTCTACATCTAGCCCAAATATTAACGTTCATACTGATGTTTATAGTAAGGACGCTGAATTGCTATGCATGCAAGACATACATATCTCGCATGGTAACAAGGTATTGTTAAAGGTAGATCATTTAACAGTAACCAGTCAAAAACTGGTTGCTTTTATTGGGCCAAATGGGGCGGGAAAAAGTACATTGCTGCATACGGTGTTGGGTCAGCATACGGGTACTGGTCTTAAAGCTGGCGGGCATATCACTATCCAAGGTCAAGCGGTCAATGAGGTTATGAATAAAGGCCATATTGCTTGGGTTGGACAACATGAGCGCTTTGAGTTGCCGTTAAAGGTGCTCGACTATGCACTATTAGGCGTTTCGCCAAACCTAGCATGGTATCAGCGACCACATAACAATCATGTTGAGCGCGCGCAAAATTTATTACAGGAATTTGAATTATCAAGTTTGGCTAATGCCCGCGTGCAAACCTTATCAGGCGGTGAAAAACAGCGCTTGGCTATTGTACGGGCACTGATGCAAGATACTAAAATTATGATGTTCGATGAGCCGACCAATCATTTAGATATCCGTCATCAGCGTTTTTTGCTTCAATATTTGCATCATTTGGTACGTCAGCAACAAAAAAGTATCCTTGTTGTCTTGCATGATTTGACCCAAGCGCATCGCTATACCGATGAGGTGGTGCTATTAAACGGTGGACAAATCATTGCTCAAGGAACACCTGATAGTGTGATGACTAGTGAGCAGTTAAGCGATATTTATGATGTTGATATCAAATCGCATCAAACTGTATAGTCAAAATATCCTAAA
>NZ_DHYG01000033.1:47522-71469 GCF_002414005.1 Psychrobacter sp. UBA5136
ATTACTTTTCACTCACTATAGATGGTTTGGTGTTTATCTAAATGACGCAGTGAAGCTACACGGTAGATCCATCTCCCCATTTTAAGACGAAGTTAAGCAGGAGTTTTTTACTCTGCTGACGTACGCCACTGACCTTGAATCATAATACCTTTAATAGGGTTTAAACCCATTTGATAAGCAAGATCAGCGGGGCGGGTGATATCCCATAATGCCAAATCAGCATCGCAACCAACTTCTATTTTACCCTTTTTAGCTAGACCTAACGCTTGTGCTGCGTGAACAGTTGCTCCTGCCAATACTTCTTCAGGTGTTAGATAAAATAGTGTACAGCCCATGTTCATCGCTAATAACAGCGATGTTAATGGCGAAGTACCAGGGTTGCAGTCGGTTGAAACGGCCATTGGCACCTTATGTTTACGCAGCGTTTCAATCGGTGGTAGCTTGGTATCGCGCAGGGTATAAAATGCGCCTGGCAATAGTACGGCAACCGTGTTGCTCTCAGCCATCTTCTTAATATCATCTTCTGATAAATGCTCAAGATGGTCGCTTGATAGTCCTTGGTACTCGGTGACTAATGCACTAGCACCCATATTTGAGAGCTGCTCAGCGTGCAACTTCACTGGCAAGTCTAAGGAGCGGGCAACGTCAAAGACGCGTTTAATTTGCTCAGCAGTAAAGGCAATATTTTCACAAAAGCCATCGACTGCATCGACCAAACCCTCGCTATGCAAGATTGGTAACCACTGGCAAACTTGTTCGATATACGCATCGGCATTGTCTTTATATTCAGGCGGCAGAGCATGGGCAGCTAAGTATGTGGTGCTAATATGAATACCATGTTTTTCACCAAGCGCGCGGGCAACTTTTAGCATTTTGCGCTCAGTTTCTAGGTCCAAACCATAACCAGATTTGATTTCGACACTGGTCACACCTTCTTTAATAAGCGCGAGCAAACGTTTTTCACTTTGGGTAAATAGTGCCTCAAAACTGGCTTCGCGAGTGGCGCTCACCGTCGAGACGATACCGCCACCTTGCGCTGCAATATCTTGATAGCTGGCACCATGCAATCGCGCTTCAAACTCATTGCTGCGGTTGCCAGCATAAACGATATGAGTATGACAATCGATGAGTCCGGACGTTATCCAGTTACCATCCACGTCTTTAATTTGAGCATTTTTATAATAAGTGAGGTGCGGCTTTATTTGCTCATACTTGCCAATCCATGCAATTTTGCTGTCCTTGATACCGACAGCGGCGTTTTCTAATTGACCATAAGGGACGCTTTGATTCTGATCATTATTTTGGTTGTTATTATAAATATCAAACCCGTATTGCGCTGAAAAGGTGGCGAGATTGGCATTTATAATGATATGGTCAAATGATTTTAGATCAGGTGTCTGTTCTGTAGAATTTGTAGAGTCATTCATAGTGTAATCCTGCTTATGTTAAAGCGAGTAGGTTTTGGTAATGAATAAGTGCTGTTCGATAATAGTGGCCAATAAGCGAGCGGCAACCTTACAGCTGCGTCCATCAATATCATAAGTTGGGTTAATCTCAGCAATATCAGCCAATTTTACTTTGCCTGATGCCATGATACGTTTGACTGCGCGCTCAACGAAACTCAGATCAATACCATAGGCTGCTGGCGCACTGACACCAGGTATGACACTCGCTGGCAAGCAATCCATGTCAATGGTTAAATAGATGATATCAACGTTATTAATAAAGGCATCTATTTGAGCAGCAATTTTTTTCCATTTCTTATTAATGCAATCTTCGTCACTGATAATATGGACGCCTAACTGCTCAGCACGGTCAAAGAGCGCGGCAGTGTTGGAAAATCGACTGACGCCGATACAACAATAGTGAAATGGCTGATCCTGTGCATCAAGGTGCTCGGCAATCTGGCGAAATGGCGTACCAGAGGTGGCGACGTCAGACTGACGAATGTCCAGATGCGCATCAAAGTTAATGACGCCAATTCTAGGCATGGCGCTCGTATTGCTTTCGATATTGTCAGTACTATGAGTAGTCTCACTGGTTTCTGACGATAGTGCTTGCCACAATCCTAAAAAGCTACCATAAGCAATGGCATGACCACCACCAAGTCCAATGGGTAAGCCGCCTTGCTCAATTATATGACTGACTTTATCAGCATACTTCCGCTGGGCTTGCTCTAGAGTATTTGCGGCAAGATCATCATTATCGTGACAATGGATGTCACCAGCATCACCCAGTAGCGTTGACAGTTGACCATCAAAGCGTTGTTGCAGCTCAGAGATAACTGGCAGCGCGGCAAATGCCTGACGAATTAAAGGCGGCGCCGCTCTCGCACCCACGCGGCCTTGATTGCGTTTGACGCCTTGGTCACAAGCGAACCCGATCAATCCAATGCGCTGGCCGTTTTGCTGACCGCTGTTATCAAAGGCATAGGGCTGCGCGATCTGATACCAGTAGCGGGCGCGCGCAGTCTCAAACGGCTCTGCACGCCCTGTCCACTTGCTCATATCAGCGTGGCTGTGGCTAACGGTAGTACCCGTCGTCGATATGCTCATTGCCGATCTCCTTTAATCCATCAAGCTTTTATTTAGAGTGATGTCTCTTATTTAGACTCGTACCAATCATTACGCAGAGCCTGCCAATGATTCGTCAGCGAGCCATCTAATACCAACTGCTTAGCTGCTTCGATATCGGGGGCCAGATAGCGATCTTTGTCATAAAAAGTTACTTGCTCACGCAATTTTTGATGCGCTGTCTTTAACGCTTCTGAGGTATCTAGTCCGCGATGGAAATCGATACCTTGACCAGCAGCCAGTAATTCGATGCCAATAATAGTGGCAGTATTTTGTGCCATCTCATATAGGCGGCGCGCACAATAAGTCGCCATCGATACATGGTCTTCTTGGTTGGCAGAGGTGGGGATACTATCGACGCTACCTGGGTGAGCCATAGATTTGTTTTCTGAAGCCAGCGCTGCTGCAGTTACGTGGGCGATCATAAAGCCTGAGTTCACCCCTGCATTTTCTACCAAGAATGGCGGTAAGCCACCTGATAAAGTTGCGTCAATCAATAGAGCAACACGGCGCTCAGACATAGAACCAATCTCAGCAATCGCTAAAGCGAGCATATCAGCAGCGAAAGCCACTGGCTCGGCGTGGAAATTACCACCAGATATAGCAACTGGACCGTCATCATTATTAAAGATAAGCGGGTTATCTGTCACCGCATTGGCTTCTATTAACAGCGTCTTGCCTGCTTGGTTGATGATATCAAGGCAAGCACCCATGACCTGCGGCTGGCAACGTAGGCAATAAGGGTCTTGAACTCGATCGTCCTGTTCGTCATTATGCGAGGCGCGAATAGCACTGCCTTTAATCAGTTGACGGTGGGCTTTTGCGATTTCAATTTGTCCATGGTGACCACGCACTTCATGAATGCGCGCATCAAATGGCGCATCTGAGCCTTTGGCGGCATCGATAGACAGTGAGCCGACGATGGTTGCTGTCTCAAGTAAATCACGTGCTAGAAAATAACCACGTAATGCTAAGGCCGTTGATACTTGAGTGCCATTAATAAGAGCCAGTCCTTCTTTAGCTGCTAGGGTAATGGGCTCAAGGCCATGCTGCGCTAGCGCATCAGCAGCAAGTACTTTTTTGCCATCAACATAAACATGACCTTCACCCATCATTGCAAGTGTCATATGCGATAAAGGCGCTAAGTCACCAGAAGCACCCACTGAGCCTTTGGCAGGGATATGTGGCGTAATTTGGTTGTTAATTAAACCAAGTAAGCTGTCGACCACGACGCGGCGAACACCAGATACGCCCTGCGCAAGGCTAGCAACTTTCATCACCATAATCAGACGGACGACATCAGCAGGAAGAGCGTCGCCAGTACCAACCGAATGCGATACAATCAAATTACGCTGGAGCAATTCTAATTGATCATCGCTGATACGAGTTTTTGCCAGTAATCCAAAACCTGTGTTGATGCCATAAGCACTTTTGTCGCGAGCAATGATAGTACGTACATCTTCATGTGAAGCGTCAATCGCTGCGTACGCACTGTCAGGAAGGGTTAATATGACAGGTCGCTCATAAATATCGCGCAACATCTCAAAGCTTAATTGGCGGGGATTTAGGGTTAATTGTTTGATACCGTCCATAGGATAATCCTAGTGTTGTAAGCCATGTTAATTATATTATTTTTAATTCATATTGCTGTTAAGCTAAACTAATTTAGTTAGGCACGTTTAACCAAACTAGTGAGTCTTATTCAATTTCTATCAACCAATCCAACCTAGATACGTAGCCAACTGTCCAAAGGCAGCAGCTAGCAAAATACTGAGTACCACACGCTCAAACCAAATGATGACCATTTTGCCAACAGAGACCGGAATTTCGGTCGCCAATACACAAGGAATCATGGCAGAAAAGAATAGCACGCTGCTAATCGATATCACCCCAGCGACGTAGCGTGTTAGGATATCTGCCTCACTGAGTAGTAATGCTGGTAAAAACATTTCAGCGAGACCTGCAGACATACCTTTAGCGGCTGTAAGGGGTTCGGACAATCCGCCCAACCATGTAAAGGGGTAGAGTAGCAAACCTAAAATATCGAACACTGGCGTATACTTGGCTAATAATAATCCTGTCAATCCGACCGCTATAATAGAAGGTACAATCGCAGCTGCCATGGTCAAACCATCTCGAAAATTGGTCCATAGAATTTGCTTTAAATCTGATGCATGGCGTGATGTGGATAAACCCAGCTCGTATGCTGCTTTTAGACGCGTTCCTTTTTTATAATCCAAATTTGGACGATCAACTTCATTATCGAAAAGACTGATAGGCGGAATGCGAGCAGTAATAGCAGTGACAATAAAGGTAATGACCAAGGTTGACCAAAAAAACAGATTCCAAAACTCCATCAGATTCAGCGTTTTAGCGACGATGACCATAAACGCTGCCGACACCGTAGAAAAACCAGTGGCAATAATAATGGCTTCACGCGCAGAATACTGTTTTTGTAGATAAACGCGGTTAGTAATTAATAATCCAATCGAATAGCTACCAACGAAAGAGGCAACAGCGTCAATTGCCGAGGCGCCTGGTGTTCTCCAGATAGGTTTCATAATCGGCTGCATCAGCACACCAATCATTTCAAGTAAGCCAAACCCCACTAAGAATGCCAAAATTAATGCCCCAAGCGGGACAATCATGCCGACTGGCAGCGCCAGCTTTTCAAACAAAAATGGCAGCATGTCTTTTTCCATCATAAAGGCAGGCGCAGTGCCAGTGATATACATCACGGCTAACAGCAGACCTAGCACTTTAAAGACCGTTAGAATTTTATGGGTGATATTTTTGCGCCATGAGCCATCTATCAAGGGTTTACTGACGCCATAGAGTATCAGCAAAAATAATAAGGTAACGGATAAAGTATGCTGTTGATTGACCAAATAGGTTGCGCCATGATCGAACAAAATCGTGCTTTTTTCACCAATGGTAAAAGGTACAAAAAACATTACCAAGCCAATGGCGCTAAACACGATTAGCTGTATTAGCGCGATGGGTTTCGACAATAGTTTTTCAGGCGGCGGCATATCAAGTGTTGGAGTGCCTGGTAGCGTGTCAGGTACTGGACTGCCCGGTGGCATAAGATCTTGTTCAGACATATTATCCTCCTTGATAAAATGTTGAAAACGTCCTTTTACTTATTGATACCGTACAAGGACAAAGGATAGCTATTTAATCATTGGTAGTTTTAAGCCATAGTCTTTGGCGGTTTTGATAGCCAGCTCATAGCCTGCATCCGCATGACGCATGACACCAGAACCGCAATCATTGACCAGTACTCGTGACAAGCGTTTGGCTGCTGCATTAGTACCATCAGCGACAATGACCATGCCAGAGTGCTGCGAGTAACCCATGCCAACGCCGCCGCCATGATGTAAGGATACCCAAGTTGCACCGCCTGCGACATTGAGCATACCGTTTAATAATGCCCAATCAGAGACTGCATCTGAGCCATCTTTCATGCTTTCGGTTTCGCGGTTCGGGCTGGCAACAGAGCCCGTATCCAAATGGTCACGACCAATGACAATAGGACCTTTAAGCTCACCGTTTTTGACCATCTCATTAAATGCCAAACCTGCTTTATCACGCTCGCCTAGACCTAGCCAGCAGATACGAGCAGGCAGTCCTTGAAACTGAATGCGATCTTTTGCCATATCGAGCCAGCGGTGCACATGGGTATTTTCAGGAAACAGCTCTTTGATTTTCTGATCGGTTTTATAGATATCTTCTCGATCACCGGATAGTGCCACCCAGCGAAACGGCCCTTTACCTTGACAAAACAGTGGTCGCACATAAGCTGGGACAAAGCCTGGGAAGTTAAAGGCGTCTTTTACTCCTGCGTCGAAGGCCACTTGTCGAATGTTATTGCCATAGTCAGTCGCAGGGATACCCATGTCTTGTAGATCTAGCATGGCCTGTACGTGTACGGCGCAAGATTCAGCAGCGGCTTTGGTCAATGCGGCATGTTGCTCTGGATCTTCTTGTGCCGCCTTCCATTCTTCAACGCTCCAGCCACTTGGTAGATAACCATTAATCAAATCATGTGCCGAGGTTTGATCGGTCACTAAATCAGGTTTGATTTCACCAGCTTTGGCGCGCTTAACTATCTCGGGCAAGATATCTGCGGCATTACCAAGTAGCGCGATTGAGACCGCTTCGCCAGCTGCGGTATGTTGTTTGATGAGCTCATAAGCATGATCGAGATCGTCCGCTTGCTTATCGACGTAACCAGTACGTAAGCGGAAATCGATACTTGATTGCTGACACTCGATATTTAAAGACGTCGCCCCAGCAAAGGTCGCGGCTAATGGCTGCGCGCCGCCCATCCCGCCAAGACCAGCGGTCAAAATCCACCGTCCTGCCCAGCTGCCATCATAATGCTGACGACCTGCTTCGACAAAGGTCTCATACGTGCCTTGGACGATGCCCTGAGTACCGATATAAATCCAGCTGCCAGCCGTCATCTGCCCGTACATAAATAAGTCTTTACGATCGAGCTCATTAAAATGCTCCCACGTGGCCCAGCGTGGCACTAGGTTGGAGTTGGCAATCAATACACGCGGCGCATTTTCATGAGTTTGAAAGACGCCAACTGGCTTGCCTGATTGCACGAGTAAGGTCTCATCGTATTCTAATTCTTTAAGAGAGGCGAGGATTTGATCATAGCTTTCCCAGTTACGGGCAGCGCGGCCGATACCACCATAGACGACCAAACTCTTTGGATTTTCAGCCACATCAGGATGAAGATTGTTTTGAATCATGCGATAAGGCGCTTCGGTTAGCCAGCTTTTACAATTCAGCTTACTGCCCGTCGGCGCCGCGATATTACGACTCTCGTCACGACGCGTAAATTCATTATTATTATTTGATCCGTTTTTATTTATTCCATTAACGCTAGTCATGATTCCATCCTTTTGATTATCTATATATAGTTTGCCAATCGTCGTTTTCGGCAGCATTATTTGAAGTAGCCAATAAGTTGTATATACAAATTATCAAAGATATTTTTTTTATGCAAGCATTTTTTTATCAGTAGCCAAATTATTTATAAGGTTGTTTTGCTCAAAAGACTGCACTCATGGTGATTATGATAAGGGTCATGATATTATGTCAGCACTTGCACTTGCACTTGCACTTGCACTTGCACAGTTGCAGTTAGCGGTTAAAGATGAGTATGACAAAGGTGAAGCGTGACATGACAAAGGCAGTTCCAGCATATCAGCGGATTAAAAGCGCCATATTGGATAATATCCATTCGGGTAAATGGCAGGCAGGCGAAGCCATCTCCACCGAAATGGCATTAGCAAAAGAGTTTGGTGTATCGCGAATGACCGTAAACCGTGCCTTAAAAGAATTGAGCGAGGAGCGGGTGTTAGAACGTCGGCAAGGGTCAGGGACGTTTGTTGCTCAGCAGCAGTTCAATCATACCTTTGTAGAAGTGCGCAATATAGCCCAAGATTTAAAATCTGCCAATCGTGACTATCAGGCTCATGTTGTGAGTAAACGTACTATTACTGCAAGCATGCTAGACGATGAAATGCGAGACAAGTTTAATATTGACGAAGAAGTTGTGGCTTCTAATTTAAAGGACTCTATTAGCACTACTGATAGCAATGAAGCAGCTATTTTATATGAAGTAAAAATCATTCATTTTGCCGATGGTCAGCCGATTCAGTTTGAAGAACGTTGGGTGGATGCGACAAAAGTACCAGATTTTATTGAGCAGGATTTTAGTGTGGTAAATACCAGTGATTACCTCATTGCCAAGAGCCCACTTGAGCGTGGTAGCTATATTATTCGGGCCTTAGCGGCTCCTGAAGAGATTGCTAAGGCCTTGCAAATTCCTGTGCAGTCACCGACATTGGTGCTGCGACGTCGGACGTATTCAGCAGGGCAAGTACTGACCTTTGTCAAAATGTGGCATGCAGGAGATCGTTATCAGTTTGCAGGCGAGCTGTAGGCTTTATTTTTAAACGAACTTTCTTCGACGTATCTGACGATCTCTTAGCGTAAGGTTTTTGACTTCGGGCAATTAAACTGTAGTGGACGAATAAAACTGGACAGCTAAGAAATTATACTATTCAGCTCATCTGATTGGATAACTGTTCTAGACAAATCGCAGCCTAGCCATAACGCCCAGCAATATAATCCTCGGTCGCTTTTTGTACTGGATTGGTGAATATTTGATTCGTCTCGCCCATTTCTACCATGTCGCCCAAATACATATAAGCGGTGTAGTCGGAGATACGTGCGGCTTGCTGCATATTGTGGGTCACCATAGCAATGGTATAGTCGTTTTTTAAATCGCTAATCAAATCTTCAATCGCGCCAGTAGAAATAGGGTCAAGCGCTGAGGTTGGCTCATCTAATAGCAAGACTTCAGGTTTCGTTGCCACCCCGCGTGCGATACAAAGTCGCTGCTGTTGACCGCCAGATAGTGACAAGCCTGACGCTTTAAGTTTATCTTTCACTTCCAGCCATAACGCCGCTTTTTTCAGTGCCCATTCGACACGGTTATCCATCTCCGCTTTGCTGAGCTTTTCATAGAGACGCACGCCAAATGCGACGTTGTCATAAATGGACATCGGGAAGGGCGTGGGCTTTTGAAAGACCATGCCGACACGCGCACGCAGCAAATTAACATCCATATTTTTTGTCAAAATATCTTGACCATCAAGCATGATTTGACCTTTAGCATGCATGTTTGGATACAAGTCATACATACGATTCAAGGTGCGTAGCAGCGTTGATTTTCCGCAGCCTGATGGGCCAATAAAAGCGGTAACCTTTTTTTCTGCAATATCAATATTGATATTTTTTAATGCTTGGAAGTCAGTATAATAAAAGTCCAAATTGCGAATCGCAATCTTGGCAGGTGGCATGTCATCCGGCATATCTGTCATGGTTTGTTTGATAAGATGGGTAATATTTGGCTGTTGATATTGACTATGATTAGCCATCACATCATCCAGTAAACGGCGCGTGCTGCTGGTATTGGTCATTATCTTAGTTGCTTTTCTTTCTAGTACATCAGACATAAAGATCTCCATTTTTTAAAGTATTGTTAAATCAGGGTGGTGTTTGACTGTTTCTCTATAGGCTTAATAGCTTTAACCTATCTACTATGATGTTTGTCACCGATGAAGCGCGCGGCTATATTTAATAGCAATACTGTCGCGGTAATGAGTAGCGCCGCCGCCCAAGCCAGTGCATGCCAGTTGTCATAAGGACTCATGGCAAATTGATAAATCGTATTGGGTAAATTAGCCATTGGCTCACTCATATCGGTACTAAAGTACTGGTTGTTTAGCGCGGTGAATAGCAAAGGCGCGGTCTCACCGGTAATACGCGCAAAAGCGAGCAGCACACCAGTAGTCAGACCGGCTTTGGCAGCCTTCAGGGTCACGGTACTGACCAGCTTCCATTTTGGCGTACCTAGTGCGTAAGCCGCTTCGCGCAGGGTATTAGGTACAAGATTTAGCATATTCTCCGTCGTACGTACGACAATAGGAATCACAATTAACGCCAACGCTAATGCACCAGCCCAACCCGAAAAGCTCTGTCCTTTGACCATCAGGGCATAAATAAACAGACCAATTACGATAGATGGTGCTGACAATAAAATATCATTTAAAAATCGGACGACTTTACCGAGTAGACTGCCCTGTGAAAACTCTGCTAAATAAATACCCGCCATCATGCCGATTGGCGCACCAATCGCCAAACCCGAAAAAGCCAACATCGCTGAACCAACAATAGCGTTACGTAGACCACCTTCGCCCATCGGTGGCGGCGTATCGGCTATAAAGACAGGCATCTCAACTAAACCTTGCAAGCCTTCAACAAACAACGTCATCAAAATCCAAATCAGCCAAAACAAACCAAATACAAGCGCTGATAAGGCAAAACTAAGTCCCAATCTATTGATAAAACGACGCTTGTTATAAAGACGCTTGTTATAGCGATCTTCAAAGCGTACAGAAGGCTGGCTTGGCTGGGTAGTTTGCGTGGTAACTGGTGCGAAAGTCATGAAGTGTTTGTCCTTCTTAGGTCAAATAATGGCTGCTGTATCTTTGTTATATTGAAATTACTATAGGTATTTATTGTTTATCATTATTAGCGCTATCAATTGCCTGCCTTTTGGTCAATACGCATCAGCATGAGCTTAGATATTGATAAAACGATAAAGGTGATCACAAACAGTATTAATCCTAAATGTAGTAGTGACGCTAAGTGCAACTCACTGGACGCTTCAGCAAACTCATTGGCTAGCGCTGAAGTGATGGTCACTCCAGAGGTAAATAGACTGGGGCTGATATTAAAGGCATTACCAATCAAGAAAGTAACAGCCATCGTCTCGCCAAGCGCCCGACCAAGTCCCAAAATCACGCCACCAACCACACCTGTTTTGGTATAAGGCAAGATAATTTTGAACATTACCTCCCAAGTGGTGGCACCCATGCCGTACGCCGATTCTTTTAGCAGGTCGGGTACCACAGAAAAAACATCGCGCATAGTAGCGGCGATAAAAGGAATAATCATGATTGCCAGTATTAACGAGGCGGTAAATAGTCCTAGTCCCATCGGCGCACCGGTAAAAACCTGACCAATAATAGGTAGGGGGCCAATATTTTCAATAAACCAAGGCTGAATGTAATCACCAAAAAACGGCGCAAAAACAAACAACCCCCACATACCGTAGATAATGGAGGGAACGCCGGCGAGTAGCTCGATAGCAATACCCAATGGCTTTTTTAAAAAGTTGGGGCAAAGTTCCGTTAAAAAGATAGCAATCCCAAAGCTAACTGGTACGGCAATACAGATAGCGATAAAAGAGGTGACCACCGTTCCGTAAATGGGTGCAAGCGCACCGTATTGATCGTTCACCGTATCCCAGTTATTACTGGTATAAAATCCCAAGCCAAACTTAGTGATACTTGGCCACGCACCGATTATCAATGACAGCATGATGCCGCCAAGCGACAACAGTACCAAGATTGCAAATGCTTTGGTGGCGTTGACAAAAATTGCATCGTAGCGTTTTTGTTTTGCCAGTTGGGATTTTAGGTTTGCCATAAAAGCCTCAATAATCTAATAAGACTGCGCTTGATGAGTGGGAGTATTAATTGCTTTGAGTTGCGGTATAAACAGGCTTACCTTCGCTGTCTACCACTTCGTTCCATTTTGCTTTAAATAAAGCCACGGCCGTATCTGAAAAAGGCACGTAATCAAGACTCATTGCATCATCATCGCCCTGAGCATAAGCCCAATCGAAAAAGTTAAGAACACCTGCCACTTGTTTGGCATCTTGCGGCTGTTTGTGGACTAAGATAAAGGTCGCAGCAGCGATAGGCCATGCTTGAGCCGTCTCAGAGTTGGTGATGACTTTATAAAAGCCTTCTTGCTTTGACCAATCGATGTCACCGGCGGCGGCAAATGTCTGCGCAGATGGTTGCACGACGTTGCCAGCGGCATTTTTTAGAGCAACGTGTGCCATGCTGTTTTGCTTAGCATAAGCGTATTCAACGTAGCCGATAGAGTTTTTCATACGCGTCACATAGCTTGACACGCCTTCGTTACCTTTACCGCCAGCACCGGTTGCCGAGGTTGGCCATTTCACGGTTTTATCGACGCCAACGCTGTCTTTCCAATCGTTTGACACTTTGGCTAAGTAATCAGTAAAGTTAAAGGTTGTGCCCGAACCGTCTGAGCGGAACACTGTGGTAATGGCAGCGTCAGGAAGGCTTAAGTCAGGATTCATAGCTTTGATGGCAGGGTCATCCCATTTGCTGATTTTGCCAAGATAGATGTCAGCGAGCATTTTTCCATCGAGCTTCAATTGACCAGGCGCAACGCCATCGATATTGACGATAGGTACCACGCCGCCAATAACGGTCGGGAATTGAATCAGACCGGCTTCGTTTAACTCGCTCGGCGTCATCGGCGCATCGGACGCGCCAAAATCCACCGTTTTTGCGACGATTTGTTTGATACCGCCCGATGAACCAATCGACTGATAGTTCACTTGACCGCCAGTTGCTTTATGATAGGCATCTGACCATTTAGCATAGATAGGCTGCGGGAAAGAAGCGCCTGCGCCGGTGATATTCATTGATACATTGTCAGCTGATTTAGCGGTTGACGACGTAACGTTTGCGCTGTCGGTAGTAGCGGTAGTTGATTGCGCCGAAGTAGCGGGCTCGTTGCTTTCATTGCTATTGGAGTTTTTATTACAAGCAGCTAAGGTTAAGGTACTCGCGACGGCTAAAGCTATTAATGAATAACGCATTATTTCTCCTAAAAAGTAATGATATTAAGTAAACATAGTTGAGTATTGGATATTTATAAATAACAGAGCTGATTTCGATGTTTTATAAATGGTGCTTTATTCATACTGTTTTGTTCATAACGCTTTATTAAAAATGATTTACTGCAAAGACGCTTGGTGGTCGATGAGCACATTGTGCCGCGCAAATATGACAGTTTGATGAAATAAGACATTTTTATGAAAAAAGTCATTTAATTAGAATAGACGTGTGATAAAGGGTAGAGTTAGTGCTAATGACGGCTGATATATAGAGCAAAAGTCGTTATGATGTGGGCAGGCGTTTTCGTAAAAGCGGATTTCAAACTCAATGTCATTAAACTGTCATAATTAAGCCGTTTAATGGGTAGGCATTGGCATTTAATATTGTTTTATTTATTTCTACGTTTTTGTCTTTTAACTTTGACTTTCAACTTTGTCATTTAATAATAAGGCTATGGTATGCGCAGTGAGCAGATTTTGATTGTAGAAGATGAACCTGCAATTCGTGAGATGGTGGTAATGACGCTAGAGATGGCGGGCTTTGAGAGTTTAGAAGCGGCTGACGTGGCAGAGGCGCATCAGCAAGTGGTCGATCACAGACCCGCGCTGATTTTGCTCGATTGGATGTTACCGGGTGATAAAAGCGGTATTGATTTTTGCCGCATGCTAAAAAGTGATGAAATGCTGGGCGAGATACCGGTGATTATGCTAACGGCAAAAAGTGAGGAAGATAGTAAGGTTCATGGACTTGATGCGGGCGCTGATGACTATATGACCAAGCCGTTTTCAACGCGTGAATTAATCTCCAGAATCAAAGCGGTATTACGCCGTGGCCGTGCGCTCAGTAGTGATAAGCCGATCGAAATAGGTAAGCTTAGCCTCGATCCCAAAAGCCAACGCATTACCGCTGGTAATCAAGTCCTTGATATCGGTCCGACAGAATATCGATTATTGGCGTTTTTTATGAGTCATCCAGAGCGCGCTTATACCCGCACTCAGCTGCTTGATCAGGTCTGGGGCGGTAATGTCTATATCGAAGATCGCACGATTGATGTGCATATCAGGCGTTTACGTAAACTGCTCCAGCCTTATGATTGTAGTACCTTGATTCAAACGGTGCGCGGTACCGGCTATCGATTTTCTAGTTTGGTTCAATAAAAATGAGAGGTATGCATAACAATGCTTGAAAAAAACGCCCAACCAGAAAATGTCCAAAAAGATAAAGAACAACAAAATAAAGAGCAAAAAAGTAAAAAACAACAGGACCATCAAATCTTGCAGCAAAATTCTACCGATCAGCTTCAAAAAATCAGAAGTGCCTTACGTGCCCTGCGAGATGCAGTTATTTTGCTCAATGGTGACGATGGTTTGGAGTGGTGGAATCAGGCCGCCGAAGATTTATTATTGCTACAGTCAGCGGACCATGGCAAAAGTATTTTTGACTTTATTAATGTCCCTGAGTTTCATCAGTACTATCAGAATAAGATCACGCCCAATGATGGCGTACACATGAAGTCATGGCGTGACCCTAACCGTTATCTTAAATGTGAGCTCACGCCTTTTGGCGATGAAAAGCTGCTGATTATTTATGATGTGACCCGCTTACAACATCTAGAGCAAATGCGCCGCGACTTTGTGGCCAACGTCTCGCATGAATTGCGAACGCCACTCACCGTACTGATGGGCTATCTGGAGAATTTTTCTGATCAAGAAGAGATGCCGCGGCAATGGCGACGCGGGTTTGAGCTAATGACGCAGCAGACTGCGCGTATGAATAGGGTGGTCAATGACTTATTATTGCTATCACGAATTGAAATCGAAGAGACACATGAGCTGCATTATATTGATATGACCAAGCTGCTCACCCATGTCTATGACGACGCGCAAGCGTATAATCAAGAATACGGCCATACGCTGCATTTGCAGATAGATACCTATGATGGTCTCTACGGCTCAGAGATGTATTTAAACAGTGCGTTATCCAATTTGGTCATCAATGCCATTAAATATACGCCAAAAGGTGGCAACATCGTCATCAGTTGGGCAAAAACTGCAGAAGGCTGTCGCTTTGCGGTCAGCGATGATGGTATTGGTATTGCGCCCGAGCATGTCGCGCGATTGACCGAGCGTTTTTACCGAGTAGACAGCGGGCGTAGTCGGGAAACAGGCGGCACAGGGCTGGGGCTAGCAATAGTCAAGCATGTGTTATATCAATACGACACAACCCTGCAAATCGCATCGACAGAAGGCAAAGGCTCAACCTTTAGCGCCGTATTTCCTCCTGCTCATATTCGTTCAGCTGTTATAGATTGAGTTTCTTACCTTTTAGCTTTTAGGTTTATTGTCGTTTACCTTCCTCGGTCAATTCAACATAGCGATTATGATAATTTAACACTACCTTTTAGGATGTGTATAGAATTCAAATGAGTGGCAACCAGATAAAGACACAAGCAAGCATTACCGCTGCTGCATAGCTATCTTTGAGCTTATCATATCGCGTGGCAATGCCCCTAAAATGTTTCAACCTAGCAAAAGCGTTTTCTAGCAAGTGACGGCAACGATACAAATACCAGTCTAGTGTGTCATTGTTGCTGTTTTTAGAGTTCGACTTAACGGGTATGACTGATACCAGCATGAACGCCAGATATTTGCTCAGGACTCCAGTTCTCTTTAAGCTTGTCTGTCACCCATGCCCAGAGGTCAGTCACAATAGTTGTGGCGTTGTTAGCCCGTCTGTCACAAGCCTTGTTATTAGCATGCTTTGCTCGGTAACCTCGTAGGCTTTTATTACGCCTAAGCTCTCTTGATATGGTACTGGGACTTCTGTTTAACGCCCTCGCTATGAAATTAATACTATGTTTTGCCCCTTTAAGGGCATAAATCTGGTATCATTCACCTAGGCTTAGATGTGTATAGCTCATGGTTGCAATCTCACTTTGGTCGGTGGATAAAAACTTTGATGCTAGCGCATCTAGGTCTTTTTTTCACCTACTCTTTGAAATTGCACTTCATGTGTTAATCTAAGTGATTATTTTCATGAGCTTTTGCCATTTACCGGTTTTACGCCAATAACGGTATTGATGATATATGCGAGACCAATGACCGAAATAAGAAGGTAAGTCTCGCCATGGACAGCCTACTCTTATGCGGTACAGCATGCCTTCAACGGTACGTCTTAGATTGGGCTTGTTATATACGTTAATTTGTCGCAATATAATAAATAGCTTGTGCCAAAGTTCATCGTTGAGCTTGGTGCGAGTCATAAGTGACGCCTTATTTCTTTGTTGTGGTAAACAGTAGAGTAAGGCGTTGCTTATTTTTTTCAATGGTTCCTCAATTCTATACAGCCCCTAGATTTTTTGCATCTTTCTGCTTCTCAACTTTATGCTGGTCTTCTGTGCTATCGACTTTCCAATAGCTGGATATGTATAAATGCGTTTTTGGTATTGAAAAATATGTTTTAAAGTGATGGCGCAGGGCGCGCATACTATGAAATTCACATGCTGCCCACACCGCAGGCTGGCCTGCTAGCCACGTAAGCGTTTTAACCCTTTCAAGTAATGGGCTGCTTTCGGTATTTGGATGTGAGTTGATCACCCAGTGAATGTCAACGTTGTCTGGTTTTTTGAGTAGTTGTTTATCTGCTTCACTGGTGACTTCAAGGACTGCATAGCCGCAGGCATCAGCAGGTAGCTGGGCAAGATTGACGCTAATGGCTGGTAGCGCTGTCATATCACCAACCAATAAAAACCAATCTGCCTCATTATTAATCAGCTTCTTTGGCCCTGGGCCGCCGACCAATATTTGCTCACCAACTTGGGCGTTACGTGCCCACATTGAAGCAGGCCCTTCAGCGTCATGCAAAGCAAAATCGACATCTATTTCATTCTTACGTTGTCCACTAATGGTATAAGTGCGCATCAGTGGCCGAGCCCCATGGTCTTGAGGAAATATGAGTTTAATATAAGCACTTTCTTGATCTTCTGGAAAGTCAAGCAGGCCTGTACCGCCAAGCGTGACGCGGTACATCTGTGGCGTGATGTATTTGGTACGAACAACATTTAATGTTCTTGGAGCGGGTTTTGCCATTTTAATGCCTTTCTTAATTTAAGTGTTTCATTTTTTAAGTTATCAGTTTAGATAGCGCCAGTATATAAAATTGACATTCTCTAGGGCGTGTCTTCAATTTATCTTACAATGAACGATAGTACACGCCAGATAAAGCATTGACTTAAAATTACGAGCTAACTTCTCATAGCGAGTGGCGATACTACGAAAGTGCTTAAGCCTTGCAAACATATTCTCTACTAAATGACGCAGTTTGTATAAGTAGCTATCAAATTCTGGATTAGGCGCTTTAGCATTGCTTCTTTTGGGAATTATAGGAATCATGTCATGCATGCAAGCTTTATCCCTGATCGCTTGTGAATCATAGCCCTTATCAGCGATAAAGTAATCAGCTTGTCCAATCATGTCAATCAATTCACCTGCAACTTGACTGTCGTGGACGTCACCCCCAGTGATTTTAAAATGGAGCGGATATCCATCGGCATCACAGGATAAGTGTATCTTTGTAGTTGCGCCGCCACGGCTTTGTCCAATTGCTCTATCTTCACCACGCCGAGCTCCACTTGCATGCTGGTGACAGCGAACATAGCTTCCGTCTGTGAATACCCATTCCGTATCAACTTCTTTTCGTAGGCTAAAAAAAAATCCTCCCATAACCCAGTTTTCGACCAGCGGTTGAAACGACTATAGGCTGTTTTCCAAGAACACAATTCTTTAGGTATGTCACGCCACGGCGCGCCTGTGCGTAGCTTCCACAGTATGGCTTCCATGACCTCTCGACTGTTTTGAGTTTGATAGCAGCCATGCTGTGTCATTGTTGATTGCAATTGATCCCAAAGCGTATCTGTTAGTGCTGTTCTTGCCATAACTTGTACTTCTCGCATCGTCTCAATAGATGCGGTATTGTAACTATTATTTATGGCTTATCCAATTGAAGACATGCCCTAGTAATGATAAGCTTTATATTGTTTAAAAGTTGGCCTTTAGACTGACGGACATCTGGCGCTCGGGTCCCATCCAGCAGTTATTACTATCGTAGCAAGTACCGACATAGGTTTTATCAAACAAATTATTGATACTAGCGCCAACGGTGAGCATCGGATGGATTTGATAGCTGCCACCAATATCTACCAAGGTCACACTTGGCAGCTCGTCTGAATTTTGCTTATCAAGTTGCATGCCGTCTTCATATCGAACCCCTGCATTGAGAGTAAGCTTATCTGTGGCGTAATAGTCTGCCCACAGTGTTGCTTTGTGTTTAGCGGTTTGTGCTGGCGTATTGCCGACTACGTCAGGGTTAAATTCATCTTCGGTAATCTCAGCATCGGTATAGCTGTAGCTTGCAGCAATATCTACCCAATCACTTAGCATGTGGCTGCCTGAAACCTCGAAGCCTTTAGAGGTAATTTCACCCGTTTGAACTTTCTGTTGAGAATTAGCGGGGTTTGTTACTACGACGTTCTTTTGCGTGATATCAAACACCGCCAACGTTCCTTGTGTGACACGATCTGGGGACAGATATTTGATACCAGCTTCTAACTGGTCAGCGGTGGTTGGCTCAAATGCCTTGTTGGTAACGAAGTTGCTACCGACAACAGGCTGAAACGACTGTGAATAGCTGGCATAAGGAGAGAAGCCATTATCAAAGTCATAAATGGCAGCAAGGCGACCACTGGTTTTTGATGCGCTGTTATCAATCGTTTTGTTACTATAAACCGCACCTTTAGAGGCTTCGGTTTGCTCGGTAGTACTGTCAAAATTGTCGTGACGTAATCCTGCCACCACTGTCAAATCTTGCCACTGCATCTCATCTTGTATATAAAACCCCAGCTGGCTTTGTTCGATGTCTTGTTTCTGTCGATAAATATCTAATGGCAAAGTGTCAGCATTGATTTGTGAGAAATCGGGTTTGGACAAATCAAGGTTTGGGGTGCCATCTGCGCCAGCATCATAATATGTAGCGCTACTGTCCGTTTCTTGATATTCCACACCGAATAATAAATTGTGCGAGGTATTGGCAGTATCTAACTGATAAGCCAGCTGATTGTCGGTGGTCCAGTTGTTCATCTTTTCATCGGTGGTATAGGCCACACGATTTAAAATTTTGTCACTACCCGTGATAAACCCTTCTTGATTGTACATATTGCGCTGCTGCGCTTCGGCATCGGTATAGCGTAGGATATGCTTAAAGGTTAATTTGTCATTGATAGCCCAGTTGACAGTCACACTTGGCATCAGAACTTCTTTGCTAAAATGATTCCATTCGTCTCCTGCGTAGGCATCACTGCCTAGCTTGCCATAACTGGCATTGTAGACTGTCCCAACAGCCGGCAGCGGGGTAGAAGGCACCATCTCTGGATCGTCTTGATAAAAAATATTGGCAAGAACGGAGACATCTTCTGTCGGTCGCCATTCAAGTGACGGATTAATTAAAGTGCGCTCTTCTTCTGTGGTCTGCATCTGACCCTCTTTTTTACGTTTTAATGCCACCAAGCGATAATTAAGCGTATCTGAGATAGGGCCGGTCATATCGACTGCCACTTCTTTGAGGTTTTGATTGCCAAAGCGCAACTGTACTTCAGACTCTTGGGTGCTTTTTGGTGTTTTGGCGACCTGATTGACCATGCCACCTGGTGCCGCGTAGCCGTAAAGTGAAGATGCTGGGCCTTTTAACACTTCTACCGCTTCAGTCGCATAAATGTCTACTTGCGGCATCAGGTTCCAAGCGCCGTCGTAGGGGAGGCGCAATCCATCATAAAAATTGGAATAAGTCTTAAAACCACGAATGTTGTATTCATCAAAAATAGATACCGTACCGCGGCTCCCAGTACTCACCCCAGGCTCATAACGTAACGCCGCATTAACGCTATCTGCTTGACGTTTTTGTAATAGTTCTTGATTGATTCTGCTATAGCTCATTGGGGCATCACTAGGGTCTAATGCAGTTTTGGTGCCTGTACTACGGTAGCTGTCAGCGTAAACCGTGATGGTGTTTAAGGTCGTCGCTGGTGTCGAACTAACCGTAGCAATATTCTCATTTTGATTTTGGTCATTTTCAATACTATTTGCCGTTTCTTCAGCGTATGCAGCATGGCTAATACTCATTAATAAGCCAATCTTGACTGCCATTCTTAATTGTTTTTTTTGGGCAGATTCGGAACGTGAAAGAGACGGCATCGTATTTCCTTTCAGATAGAAGTAGTTGAGGGTTTTGAGTTAAAAGATGTGGATGCTAAATACGAAAATAATTATAACACTAATGATTATTGTTATCATTAAAAAATTAAACTAAGAGTTATTATAGACATATTAGAAGTGGTCATTGGCGACACTTACATGAGATACATCAGTCGCGCATTAAATACGGGCAGTACCAAAGAGGTACCTTGGGTGCTAGAACTGTCGCCAATGCTGCTGTCAGGGTCAACCAAAGGTGAGAACGGTAACGCGTCTAATATTCCCATTATGATTGTTACGGTAGATAGGTTTGCTCGTGAGATTGGCTTTGAAGGGTGTTATCAGCTGAATCTACCACAAGGCGCGACAGAAGTGTGGACGATTAGCAAAATTCTATGAGCTATGATATGAAAAGTCCAACGGCTGACCGTACGGTATATATCGACCGCTATTCGGAGAAGATATTGGCTGATATCCGCTTTGAGGATTACAATGATTTCGGCAAATTTATGGCAGCGGGTTCGGCTATTCATATGGGAACGCTAGGATTATGGAGCGTCTTAGCCAATGTGCTGTTTTGCTTATCTGTGATTGCAATTTGTGTGAGCGGTTATGTCATGTGGTGGCAACGTCGTCCTCGTAATACCAACGAAATCACTGGACTAAATCCACCAGCATGTGAACAAGATTTTTCTATATGGTGGCCGTTTGCCATTCCATTGCTTGTGGTGGCTATTATATTCCCAGCAGCAATCGTTGTGATTTTGGCTATTGCGTTATTGGATCTCCTTCTGCTCTCCTGTGTCGAGTTCTTACAGAAGCTATTTAAGTAATCAATACTGTTAAATTTAGTCCGTAATAGTTAACGTCTGATAGATACTGGGCTTAATTGAGGCGACCTTTAGAAGGTAGCCTTTTTTGCTGTGCTATTTTTATTTATAGTGCTTTCTATCAAAAATATTTCAATACTGTATTGATAATCATTATTATTATCTTTATCATGTACAAACTCTAATGTAACAAACCATATATTTACTCACCAATACTTTAATAAATAGCTCATTTTTTATAGCGTTTTATTAAGCTGACAAGTAATCGTGAGCATTGTTGCTTTGAATAACTGCCTTCCCTCAAATCCTCCTCACTTTCATTGAGATATCATTGATGTTTATGATTACACAAAGTAGAAAACAGCATAAACCTAACCCTTTAAGTTGGTTTGTTAAGCGAACCATGCGTCTTTCAGCCATTGCTTCGTTGGCAGTAAGCTCATCTATGATTCATGCTGAAATACCGCAGCAAAAACAAATCGGTGAAGAAGATATCGAAATCAATCGTGACGACAATAGGTCAGAACCAAGTACCACGCTACCAACTATCGTGGTCATGGCAGAGACCAATAAACAAGTCACGGAAAATACTGACAGCTATACAATCCCTGTCACCAGTAGCGCCACGGGTATGGACTTGTCGGCCAAAGAAACCCCGCAAGCGGTCAGTGTGGTTACCAACCAGCAAATCAAAGATCAAAACTCAAACACCCTAATAGATGTGCTTAAACGCACGCCTGCTATCCAAGTAAGTAGCGTTGATGGCGCGCGTAATGATCTTTCATCAAGAGGCTTTGCTATCAATAGCTTCCAAATTGACGGCTTAAATACCGATTTTGTCCAGCAAGCTGCCATGGGCGAATACTCTGCTAATACCGCGATGTTTGACCATGTTGAAATCGTACGCGGCGCGACTGGTTTGATGAGTGGCTCAGGAGACCCTTCTGCCAATGTCAACTTGATACGCAAGCGGGCTGATAGTAGCGTTCCTGCTACAGAGCTATCCGCCAATGTTGATCGTTATGGGCAATATGGTCTCAGTGTTGACCGTAGCCAGCCATTAAGCGAAAGCGGTGCGGTACGAGGCCGAGTGGTGGCAAGTTATCAAGATGGTGACACCTTTGTTGACCGTCAAGAACTGGGTCAAAGTCTAGTGTATGCCACAGTAGATGCGGACCTGGGCGACAGCACTACAGTCAGTGTGGGTGCTAGCCGTCAACACAATAAATCAAAATCAACCATGTGGGGCGGTTTGCCAAACTACCTAAGTGATGGCTCAAAAGCGGATTGGGATGCCAGTAAAAATGGCAGCGCAGATTGGACAAACTGGGATTCTGATAATACCTATTACTTTGCAGATATTGACCATGATTTTAATGCCAATTGGAACTTGACCACCAATGCCAGCTATAACGAGAGTGACAGTAGTCCAAAGCTGCTTTATATGTATGCCAATGGCGACCAAGTCGTGAATCCTGATACCGGACTGATTTTTAACCTAAACCCATTTCATGCCGATACCGAACGCAAACAGTTCAATATCAAAAGCAAGTTAACCGGTAATTTTGATGCGTTGGGAAAGACGCATAAGCTCATCGTAGGCGGCTCCTATAGCAAAAGTGATCTTGATACTTTCACTTATAAGTCACCGCCTGATGGTATATTGCCGCTCCCCGGTTTTTCTGACTGGGATGGCAGTTATCCTGAACCAGAATGGGGAGCGCGCAATCGCAGCTCTGATGTCACAACCAAAGAAAAAGCTATTTTTGCAGCAACTCAGCTCAAACTATCGGATCCTTTAGCCGTTATTTTAGGCACGCGTGTGTCTGATTTTGAACGCTCAGGTGTGCAGTATGGCCGTAACGTCAACACGGAAGCCAAACATATCTGGACTCCGTACGCAGGGATTACCTATGCGGTTAATGACAATCACAGTCTTTATACCAGCTACAGTGATATCTTCAAACCTCAAAATCAGCGTGATATAAACGGTAAATTCCTCGATCCTATCGAAGGTAAAAACTATGAAATCGGTCTAAAAAGTGAGTCAGATAACGGCACATTACAGAGCCAAGTGAGTATTTTCAGAATCGAGCAGGACAATCTTGCTCAACTCGATGGCGGTCAAATAATACCCGGCACCGACCTGGAAAAAGCCTACTACGGAGCAAAAGGTGCCACCAGTCAGGGCGTAGAAGTACAAGTGTCTAGTCAAATCAGCGACCAACTGCAAGCGAGTGTTGGTTATACGCATTTCAATGCTGAAGACAACAAGGGCAAAACCATCAATACAGGCTTTGCTGATACCACACTGAATCTTTTTGCCACTTATAATCTTGATCATATCATTCCTAATTTAACCATTGGCGGCGGCGTTGACTGGTCAAATGGATACTATGGCATTGTCAAAAACCCTGTGACGAAACAATCTGAAAAGTACGGTCAAGATGACGTGACGCTTGCCAATATCATGGCAAGATATAGCTTTAACGACAATCTTGAAGCGCAGGTTAATGTGAATAATTTGTTCAATCAAAAGTATCTTGCGGGCAGCACTTTTAGTGAATTGACTTACGGTGAGCCTTTGAATGTAGTCGGCAGATTAACCTATCGCTTTTAATCGATCGCTTTTCACTTTTATGCCGATCATGACCTTTCACTTTCACACGCAGGCAGTCACATGAGTAAGCGCCGTAGCAGTCATGGTTTTTATCTACCTGAGTTTAAAGTCCTCAGTCGTATTTTTTTAGCGATTATTGGTAGCTATGGCATCGCGGTGCTTACGAGTTTGACGTTTTTGGCCTTACCTATAGATGAGATTTCTGCCATCTATTGGGGTCAAATTGCTAGCGTTGTTGTATGCGCGCTCATTCTTGTCTTAGTATTTTCTTTGCGACGTTTATGGCTGGCATGGACGCTGGTCGTCGGTATTGCAGGGCTATTAGGGATGATCGATTATGTCGCTATTTAACCCCAGTTCGGGATAA
>NZ_DHYG01000006.1 GCF_002414005.1 Psychrobacter sp. UBA5136
GAGGATTCGGTCTTTAACTACTCGTACTTGGGCGCAACTTTAATTGTTGGGATTGGTATAACATAGGGTTTTAGAGAGATTGTTTTTTATTTTTACCAAAAAAAACCGCCCATTATGACGATGAGCGGCTCTTTAATTTGTAAGACTGGATTAGTAACTTTTTAGATTAGTTATGTAGCGCCTTGCTTGAGGTTTTATCAACCGTGACCTTTGCAGGTTTTAGCGGCGTTGGCATACTGACTAACGCTACTTTTAATATCTCATCAATTGTCGCCACTGGTTGAATGGTCAAGCCAGCTTTGACGTTATCAGGAATATCAGCCAAGTCGCGCTCGTTACTCTCTGGAATCAAGACATGCTTGATACCACCGCGATGCGCGGCAAGTAGTTTCTCTTTGAGACCGCCGATACGAAGGATTTTACCGCGTAAGGTAATCTCACCTGTCATCGCGATATCTGGACGAATGGCAATACCCGTCAAGGCAGAGACCAGCGCTGTGGTTAGCGCACCACCAGCCGATGGTCCGTCTTTTGGTGTCGCCCCTTCTGGCATGTGCACGTGGACATCAGTCGTCTTAAAGGTCTCGTAATCGATACCTAAGCTATCACTGCGAGCGCGGACGACGCTCATGGCAGCGCGAATCGACTCTTTCATCACATCGCCAAGAGAACCTGTAAAGCTCAGCTCGCCTTTACCCTTCATCGCCACCGCTTCGATGGTTAATAGCTCACCGCCAACTTGTGTCCAAGCAAGACCAGTCACACGGCCGATTTCGGGCTCTTCTTCAGCCAGACCATAATCGTATTGATGCACGCCCAGATAGTCATCGATATTTTTGTCATCGACCACTACCAGCTCACGCTCTGCTTTTTTCGGAGCACGAGCGCCATGCGTTTCAACCGAGCCGCGTACCACTTTACGGCAGATTTTATTGACTTCACGCTCAAGGTTACGCACACCCGCTTCACGCGTATAGCTACGTACGATGCTGTGCAATGCCGCTTCAACAATCTCAATTTCACCTTCTTTAAGACCATTATTCTTAATGGCTTTTGGCACGAGATATTTTTGCGCGATATTGACCTTTTCTTCTTCGGTATAACCCGGCAGGCGAATCACTTCCATACGGTCAAGTAGCGCTGGTGGAATGTCCATGCTGTTGGCGGTACAGATAAACATTACTTGCGATAAATCTAAGTCCATATCCAAATAATGGTCGTTAAAGGTATCGTTCTGCGATGGATCTAGCACTTCAAGCAAGGCTGATGCTGGATCACCGCGGAAGTCTTGCGCCATTTTATCGATTTCATCCAATAAAAATAGCGGGTTTTTGACTTCGACTTTCGCCAATGACTGCACGATTTTACCCGGCATCGCACCGATATAAGTACGGCGATGACCACGGATTTCTGCTTCATCACGGACGCCGCCAAGCGCCATTCGCACAAATTTACGGCCAGTAGCACGCGCAATCGACTCACCCAATGAAGTTTTACCAACACCCGGAGGACCAACTAAACAAAGAATCGGACCGCGCAGTTTTTTTACTCGTGACTGTACGGCGAGATATTCTAAGATGCGATCTTTCACATCTTGTAAGCCGTAATGGTCTTCGTCTAAGACGGTTTTGGCTTTGTCTAAATTGATAGAGACTTTGGTTGTTGCATTCCACGGCGTATCCAAAATCCATTCAATATAGTTGCGCACCACTGACGATTCTGATGAGGCAGGCGGCATCATTTTAAGTTTTTTCAGCTCTTGCTCAGCTTTTTTACGCACATCTTCTGGCAAATCAGCATCTTCTAGGCGCTGCTCGAGCTCAGCCACGTCATCTTCGGCATCGAACGCGCCGTTGTTCATATCTGACAGCTCGTTTTTGATGGCTTTCATTTTCTCGTTTAAGAAATACTCGCGCTGATTGTCTTCCATTTGCTGACGCACGGCATCTTGGATATCTTGTTCGATATTTTGCTCAGCGCTTTGTTTAACGAGATACTCAGTTAACGTATTGATGTGGGCTTTGATATCATCTTTTTCTAAGAATGACTGCTTAACATCAAGATCCATCGACACGCGGGTTGAGATAAAATACACCAGCTCAAGCAAATCATCGATACGTTTTGCCACGCGGGTTAGCTCACGGGCATTACGCAGACGCGCATCGGCATAGCCTTCAAACAATGTCGTTAAGGCTTGAATGGTATTTTTTTGCTGGCTCTCGTCCATAGTGACGTCGAGATCAGCACGTGTAAAGCCTGCCATCAATAGCTCGTCGTGATTTTCAATGCTATCGACGCGCGCACGGTATTGACCTTCGATCAAGACTTTGATGCAATTCTCATCGCTATCATGCGGCATGGTGCTGACGATACGGCACACAGTTCCGTACTGATACAAGTTATCTTGATCAATGTCTTCGGTTAGCGAGTCTTTTTGCGCCACGACCAATACTTTATTGCCATATTCAGTCTGTGCCAATTCAACGGCTTTTACCGAGGGCGCACGACCGACAAATAGGGCAATTTGCATATGCGGATAAACAACCACATCGCGCAATGCTAGTAGCGGCAGATAGTTTTCTTCGCCATCTTTAGCCTTAACGTTTTCAGCATCGACTTTAATAGTTTCAGCCGCCGACTCGTTTTCTAATGTATCGTCAGATGAGGTATTTAGCTCATTATCATCAGAAACGTTAGATGAAACGTCGACATCGATGTCGATATTGTCTTGGGCAATTTTATGTTCACTCATATATTCTTCCTCGTTCACCAGACTTGTAAAGTCAAGTTAGTGGTTCATGTTTAGATAAATGGTGCTGCTAGACAAAATTGCAAGGCTCTATGAGCAATCGTACGAAGAATATTGCATCTTTATTTGCATTTCCTTATATGTCTGCCAGGTTCTGCGCGTGGGTTTTTTGAGCAAAATCAGGTAAACTGACGCGCGTCTTAACCGCTGCGTTCAAACAGCGACGGTATGAATTAAAAGGTGAGTTAAAACGCTAGGGCGAAATAAATAGGCCAGCAAAGTGACAATAGCATGTCGATAGCGTGTCAATAGCGGGTCAAAAATACAGAGCAAAAACACAGGGTAAAAACAGGGTAAGGGGCGAGAATATGACCATCAATGCGGTGCTACTAGCGGTAGTCATCATGCTAGGGCTGTCTTTAGCGCGGGTACACGTGGTACTCAGTTTATTAATCGGGGCGCTGGCAGGTGGGCTGATTGCGGGTCTTGGCATGACCGATACCTTAAATGCCTTTCAAGAAGGTATCCGTAATGGCGCGCAAATCGCGCTGTCTTATGCCTTATTGGGTGCTTTTGCAGTAGCGATTGCGCATTCGGGCTTGCCGCAATCTTTGGCGGGCGCAGTCATTAAGCGCATTGATGCGCGCGGCGCAGGTATAGGGGCAGGTGGCATGATTAAATATATGCTGTTTGCAGGGCTCGTTACCATGAGCTGCTTTAGCCAAAATTTAATCCCCATTCATATCGCCTTTATTCCACTCCTCGTGCCGCCTTTATTGCTTGCCTTTAACCGCATGCACATCGATAGACGTCTGATTGCTTGTTTGATTACCTTTGGTCTTGTCACCACGTATATGTTTATCCCTTACGGTTTTGGTGATATTTATCTCAATCAAATCATGCTAAAAAACGTTGGTGAAGCCGGTATTGATGTATCGAATATTTCGGTCACGCACGCGATGGCGATTCCAGCGCTGGGTATGTTTGTGGGTTTGCTCGTGGCAGTATTTATCAGTTACCGAAAGCCGCGTCAGTATCAGCAGTTGGCCATCGATAAAGAAGCTCGCAATGCCGTCGTAGAAAAAGACGCTTTAAGCAAAACAGCCGCCGATGCACAAACGCAAAGTAAGGTGAAAACCGTTGTCGCGCTGATTGCTATTGTGACGGCGTTTGTGGTTCAGCTTTATACGGATTCGTTATTACTTGGCTCGATGTTTGGCTTTGGCGTCTTTATGGCAACGGGCGTGGTTAAGTGGCGCGATGCTGATACCGTGTTTAATGATGGTATCAAGCTGATGGCAATGATTGGCTTTATCATGATTACCGCGCAAGGCTTTGCCGAAGTCATGAAAGCGACCGAGCAAATTCAGCCGTTGGTCGATGGCGCAGCGTCGTTGTTTGCTGGTAATAAAGCGATGGCAGCATTTATTATGCTACTCATTGGTTTGATTGTAACGATGGGGATTGGCTCATCGTTTTCGACCATTCCTATTTTGGCAGCGATTTATGTGCCACTCTGTATTTCGCTAGGGTTTTCACCACTCGCCACAGTCGCGATTATCGGAACAGCTGGCGCGCTTGGTGATGCGGGCTCGCCTGCGTCAGACTCGACGCTTGGACCAACTTCTGGTCTAAACGTTGACGGTCAGCATGACCATATTAAAGATAGCGTAGTACCAACCTTTATCCATTATAATATTCCATTATTACTATTTGGCTGGATTGCGGCGATGGTGCTTTAATCAATAATCTAAACTCTTGTAGTAGACATAAAAAAGGCGAGTGACTTTATAATCATTCGCCTTTTGTGATTTTTTATAAAAGTCACGTAGGGTGCGCCTAGCGCACTGAAAAAGATGTCAATCTCGGCTATTGGTGCGCTGAGCACACCCTACAAATTGTTCGCTATCATTCATTTGCCACCGTTATTATCACCCTCATCAAAATCTTTAATCTCACCACTTAAACTATTCAAGAAAGCATCACTGTCGGCCAGTAATTTATTTAAGCGTTTCTCATTAACCACCCTTGCCAATTCATTAGAGTTGAAGGATTGCTCTTGACTATAGTAACGTATCTCTCTAGCGTCATCATTGCCTAATGTTTGCAAATATTCCTCAACATTCTCAGCGCTAGATGCTTTGTCATTGGAATTTTTAATCTGATTTCGTCTAAACCACCTCATGCCACTTGGTGTTATCAAACCATCTAACGGTACATCCCACGCTTGACGTTGTAACTGCTCAACTACTTGAAAGTCGTAACACCAGCCGATTTTTAATGGTTTTTTTAACCCTGCCTGCTGGCTTTTGCCAAGGGTCGTGTCATAAAAACCCCCACCCATGCCCATACGATTGCCGCTTAAATCTACGGCGACTAACGGACAGATAATCACATCTAACTCTCGCGCCCAATATAACCTGCGATGATGGTTTTGCTTCATCCCTAAGCTATGAATACGTGACGGGACATTTAATAATTTTTTATGATAAATGGGCACAAAGCGCAGCCGTTTATCAATATTACCCTTATCAGCACGACCGAGCGAACCAACCACTGGCAGATACGGCTGATAATTCGAACGTATAATCCAGTCCAACAGTGGCTGAGTGGGCAGCTCACCAAAGCCATCATAATATAAGCCGATCCTTGCATGCGGAGGTAAGCGCTGTTGCAGTTTAATTAAATGTAAACTTGCCATGCGCGCATATTGTCTACGTTCGCCAGCCGTTAATTGACGGCGCCGGCGGGTAAACTGCCGTCTTGGCGGATTACTTAAGCTATCAGCGGTTTTGACATCGTTTTTAGAGCGAATGTCATCGGTTGATAATTGAGATATCGAATCAAATACTACAGTAGCAGATTGTTGTTGGCTGGTGTTTTTAGACATCAGTTAGCCTCACGGACTTAGAGAAATTTGTGATAAGTCATGCTATCATAACCGCACTTTACAGCGTATACATCTTATGTGCAGCAGCTGTTGCATTTTTTATGAACCACCATTCATTTTGAATAAACCATCGAAGAGGGTAGTTATGTCGACACAGAATCAGGCAACTCGTACCGAAAAAGATACCATGGGCAACGTGGAAGTCCCAAGCGAGGCTTATTGGGGTGCGCAAACTCAGCGTAGCCGCGAGAACTTTAAAATCGGTGGCGAGACGTTGCCACGTCCGATGATTGAAGCAATGGCACTAGTGAAAAAAGCCGCTGCGATTACCAATGCGAGCCTTGAGCGTATCGAAGGCGATAAGCGCGATTTAATCGTGCAAGCGGCTGACGAAATCATCAACGGTGGTCTAACGGATCAGTTCCCATTGGTTGTATGGCAGACCGGTTCTGGCACCCAGTCAAACATGAACATGAACGAAGTATTGGCCAATCGTGCCAACGAAATCGCAGGGAACGCGCGCGGCAGCTACACGCCGATTCACCCAAATGACCATGTTAACCATGCTCAGTCTACCAACGATAGCTTCCCAACCGCCATTCGTGTTGCTGCTGCGCGTCAAATCAACAGCCTGCTTATCCCAGCGGTAAAAGCACTTCGCGATACGCTAGACAAAAAAGCGAAAGAATTCGACGACATCGTAAAAATTGGTCGTACACATTTGCAAGACGCCACGCCTTTGACTCTAGGTCAAGAATTTAGCGGTTATGTCAGCCAACTTGACCATGCATTAACGCGTATTGATAACGCCCTGCAAGGTCTGTATGAGTTGCCACTAGGCGGCACTGCGGTTGGTACAGGTCTAAACGCCCACCCTGATTATGCGGTAAAAGCGGCTGAGAAATTGGCTGAATTAACAGGCTTGCCATTTGTCACCTCACCAAATAAATTTGAAGCACTAGCCGCTCGTGATGCCGAAGTATTTGCTTCTGGCGCACTCAAAACACTAGCAGGCAGCTTAAATAAAATCGCTAACGACGTACGTTGGTTAGCCTCAGGTCCTCGCTGCGGTTTAGGCGAATTGACGATTCCTGAAAATGAGCCAGGCTCATCTATCATGCCGGGCAAAGTAAACCCAACGCAGTCAGAAGCAATGACCATGGTCGTCGCTCAAGTCATGGGTAACGATGTCACTATCAGCATGGCAGGTGCGTCAGGTAACTTTGAGCTCAACGTTTATAAGCCAGTAATTGCCTTTAACTTATTGCAATCAATCAAACTACTTGGTGATGCATGCAATAGCTTTAACGAAAATTGTGCCGTTGGTATCGAGCCAGTCAAAGACAAAATCGATGACTTCTTGCATAACTCATTGATGCTAGTGACTGCGCTTAACCGTCATGTTGGCTATGAAAATGCCGCGAAAATCGCCAAGACTGCTTATAAAGAAAACAAAACCTTGAAGCAAGTTGCCGTTGAGTTAGAGCTATTAACTGAAGCGCAGTTTGATGAGTGGGTCACGCCTGCTGATATGGTACATCCTTCTTAATATCAATATAAAAACCTGATTGGCCTTGTTTTTCTGCTACTCAGATTTTTAAATTTGATAGTCTAAGTGACAAAAAGACCTTGCCATCGGTTATAAACGGATGGGCAGGGTCTTTTTTTATCTATGAATTGAAGCACCTACACCATGCGCAACAATGTCTTACCCTTGGTCAACAAGTGCACCCATAGTTATAACAGCGCCAACAAAAATTTTGCTTATAATGGCTGCATAGATAAGGGCTCGTGAATAACAGTTCTTAGAACACGTTAAAACACGATAGTTTTTAAATCACGACAAAGTCAATAAGAGCGAATGATGAGACTAACTAAAAACAGTTCGCCACTAGCGTCCATATTTATATTTTCCTATCTATAAACATTCTACTTAAATCATTGAGGTAATTTATGAAAAAGTTAACTGCCGCTCTATCATCAGCTGGTATTATGATGGCGATGTTGGGTTCGGGTTCTGCAATGGCGTACTCAGACAACGTGATGGAGCCAAGCGAGAGCTATGACACTGCTGTTAAAATAAGACAAGTCAACTATACTTGTCAAAGCAACAAGAAAGTCAGCGTGACTTATGGTTTTAATAAAGAGTATTTACCGACCTTTGCAGAAGCCAATCTAAATGGCAAAAAAAGATTTTTACCGATTAACTTAGGGCGTGTCATCAATTA
>NZ_DHYG01000007.1 GCF_002414005.1 Psychrobacter sp. UBA5136
AAGTTGAGAGTGGGGTTATATATACATCTAATTAGTTAATCTCTATCACTCATAGCTATCAATTTTCATGTTACATAAGCTACGCCAAATCAACATTATTCAACATACTATTACTATCTACGGCATTTGCCTTTATCTATACTAAGGATGGTCAGCGGCCATAAAACGGCATTGTAAAAAGCAACAGTGTAAAAGTCGTTGAAAACAATATTGATTAAAGTGGCGATAGCGCAATTTATCGCCTCCTACAACAATAACGATAAATAATAAATTACAAGATATTAAGGAGCAATTATATGGGTATGTTCAGTTTTGCAAAAGACATCGGTGAGAAGATTTTTAACCGTGATGATGCTAAGCATGACGCTAAAGCAGAAACCAAAGCGGATGCTAATACCCCAGTAAAAAGTAGCGAACCTTCTGCGCAGTCAGTTGCCAATATTTTACTACGCCGTATTCAGCAGCAACATCTGAATATCAGCAATTTAAAAGTAAAATATAATGGCTCAACAGACACGGCAGAAATCAGTGGTAAGGCTAAAACCCAAGCAGATCGTGAAAAAGCCATCATCGCTATCGGTAACGTGCAAAACGTTGCGAAAGTTATCGATAATATTGATATCGAAGAAGACGCCCCTGAATCTACTATGTATACGGTAAAATCTGGCGATAGCTTATCTAAGATTGCTAAAGAAGTTTATGGTTCAACAAGTGATTATATGAAGATATTTGAAGCCAATAAACCCATGCTTTCTGATCCAGATAAGATTTATCCGGGCCAAGTATTACGTATTCCTAAGCCATAATACCTTAATAAATATCTAAACATAGACGTTTAAAGTGATATGCCAATAAAAATGCCTCTTATGATATTAAGAGGTATTTTTTTGCTTAAAAAAATTTATGGTTCATGACGGTTAAGTTTAGCCTGCTGCTCTTTAATTGCCCAAGCGATATGTTCGTCGAGCATAGCACTATGTTGGCCTAATTTTGCTTCGAGCTCAGCGATTATGTCCCGACTAGCTTCCGCATTGCCAAGACCAATCGCGATATTACGTAAAAAATTCACGTAACCGGTGCGCCTAAGTGGGCTACCTTCGGTTTTTTTCAGAAACTCTGCTTCTTGCCATTGCCATAGCTCAAGCAAACTGCTGTTATCAAGATTGTGCCTTGGGGCAAAATCTTCTACGGGCGTGATATTGGCGTAGCGATTCCACGGACAAATAAGCTGACAGTCATCACAACCAAAGATACGATTACCGATAGCGCGGCGATATTTAGGATCAATAATGCCGTCGTGTTCGATGGTAAGGTAAGAGATGCAAGCAGACGCATTAAGCTCATAAGGCGCGACAATCGCTTGAGTAGGGCAGACATCGATACAAGCGCTGCAGCTGCCACAATGCTCTTTGACTGGTTCATCATCGGGTAGCTCAAGGCTCATAAAGAGCTCGCCGAGTACAAAAAATGAGCCAGCTTGTTTGTTTATAAGCAAGGTATGCTTGCCCGTCCAGCCAAGACCCGCTGCGTCTGCAATAGGACGCTCAAAGATAGGTGCAGAATCACTAAAAGGGCGAAAAATAAAGTCTTGCTCTGAACCAATATTAAGATGCTGCCATTCAGGAAGCATCGCTTCGATTGTTAATGCCAATTGCTTCAAGCGACTGCGCATCGTTTTATGATAGTCGCGTCCTCTGGCATAACGAGCAATGATACCTTGATTTGGATAAGCGTTATCAGTGACCGCACGCGGTGCGGGCGTTTGGGTTAAATAATCCATGCGTACGCTGATGATGGTTTTCGCGCCCTCTACCAGTTGTTCAGGATGCGCACGCAAATGATGGTTATTGTGCATAAACTGCAGCTGTCCCTCATAACCTTTGGCGAGCCATTGCTTTAAATGTTCTGTTTGCTGAATAAATAAAGGATGATGCACCGATAAAAAACCACAGTCAGCAAAGCCTAATGCTTGGGCTTGGGTTTTAATCCACTGTTTAACGTCTGCTGGCGTTGTAAAAGCTGATGCATTATGAACGGCAATTTTCGTTGGTTGCGCATGGTTAGGCGCAGAGGATGGCTGCGTATCTAAAGCCTGAGTATCCAGCGTCTGCGTATTTGGCGGCATTAATGGAGTAGATTGGGATTTGCTATTCATAAGCAGCTATAAATGATAATGTGAATAGCAGTATGATAAGCCAGTGAGCGAAGAGCGCAAGTGCTAAAGCAAATAAATCTATATTTATATAAATCTACAAGCCAACATAGAATTTAACGAAGCAGATAGCACTCATACGTCATCCTGTTATTAAAATAATAAAACCATCAAATAAAAAAAACGAGGATTAGCCATGACAATACCAACCGATTTATTTACAAATACCGCCATGCCTGTAGCGCTGTATAGCAGTAAGCAGATTTATGTCATGGAGCAGGAATGGTTTGCCCAGGGTCACGACAGTTTTGGTCTCATGAAACAAGCGGCATGGCAAATGGCGCACCATATTGTTGCGCTTTATGAGCAAAAAATGCGCGATACTCATGCCTCCACTCATACTAAAAATCAAAACCGCAATAAAGATAAGCGTCGAGCGAGTATCTGGGTAGGAAAAGGCAATAACGGCGGTGATGGTTGGTTGATTGCTTATTATTTGCAGCAAATGGGCTGGCAAGTACAAATCATCACCGTTGGCTTTGATATTCAGGATTTTGAGACAGCTGAGTCAACGCAACCATCTAACCAGAAAGATTCTTTATCTGATGCCAAAAAAGCGCTACAGATAGCGCTGTCTGCTAATTGTCCTTATCAGCGCTTCAAAGACACTAGTGCTAGTGATCAAGAGAAAGCAGGTAAATCGCTACAAGCGGACGTTTACGTTGATGCGTTATTTGGTATTGGTTTGGAGCGCGAGCCTGTTGGCATTTATAAGGAGGCGATTTGCGCCCTTAACGATGCCGCTCAGCATGAAGGCGCTTTGGTCATTGCTGTCGATATGCCAAGCGGATTGGTTGCTTCCACCGGCCAAGTATTTAAAAAAATCGCGGTGCAGGCTGATGCAACTTTATGTTTAACTGCGCGTAAATTTGGTTTGCATACCAACGATGGTATGGATTATAGCGGACAAGTGATTGATATCCCGCTGATACCTTATCAAATGGACAGTAAGGATTTTGCTCCAGCAGCCACATTAATGACGACTGCCCATCATTTGAGTCCACGCCGACAAAACAGTTATAAAGGCAGCTATGGCCATGTATTGGTCATTGGCGGCAACCGTATTGATGGCTCGCAAGGCATGGGCGGCGCTGCTATCCTTTCTGCTTCAAGCACGATGGCAACAGGGGCTGGTAAAATTACCGTCGCCTGTCATGAGGCATTTCACGGGGCGCTATTAACCTCACTGCCAGATGCGATGACGATAAATTTACATGACACAGATGGGGTAAAAAACCTCATCAAAGAAGCCAGTATTCTTGCCGTAGGCATGGGACTGGGCCGCGATGACAATGCAAAAGCGTTATTTATAAACTATATCCAAACTGCGATGGAAGAGAAAAAGTCCATAGTGATTGATGCTGATGGTCTCTACCATCTGGCGTCACTGCAAACAGATGAGCATAAACTGATAGGACAGCTAAAAGAATACAGCACTAAGCACCAAGTTTGCTTAACACCGCATAGTGGGGAAGCCGCTAGATTGTTAAATAAAAAGGTCAGTGAAGTAGAGGCTGATAGGCTAGCTGCGATAAAGCAGTGCGCCAAAATGTATGGTGGCAATTGGGTGCTAAAAGGCGCAGGCTCACTGGTTTTAGAGCAGAAGGTTAAGGAAAGCCAAGTCTATGTTTGCGGCGTTGGTAATGCGGGTATGGCAAGCGCAGGCATGGGCGATGTGCTATCAGGCGTGATTGCTGGCCTGCTAGCTCAGGAGGATTTGACTGAGGAAGCGCGTAGTTTGCACCAAGCGGTCCTGCTTCATGGACTGGCAGGCGACTGCTTAGTCAAGCAGACGGAAAAATTAAGCAACTCCAGCAATAATGCTAAGCCATTATTGGTAGGACAGCGGGGCTTACAAGCGCAAGATCTGCCCGCTGCCATTCGTCATGTTATGCAATTGATGACGGATTGAGCAGTTAATGACAATTTAACAGAGCGTATTAAATTTAAGTTGCAGAACCATTACAATATTGATTGATGGCTTGCTGCACACGTTCGCGTTTTAGCTCAATTTCGCGCCCATCTAAATATTGACGTTTGCCATTGGCATCCATCTCATAGATACGTCCGCCAACGTTTAGATTGGTTAAATTGTTACGTAATGACTGGCAACGCTGGGCATTGGCCTGTGCTTCTTGCTCTTTAATACGTGCCTCTAACTGAGCAACGCGCTGATCTTCCGCACTTTGCGGTGCCGCTTGATTGGCTTCGGTCTTGCCTGCCAATTGTCCCGCGTTACTTTGTCTACCGTCACTGCGAAACTCAATCACTTCAACATTTCTGCCATTCTGCGGCGCATGTTGGCTGTATTTTACTTCACCATACGCGCCGATAGACTTATAGACCTGAATGGCATGGCTGGCATTGATTGGCAGCATGAGCATGCACGCCGTGCTGATACTCATAAGCAGTTTGGCAGCGGTATTTATGGTAGACGTAGATGCCGTGGTAACAATTGCCATAGTGACAAACCTCTTAATAGGTAAGAAACGGATGTATTTATCAGCTAAGGATAATATTTCATCGTCTTGATAACAATATAAATACACCAGCTTCTGATTTTAGCAAATAATACTTATAAATGTATATTGTTTAATAACTAATAGTTAGGGATAGGGTTTAGAAATTTTTCTTGACAATAGTGCTCAAACCATCGAATATAATAACAGTTGATTGGTCAGTGAGCGGCTTTTATAAATTGCCGTGGCACTTGAAAATAAGGACTACGGGTTGCTTATCAGTAGCTTGTTTAGCTTTATTTTCTTTGTGACAATGATATGGAGTAGAGCGCCATTATCACAATGGTTATCAAAATCTATATTTATTGTCTGCGGACTTATCTGTCTACAATGACTAAGATAAACTTATTATTTCTGTGTTTTGTAAGATTTGGCTGTAATAAACAATAGGGCACAATGTGTTATTTTAACAACGACTCATTAAACACGTTATAAGGTTTAGTAATCCTGTAACACGGCAATCGTTTTGAGTTTTGTTTTGTAGGCTGCCTCCATTTATTTATTACTAGCGTAAGCTTGTATTCCTCGTAAATAGTAAGCCTCTTTTATAGATGCATTCGCATCTTGTCACTGTTCACCGATAACATCCTGTCACAACACTGACCTTCTATATATTGCTGTGTTTGAGTGCCATGCTGTCTGATAAAACAGCGTTACTTAAATATAGTGGGCACACATTCTTGATATGGATAAGAATTGGCCGTCATTTTATGAAACGAACAACCCTGTACAAACAGTGTTTTCTTGTCTAAATGAGCGCAAATTCTTACCACAAAAAAAGGTGATGACAGTGACGCAAACCACGCAAAGTCCGAACATGACTGGACATACCCAAACGGGTAATGCCGCCAAAAATTTTGAAGAAAAGCAGCAACGCCTTGCTGAAGGTAGCGAGCAGCCTGTGATGCTGTCTGGCGCTGAGATGTTGGTGCAAGCACTAACGGATGAAGGGGTCAAATACATTTTTGGTTACCCAGGCGGCGCCGTTCTGCATATCTATGATGCCTTGTTTCAACAAGAAAATATTGAACACATTTTAGTGCGTCATGAACAAGCAGCCGGGCATATGGCAGATGCTTATTCGCGCGTGACCGGTCAGACAGGTGTGGTCTTGGCGACATCAGGTCCGGGCGCGACCAATACGGTGACGGCGATTGCCACCGCTTATATGGATTCGGTGCCGATGGTGGTCATTTCAGGTCAGGTACCTAGTAGCCTAATCGGTGAAGATGCCTTCCAAGAAACCGATATGGTCGGCGTATCGCGTCCTATCGTCAAGCATAGCTTCCAAGTGCGCCATGCTAGCGAAATCCCAATGATTGTCAAAAAAGCCTTTCACATTGCCCAGTCTGGACGCCCAGGCCCGGTAGTCATTGACGTGCCAAAAGATATGACGGCGCCAAGCGAAAAGTACGCTTATGCTTATCCAAAAGATGTGTTTATACGCTCATATCAGCCATCACTAAAAGGTCATACGGGTCAAATCAGAAAAGCCGTTGAAACTTTATTGTCGGCGCAGCGTCCGGTTGTTTATGCGGGCGGTGGGGTAATATGGAGCAAAGCCAGCGAGGAGCTGACCGAGCTTGCGCATCGCTTAAACTTGCCCGTGACCAATACGTTGATGGGCTTAGGCACTTTCCCCGGTTCTGACAGTCAGTTCTTGGGTATGCTTGGCATGCATGGCACCTATGAAGCCAATATGAGTATGCATCATGCCGACGTCATTTTGGCAATCGGTGCGCGTTTTGATGACCGTGTGACCAATAATGTCAAAAAATTCTGTCCGAATGCGACGATTATTCATATCGATATTGATCCGGCGTCCATTTCAAAAACCATTAATGCGCATATTCCAATCGTGGGCGATGTCAAATCTGTCCTCACCGATATGCTAAGTATTATCGGCGATGATAAACAGCTTGAGCAACATGCACTGCTAGATTGGTGGGCGCAGATTAATGAGTGGCGCAAGCGTCACGGCCTGCGCTATGACACCAGCACTGACGATGGTATTAAGCCTCAAGCGGTCATACAAGCCTTAGATAAAGTGACCAATAGTAACGCCATTATCACAAGCGACGTCGGTCAGCATCAAATGTTTGCGGCGCTTTACTATACTTATAACGAGCCGGGTCAGTGGTTAAACTCAGGCGGTTTGGGCACCATGGGCGTTGGCTTGCCGTATGCCATGGCAGCAAAACTTGCCTATCCTGAGCGCGACGTCGTTTGTATTACTGGTGAAGGCTCTATTCAGATGAATATTCAAGAGCTTTCAACCTGCTTACAATATAACTTGCCCGTCAAGATTTTGAACTTAAACAACGCGCAGTTAGGTATGGTTAAGCAGTGGCAAGATATGCTGTACGAAGGTCGTCATGCGCAGTCTTATATGAACTCACTACCAGACTTTGTAAAACTGGCTGAAAGCTATGGTCATGTCGGTATTAAGATTACGGATCCTGCGACGATGGAAGCGCAGTTGGCTGAAGCCATGGCAATGACAGACAAATTGGTATTCATTGACGTTTATGTCGATCGTAATGAGCATGTATATCCGATGCAAATCGCTGGGCAAGCGATGCGTGATATGTGGTTAACAAAAGGGGAGCGTACCTAATGCAACAACAACATCTGATTTCGGTATTGATGGAAAACGAAGCGGGTTCGTTGTCGCGGTTAGTCGGCTTGTTTTCCCAGCGCGGCTACAATATCGAGACCCTAAACGTCGCGCCTACCGATGACCCCAGTATTTCACGCTTGACGGTTACAACGATTACCTCGCCCGAAAGTATTGAGCAAATCACCAAGCAATTGCATAAATTGATTGAAGTGGTTAAAGTGCTAAACCTAACAGATAATGTACACGTTGAGCGCGAGCTGATGCTCATCAAAGTACGGGCGACAGGCGGCGTACGTGAAGAGATCAAACGCAGTGCCGATATTTTCCGTGCTCAAATCGTTGATGTGACTTCTAATCTATACACCATTCAAATCGTTGGTGACAAAGCCAAGCTTGACGGCTTTATCGATGTGATTGGTCGCGAACGCATTATGGAAGTGGTGCGTTCGGGTGTGATTGGCATTGCACGCGGCGAAAAAACACTCAGCTTATAATTTTATAATCTTTATTAAAAACCTTAATTTATTATCAACAGCGCGCTCATCTTAACCAGCACATTACGATTGTGGTTAGAGCAAGAGCGCTTATTATCCATGGCCAGCCATGTTTTAGGAAAAGGACTCTACTTATGAACGTTTATTATGATAAAGACTGTGATCTATCAATCATCCAAGGCAAAAAAGTCGCGATTATTGGTTATGGTTCACAAGGCCATGCGCACGCGCTTAATCTACAAGATTCTGACGTCGATGTAACGGTTGGCCTACGCGCTAACTCAAGCTCGTGGAAAAAAGCGGAAAACGCGGGTCTAAAAGTTGCAGAAGTAGAAGAGGCGGTAAAAGCCGCTGACGTCGTGATGATTTTGACGCCTGATGAGTTCCAAAAACAGCTTTATAGCGACGTGATTGAACCAAATATCAAAGAAGGTGCGACGCTTGCTTTCGCCCATGGTTTTGCCATTCATTATAACCAAGTAGAGCCACGTATCGACCTTGACGTCATTATGGTAGCTCCTAAAGCGCCAGGTCACACGGTGCGCTCTGAATTTACCAAAGGTGGCGGTATTCCAGATCTTATCGCGGTCTATCAAGATGCGTCAGGTCAAGCCAAACAATTAGCATTGTCTTATGCTGCTGGCGTGGGTGGTGGCCGTTCAGGTATCATCGAAACTACCTTTAAAGATGAAACCGAAACTGACTTATTTGGTGAGCAAGCGGTGCTTTGTGGCGGCGCGGTAGAGCTGGTCAAAATGGGTTTTGAAACCCTAACTGAAGCAGGTTATGCACCAGAAATGGCTTATTTTGAGTGCTTACACGAGCTTAAGCTTATCGTAGACCTTATGTATGAAGGCGGTATCGCTGACATGAACTACTCAATCAGTAACAACGCTGAATACGGTGAATATGTCACTGGTCCTGAAGTCATCAATGAGCAATCACGCGAAGCCATGCGTCATGCGCTAAAACGCATCCAATCTGGCGAATACGCAAAGATGTTTATCAATGAAGGCGCAACCAACTATCCGTCAATGACAGCCCGTCGTCGTAACAACGCTGCGCATCAAATCGAAATCACAGGTGCTAAATTGCGCGGCATGATGCCTTGGATTGGCGGTAACAAAATCATCGATAAAGACAAAAACTAATTTGTTAATAAGCACTTAATTAGCTATCTAATCTTTTAGCATTTAAAGCTTAATCATTTAGCATTTCAAACCCGTGTTATCGCTTGATAGCACGGGTTTTTTAATAGGTGTCATTTCAATAAGCTAAAGGAAATTACCACAGTAAGCGCTTGCTACTGGTTGAAAACTCATCATCACTGCCTCATATACATAGACTTGATTATTTTTATAAATGACGTTGTTTGATTTAAAGCATCGTTATATTTAATTCACTGTTTTATTTACATGGCAGTTAGCGAAGCCAAACGCTTATCAATTATCTAGGCGCTTGATTTTCTTATTTTTTATTGATTACAGGTTGTGTGTTGTGCAAATAGCAAATCTTAACTGGCTAACGCCGCAATTCGCTTACATTACTCTGAGTGCTGTCGTGGCTGTTTTGATATGGATAGAAGGGGAGATGCTCAAGCGCAGCAAAGGTAAGCTGCCCCAATCCAAGTTTTTTCGAATCAGCTCCTTGCTTGATACCGCTTGGTTTTTTGTCTCTACGCTTGCCTTATACGTCATTGACTTAGCGCCGTTAGCGATTGCCGTTCCAGTGGCTTATAGTATTTATACCATATATGGCTGGATATACGGCACCCGACTGCTTAAACGTAAAGGCATACCAGACTCGCCAAAAGATTTGGTCGTTCCAGCTAAGTATATTGCCTATAGCCAATCGTTTTCCTTGATATTTTTTGCGCTGTGTTTGCTGGTTTTATTATCACCGTGGTTACCGCTACCGATATAAATATATTTTTAGATATTTTATTATTTGTGTAATGAGTAATTAAAATCAGCCATCATTCGTTAATTATTGAATTATTATAAGAATCAAAGCTTTAAGTTAAAAATACTAGTTTTATATTAACATTTACAGTAGGCGGTAATTGTTTACAAAAAAAAGTAATTTAACCTGTTGCAGTTGAGAAAAGCTGTTATAATCAGCTTGTACTCGTAGGATTTTAGGCAAGAACTCATCGGTTATCTTGTAGATATATCAAGGGTTTAGGCCAAAGCATCTAGCAAAAATACTTGAGTATATAACAATCAATCGGTGGCGACAGACGTCTCACCAACAGTTAAAGAGTTAGGAAAATTTATGTCAGAGAAAGTTGAAGGCACTGTAAAGTGGTTTAATGAAGCTAAAGGTTTTGGTTTTATCGCTCAAGACAATGGCGGACAAGACGTATTCGCTCACTACAGCGCTATCCAAGGTAACGGCTTCAAAACTCTAGCCGAAGGCCAAAAAGTGTCTTTCATCTTAGGTGATGGCAAAAAAGGCCCACAAGCTGAGCAAATCGAAGCTATCTAATCTTAGTGATTATTGAGTAAGGCTGATTTATCAGTCTATTTGATAATAAAAGATGATCGATAAGTATTGATTCCTTTGTTTGTTAAAACAATAAAAATACTGTTTAGACTTTAAAAAAAAGCAACCATTTATCAGGTTGCTTTTTTTATGAAATTTTTTTGCTGTAAGCTAAGGCTGAGAATGTGGGCTTATCATTGAGTTTAAACAGAGAAGCACTTATTTTGTTAACATATTTATTTACTAAAACCCAATAAAAAAGGTTAGCGTATGGACTGGAAAACGTGGCTTTCAATTGAATGGCAGCAAGTAGTCGGCATTGCTATAACGGCGCTTGGGTTATATTTAGCGCTCATCCTGTTCACGCGCGTGATGGGATTGCGCAGTTTCTCCAAGCTGTCAAGCTATGATTTTGCCATGACTGTTGCTATTGGCAGCGTATTGGCGTCAACCATCCTAACGGACAGCCCGTCGTTGTCGCAAGGTTTAATCGCCGTCGCCGTTTTATTTCTTATTCAAGGGACGATTTCGCTTATTCGGCGTAAGGTTAAACCGCTAAAATCGCTGATCGATAATCAAGCGATTATATTAATGGCACACGGTGAGTATTTTTGCGATAATTTAGAAGAGGCCAATCTGACAAAAAGTGATGTTCAGGAAGTATTGCGTAAAAATGGGCTAAAATCGAAGAGTGAAGTATTTGCCGTTATTATGGAAACGACGGGCGATATGAGCGTGATTAAAAATGACAACACGACACCAGACTGGTCGTTATTTGATGACATTCGTGACAGTCACTTACTAATTCATCCCCAAAAGCAGTCTGATGACGCATCCTGAGGGTAAAAAAGTCCGCTTGAGAGATAATAACAAAACAGTCAATCATTGGAAGATTGAACATGCTATAAAGGTTAAAGCTTTTAATCAGATCAATCGACTATTTTGGCGCTTATAGACAGTTTTTGCAACAATGGTGACAAATTTATGACGCATTATTCACGGCGTTGTCTTGACCTTATCCCTGTGCTCACGCAAGATAGACGGGTCTGATAATAACGGTTGGCTTAGCTTTAACAGGATTTAATGGTTTACTTTTAAATTTTTATTCTTAGTAAATAGCAATCTGAGTAAATACTAAATAGTAAATTACGAGATAGTAGGTTACGAGTAGTAAACAACACACATTATGCCAAGGCACTTTTGGTGCGTGGCTTATGAATGGCTGTTTTAAATCTTTGTTAATGGGGTAATAACCTTTAGTAGTATTTTGAACGACAATTTGCACAACAGTTTGAAAAAAAATGAACCTTTGGTTCTTAATTAGTAGTTTTAATTCATAACATTAATAAACGAGGAACGTATGAAAGCATTAGTAGCGGTCAAGCGTGTCATTGATTACAACGTAAAAGTTCGTGTAAAAGCTGATAATTCGGGCGTGGATTTATCTAACACTAAAATGTCAATCAACCCTTTTGATGAAATTGCCGTTGAAGAAGCGGTTCGTCTAAAAGAAGCGGGCGTGATTGATGAAGTGATTGTTGCTTCAATTGGTCCAAAAGAATCACAAGAGCAGATTCGTGCCGCTTTGGCATTGGGCGCTGATCGCGGTGTTTTGGTAGTGACTGATGAAAAACCTTATCCACTACAAGTCGCCAAAATCCTAAAAAATATCGCTGAAACTGAGTCTACAGATATTATTCTGCTCGGTAAACAAGCGATTGATGACGACAATAACCAAACTGGTCAGATGCTCGCGGCATTGATGGGTATCGGTCAGGGTACGTTTGCGTCAGAAGTCAAAGTTGAAGGCGATAAAGTAAACGTCACGCGTGAAATCGACGGTGGTTTGCAAACGCTAGCGCTTGAGCTACCAGCGGTTATCACCACTGACTTACGCTTAAATGAGCCACGTTATGCGAAATTGCCTAACATCATGAAAGCGAAGAAAAAGCCACTTGATGAAAAAACGCCTGCCGATTTTGGTGTGGATATGACTTCTAAGCAAGAAATTATCAAAGTCGTGCCACCTTCTGAGCGTAAAGCGGGTATCAAGGTAGGTTCAGTTGACGAGTTGGTCGATAAGCTAAAAAATGAAGCAAAAGTTATCTAATACTTGAGTCATTTAATACTTTGCTACGACATATCATGTGCAAAGTCGTGATACCTAATCGGTTTAATATTTAAGCTGGATTGATAGCACACTTTGTACACCAACAACCGCATGAATAGATGATACGAATAAATAAAGGATAAAAACAATGGCAATTTTGGTATATGCAGAACATGACAATGCCAGTCTAAAAAAGGCAACTTTAAACACTATCGCTGCTGCTAAGCAAATAGGCGATGATGTTCACGTATTGGTCGCTGGTAGCGGTGCGCAAGCGGCAGCTGATGAAGCGGCAAAAGCTGAAGGCGTGACAAAAGTTTTATTGGCAGATAATGCGGCTTATGAGCATCAATTGGCAGGCAATATCGCGCTATTGGTAGCTGATATCGCTAGTGATTACAGCCATATCATCGCCGCTGCTACTACCACTGGTAAAAACTTTATGCCACGTGTAGCGGCTTTACTTGACGTGAGCATGTTGTCAGAAATCTCTGCGGTAGTAGACGCAAATACATTTGAGCGTCCTATCTATGCAGGTAACGCCACGGCAACCGTTAAGACCTCAGAAGATAAAGTTGTATTGACGGTTCGTACAACAGCTTTTGATCCTGTTGCAAGCGAAGGCGGTTCAGCGACTGTGGAAACCATCGATAACGTGCAAGATTCTGGTAAAGCAAGCTTTGTAAATGAAGAGATGGCAAAATCTGACCGTCCTGAATTGACCTCAGCAAGTATCGTCGTTTCTGGCGGCCGTGCATTAGCAAATGGTGAAAACTTCACTAAATACATCGAGCCACTAGCTGATAAGCTTGGCGCTGCGGTTGGCGCGTCACGTGCCGCTGTTGATGCAGGCTATGTACCAAACGATATGCAGGTTGGTCAAACGGGTAAAATCGTGGCACCGCAGCTATATATCGCAGCTGGTATCTCAGGCGCGATTCAGCATTTAGCCGGTATGAAGGATTCTAAAGTCATCGTTGCTATCAATAATGACCCAGAATCGCCTATTGCTAGCGTAGCTGATTACTTCTTAGAAGCCGATTTGTTTGAAGCGCTGCCTGAGCTAACTAGCAAAATCTAGTCGTTACTTATTGCATGAGGCATGAAGTAAAAAAGCCCGCTATGTTTATAGCGGGTTTTTTTGTGCCTTCTCTAAATGATTTTAAGCATAATTTCTTTGACGCAACGTCTCATACAAGCATAATGACCCTGCAATGGCGACATTCAGGCTTTCTTGCCCGTTAGGCTGCGGTAAGGCGATAGGGGTTGCGCATTGCATCAGCTCGTCGCACACGCCTTGGCCTTCGTGACCCATAATCCAAGCGATTGGGTTTCTTAAGTCATGTTGATAAATCACGGTATCGGTATGCGAGCTGGTGGCAAATAGCGGCGTTTGCACATGGTCTAAAATATCTTGCACGCTTAAACCCTCATAAATGCTGAGGGCGAATTGTGCGCCCATTCCTGCTCTGAGCGTTTTTGGCGACCACGCTTGTGCTGTCGCACTGGTGCAGAGTATGTTTTTGATGCCGACCGCTGCGGCAGTACGCAGTAACGTACCGACATTACCGCTGTCTTGCACATCGTTCAAAATTAGACAATCATCATTGATGGCTGCAAGACTCGGCGTTGGGATATGAATCAGCGCCATGATATCGATGCCAGTTCCTAAACTGCGAATACTCTCATACAGGGTATCCGATACAGCCAAAATAGGCGTGTAAGTTGGCAGACGCGTTAATATCTGCTGAACTTCAGGATGCTGCTGCGCCGATTCAGACAGCAATATTTGCACAAATGGGTAATCGCTACGCAAGGCGGCATCGATAAGATGTACGCCCTCAATCACGGTTTGACCTTGTTTTTTACGCTGGCGCGCTTGTGTCAATAAGCCTTTGACCAATTTGATGGTGGTGTTCTTATCTGAGGTAATAAGCTCGGTGGGATTTGCTACCATAATGGATCGCTTAAAGAAAAATATAAAGAGTTTGAATAGTGAGCGTAAAGACGATGATTTATACCGCTATACGCCGACAATTATCAAAATAAGTACAGCTGATTTATTTAGTAGCGTGCTTTAAATGCAAGTCTTTAACGTAATCGACTTCATTTTTGCTGCCAAGAACCACAGGGACACGTTGGTGAATATCGCTTGGTTCTATGTCTAAGATACGCTGCACCGCGTCAGTAGCAGCGCCACCCGCGCGCTCAATCAATAAGCTCATCGGGTTGGCTTCATACATCAAACGCAGCTTTCCTGCTTTATTAGCGTCTTTAGTGTCAAATGGATAGGTGAATAAGCCGCCGCGACATAAAATACGATGCACATCACCGACCATGGCTGCAACCCAGCGCGTGTTAAAATCGCGGCCACGCACACCTGTCTTGCCAGCAATGAGCTCATCGATATATTGCTGCATCGGCGCTTGCCAGTAGCGATAGTTAGAAGCATTGATAGCATACTCGCTAGTATCAGCAGCAATCTGGACGTCTTCTTTTATAAGTACATATTCATTACTATCAGGGTCGAGGCTAAACATCACGACATTATCAGTGATGGTTAATGCTAGTACCGTAGAGGTGCCATATAACAAATAACCGGCGGCTAACTGCTGCTTTCCTGCTTGCAAGAAATCGCTATTTTCACTGACTTGACCTTGGCGCTGGTAGGGTAAAATAGAAAAGATAGTACCGACGGCCATATTAATATCGATATTTGATGAGCCATCAAGTGGGTCGAACAATACCAATAGACTGCCATCAGCATTGGCAGGGGTGGCATCGTCAAGCTCTTCAGAGGCAACGCCCGCACAATGGCTATTTTTTGCCAAAGCTTCTAATAATAAATCGTTAGCTAAGACGTCCAGTTTTTTTTGTTCTTCACCTTGGACGTTTTGGTTGCCTGCTTCCCCTAAAATATCTGCTAATGCCCCTTTTCTGAGTAGCTGTGAGATGGTTTTACCAACATCAGTCACGGTGGTAATAACGTCATTAAGGGCAGGATTGCTCGCATGAGCGTTTAGATAGTTTGCTAAGGTTGTCATAAGGCTTCCTAATAAAGCTATTGAAATAAATATTTTTAAAATTAAGACAAGTGAAGGTAAAAAGTATATGAAGATGTGAGAGTTGGTTAAGCTACATTTAGTCCGCCTAAATTTAGCAATTTTTTAAATACCCAGCAAGGCGTCTTTGTCCTGACCACAAAATCAGCTACACTAGCGCTATGATTATTTATTTATCGTTTTAATAAGCAGTTTTTTAATGTTGTCTGCTATAAATCTGTCGGCGCTGGCAAATAAAACGACAACATCTATTTTTAAAGTTGTCCGTCATTGCACTAAATTGTAGCAAATAAGCGCCAAAATGTCCTTGTCTCTGTTCCTAACGACCGTAAAACGCATAAATAATGATTGTCACCTCATATAACCTAACAATAAAGACGTGCCATTATGTCAAATTCTATCGATAGCCGCTCAGCCCAAACCGTTTCGCCCACTGATTATGCCAAATTCGACCCTGAGACCATTCATCAACAGCTTAATACCTCGCTCAGTCGTCCGCAGCTGAATAACGATGGCAGTATTCGCCATTTCTTAGGGGTGGAGGGATTGAGTAAGGCGCAACTGCAGACGATTATTGCCAAAGCAGAGACATTTTTTGATGATAATGGTCAACTGATTAATCGCCCTGAGCTTGACGGTTATACGGTGATGAATTTGTTTTTTGAACCGTCAACACGCACGCGCACAACCTTTGAAGTCGCCGAAAAACGTCTTGGTGCCAATGTACTCAATATCGATATCGAGCGCTCTAGTACCAAAAAAGGCGAGAGCTTGCGCGATACGCTGTGGAATCTACAAGCGATGACGGCGGATATCTTTGTGGTGCGGCATTCAGCGTCAGGCGCGGCGCACTTTATGGCGACAGAAGTGACGCCAGACATTGCCATTATTAACGGCGGTGACGGCTGGCATGCACATCCAACCCAAGGTATGCTCGATATGTTGACCATTCACCGTGAAGCGCCGCGCCCATTTGAAGAATTGTCCGTCGCTATTATCGGCGATATTAAGCATTCACGGGTCGCGCGCTCAGATATCAGCGCGCTACAAACCTTAGGCGTCAAAGATATTCGCGTCTGTGCGCCGCGTACCTTGTTACCTAAAGGCATTGAGCGTTTTGGCGTGCAAGTTTATGAAGATATGAATGAATGTGTCAGCGACTGTGACGTCATTATGGGATTAAGAATACAAAATGAGCGTATTGGCTCGCCGCTGCTGGCCTCATCGAGTGAATACTACAAGCATTATGGGATTACCCCTGAGCGGCTGGCGCTTGCCAAGCCCGATGCGCTAGTGATGCATCCAGGGCCGATGAACCGCGGGGTTGAAATTGCCTCAAGCGTTGCCGATGGCGACCAATCTGTCATTCTAAAGCAGGTAAATAATGGTATCGCTATTCGTATGGCAGTATTATCACTAGCGATGGAAGGTCAGCGCGCCCATCAAGCTGCGCGTCAATAATACGCTGCTACGCTGTTTTATATTTATTTATCCCATTTTATTGATACGGTAATAAGCTCATGTCTACTATGCTAACTACAGATACACCGATAATTAATCAGCTTCCTCAAGCATTTAAAGACGCACTACCAAGCGCGGCAACAGATAAATTGGCTTCATTTAAATCAGAGGGTGATATGTGGCTGCTACCGCCACTAGTTGATTTGTGTGCCCGCCTACGTGAACCGGGGCAACAACAACATGGCACCTTGGAGTCAGAAGGGCGCGCCGCCCGTGCCAATGGTTTTCTGCATGTGGTCATCCCACCCGATACCAACCCTATTTTAGAAAACGGCTCGCTGTTAAAAGGCTTGCGCGAGCGTGCGCTGAGCGATGGCGGTATTTATTTGCACATTCTGGGCGCGTTGACCGCAGGTTTAGAAGGCGAGCGCCCATCGAATATTGCGGGTCTGAAAAAAGGTGGCTGCATCGCGGTTTCGAACGCGCGTCGACCTTTTCGTAATGACTTAGTGTTACTGCGCACACTGGAGTACGCCGCGACTTTTGGCATGAAAGTATTCTTTTATCCTGACGAGCCAAGCTTGTCGGGTGATGGGGTCGCGCATGAAGGCTACATTGCTTCCTACCATGGTTTGCAGGGGATTCCTTGGATTGCCGAAACGGTCGCCTTATCAACGCAGTTGCTTATGGTAGAAGAAACGGGTATTGCCGCGCATTTTAGTCAGTTATCTTGTAAGTCTTCGATTGAGCTGATGCGCTGGGCCAAAGATAAGGGTCTGCCTGTCACTTGTGATGTGGCGATGCATCAGCTGTATTTAACCGATGATAATTTAAAAGGCTTTAATGCCCAAGCTTACGTGCTACCGCCGCTGCGTAGTAATACCGATCAGCAAGCCATCCGTAGCGGTCTAAAAGATGGCACCATTGACGCGATTTGCAGTCATCATGAACCGCTAAACAGCACGGCTAAAAAAGCCCCGTTTGCCGAGAGCACGCCCGGTATCTCAAACTTTGATACCTTTATGGCGCTGGCGTGTCAATTGGTACGTGATGAGATATTAACGCTTGAGCAGCTGGTCGATAAAATATGCTTCAATCCGGCAAAAATTGCTGGTATTAGTGAGCAATATGAAAACATCGGCGGTGCAGTATTGGTGGATCCGAACCTAGAGTGGCAAGTAACCACTGAGTCTATGCTATCAAATGGTAAAAACACCCCCTTCTTTAATGAAAAGCTACAAGGGCGCGTGGTGGAGACTTTCTTTGGCTAATTTGTCCCGACAGGATGACAGCCTGCCATCATCCTCGAAGGATAACGAACTAGAAATCAGCCAACAGCATCCACCGCGCAGTCGCGCTAGTACCGCTAGCGAATCGATCAAAGCAGTCGCCATATATGAAGTTGTAAAAGGAATCGGCGCGCTATTAGGGGCAGTGGCGTTATGGACATGGCATAACGACCTTGAGCGCTGGCTTGCGACGGCGACAGCGTCGTGGCAGCAAGCCTTTGGACAGCTACTGGCACCGCAAGTTGCTAGTGCGGTCAGCATCGCCCAGCAGGCAAGTAAAAATTGGCCAGTATTTTTACTACTCATTTTTGCCTATGCCAGTCTGCGCTTCCTTGAAGCCTATGGTTTGTGGCAAGACAAAACATGGGCCTATTGGTTTGGGGTATTAGGCTACGGAATCTTTATTCCGATTGAGCTTTATTATTTGTTTGCCAGTCCGTTTGACTGGTTTAAACTTGCCATCTTGGTATCAAATATTATTATTATCATTGTGGTTTATCGCAATATGAAGCGTAAAGGTTTGATATAAAAACGGTTAAAAGCGCTCGATTCCCGATCCCGATACCCATAAAAAGGCCAGTATAAGCTGTTATCTTATACTGGCCTTTTATAATTGAACTTATTGGGGCTTAAGTGAACTTGGATAAAGCTATATCTTTACGCCTTTCTCATCTATGCGAATGCTTTTGGCCACTTTCCCAACGCTCAAACCTTGTACCAAAATAGAGAATATGACCACCGCATAAGTAAGCGCCAATAAAATGTCGCGCTCACTGCCCGCTGGTAGCTGCAACACCAAAGCAACCGAAATCCCGCCCCGTAATCCACCCCATGTCAGCACCTTCCACGCGCCTTTTGGCAAATCAAGCTGACGGTGAAAGGTTTTGGTGGTCATACCAACAACGATAAAGCGTGCCAGCAAAGCGATAACAATTGTTAAGCCCGCGGCAATAAATAGATGACCCGAATACGCAATCATCACTACTTCAAGCCCGATTAACACAAATAAAATAGCGTTAAGAATCTCATCGATTAATTCCCAAAACAAATCAATATAATGCCGCGTTTTATCACTCATCGCCAGTGCGCGCCCGCGATTACCTACCATTAAGCCCATCATCACCATCGCAAGCGGCCCTGATAAATGCCAGTGGCTGGCGAGCGCGTAACCGCCTATCACCCCTGCAAGCGTTAGTAATACTTCTTCTTGGTAACTATCGATGCTCTTTAGCATGTAATATAAAATTGCCCCAAGCACCAAACCAAAGACTATGCCGCCGCCAGCTTCTACCGCTAAGGTATGGGCGACATAATTGGCGGTTGGAATATCGCCGCTCGATAAAATACCGAGCAGCAGCACAAAGATAACCACCCCAATGCCATCATTAAATAAGGATTCACCGGCAATAACGGTTTCAATACTTTTCGGCGCGCCAGCTGATGCCAAAATCCCCATCACGGCAATCGGATCGGTTGGTGATATCAAAGCCCCAAATAATAAGCACCACAAAAATGACAGCCCAAAGCCAAATAGCGGCAACATAAAGTAAAGGGCCGCGGCAATCAGTAGCGCTGATACGAGGGTACCAAGGCAAGCAAGAATGCCGATGGGCAGTTTATAACGCTTTAAGTCGCTAATATTGACGTGCAATGCGCCGGCAAATAACAACATAGACAGCATGCCATCTAACAAAACCTCGGTAAAATCAAGCTGCTCTAATAAACTTACCTCATAATCAATCAGCTTATCAAAACCTAAAAAGCCTAAAAATATCGCGGCCATAGACAACAAAATAGAGATGACCATCACGCCAATCGTCGTCGGTAGGCCGATAAAGCGATGATTCACATAAGTCAGTAAAGCGGTAATCGATAAAAATATCGCGCTGATTTCAAGTATGCTCAGGCTGCTTGTAGGGGTCATGAAAAAAGTCTCAAATAGTGATAAAAAATGGTCCTACGCTTAGGAGAATGTCAGTATTTATATGGCGAGATTTAAGTGGCTATTAACGTCACGTTTTTATGTGCAGTTGGCTATAGAGGCGCTTATTTTAGCGCTCACCTTGATTGCGTTCGTAGTGCTTGATGAATGTGATCGTTAAATTTAGGCGCATAGGCAAAATATTGATGCTGGGCATCGTCGTTAACAATAAATTGCCGCGCGTTTTGGCACATAGCCACTAAGTCAGCGACCAATTCTTGATAGTTTAGATTGTCTTGTCCTGCGTGTTCAATCAGGGTTAACTCGTGCAATAGCGTTTGCTGCTGGGCATCGTTGACTTTAGCATAATTGAGATCAACCATTGCCTGACAAAGCGCCTTTAATACCATCAAATCTGCCGTTGCATAACGACGTATCTCACCAAGCGAGGCATCAATAAAGTCGGATATGTTGGGGGTATGAGTCACGACGGCCAATATGGCGGCGCGTGACTTATTTTTGTTACTGCCAGTGTTATCGTTGTCCGTAGCTATTTTATTTGATGCCGATTTATCTGGCGATGCTGTATAAAAATGATAGGGGCTAGGCGGCTGGCGACGCATCATAATGCTTAAACAAGCGGTCAGTGATTGAACACAATTCACCGCCGTTTTTGGATCATTAATACCGGGTGATAAAGCGCGGACAGCGATTTCAGTCATTTGTCCTAAGCTATAAGCAATATCATCAGAGTGAGTCGAGCGCTGCTCAATACGGATACAACCAGCAAGGCGTTGCCAAAACATGCCATCGGGTGCACGCGGCACGATAGCAAGATTTGGCGTGTTGGTTTGTTGGCGGTTGTCTGGATGGTCGGCTGGACGTTGATAAAAATATCCAATCACATTTTTATCGGTGACAAAATCGCCAAGATTGGCGTTTATTTGCACCACGCCTGCATAATCTTGGCTTAAGATGATAAGTGACTGCAGATAGATTTGCTGCAAGTAGCCTGAACTTGAGGCGTAAATTGGCGTGGCAGGCCAAGTATGAAACTGTTCAACATCCTGATGCTCAACGTTACGTTGATGCGCGATATTGCAGCGGTCGTTATACCAATAATGGATATTTTTAATCGCATCATTGCTGGCGCCTTGAATCACGTGTGAGGCCTGAATGGCGTGCACCATATGCTGCACAAAATACACCAATAGTAAAGCGCAAATAATCGCCATAATAATAGCAAAGGTCACGGCCAACTGCGGCACACCAAAGGCCACGTCGTATTTATGGATGGCTTTTAGGACCAATAAGCTATAACTAAAGGTGCCAATAAACGCGCCTAACACAAACTGATTGGGTGTGTCGGTCAAAAAATTACGCAGCAATCTGGGGCCAAACTGCGAAGATGCCATAGACAACACGGCAATCGTAATCGAAAACGTCGTACCAGCAACGCCTAACACTGAACCTGCAATGGTGGTCATGATAGCGCGCGCGGCCTCATCATCGCCGGTAAAGGCAAAACTTAGCTCCCTGACGGTTTCACGGTCGAAATGTTCATCGATGGTGACCAATAAAGGCGCCAGTAGAATACCGGTCAACACACAAGCGGACGGAATAAACCAATAAGAGCCAATCAGCTGCTGCCATAGATTTCTTAGGCGATCGGGTAAATCCATTATCGTCTGTAGCGACCATAATTGGGTAAATTGCTTTAGCCCGTGTGTGATTGCGTGCAATACGGATGTAAACCAGCCATTTTTAGGGTGTTTATCCAACGTGATACGCTCCAAAAACGCCTTAAAAAATTAAGCAAAGTCTTATTGATAAGAACTGCCACGTTATAGTCAGGTCAAGATAAAATCGCTACATTAGTAAGCAGTGCGTCTGCTATAAATTTTCCTTGCTTACTGTTATCACAGAGGCTACGGAAAATTCATCCCAGCTGCACGGTATCTATACAATATATTAGCAAAACGATACTAAGCTAACTTCTCGTAGGCTTATCCGCTTCGGTAATAATATCGCTTCTACTGCTCGCTGAACTATCATATATAGAAGCTTTATCTTCATTAACATCTTTAGGGATAAGGATTTCATTATTACGCGCATCGCATTCCACATCGCTGTCTTTATCATAAGCGATAGGATCAAAATCCGGCGTGACGTTAACCCGAACTTTATCTTTTTTAGCTAAGCGATTAGCGGTCTCGTCGTTGAATTTTCCAAAAAGCTTGGATCGATTATTTTTTGTTAAACCTGCTTCATTTCCCTCTGCTTTTTTACGCGGCTCACTGTGGGCAAAAATCGCATTTAATGGCACATCTAATTGCTGTTTGGCATAGGCTTCTGTATTCTCAAAGCGATGCACCAGCAAGCTTAGCCAAGGTTTTTGCTCCTCTGGGTTCATCTCATCGAGCTCATCTTTAATCGGCAACGGATAGGGCAGGGTGCAATAAAAGTCCCATAAGGTCATTTTGCTCAAATCTTTTTTTAGCACATAATCTTCTTCTTCCGTCATGGTGATGAGATTGCTGTCTTGCAAGTAATTAATATAGGTATACCATTTTGGCAGCTCTTTGCGTCCTAAGACATTACGCAGCGCCTGCTCGCTCACCGCTTCGCCCTTTAGATGACAGGTATAAATGAGGTTTAACATATCGAGCAAACTTAGGAGCGGATGGCGCGGATAAACTTCTTCTGTCTCAAAAATGGTCAAGGTATAGCTAATCTCAACGCCCAATAAAATCAAATTCCACGACAAATATATCCACAACAAAAAAATTGGCAGCGCAGCAAATGCCCCGTAAATGGCTTCATAGCTGGTAAAGTTCGCCATTACCGTACCAAAAAGGTGCTTCATCAGCTCAAAGATGATAGCCACAAAAACACCTGCAATGGCGGCGTTTCTTGCAGGGACACGCGCTTTTGGAATGAACCAATACATACTGATAAAGCCAGCTACTGTGACGGCAATGGAGACGACTTGGATCCAAAACGACCAGTCGATACCGTAACCGGCGATTTGTCGATTTAAAAAACTTAAACTTTGTACCGTACTTGAGACGATAAATGCGGTGCCTAAAATCAGCGGGCCCAGTGTTACGATGGTCCAGTAGCGCAGGATGCTCTTCATGCCGCCGGAGCGATTTTCCACCCGCCAGATTTGGTTAAAAGCGCGCTCAATGGTCGTCAAGGTCATGATGGTGGTAAAAAATAACACCATTGAACCGATGATGGTCAGATTTGATGATTTTTCAGCGAAGTTATTGATGTATTTGCTGACTTGTAAGCTCGATTGCGGCAGCAAGTTGCTATATATCACTTCATAAATCTGCGCTCTGACCGACGCAAGCGCTGGCACTGACGACAAAATCATCAACAGTACCGTTAAGATAGGCACAATAGACAATAGCGTCGTATAAGTTAGCGATGCTGCTTTTTGTTGGCAGTTGTCTTCAAAAAAGTGCCGCGTCAAAAAACGTAGAAACTGAAACCAGCGTTGGTGCAAAAAGGGGAGTTTTTTTAGTATATTTTCCATAACAACCATTTAACGGCAATAAGAGTGCAAATAGTGTAGCAAAAATAGACATCCACAATCTGCCGCTGAATTGTGTCAAAATGCACTAGGGCGTGTCATCAATTA
>NZ_DHYG01000040.1 GCF_002414005.1 Psychrobacter sp. UBA5136
CTTTCTGACACACCACCATAAATTTTAATAAATGGAGGTTTGCGTATTACTAAAATGCGAGGGCATGACTTTAATTCAATAATTCATTCTATAGTCATTTAAATAGGCTAATCATGGCGAAAATTTAATCAGCGGTTAATAGTTTATAAAAATAGACAGGCACAAAAAAACCTCAAGTAAATAAATACTTGAGGTTGAAACTTTGTACTTAATAATAACTAAGCTAAGTTTTAAATATGGCGCAGCGGACGGGACTCGAACCCGCGACCCCCGGCGTGACAGGCCGGTATTCTAACCAACTGAACTACCGCTGCTTAGGTCGTTTTTAGCATTTCGTCTTTTAAAAGACCCACTTGCTAATAAGTGGTGGGTGATGACGGATTCGAACCGCCGACATTCTGCGTGTAAGGCAGACGCTCTACCAACTGAGCTAATCACCCTTGCTGTGGGTGTGTATTATATAGATTTACACATGGCTGTCAAATATTATTTCAAGTTTTTTTAAATTGTGATTAATAGCCTTTATTAACGCTCAATAAAGGCGCACAGAAGTAACGACATAGACCATACAGCATAGACTATACAACCACTACACAGTTATTCATTGCGCGCCTGCTAAAAGCCACTATACTGATAATGCTTTTTGTATCTAATCAATAAAACAGCTGGCAAAAAGACAAATGGTTTGAGTGTTATCCAAAGAGGGAGGCGAGCATAGATATTTTTAAAATAGGTGACTTTTCTATTGATGACTATTTTACCACATGGTCGTTAGGCGACTTTGCTGGATTGGGTCTGTTGTTGCATATCATTTTAATGATAGTGATGACACTACGTATCGTTACGGTACAGCGCAATATTGGCGTGTCGATTGCTTGGGTTGCTGTGCTCTATACGCTGCCTTTGGTTGGCTTTATCGCCTATATCTTACTGGGCGAGCCGATGATCGGGCGGCGCTATCGAGCGCGCATGAATCAGGCGCGGCTCCTGATGAATGATATGGCAAAGCGTGAACAGTTGGTGTTTGATGAAGGGCAAGAGCTGCTACCTGATAATTACCGCGGCGTCAGTAAAATCGGTACGCGCTGGACAGGGTTTGGGGTATTTCCCGACCATCAAATGCAGCTATTGACCACGCCAAATGCTATTTTCGGGCGGTTAATAGAAGATATCAATGCTGCCCAGCGCATTATTCTGATGGAGTTTTATATTGTTTATCCAAAAGGGCAAATAATCGAGGTCATGGATGCGCTGATGGCAGCGGTGCGGCGCGGCGTAGAGTGCCATATTTTAGCGGATAGTGTGGGCAGTTTTAGCTTTTTTAACAGCAAACAGCATCGTATGCTAGAAGAAGCTGGGGTTTTTGTGCATCAATCGCTACCGGTTGGGTTGTTTAAAACGCTGTTTAAGCGCTCAGATTTGCGCAATCATCGTAAAATTGTCGTTATTGACGAACATATAGGCTATATCGGCAGTTTTAATTTGGTTGATCCGAAGTTTTTTAAGCAAAATAAAAACGTCGGTCAATGGATTGACGTGGCGATACGTAGTGTCAGTCAAGAGCCGATGAGTATTGCCACGGCGATGGCGAAGGTGGTGGCAACTGATATCGGAGCGGAGAATAAAGACAATCTCGACGCGCTCAATCACCGAGTGAATAATTATACCCGTAAGCTTTATGTCATGAACCCGACCATTAATGATATAAATAGCCGCGTTAAAGTGTTGGATGAGTTTTTTGACTCGCATGAGATTCCCGAGATTGGGTCGACCTCAATTGTCATACCGCGCATGCCAGTGGTAGAAAATGTATTAGCGCAATTGATACCGTCAGCGCCGCAAGTCACGGCGCATGTGATTTATAATACCTTGGTGACGGTGATTCACCGCGCCAATAAAAGCATTCGTATAACCACGCCGTATTTTGTCCCCGATGAAGCCTTATCAGGGGCGCTGACTACGGCGGCCAAACGCGGCGTCGAGGTGACGATTATCGTCCCGGAAAAGGTGGATTCATTTTTGGTGCAGCACGCCTCGCAAGCATATTATCAAGAGCTGCTTGAAGCAGGCGTGACCATTGCGCTGTTTAAAGGCGGACTGCTACATGCTAAAACGGTGGTTATTGATGACGACTATTGTCTGTTTGGTACGGTGAATATTGACATGCGCAGTTTTTATTTAAATATGGAGGTCAGCTTGGCGATTTATACGCCAGAGATGGTCGCTCAGGTTGCTGATTGCCAAGAAATCTACTTGCAAAGCTGCCGTTTTTTAAGTTTAGAGGAATGGCAACAGCGCCACGGCGCCGAGCGCCTACTGGATAATGTGGTGCGCTTATTTAGCCCTTTATTGTAGCGCTTTTGATTTTGGGTTAAGGTAAACTACTTATTTTTTATTATTATCATACTTGATTCATTAGCTCTATTATTGGTTCTTAAAATGCTTAGTTTTTAAAATACTTATTTATTAAAACGCTTATTTTTAAATTGCTACTTTGTTAAAGGATAGACTTGTCTTATGTCTGCATCGCCCATAACGCCCCTTGATTATATCGCAGCAGGCTATTGGCAAGATTTCCTAGCTGAGCGCCCCGTCGCTGGCGGCATGGCTTATGAAACCGAATTGCAGCGCTGCAAACTTGATGAGTCGCTGGCAAGTTTACAGCGTATAGATACCTTGCTGTCGCAGATACGCCGAGATATGATTAAGGCTGGCACGTGGGATGAGGCGGCATTACTGGCAGATGAGCGCCACCGTAATTTTATGGTATTTTTAGCGTTTTATGCCGGACGCGTATTGGCGCAGCAATGGCGACACACGCCGCATTGGTTTGGAGAATTTGAGCTACGTAAGCGTTATTCTGCATTACCGATTTTAACCGATGATTTTTATCAGCATATGGCGGTTATCTATCGTGACGACAGTAAGGTAGATGCTAAGCATAATATGCCGTCGCTATTTTTTGCCTTAGAGCCAATAGGCCTGCGCCTGTTTGGTCACATTGATCGACTTTTTGAGTCGGTGCAAGGTGGCCAAGTCGCAAGCGGTTTATATCAAGCAGTCAGTGCAAGGTTGCCAAACGCTGTTAATAATCATGAATTATCTGTCTCTGCCGCTGTAGAATCTGCTAATAAAGAGCTGCAAACAGCACCTGAGTTTAGTAAGACAGACACTCTATTAGCAAGGTCTAATTCATCAGCTGCTTCATTAGAAAGCTCCACTGTACAATCGACAGCAGCAGAAACTACACCAGTAAATTTAAAGCAAATAGAGCCAAAGCCAGTAATAAAACCAGCAGTAAAACCCCTCATAAAAGAAGCGCCAACCCCAGAGCTTTTTAGCCAACTGCTTACAGAGCTTAAAGAAATAGAGGTACCACAAACCGCTGGCAGGACAGAATATGAGCAAGCTTGTAAAGTTTTAGACCAATTTGAGCAGCATATTGCTAAGCAAGACAAACCGCGCGCGCAGATTAAATTTTCACAAAAGCATTTGGCAGCAAAGCAGCAAGCACTAGCGAAATTACAAGAAGCTGCCAATGCTGGCAACAGTACGGCTATGCTACGCTTGGCCATGTACGAGCTACTTGATGAGGGCCTGGCTACCGACAGTACGGCGGGCACGGCATCAGGCGTTGAATGGGTTCAGCAAGCGGCCAGCAAAAACGACAGCCGTGCCCAGCGCCTATTAAGTAAGATGTACTATCAAGGATTTGGCGTGCCGCAAGATATGACTAATGGCAAATATTGGCTGGAACAAGCGGCGCAAAATGGTCATGCAGAAGCGGCCAGTTTGGTCAGTCAGTGGCAGCAAGCGCAGGCGTTAATCAGCACCCAAAAGCAAGAGCAGCACAGTATCAAACGTTATCAGTTATTATTTGCAGTGATTATTGTGGTCGCTATATTAATATTTATTATTGTCTAACGCCTTATTTTAAATTCTAACTTTTAAATTCTCGTTTTTAAATTTTTGTTTCTAATAGCGAGTGCTTAAAACTATTGTTTAGCATTAAATTCAGGTAAAATTGGCGCGTTTTTTATCGCCATCTCTTATCGTCCGATCCATTACTAATCTGGGCTTCTTCATGCCATCTTCTGATAATTCCTTACATTCTCTTGATAAGTCGACTCCGCCACTACAAAGCCGAGCCGTTTATAAACCACCCATTTATTATCAGGTAACGATTGGTTTGTTAAAACCGCTATATCGTTTGCAAGTATGGCGCCGCTCGCATAAGCGTGACAATTATCAGCAAGAAGTTGAGCAGCGTTTTGGTAAGCGTTATCCTGCGCCGCCTGTGCATAGTGCCAAAGTTAAGTCTAATGCCAATGAAGATGGCAATTATAAAGAGAGCAATGGCAAAAAAGTCATCTGGTGCCATGCAGTATCGTTAGGCGAGACCAATACCGTCGCGCCTTTGCTTGACGCGCTATTAGCAAAAGGCTATCAGATATGGCTGACCAACACCACGCAGACAGGATATGCGCGCGGTGCCAGCCGCTTTGCCGACGACATCGCCCAAGGTCGTTTGAGCCATAGCTATGTTCCTGTCGACAGCCCTGCGGTAATTGAAACGTTTTTAGCACATGTGCAGCCCGTTGCCGCTCTGTTTGTGGAAACCGAGCTTTGGGCGAATATCTTAACTAAATTGTCCGAGCATCATATCCCAAGTATTTTGGTTAATGGCCGACTATCAGCGTCTTCTTTTAAAAGTTATCAAAAAATTGGCGCGGTCAGTGCCAGTATGATGAAAAACTTAAGTTTGATTATTGCCCAAGATAATGAGTCGGCAAAACGCTTTCGGCAACTGGGCGCTCATAGCGCGCAAATCCGCGTCGCAGGCTCGCTAAAATGGGTAATTAATACGCCAAAGCTGAATAATGACAATGATGATGTTAAAAAAGCTGAAATAGCAAACGATGGCGCAGATTTAGGTGTGGCAGATCGTCCGATTTGGGTAGCAGCAAGCACGCATAGCGGCGAAGAGGCGGCGGCGCTATCATGGCAGCAGCAAATCTTATCCAACCCTGCATTAGCCAATACTTTGCTAATTATCGTGCCAAGGCATCCAGAGCGCTTTGATGAAGTGGCAGAACTGATTGAAAAGTCGGGCTTAACAATGACGCGGCGTAGTGATGACGGTGCAATCAGTTCAAATACTCAAGTTTACTTGGCCGATAGTATGGGTGAGTTGATGAAGTGGTATGCGCTTGCGGATGTGGCATTGGTGGGCGGCTCACTGGTCGATATCGGCGGCCATAATCCCGTTGAGCCAGCAAGCGTGGCAACACCGGTATTGATGGGTGCTTATACCCAATCTTGTCAAAGCGTGGTCGATAAATTGGCGAGCGTTGGTGCGCTATATCAACCAAACAATAATTTTTATCGACGTATTAATGCTGATGGGCAAGCGTTTGTGCCGCAAGAAAAAGGTAAACAGTCATCTACTGATGACGATAGTCTACTTTATCAGCAGCTAAAATATTGGCTCAGCCATTTAACCTTGGCAAAACGAGCAGGGCAAGCGGGAAGTGAGGTGACCGAGCAGCAGCAAGCGGTACTGGGTCGGCAGCTATCGATGATTGAGGATGTGATTCAGCAATACGCAAAATCATCCTTTAACCAAGACGTGAAGCAAGAGCTGTTATAGATAACGCTATGAACTGTATACTATTGCCAGCAGCTAACTTTCAACAAGACTGCGCACAAATCAAAGATTTGGCACAAATTGCCCATGTGAAAACAGTATTGACCGCTAAGGTGGGCGATACGTTAAAAATTGGGCAGCTTGGCGGCAAGCTTGGTACGGCGATTATTGAAAACATCGCGCCTGATAGTCTTCAGCTGCGTGATGTCCATTTAACCATAAATCCGCCACCAAAGCTTAATCTCACGGTAGTTTTGGCATTGCCGCGACCAAAGGTATTACGCCGCCTGATCATAGATATGACCGCACTTGGCGTCAACGATATCATTCTTATCAACAGCTACCGGACGCAAAAAAGCTATTGGCAAAGTCCGATGTTGGGTCGCCTTGACGAGTTTGTATTAGAGGGGCTGCAACAAGGTGTTGATACGATAGCGCCACGCATCAGCCTGCAACAACGTTTTAAACCTTTTGTCGAAGATGAGCTTGTACCCCTCATCACTGATGGCGCAATTGTCGCCCATCCTTATAGTGCGCTGTCATTTGCGCAATATGGACAGCAATTCGCAAACCCCAAATCACCTCATGAATCGGTTTTACCAAGTATGGTATTTATCGGCGCAGAAGGCGGCTGGATTGATTATGAGATTGATCTACTTACCGAGCAAGGTTGTACGGCAGTCAACATAGGGCCGCGTATATTGCGTACAGAAGCGGCGGTTAATGCTATTTTGGGGCAGTGGCTGCTATACAGCCAATATTAAACAAGCAGTATTAGACAGTCAGTATTAGATAACCCATATTAATTTAGGCCAGCTAACCAAAGTAATCCTATCATTTTTAAGCAGTTAATAGCGCTTTACTGACATGGTAGGTCTAGATAAATGTATTGATAACTACTCTCATTTCTATTAGTATGTTGTTTTTAGTTTTGTCACCCTTCCATCGATTCATTTATCATTCATACGTGATTTTGACTGACAAATGATGCGTTATTTTTATCCCTTATTATCTGCGGTATTATCTTGGAGACATCTATGTCATTGAATGCGCCCGTAGCACCTTTGTCTTTTGTTCGCCCTGTCAAAGCGACCTTATCTGTTGCTATATTTAGCTTGATGTTGGGTTTGGTTGGCTGTAACAAGGCAGAAACGCCTGAACAAAATGCCGATGCTACGACAGCTGGCGCTGAGACAGAGGCTGCAGATACTGCGCCTGCTAACAGTGAGCATGTGGTTACCGCTTATTCTTCACATCATGAGCAGTCAGTAAAACCGTTACTTGATAAATTTACCGAAGAGACGGGCATCAAAGTTGAGCTCGTTACCGATAAATCAGGCCCATTAATGGCTCGCTTAAAGGCGGAAGGTAAAAACACCCCTGCTGATTTACTCATGACGGTAGATGCCGGTAATCTATGGCAAGCGGCAGATCAAGGCTTGCTACAGCCCGTATCGTCTTCTATTTTGGATGCGAACGTCCCTGCTAAGTATCGTGACCCAGAAGGTCACTGGACGGGTTTATCCTTACGTGCGCGTACGATATTTTATGATCCAAGTAAAGTTAGCGCCGATCAATTATCTACTTATGCGGATTTGGCCGATCCAAAATGGAAAGGCAAGCTGTGTCTGCGTACCTCAAAATCGGTTTATAACCAATCATTGGTCGCCAGCATGATAGAACACTTGGGCGAAGAGAAAACCGAACAAGTCATCCGTGGTTGGGTGGCAAACTTAGCAACAGATGTTTTTAGTGATGACACCAACATGCTAAAAGCCATTGCTGCTGGTCAATGTGAAGTGGGGCTGTCGAACAGCTATTACTACGGCCGCATCGTTGCTAAAGAACCTAATTTCCCCGTTAAAATATTTTGGGCCAACCAAGATACCACAGGGACGCATGTGAATGTGTCGGGAGCTGGGGTAACCGCTTATTCGGACAATCCAGAGGATGCTCTTAAAGTCATAGAGTTTTTATCTTCTGATAAAGCACAAGGGCTTTATGCCAGTGCTAATAAAGAATATCCGGTAAAACAAGGCATTGATGAGTCAGATTTGCTCAAATCGTGGGGCAAATTTAGACAAGATGATATCGGCGTTCAGAAGTTTGGCGCATTACAAACTAAAGCCATTCAATTGATGGACAAAGCCGGTTATAAATAAGTATTTGATACTAATACAGTAAGGTTTTATGCGTCTAATACGGTAACAGTTTTATGACGACATGGTTTTATAATGACAATGTTTCTATGACGATAATGGTTTTATGATGACGATAGTTTTATGATGACCCTGCCAAAAGCGTCTGCTGATCGAGATTCTGATAGTACTATCCGTCAAGGACGTACTGTCAGCCGTGACTATGCCATGCAAAAACGTATCACCTCAAAATCAGTCTTAGGGCTGATTTCGTTGTTTATGTTCATCCCAATTATAGTGGTGCTGTTTTCGTGGACACAGCCGGTTGAAGAAATCTGGGCGCACATGGCCGATTATGTATTGCCGCAAGTCCTTAAAAATACCGCTGTGTTATTGACCATGGTGATCATCATAGCAGGCAGTATCGGCACTGGTCTTGCGTGGGTGACGAGTATGTACCGCTTTCCAGGGCAGCGGTTTTTTTCGTGGGCGCTGATGCTGCCATTAGCAATGCCCGCCTATGTGCTTGCCTTTGTTACCGCTGGTATCGTGGATTTTAGTGGCCCGCTACAAACGGCTTTAAGAGAGTTTGGAGTGACATCTGCTATTCCATCGGTACGCAATGTCTGGGGTGCTGGTCTTATCCTGTCATTGGCTTTTTATCCTTACGTTTACTTGTTGGCACGCCAAGCATTTTTATCGCAAGGTAGGCGGGTGATTGAGGCAGGGCAGATGCTCGGTCTGGGTCGTAGCCGTATCTTTTTTCGTTTGGCATTACCGCAAGCACTTCCTTGGATCATTGGTGGTCTCTTATTAACAACGATGGAGACATTGGCGGACTTTGGCGCGGTGTCGGTGTTTAATGTCGACACCTTTACCACGGCCATTTATAAGGCGTGGTTTGGTTTTTTTAGTTTGACGACCGCCGCGCAGTTGGCAGCGTTATTGATTGGTGTGGTCTTTATCGTTGTATTGTTTGAGCAATACTGGCAAGCACGCCGCGGTACCACGACCCTCTCTCAAGGTGGTAATCGTCGTCTTGAGACCAGTACGGCGGCCAAAATTGCTATGACAGGGCTTTGTGCGCTGGTGTTTTTAATCGCGTTTTTGGCGCCATTTTTACAGCTTATTTACTGGACGCTCACAAACTTTCGCCAAGATTTTGACGAACGTTATATCGGCTTTGTGACCAATAGCCTTATGATTGCAAGCATGACCACGCTGTTTATTGCTTTTTTGGCGGTAACTATTGCGTGGATCAAACGCCAATATCCTGAAAAAACCACTCAGATGATGGTGACATTTGCCACTTTAGGCTATGTGGTGCCGGGTACGGTACTGGCTGTTGGGGTGTTTATACCCATCGCGTGGCTGGACAATCAGATGATTGGCTTTGGTCTTATCTCCAAACAAGTGTTGTCCGGTAGTGTGATTGTGATGTTACTTGCTTTGTCAACGCGCTTTATGACCGTGGGATTTCAGCCTGTGGACCGTCAGCTACAGCGCTTGACCGTGAATCAAGAAGCGGCAGCAAAATTGCTCAGTGATAGCCCATGGCAGCGCTGGCGGCAAGTGATGTTGCCCGTGCTTAGTCCTGGGGTGTTGACCGCATTATTGATGGGTTTTGTTGAGGTCATGAAAGAGATGCCCATTACGCTTATGACGCGGCGGCACGGCTGGGACACGCTGGCGGTGCGGGTGTTTGAGATGACGGGCGAGGGCATGTGGGAACGTGCTGCTTTGCCAAGTTTACTCATCGTGCTGGTTGGCCTTATTCCGGTTTGGATACTGCTGCGTCAAAGCGATAAGCAGGGTTAAATTGTCTCTTATTAAAGAAATTATTAAAAAATAGCCTTATTAAAAACAACAGTATTTAAAAACCTATTCATGATGGGTTTATTCACTAATAGCTTACTGGTACCGTCTATGTATACTGACTTGATGAACGATTCAACCAATCCAGCAGCGCCAAAATCTGTAAAAGTTGGCGGTAAGGCAAAACCGGAGCCTGTGAAAAAATCCCCAATAACGCCATTAACTAAAGCTCAGGTAGCGCAGCTGCAAGCGGATAAAAGCTTGCCTCATCCGTTAAATCAAAATGCAGTAAAACCAAGCACAGAAAAACAAAGCTCCGTGCGAAATAATCATTCTTCTCCTGCCAATGGTGACAGTGCCACCGATGCGTATTTTAGCGTAAAAGATTTAATCGTCGGCTATGACGATACGATTATCGTCAATGGCTTATCGCTTGATTTACAGCAAGGCGAAATCGGCTGCTTTTTAGGGTATAGCGGCTGCGGAAAAACCACGGCGTTAAGAGCGATTGCGGGCTTAGAGCAAAGCCGTGGCGGCAAGATTTATTTAAATAACCAGCGTCTAACGGAACGATCAGCACGTACTAGCTTTGCGGTCGCACCCGCCAAGCGCGGCATGGGCATGGTGTTTCAGGATTATGCGTTATTTGAGCATTTAAGCGTGGCAAAAAACATCGCTTTTGGCCTGAACAAATGGTCGGCTGCCGATAAAAAAGCGCGCGTTAAAGAAATGTTAGCGCTTGTCGAATTGACAGAACACGCCGATAAACGCCCCAGTGAGCTATCGGGTGGCCAGCAGCAGCGGGTAGCATTGGCACGTGCATTGGCACCAAAGCCCAAACTTGTGCTACTTGATGAGCCCTTTTCTAATCTGGATGTGGTGCTGCGCGAGTCCCTAGCGATGAACGTCCGAGATATTCTTAAACGTACCAATACCACCGCTATTTTGGTCACCCACGACCAAAACGAAGCCTTTGCTTTAGCCGACAAAGTAGGGGTGATGGATAAAGGTAGATTGGTTCAGTGGGCGACGCCAAGTGAGCTTTATCATGAGCCGGTCAGTCCGTTTGTTGCTGAGTTTGTCGGCGAAGGGGCGATGATAGACGGCATTATCAAAGAAGGCCATGTCGAGACCGCGCTTGGAGATATTTATCGGCGTATGGAAGTCTATGATGAGTTAGGGCAGCCGCTGTATTGCGAGTATGATTATCCCAATGGGACGCCGATTAAGGTATTGGTACGTCCTGACGATATCATTCATGATGATGAAAGCACGCAGACGGCGCTGGTGGTTGGACGCGTATTTCGCGGCGCAAACTATCTTTATCGTCTGCAGCTTGATGATGGTCAAACGGTTTTATCGTTGGTTGCCAGTCATCATAACCATGAAATTGGCTCGCAAATCGGCATTTTACCTATCCTAGAGCATGTGGTGGTGTTTGATGAAAAAGACATCAATGCTACCACCTGGTCAGAGTATGATAGGTCAGAGCGCGTGGAAGACGTTAAATAACCAGCAATCTTAAGCTTGGCGAATCCTTAAGCCTGGCGAGTCGCCATTATATGCAAATAGCGCCCAAGCCATTTATACGGCTCGAGTTGTGAGTAGCGCAGCTCCATGCGTATAACGGCATTAGGGTCGTTATGACCGCCGCGCTTTAGCGGCGCATAATCATGAAATACCCGTAAACCGCTGGCAGCTATCGTTTTATACGCATGCGCCTTTAACCAAGTCTCTACTTCTTCTTTGGCGACCGGATGATTTGGCGTGAGGCTTTTTTTATTGTCCGCTTTATAATCCGCGTTATCTAACAAGTTAAAATTACCCATGATAAGATTGCGATAATCAAAACTTGCCGGATTATAAAAACACAGCGACAGCGCCCCATTATCGCTCAAGTGCTCATCAAAAAAATCCATCACAGCCGCCGGTTCTGCCAACCATTCGAGCAGGGCGTGGCACATAATCAAATCAAACTTCTCTGTTTTATCCGCTAACTTTTCTTCAAGCGCTTGATATGGGCAGACATACCACGTGATAGCTAGAGCTTTATCATTTTGCGCGGCGCTTGCTTTGGCTTTTTCTAACATATTGGCGGAGATATCATTGATGACTAGCGTGTGTCCTTGAGTAGCAAGCTCAATGGCAATTTGTGCAAGCCCTGCGCCGACATCCAAAATACGTAACGGTCGCCCAAGCGTTTTGCTTAACTTCTTAGTATAGTCAAAAATATCACGGCGTAATACTGCCAGCCGAATGTCGCCCTTTAAGCCGCCATAAACCTTTTTTTCAAAATGATCCGCAATCGCATCAAAGCTGCGATCGGTGCGCGTGTCAGGTTGTTTGTTCGGCTGGCTGAGCGATTGATTATTTTCTTGGTTGTTTTTGTGGTTCATAACGGGCTCTGTGGTAACTAATAGTTGGCTGCGGTATTTTTTGTTCTTTATACCATGACTTTGCATGGGCTTTATTTATGTTCAAGCGTTATATTTTATCAAAGGACATATTTTGGCGTATCCTACAGTAAAGCAGAGCGCTAAGCCATGGTACGTGTAGCGCATAGGCTGTTTACTTCAAGGTATGAGATGTGTCTTCTCTTTTTTTGTTGGCTTTTCCTAAGTTTTAGGGTATAAATAGTAAGAATTAAGCAACAATCTCCGCTACGTTCCCTAATAAAGCTTCTGCAATTTTAAATTATTTATTGCCAAGGAATGTAGGCAATTTTCTGTTTTATCACTGCTAAGGATAGCAATCATGGTCTTACCCAACACATCTATTATAAACAAACCCATCATGACGCGCGGTATATTATCGCTAGCTATAGCCAGTAGCTTATTGCTTGCTGGCTGTAATGACGACAATGATAAGATTGGTTTTAATAATACGCCCCAACATATCGCCTCTTTTACTGCTGCTCAAATAGATCAAGAGTTGGAAGAAGCCTCAGAAATAGGTAAAGCAGTAACACCAAATGCTATTTGCGGTGTAACCGTAGAAAAAATTAGCTACCAAACTAAAGGGTCAGCAGGTGAGGCCACCAATGCAACGGCTGCTTTGATGCTACCTAGTGGTGATAGCGACGAGTGTCAAGGTGATCGCCCAGTACTATTACATGCTCATGGTACCGCAACTGAAAAAAACTATGACTTTACCCAAGTAGGTAATCTTGATAATCCGGCAGGCGCTAGATCGACGCTGATGGCTGCAAATTTCGCCGCGCAAGGCTATATAGTAGTCGTGCCAAACTATGCCGGCTATGATACTTCTACTCTAGACTACCATCCGTATCTAAATAAAAAGCAACAATCAGAGGAGATGGTCACTGCGCTAGATACAGCGCGTGCGCTTATTAAACAACAGCAAACTGCCAATAATGCTAACTATGTCAAGGTCAAAGATTCTGGTAAGTTATTTATAACCGGCTATTCACAAGGCGGGCACGTGGCTATGGCGACAGCTCGTTTATTACAGGATCAAAATAGAGTTGTTACCGCCATTGCACCATCATCAGGGCCTTACGCGTTGGCTGCTTTTGGTGATGCTATAGTCTCCGGTAATGTCAACGTCGGTGCTACTGCTTTTGTACCCTTGTTGGCCAGAAGCTTACAAAACGTAGATGGCAAAATCTATCGGAATCCCACGGAAATTTTCACTAATCAATATGCAGATATCAAGCTACCAACGACATCAACTTTTGAAGATTTAATAATAGCTGGCAAGCTACCACAGACTGCTTTGTTTCAAGCGGCACCGACAGGCATACCTCAACTTGATCCTGTTTCGCCAAGTGATAAATTTGGTTTTGCTGCAGAAAATTATTTGATCCAAACGAGCTTTCGCGCCGCTTATCTAGCTGATGTTCAAGCAAATCCTGATAGTTTAATAGCCGGTACAGGAGTGCTACCCGCAGAAAATCCGCAAAACGAGTTACGCAAAGCGTTAAAGGCAAATGATCTACGGGGTTATATCCCTAACATGCCAACGCTAATTTGTGGTGGTAATCAAGATCCAACCGTGTTTTATGATCTTAATACTGGGGCAATGGCAGCTATTTTAGAAAATGTTAGTCAACAAAACCCAAGAACTAATTTAAACGTTACTGTTTTGGATGTTGATTCAACTAATGAAGACGATGATGACCGTGAAGACAAGTCTATACTGACCCTAGTAGGTAAAGCTTCGATGAATGACTGGGACGTGAGTACAATAACAAAAGGCGTCCAAAACCAATTTGCAGCTACGGTGCAGTTGGTTGGTAATAATGCCGCCCAGAAGGTGATTGCTGACGGTGGTACACCAGCAGAAGCACAAGAAGCTGCAAAAATAGCAGTAGCTAGCACTTACCACGCCGGTCTTGTTAGCACCGCTTGTACTAATGCCACACGTCAATTTTTTGATCAAGAGTTTAAACAATCTTAATACGGTCTAAATTAAGTACTAATGGTGATATTCATAAAAAACTGTACCCATAAAGGTGCAGTTTTTTTATGAACTACGATTCAAAAAATGCTAAAGACAAAACACTGTGATTAAAGTCATTTTTATCTTTCTAACTAGGAAGGAAGATAGTGCGCTAATCAGCTGTTTTGCTTGATTTTAATAGCATCGAGAACCCCCTAAATCGGCAAAAATGTGTTAAAATAGCTTCTTTAATTAAACCTTACTTTTAACAAGAAACGTATCGCCATTTTCCTATTATTTAGCTCGTTTGATGGCGCTTTTTATAGTCTGTTTATCAGGGATATTGACGCTTTTTAGCGCCTTTATTTTTGTATGGCTATCAGCATTTTTAACCGAGCCAAATTTTAGAAAAAGAATGTAAATAAAGGAGTGTATATGAGCGACTCGATCAGTCCTATTGCCATCGTGGATGAATTAAAGCAGTCCTATCTGGATTATGCGATGAGCGTGATCGTCTCGCGCGCGCTGCCTGATGTGCGTGATGGGTTCAAGCCTGTGCACCGCCGTGTGATGTACGCGATGCATGTACTGTCTAACGATTATAATAAGCCTTACAAAAAATCAGCACGTGTGGTCGGTGATGTCATCGGTAAATATCACCCCCATGGCGATAGTGCCGTTTATGATGCGATTGTACGTATGGCGCAGGATTTTAGTTTGCGTTATCCGATGGTTGATGGGCAAGGAAACTTTGGCTCGATTGATGATGATCCACCGGCGGCGATGCGTTATACCGAAGTCCGTATGACCAAGCTGACCCACCAGATGCTTGCTGACTTGGATAAAGATACCGTCGACTGGGAAGACAACTACGATGGCTCTGAGCGTATGCCAAGCGTGTTGCCTGCGCGTATTCCGAACTTATTGGTCAACGGCGCAACCGGTATTGCTGTTGGTATGGCAACCAATATGGCGCCGCACAACCTGACTGAGGTGATTAATGCCTGCTTAGCGTATGCGCAAAATCCGCAAATATCAGCCGAAGAGTTAATGTCGCATGTATCAGGCCCTGACTTTCCTACGGGCGGCGTTATTTATGGCCGCGCGGGTATTTTAGATGCGTATCGCACCGGTAAAGGTCGCTTACATGTACGCGGCCGCTATATTATCGAGCCGATGAGCGACACGGGCGTTAACCGCGACCGTGAGCGTATTGTTTTTACCGAAGTGCCTTATCAGACCAATAAAGCCAAATTGATTGAGCGTATCGCTGAGCTGGTGCGTGATAAGAAAATCGAAGGCATTACAGAAATTCGTGACGAGTCTGATAAAGACGGTATGCGTATCGCCATTGATTTGCGCCGCGGTGAAACGGCAGAAGTGATAGTTAATAACTTATTCTTGCAAACGCCGCTCGAATCTAGCTTTAGCATCAACATGGTGGCCCTCGATAACGGTCAGCCAAAGCTGTTGACTTTGCGTCAGCTCATCGCTGCCTTTGTCCGTCACCGTCAAGAAGTGGTAACGCGCCGTACCATTTTTGAGCTAAATAAAGCCCGCGTTCGTGGTCATCTGCTTGAAGGCTTAACCGTTGCGCTTGCCAACATTGACGACATTATTGCGACGATTAAAGCTTCTGCAAACCGTGGCCTTGCGCGTGAAAACTTACTCAATAATACTTGGGGTTCAGGTAGCGTCGTTGCCATGCTAACCGCTGCCGGTAGCCAGTCAGTACGTCCTGAGTTTATCGAAGGCGAGGATCCTAAAGCGCCGTTTGGTTTGATTGAGGGCGAAGAGCGCTATCGCTTATCGCTTGAGCAGGTCAATGCCATTTTAGACATGCAGCTGCATCGTTTGACGGGTCTTGAGCAAGACAAATTGACCGAAGAATACCAAGATTTATTGCGTGAAATTGCCCATTTAGAATCTATTTTGGGTGACTTTGATAAATTAATGACGATTATCTCTGATGAGATGGTTGAGATTCGCGAAAACTTCGGTGATGAGCGCCGTACCGATATCATTGATTCACGCATGGACTTTAACCGTGAAGACTTGATTCCAGAGCAAACCGTCGTCATGACCGTTTCTCGTACCGGTTATGCAAAAACGCAACCGATTGATGATTACGTGGCGCAAAAACGTGGCGGTAAAGGTAAATCTGCGACCGCAATGAAAGAAGATGATGTGATTGATCACTTAGTTGTGACCTCAACGCACGCAACGGTATTGTGTTTTACCGATAGGGGCCGTGTCTTTAGTTTACGTGGTTTTGAAGTGCCGATTGCCAGCCGCGGTTCGCGTGGTCGTCCATTGGTAAATTTAATTGGTTTAAATCCTGATGAAACGGTCACAACGATGCTGCCAATACCGCAAAATACCGCTGATGTGACTGGGCATTTTGTGTTCTTTGCCACGGCAAATGGCACGGTTAAACGTGTTGAGCTTGAGCAGTTTGCTAGTATTCGCTCGAACGGTTTGATTGCGATTGGTTTAGAAGACGATGATAAATTGGTCAGCGCTCGCATTACCAAGGGCGACCAAGAAGTCATGCTCTTTGCTTCGAGCGGTAAAGCTATTCGTTTTGATGAAAATGATGCGCGCGTGATGGGTCGTACCGCTAAAGGCGTGCGCGGTATGCGTCTGGCAGCTGATGAATTTATCAAATCGCTTGTGGTTATCGAAGAGGATGTGCGCGAAATCCTTATCGCTTGTGAAAACGGCTTTGGTAAACGTACCTTTGTCGAAGAGTTCAATACGCAAAATCGCGGCGGCGGCGGTGTCATCGCTATCAAAACCAGTGAACGTAATGGCGCGCTCGTGCGTGCGACCAAGGTTGAGCCTGAAGATGATATTATCTTAATCTCAGATAAAGGCACGCTCGTGCGTACGCCCGTTGAGCAGGTAGCAAGCTCTGGTCGTAATACACAAGGCGTGACGCTAATTCGCCTGTCAAAAGATGAAAAACTGGTGGCTATGGCACGCGTTGAGCACGAAGAGGGCGACGATGAGTTGGTCGAGGCGATGAAAGAAGATGGCACCTTTGCCGTAGACGGTCAGGAACAAATCGATATTGATGTCGAAACCGGTCATGAGACAAAGACTGACGTCAACGATGTTATCGATATTGCCAATGATTACACGCTAAATGACAAAACATCGAATGCTGAATTAGATGAAAACACAGACGATGACGAATAAATGCCTCAGTAGTTAGCTTTTTAGTTTGGTGGTTTATACTGCTCTAGAGAAAGCCTCTGACGTCATCGTTGGAGGCTTTTTTTCTGAATGTTGCTTATTCACAAAACGTCGATATTACTTTTCACTGATTATAATTTCTACTTTTTTTAAACTGATTATAAATAATTTCAATTAAGCCCTATTTCTAAGGCCGTTGTTATGCTTACGACCAATCAAACGTTTCAAGGAACCTTAGCAGCAGTATCATCGAGTTTTTTGTTCTCGATGATGTTTTTGTTTGGGTTGTTTATGCTGCCCTTAACCGGTACGCAGGTAGCATCATGGCGCATACTGATGATGCTCTTGAGTTTGCTTATATTGGTCAGCTTTACTAAGCAGTGGCAACATGTCTTTGATTATCTAAGAACCTTAAAAACGGCAAAAGAATGGCTGATATTTATCCTACCAACGCCGATTTTGGGTGGGCAAATTTGGTTGTTTATGTGGGCGCCGGTCAATGGCTTTGGTCTTGATGTTACCTTGGGCTATTTTTTATTGCCGCTGGTGATGATCATACTGGGGCGCTTTTTTTATCATGAACATATGAGCGCATTACAGTGGCTAGCGGCGTTGTTTGCAGCTTTAGGTATCGGTCATGATATCTGGCAATACGGCAGCGTATCTTGGGTGACGCTGTTTGTCTGCTTGGGTTATCCGCCTTATTATCTGCTGCGGCGTAAGCTTGCCGTGCCGCCCATTACCGGTTTGCTCTCAGATTTAACTTTGCTGACACCCGTGGTACTCATCATGCTATATAGCACTGGCGGCTTTAGCGTGGCAGCGCAAAACACGAAATTTTGGTATTTATTGCCGTTACTTGGGGCGTTTAGTGCGCTTGCGATGTCACTGACTATGATTGCGAGTAGTAAATTACCCGTCTCGTTATTTGGTGCGCTAAGCTATATAGAGCCGATGCTATTATTTGTCTTATCTATTACCATTTTAAGCCAGAGCCTTGATGAAGGCGGCTCCTTATTTATGTACGGCATGATTACGCTGGCGCTATTTATCATGATTGCTGATAGTGTCATGGGTTATCTTCGTCGTCGCCGTGACAACCATTTACATGGCTACCGCGAGCCGCAAGTGGGCGGTTTTCCGCCGCGTCGCCGCCTGATCGATCGCCGTATCGATGGGGTGCTAAAAGCGCATCGTTTTCGTAAAATGCGTCGTTATCAAAGGAAACTCGATAGCATACAGCGTAAAATTGAGCAGCTTGACGCCAAATAAGTCGCTATATTTATAGCGATTAAATAAGCTCAATATAGAAATAAATAGACGGGTTAAGTCAATGTATTGCTTATCTATTCTGACTCTGAGATAATGCCGACCATGATATAAACATGCTATACGGTTAACGTTTATTTTAGAATTATATAGTTAAGCGGTAGATAAAAGCTTCTATAAACAAAAAAGCTGATAGACACAAGGCCTCCGACGTTCGCGTCTGAGGCTTTTGTTTTTTTTCAAAATTGCCAAGGACGTGCGCTTATCTTTAAAGGCGGTTGTTATGCTCCCCACCAATCAGACGTCGCAGGGCACCATCGTTGCAGTAGCAGCAAATTTTTTATACGCAGTGTTATTTTTATTTGGTCTGTTGATGCAGCCGTTATCAGGGACGCAAGTGGCTTCTTGGCGCGTACTGATGATGCTATTAAGTTTGGTGCTACTGGTCAGTGTTTTAAAGCAGTGGCAGCACATTTTTGATTATCTAAAAACTTTAAAGACGGCAAAAGAGTGGTTTTTATTTATCATACCCACGCCAATTTTGGGCGCGCAAATTTGGATATTTATGTGGGCGCCGGTCAATGATTTGGGATTAGAGGTAACCTTGGGTTACTTTTTATACCCGATGATTATGATTATCGTGGGGCGCTTTTTTTATAATGAAGACATGAGTTTGCTGCAATGGCTTGCGACGATTTGTGCGGCGCTCGGTATTGCTTATGATGTTTGGCAATATGGCGCTATTTCTTGGGCGACTTTATTTGTTTGTTTGGGTTATCCGCCTTATTATTTGCTGCGTCGTAAGCTTGCCGTACCGCCAATCACCGGGCTTATCTCGGATTTGGTTTTATTAACGCCGGTGGTGTTGGTGACGTTATACTTAAGCGGCGGTTTTGAGCTGGCGCTTACCACCGATAAGTTTTGGTATCTACTGCCGCTACTCGGTATCATTAGCACGGCGGCGATGGCGCTAACCATGGTTGCCAGTCAAAAACTGCCCGTCTCATTGTTTGGTACGTTATGTTACCTTGAGCCGATATTTTTATTTATCTTTTCCATCACCATTTTGCAGCAAAGTATCAATGATGGTGGCTCGCTATTTATGTATGGCATGATCGTTATCGCGCTGCTGATTATGATTGCCGATAGTGCGCTTGGTTATTTGGCGCGTAAACGTCACGACCGCCTGCAAGCGTACAATGAGCCACAAGTCGGCAGCTTCCCGCCGCGCCGCCGCTTAAAAAATCGCCGTATTAAAGGGGTTTTGATTGCGCATCGCTTCCGTAAAATCAGAAAATATCAGCAAAAAATTGACAAGATGACGCGTAAAATCGAAGAGTTACATGCTAAATGAGCTTTGCCTGCAAAAGCGTTAAATTGGACTTAGCAGACATTGTTTGTCATTATGTTTTTCCTGATTGCTCTACATAGTTTCTGTATTAAAGCCATGTTAATTGCGTTATTATCGTTAATAGGGCTACCACGTTTCACTGTTTGCGTGTTTAGAACGATAAATATGATTACTTATTCACACGATAACTAGGATGGTTTATGTTACATCTTCATCATTTAGCAAATTCGCGCTCGTTTCGTATTTTATGGCTATTAGAAGAGCTCGGGCTCGATTATAAATTGACCTGCTACGAGCGCAATAAGGCTTACCGTGCGCCTGACAGTCTAAAACAAGTACATCCGCTCGGTCACGCGCCCATATTAGAGGTAAACGACCGCGCGCTCATCGAGTCGGGATTTATTATTGAGTATTTGCTTAAGCATTATGATAAAGAACACCAATTTAAGCCTGCTGAAGACAATGAAGCCGCATGGGACGCTTATACCTTTTGGCTACATTTTGCAGAAGCGTCGCTCATGCCGCCATTGGTCATGCGTCTGGTGTTTACTAAAGTGGTCGAACAATCACCGATGCTTATCAAACCTGTCAGCAAAAGTATTCGCAATCAAGTCGAAAAAAGCATGATTAGTAAAAGTTTGGATACCATGCTGGCCATGATAGAGCAGCATTTGCAGGACAACCATTGGTTTGCAGGAGCCGAATTTAGCGCTGCTGATATTCAAATGCATCTTGCGGTCGTCGGTGCCAATGCGGGAGCAGGTTTGGATAGCAGTAAATATGCCAATATCTTAAACTGGCTAAAACGTTGTGAAGAGCGCGATGCCTTTAAGCGCGCAGAAGAAAAGGGTGGTCGTTTAAAATTTTAGATAAAAAGCATTTAGTCATTCATAAATGACTGAGTACATATTAAAGTAAAGGTTTTGTTTATTTATAGACAAAACCTTTTTTAGGATAAAAAATGACAGATCTCAATAAAACGAACAACAAGAAGACTGATAATGGCGCTGTTACCGAGCAACCCATTAATACTGCTGATAGTACTTTGGATAGCAATAGCCAGCAAGTCTCTATCAAAGCTTGGTCACAAAAGCTGCTGGTAGTATTGCTGTGCCTAGCAAGCTTTTATGGTGGCTGGAAATCTTATGAATCCAATATGGTTAATGAATGTACGGCCAACGGCGGGCAAATGATTGAAGGTCAAAGAACGATGGTATGCCAGTCGCTATAAAAATGACGCTATAAAAACGGCGCTAGAAAAAAGATTGTTATAAAAAGCATTGTTATAAAAAGCATTGTTATAAAAAACAAGGATTAAGTAAGAGAGGTCGTCTATGTTAAAGCTAACCTTTTTAGGAACTTCGGCGGGTGTGCCAACCAAGCAGCGTAATGTCACAGCATTGGCCGTTGAAGCTCTTAATCCTTATGCATCAAGCACACAAAACAACCATCAGTCTAAAAAATCGCGTCCTTGGATTTTAATTGATTGTGGCGAAGGCACCCAGCAGCAGTTATTACATACCAAGCTTTCGTTACATCAACTGACGGCTATTTGTATCACTCACGTGCATGGCGACCACTGTTATGGTTTGCCAGGGCTGCTGGCGAGTGCAGCAATGTCAGGCCGCCGTGAGCCGTTAATCATTGTCGCGCCAAAAGCGATTGCGACGCTGCTTGAGGCCGTCACCTTAACCACTGAGCTACATTTCTCCTTTGTCATCAATTTTATGGCGATAGAAGACTTGCTGTCTGTGCTAAATGATGTAAATAAAAATCATGTAACGATTACATTAGACAATCAGCATCAGCTGACGATAGATATTTATCCTTTATCGCATCGCGTGGCCTCTTATGGCTTTGCCATCACCCAAACTATCAGCCGCCGTACGCTGAACACCGATAAATTGACAGCCGATGGCATTCCAGCAAGCGCGCTATGGGGCAAATTACAGCAAGGCAAAGACGTTATAACCGAAGATGGTCGCACGCTTTATTCAGCAGATTATGTCGATAATGACAGTCAGCGCACACGCATAGTCGTCGCTGGCGATAACGATACGCCAGAGTGCCTAAGTGCTGCGGTAGTTGATGCCGATTTATTGGTACACGAAGCCACTTATACCCATGAGGTTTTAAATAAGATTCAGACAAAAAAACCAGGCTTTGATCCGATGCATAGTAGCGCGCAATTGGTTGGCAGATTTGCCCAAGAAAACGGCCTTAAGAATTTAATTTTGACCCATTTTAGCGCTCGTTATCAAAGCTTTGATAATCCAGAGAGTGATACAGCCAATATGGCGCATATCCGCTTAGATGCTGAAAAGTTTTACAGAGGTAAACTATGGCTAGCAGCTGACTTTGAGCAATATATGGTAAATGGCGCAGCGGACGCGTCAGATAATAAAGAGCATGGCCGCGTCCAGTATTTAGGTTCTGCTCGCGACCATAAAAATTGAATTAAAATTAAGGTTTAAGATAGATTGTCTTCAGCTGCCAATTGTGTTTGCCCGATCCAGTAGCGGCTAAATTGATACGCCACGCGTCCTGAACGGCCACCGCGCTCTGATGCCCAGCGTAACGCTGCTGCTCTAACGTTGTCAGGTAGCGTATCATTTGCAGTTTTGACATCATTTTCTTTAATATCTGTTTCTTTAATGTCCGCTCTTTTGACATCATTGTCTTTAGTGGCATTCTTTGAGCCAAGCGTAGGCAAAATAGATAAATAGTGACGCACAATGTGTAAATACGTATTTTGATCCATCGGGTGAAAAGACAGCCATAAGCCGAAGCGATCAGACAACGATACCGTCTCATCAATGGTTTCATAAGGATTGACCTCATCGGTTTGACCGTTATAAATATTGACATTGTCTTTCATGAGCTGCGGCAAAAGATGACGGCGATTACTGGTGGCATAGACGAGTAGCTTGTCTTGCTCGGAGTCCAGCGCCCCATCTAAGACGCTTTTTAATGTCCGATAGCTCTCATCTTGAGCGTTAAACGCCAAGTCATCACAGTACACCACATATCGGCAACCACTATCCGCTGGCAACGCATGGATGGCAGCGCGTATTTTATCAAGTACCCGCAGGTCATCACGGGCAATTTCAATGATACGCAGCCCTTCGCTATGATAGGCTTGTAGCAACGCCCGAATCAGCGATGATTTTCCCGCGCCGCGCGTCCCCGTCATCAAAACGTGATTGGCTGGATAGCCTTTTAAAAACTGGCGCGTGTTTTGTACCAGTTTTGCCTTTTGCGTATCGATACCATGCAAGTCATCTAAACTTAAAAACAAATTCACTGCCAACGGCTCCAAATGTCCTTGATGACCGCCGACCCAGCGATAAGCCAGCTGGGTAGGATCAATCTCGATAGTTGGCGTGACCTGCTCTTGTAGATACTGCTCAAGTAAATTTAATACATGGTCGGGCAGGGCATAATTCATAACGGGCGTGGTAGATTGGGGCATAATGTTGGGTCGCTTATAATATGAATCGCTTATAACAATAAGAATGTCAATTCGGCTACTAAATCTATCAAGGCAGTACTTTACCATGAAAAATAGTGCCAGCAATTGCTCTGCAATTCAAGTAAAGACAAAACAAGGATTGGCAGAACAAACCTTGCAAGCGGTTACGCAGCAAATTCTGCCTGCGTTGACTATGGCATTTTCAGACTTGCAGTATAGTAAGATAGCACATCAGCGTATCAGTCAGCAGGGTGTCAGTAATGCGATTGAATATCAAGGTTTGACACGCGCCCGGCATCCACAGTTTGGTCAGGTGATGATTAAATGGCAGTTAAGTGATGATGCTTATCAAAACATGGCTGGTCTGGCACATGAAGCTGACGTTTTAAAATCTATCAATAAGCTATCGCACAAGCAAGATAACTGCTCTTCTATTGCACCGACGCTATTAGCCAGTCATCATTTACAGCTGCAAATGTTAAATAATCATCAAACACTCACCATTCTTGTTATGCTAGATTATGCCAATGGCAGTCTGGCACACTGTTTAAAACAAACGCTGACTGAACAGCAAAAGCATGAGCTAACAATTCAAGCTGCCCAGCTCATTGTCCATTCGCATCACATTGGCTGGCTGCACAATGATATTAAGCCGAGTAATATTTTATTAAATGGTTTCATGCCGAATCATGCGGATATTAGCGGTATCGTACCTGATTTATTATTGACTGACTTTGCTTTGGCAGAACCTATTAATAATGGTATTGTTCAAAGAAATAAGAAAAATAGTACGGTAAACAATGCTGGCACGCCAGCCTATCTTGCGCCTGAACGCTGGCAAGGGCAGGGCGGGGCGGTGCAAAGCGATATTTATGCGTTTGGAATAATGCTGTATGAGATATTAACGGGTGAGCGACCGTTTAAAATTGCTAATCAACGTAGCGAGCCGTTAAAAGAATGGGCGATGCAGCATTGCCAACAGCCGATTGCAAGATTGCCATTAAAATATAATTGCTATCAAAGTATTATTAATAAAGCATTGGCGAAGAGAATTGAAAAACGTTATCAAAGTATGGAAGAAATCGTAATGGATTTAGAAAGATTATAATTATGAATACTAAATTCTAGACACAAAAAAACCTGCTAAAAAGCAGGTTTTAATATTTGGTCTAAGATGTACTATCCGAAAATGGTGGGGCTGGAGAGACTCGAACTCTCACACCTTGCGGCGCCAGAACCTAAATCTGGTGCGTCTACCAATTCCGCCACAGCCCCATTGTCGTTACTCTATCATTAAAGGCAGTTAAATTCAAACGCCATCTAAATAGTTAACTGATTCGGTAGTGCGTCTCAGTGGTTGGCTATTATATAGAGTTTAAAAGGTTTGGCAACCCCTATTTGCGATTTTTTTTAATTATTTAGCGATTATTTTTGCTAAATATTATAAATATTTGATATTGTTGGTTTTTAATTTGCCAATTTATGGCTTTAGTCACCGTTATTTTTCTCTTCTAATGACGTCATCTCTAATTGCTGTAATTTACGGGTTAATGTATTGCGTCCCCAACCAAGTAAATTGGCGGCTGCTACCTTTTTACCGCCGCTATGATTGAGCGCAGCTTGTAGTAACACACGCTCAAACTCTGGCGTTGCGGTTTGTAAAATGTCGGTTTCGCCAGTTTGCAGAGATTGCTTTGCCCATATCGCTAACGCTTGCTGCCAGCTCTGATTTTGATTACCTTGGCTGAGTGGAATGTTTTGACTGTTTTGATTAGGGCTATATGCAGCATCACTTTGTTGCTGCTCTACGTTAGATGCATCATTGGCAAGCAGCTCTGGCGGCAAATCCTCAATCATAACGGTGTCGCCCGTGGTCATGACCGTCAACCAAAGACAGACGTTTTCAAGTTGACGGACATTACCGCGCCACTCAAAAGCTTGCATCAGCTGTAGCGCGGCGGGATGAAGCTGCTTTTCGGCGCTATGCATTTGCTTGGCTGCGCGCTGCATAAAGTAGTTTGCTAAGGCGGGGATGTCTTCAGGCCGCGCTCGTAAAGGCGGCAATGGCATGCGAATGACATTAAGGCGATAAAATAAATCTTCACGAAATTTGCCCTGCTTAACCAATGCTTCTAAGTTTTGATGGGTGGCGGCAATGATGCGTACATTGACTCTGACCGGCTGCTGTCCGCCGACGCGAAAAAACTCACCATTGGCCAATACGCGTAGCAGCCGCGTTTGGGTGCTATACGGCATGTCACCGATTTCGTCTAAAAATAGCGTGCCGCTGTCCGCTTGCTCAAAACGACCTTGCCGCGTCGTTGTCGCCCCAGTGAACGCGCCTTTTTCATGGCCGAATAATTCAGACTCAATCAAATCATGTGGAATCGCTGCCATATTAAGCGCAATAAAAGGTTGCTGCGCGCGCGGAGAATGCGCATGCAGCGCGCCTGCCACCAGCTCTTTACCCGTACCAGATTCACCAGTAATCAACACCGTAATAGGTGAGTGCGCTAAGCGCCCAATCGCGCGAAACACCGTTTGCATTGCTTGTGATTGTCCAATAATGCCGCTCGGATTGTTATTAGTATGGGCATTGATATTAGCTTTGTTTTCAGGTTTAAGTTCGGCGGTTCTTTTAGCTTTATTTTTGGTTTTCTTGTTGGCTTTATTTTCAGCCATGGGAGCAGGCTCGGTTGGCTGTCTTACTGGCTCCTTATTCGGTTGGTAATTGATGGCTTTATAAATTGTGGTAACCGCCTCATCCAAGTCAAAGGGCTTGGGCAGATATTCAAAAGCACCCATTTGATAGCTGTTGATAGCAGAGGTGAGGTCAGAATGCGCCGTCATAATAACAATCGGCAGTGCAGGGAAATGCTGATGTACCCAATCGCTAAACGACAAACCATCCATCATCGGCATCCGAATATCGGTCAATATCACGTCGGGCAGCTGGTCGGTCGTTTCGTGCTGCTGCAAGATATCATTCAGGCGTGTCCACGCGGCTTGCGCTTGGGTAAAGCTGATAACGGTCAGGCCTGCCTCTTCAAAGGTATCGGCTAATACCAAGCGCAGCGCCGCATCATCATCGATAAGCCATAACGTGGCAGGATTGTCATCAGGCGCACCAGGCGCATTGTTGACGGTGACCATAGGAATTTGCTCATTGCTTGTAAGGTATTGAGTGTCATTATACTGAGTCATGGGTTTCGCCTAATAAGCAGTGAGAAATGAAAAACGGAAGCATTAACTATCAGTGCTTGGCTGAGAAAAAGGCAGGTATAACGTAAAGCATGTCTGATTATGCTGATAGCCATGTTTAGAACTGTCGCTAAAGCTTTGTGCTTGATGGGAGCTGACGTCAATCATACCATGATGACGGCTGATAATATCTTGCACGATAGACAAGCCAAGACCCGTACCAGCTGCGCGGTTGGTCACCATTGGGAAAAATATCTGACCGATTAATGCGTTGTCTATCCCTAAACCATTATCGCTAATGCTGACTTGCAAGACTTGTTTGTGCTGCTGGCTGGCGATGGTATGCTGAAAAACAACGCGCGTTTGAATATGCAGTTTTGGCTGATAGCTGTTATCGGCATTAAGACTGCTCTGCGGACTGTCTGATGGTAATTGACGAGAAATAGTTGGCGCGTTGTTTTGTAATGCTTGTTGCAATGTCTGTTCAAGCTCAGTCATCGATTCACAAGCATTATTGATCAAGTTTAAAAAAACTTGGATTAACTGATCTTTATCCGCGCATAACTCGGGCAACGACAAATCATAATCTCGCTGTAGCGCCACGTCTGGATATTGATTTACTACCAAAGCCAAAACGTGTTCTAACGGCTCGTGGATATTTAGCATTTGCCAATTTGGCAGTTGGTTAGAACCAAGAAATTGTCCAATCAGTTGGCTTAAGCGGTCTGTTTCTGAGATGACAATGTCGGTATAGCGCCGCATTTTCGCCGCATTTGTTTGCACAGTATGGTCATAAGCTAAATGAGCATTTTCATTAGCAAAAGAAGGCAGATCATGAAATTTGATAAATTGCCGCTGTAATAATTGCGCCGCCCCGCGAATACCGGCCAACGGATTTTTGATTTCATGCGCGACCGAGCGCAGCATATGCCGAGCAACGCTATATTGTTGCTGCTGGCGCTGCTCCTCTGAAATACGGCTTTGGCGATCTTTTCCCCACATCTCGATAATAAAATAATCCTGCTGCTCGTAAATGACGGGCGTCACGCTATAGTCGATTAAGAGGGCTAAATGACCATTTAACGGCGTGCTAACAAGGTGATCATGATCAATAAAGGGCTGCTGGTACTGCTTTGCTTGATGAAAGCGTTCGGTTAAAGCGCCCGTTTGCTCATCGCTATTTTTATTATTATGATTACTGCTGCTTGTCGGTTCTAATGCTTCGGGTGCAAGTAGGGTTAATATTGGTTGTCCTAGCAAGCGGCCACTACTAATACCGAGGAGTTGCTCGGCTTGCGTGTTTAACCACGTAATGGTCAGCGCCTCATCGACCCATAAGATAGCCGTCAATAAATGCTGCACTATAAATGCCGAATCCGGCGTCGCTTTAGCGGTGATTAAATCAGCCGTCATGGATAATGCCTAAAATAAAGAGATACTGGGTATAATATTTAACCATAAATCAACACACTAGCGCGGCAAAACTGGCGATTATCACAAAAAAAACGTACAATGCGCACAGCCAATTTATCTCTAGCAAGGTCAGCCATGCCCAACACTTCTACCGAGTCGCTTAATTCGACTGTTACCACCGCACAGCCAGCTTCTAACGCGCCTAAAAACACTGCCACTATTTTTAATCCTGCTAAGCCAACTATAGCGCAAGAAAACAGTCAGGCAGATGTCAGTCAAGCAAACACTAACCAGCCCTACCACCATAAAGCCAACCACAACCAAAACCGCAGTATTGAGCAAAGTGGCGATGTGACGTTAGCCCATGCAGCGACTATTGATGCGCCCGTGAACGCCGCGCCAAAGATTGGCTTTGTATCGCTTGGTTGTCCAAAAGCGCTGGTCGATAGTGAGCGCATTATCACCGAGCTTAGCCGTGATGGTTATCAAGTGGCAAGCGACTATGATGGTGCTGACTTGGTTGTCGTTAACACTTGCGGCTTTATCGAGTCTGCCGTGCAAGAGTCGCTTGACGCTATCGGTGAGGCCATTAGCAAAAACGGTAAAGTGATCGTGACGGGCTGCTTAGGTAAAGAAGCGGAAAAAATCCGTACCATGCACCCAGCCGTGCTATCGGTCACCGGTGCGCATGCTTATGATGAAGTGATTACCGCCGTCTCGCAACATGTGCCCAAACCCAAGCGCGACGTAGATAGCAGCTATGATCCAAAGATAGATTTGATTAATGAGGCGGGGATTAAATTAACCCCAAGCCACTATGCTTATCTTAAAATATCAGAAGGCTGTAACCACCGCTGTACTTTTTGCATCATTCCAAGCTTGCGCGGCGATTTGGTCTCACGTCCGATTGATAGCGTGATGAATGAAGCCATGGCGCTAAAAAACGCTGGCGTGAAAGAATTGCTGATTATCTCGCAAGATACCTCTGCTTATGGGCTGGACTTAAAATATAAAACCAGCTTTTGGAATGGTATGCCGCTAAAGTCTAAATTTTATGACTTATGCCAAGCATTAAATGACTTGGGTATTTGGGTGCGCCTGCATTATGTTTATCCATATCCGCATGTCGATAAAGTGGTTGAGCTGATGGGCGAAAAGAAACTACTGCCTTATCTTGACATTCCATTCCAGCATGCCAGCCATCGCATTTTAAAAGCGATGAAACGTCCGGCACATAGCGAAAATACCTTGGCGCGTATCAAAGCCTGGCGTGAGATTTGCCCTGATATCGTTATTCGCTCAACCTTTGTCGTTGGCTTCCCCGGTGAGACCGAAGAGGATTTTCAATGCTTGCTTGATTGGTTAGTCGAGGCGCGCCTTGATCGCGTTGGTGCTTTTACCTATTCAGAAGTGGAAGGCGCGGTTGCCAATGATTTGCCAAACCATGTACCTGAAGACGTCAAGCAAGAGCGTTATGAGCGCTTGATGGCACTACAGCAAGAGATATCCGCACAAAAACTGCAAGAAAAAGTTGGCAAAACCTTGACGGTATTGGTCGATGAGATTGATAGTGAAGAGGGTATCGCGATTTGCCGTAGCTACGCGGACGCCCCAGAGATTGATGGTCACGTTTACGTTGATGAGATTACTGCGCAAGTCAAAGTCGGCCAGTTCCTAACCGTTACGATCGATGAGGCAAGCGAGTACGATTTGTTTGCCAGTTATCAAGGCTAGCAGGCGACAACGATAACTAAGTGAAAATTGCCCAATCGCGGGCAGTTTTTGCTACAATTAGCGCAATTTGGCTTTTTATCCCTTTGTCATGATTTTTGCTGCTTGTTATGACATTTGGGATACATTCAAAGGCCAAATTAAAGTCCAACGTAATTTGTGTTTTACTGCTCATTTTAATTATAATTTCATGCTAACAAGGTGACCTCATGTCTGACAAAAACCCGCGTTACTCTCGTATCTTGCTAAAACTTTCCGGCGAAGCCTTAGCCGGTGGCAAAGAGATGGGGATTGATACCGAAGTGCTCGATAAGATGAGCTTGTCTATCGCCCACTTGCGCGGACTTGGGGTACAAGTCGGTATCGTCGTTGGCGGTGGCAATTTGTATCGCGGCGCCCAGTTGCAACAAGAAGGTTTGGTCGGCCGCGTCACTGGTGACCAAATGGGCATGCTAGCGACGGTGATGAATGGCCTAGCGATGCGTGATGCGCTTGAGCGCCGCAATATCAAAACACGTTTGATGTCAGCCTTGCCAATTGGCGAAGTCACTGAAAGCTATAGCAGCCGAAATGCCATTCGTTATCTTAAAAATGGCGAAGTGTGTATTTTTGTCGCGGGCACGGGTAATCCGTTCTTTACCACCGATACTGCTGCTTGCTTACGCGGTATCGAAATCGAGGCAGGCTTAATTTTGAAAGCCACCAAAGTGGATGGCGTTTACGATAAAGACCCAAGCTTACATGCCGATGCCAAAAAATATGACGGCTTAACCTTTGATGAAGTGCTTGAGCAAAAGCTCGGCGTCATGGATTTAACGGCGATTGCCTTATGCCGTGAGCATAATGTGCCGCTGCAAGTGTTTGATATGACTAAGCCTAATGCGTTATTAAACGTCATTATGGGCGAAAATGAAGGCACCCGCGTTTATCATTAAGCGCACATTTTATGATTAATTGGATAAAAGATCACTGATATCATAAGTGTCAGTAATTTAATGATTTATACCTAACAGCAATGAATGATTTATCGATAACGATAAATAAGGATACATGATGATTAAAGAAATTAAGCAAGACGGCGAAGCACGCATGCAAAAAACCTTGGAAGCGCTTGAGACGACTTTTAGCAAAGTACGTACCGGACGCGCGCATCCAGGCATGCTATCAGGCGTTATGGTTAGCTATTACGGCGCCGATACGCCGCTAAATCAAGTTGCCAGTATCAACGTCGAAGATTCGCGCACGTTACTGGTTCAGCCATTTGAGCGTACCATGGTGCAAGCGATTGATAAAGCCATTCGTGAAGCGGACTTGGGCCTAAACCCAATGACCGCTGACGTGATTCGTGTACCGATGCCAGCGCTGACCGAAGACACGCGCCGCGATATGCAAAAGCTTGCCCGCAGTGAAGCGGAAAGCAGCCGCGTTTCTATCCGTAATATCCGCCGCGATATGATGAATGATATTAAAGAGTTGGCAAAAGAAAAAGAAATCTCAGAAGATGACGAGCGCCGCGCCAGTGATGATATCCAAAAAATCACCGACAAATATATCGAAACCATTGATAGCCGCCTCAGCAAAAAAGAAAGCGTCTTGATGGAAGTGTAAACGTTTTTTTCTCTTTCATTAGAATTGGCGCGCGAGAACTATCCTGTCTTAAAAAACAGTCAATGCTAAGTGGTGATTGGCTGTTTATTGCCGTATAAAAATCACGCTCTTATTTTGCTATAAGCCCTTTATCAAATTTTTTTGATGGGGTTATGTCGTTAATAAAACGATGGCAAATAGGAATATCTTTGACAGGCGATAGCGCGCGTCTCATTACTTTATCTAAAACACAAGCAAGTCAGCCTATGTCTATTTCAGATGCTTCAGCTTCCGCTCTTCTTCCTCGGCACATTGCCGTCATTATGGATGGCAATAACCGCTACGGTAAAATCCATCAGTTAGGCAAAGGTCAGGGGCATATCGCTGGCAAAGATGCGCTAGACCCTATTGTCGAATACTGCGTTGGGGCGGGTATTGAAGTCTTAACGGTGTTTGCATTTTCTAGTGAGAATTGGCAACGTCCGCCAAGTGAAGTGGCTCTGCTCATGCAACTCTTAAGCTTAACCATCAATGAGCAAATGCCGCGGATGCAAAAGTATCACATTCGCTTGCGTTTTATCGGTGATCGCAGCCAATTGAGTGAAGAGTTGCAAGCTTTAATGGCGGATGCGGAAGCAAAAACCGCTGACTATGAAGCAATGACCTTGGTTATCGCCATCAGCTATGGCGGTCAATGGGATATTGCTCACGCCGCCAGAGAATTAGCACAGCAAGTAGAGGCGGGGCAATTACGAGCTGAAGATATTAATAAAGAAATGCTTGGCGGATATGTGCAATTAGCCGATGCGCCAGCGGTCGATATGCTGATACGCACGGGCGGCGAATATCGTTTGTCCAATTTCCTATTATGGCAATCTGCTTATGCCGAATTGTTTTTTACCCAAACCCTATGGCCTGATTTTAAAGTCGCAGAGCTTGCTGCGATGATAACAGAGTTTGCCCAGCGTCAACGCCGCTTTGGCAAAACCAGCGAACAAGTGGTGACAGAGCAGCAGACACATTAAGAGAATTTTGGGCAATTATAGCTTTAAAAATCATTGGTTAAGGGGCGCTAGCATTTTAAATTACACTTGTTTGGTCAATGATAAGCTGCTTTAATTAACGTTAATCATGATTAATGGGCTATTATAGGGCGCTGTTATGATAGATTTTGACCAAACATTCTTCGTTATATAAGGCTCGATAAATATGTGGCAACGAATTAAGACGGCAATTGTTCTCATTATTATCGTTGGTGTGGCAATGTTTGCGAGCCAAACGCCCATTTTAATTGCGCCACTGTTGGTATTTGGTGCCATAATTGCGGCTTACGAGTGGACCAAGCTGATGCCAAAATGGCGCCAGCCTGCGCTATTTGTGCTGCTGGTTTTGGCACTGACTGTCATATCGCTTGTGTTTAAAATCACATGGCTGTTTTGGTGGGCGGCGTCTTTAATCCTTTGGCTGATGGCAATATCTTGGGTTCGAGCTTTTCCCACGCACACCAAATGGTATGGTAAAAAGCTTGCATGGATGGGCGCTATCATATTAACGGCTGCCATTACGGCCATGTTTTACTTATGGCAGCTGTCAGCATGGTGGCTGCTTTATGTATTCTTATTGGTATGGTGTGCCGATAGCGGTGCTTACTTTGTTGGGCGTAAGCTTGGTCGGCGCAAAATGGCACCGAAAGTCTCACCCAATAAAAGCATGGAAGGGCTAGCGGGCGGCCTAGTCACGGGTTTGCTCCTTGTCATCGGAATCAGCGTCTTTAAGCTCCAACTGACTGGCGTACCATTGATCGCCTTTGTCGCATTATCGGCATTAACGATTTTAGCTTCTGTACTTGGTGATTTGTTTGAGTCTATGCTCAAGCGCCGCGCTGACGTCAAAGACTCTGGCACCATTTTGCCGGGGCATGGCGGGATACTTGATCGTATCGACTCACTACTGTCTGCCACGCCGATATTTGCCCTTGGTTTTTGGGCAATACAATACTTCGGTTTGATTACCATATAAAAACACTAAGAAGTTGAGTTAAAAATTTCTAGGGCTTGCTTATTTAATACAGTCGGCTCAACTCTTGTTATTAAACTAAGTTAATGCGCTAGCGTTACTTACTACTTTCTTTTATTTTCCATTTAATTTTCACTGTATTATAGGCACCGATGGTTATGACCCAACGCATCGCCGTATTAGGCGCGACAGGCTCGATTGGCGATAGCACGTTAGCAATTTTAGCGGCGCAACCTCAGCTTTATAAAGTTTATGCCTTATCAGGGTATCAGCGTTTAGACAAACTGTTTGCGCTTTGCCAGCAGTTTTTGCCCAGACGCGTTGGTGTGCCAACAGCAGCGGTGGATGATTTTGCCGAGCGCCTTAACGCCGCAGGTCTTGATATCGATGTGGTCGGCGGCGCAGCAGGTCTGGTTGATATTGCAACCGACTCGCAAACTGACACCGTTGTTGCGGCAATTGTAGGCGCAGCTGGTCTGCCTTCCACCTTAGCAGCAGCTCGCGCAGGTAAGCGTATTTTGCTGGCCAATAAAGAAGCATTGGTCATGGCAGGGAAGGTGATGATTAATGCGGTTAAAACGCATCACGCTACTTTGCTGCCGCTTGACTCCGAACATAACGCGATTTTCCAGTGTTTGCCCTTTGCCATTCAGCAAGACAGTAGCCAAATCCATCAATCAAACCATGGTGTCCGTAAGCTATGGCTAACGGCATCTGGTGGACCGTTTTTACAGCAATCGTTTGCGCAGATGCAGCAAGCAAGCGTTGCTGAAGCCGTTAATCATCCAAATTGGTCGATGGGTCAAAAAATATCGGTCGACTCAGCAACGATGATGAATAAAGGGCTTGAGCTCATCGAAGCTTGTCATTTATTTGATTTGAGTGAGGATAAGATAAATGTGGTCATTCATCCACAAAGTATCATTCACTCAATGGTAGAATATAGCGACGGCAGCTTTTTAGCGCAGCTTGGCAGTCCAGATATGAAGACGCCGATTGCCCATGCGCTTAGCTATCCTGAGCGTATCGACAGCGGCTCGCAGCCATTGGATTTGTTTGCCCTAAGTGGCTTAGAGTTTATTAAACCAGATCTACAAAAATTTGCTTGTTTGCGTCTGGCGCGTCAAGCGATGCAAGCGGGCACGCAAGCAACCATTATATTAAATGCCGCCAATGAGATTGCAGTAGCAGCCTTTTTAAATAGGCAAATTCGCCTCACTGATATTGCTGAGATTAATGCGCAAGCACTGGACGAGATACAAGTGCCAGTATTAGCTGAGACGGCAGATATAGAGGATATTTTAGCGATTGATAAAATTGCCCGTCTGCATACTGATACGTTGGTGACAAAGCTGGCATAAAGGTAATAGTTCCTAGTTGTTTAATAAAAGATATTTGATAAATGCTGGGCGCAAACCTTATTAAAAGTTGTGCTAAGTACGGACATTGATAAAAAGTGCTAAAAGAGAACCCCACTCTCAACTTTAAA